>CALEYW010000099.1 GCA_937927945.1 uncultured candidate division WPS-2 bacterium | reverse complement strand
CTTCGCAAAGCAGTTGACTCACATGCTCTCGGCATCAAGCCCTACAGGCTCCTAGCCTAGCGAGAGATCATCGACCTGATGGCGAAGATGAGGTTCTCCGGGCGTTCGGTGATGCGGCGGTAGAAGTAGCCGGCCCAGTGCGTTCCGTACGGAACGTAGACGCGCAGCCGATAGCCCTCGTCGACGAGCCGGCGCTGCACTTCCGGTCGCACGCCGTAGAGCATCTGGAATTCGAAGCGGTCGCGTGCGATGCCGCGTTCGCGCACGAACGTCTCGACGGCGGAGATCACCCGCTCGTCGTGGGTGGCGATGCCGGGATAGTTGCCCCGCTCGAGCAGCGCCTCCGCGGATCGCATGAACTGGCGCCGGATCGTCGGCATGTCCTTGTATGCGAGGGCCGGCGGCTCGCCGTAGGCGCCCTTGCACAACCGCACGCGGGCCCCCAGCGCGATCGCGCGTTCGACGTCGGCGGGAGTACGTTTGAGGTAGGCCTGCAGCACGGGGCCGACATGCTTCGTCTCGGCGAAGGCGCGCTCGAAGACGCGCAGGGTCGCGTCGGTGACGGCCGTCCCCTCCATGTCGATCCGGACGAACGGATCGCTGTTGCGCGCCGCCACGGCCAGGACCGCGCGCAGGTTCTGCAGCGCGTCGTCTTCGTCGACCAGCAGGCCCATGGCGGTCAACTTGACCGAGACGTTCGTCTCGACGCCGCGCGCGCGGATCGCGTCGAGCAGCGCGAAGTACGCATCCCGCGTGCGCCCCGCCTCGGCTGCGGTGGTGACGTCCTCGCCGAGGAAGTCGAGCGTCGCGGTGATGCCGGCCGCATTGAGCGCCGCCACGGCGTCCATCGCCTCGTCGACCGTTTCGCCGGCGATGAAGCGCTTGGCCAGAAAGAAGAAGCGCTGCTGGAACGCCGGGGTCTGGATCACGTCGAGGACTGCCACGACCCCGCGACTTCGGGGATGATCCGAGGCGTCCCTCGGGGTATCGACCGGGATGCTCTCTCGCGTCTTTTCACGCTCTTTTCAAATCAGCCGTAGGCGTGCGGGCCGCGATTCGGGAACCGGGCGAGATGAGGTGGCGCGTCCTGGTCGCCGACGACGACTCGGAAATCTGCACGTTGATCAAGACGATCCTCTCGAAGGGACCGTACGAGATCACCATGTGTCACGACGCCGAGAGCGCGCTGGTGCACATCCAGCGGGACGAACCGTACGACATGCTGATCTCCGACTTCATGCTGCCGGGGATGTCGGGGATCGAGCTGATCGGCCGGGTGCGCCAAAATGCGGCGACGTCGCGGCTCCCGATCGTCATGATCAGCGGCCACAACAACTACGCGATGGACACGCGGGCGAAATCCGCCGGCGCGAACGCCTTCCTGAACAAACCGTTCACGCTCTCGCAACTGCGGACCACGGTGCATCAGCTGCTGAACGACCCGCTGCACTCGGTGCTGGGCGCATAACCCCTGCGGCGGGGCCGTGACGATCGCGGCCCTTCTGAAGATCGCCTTCGTCGCGCTCTCGCTCGGGCTCGACGTCTTCGCCGTATGCGTCGGCGTCGGGATGCGCGGCAGCGACCGTTGGCTGAAGGTCCGCATCGGCGCCGCGTTCGCGACGGCCGAGGTCTCGATGACGCTGATCGGGGTCGGGATCGGTCAGGCCGCGGGCCGCCTGTTGGGCGATGCCGCAGGGTACTTGGGCTTCGCCGCGCTCGTCGGCGTCGGCGGATACATGGTCTACGAGGTGCTGCACGGAACCGAAGAAGGCGGTGGCTTCGACCTCTCGCGCGGCTGGGGGCTCGTGCTCGGCGCGCTTTCGATCAGTCTGGATTCGCTCGGGATCGGTTTCTCGATCCTCTACATCGGCGTGCCGCTCGTGGTGTCCGTCGTTTTCATCGGGTGCACGTCGGTGCTCGCGACGGCACTCGGGCTCTCGCTCGGCAGGCGGCTGGGCGTGGCGTTCGAAGGAGCCGCGGCACTATGGGCGGGGATCATCCTCGCGCTCACGGGAGTAGCATTTGCCGCGCTCAAGTTCTACCACGTCGGCGCCTGAAGAGCTGTACGCTCTGGCGATCGGCACCGCGCGCAGCGTGATCGTGGTCGGTACCGCCAAGAACGCCGGCAAGACGACGACGTTCAACGCGCTGCGCGCCGTCGCCAAGCGGCGGGGCACCGCGATCGGCGTGACGTCGATCGGGCGGGACGGCGAGCCGGCCGACGCGCTCGACGCCGAACCGAAGCCGCGCGTGCGGCTCGCGCCGGGGACGATCGTCGCGCTGCCGGCCGGGTTGATTCCGCGCAGCCCGGGCCTGGCGATCCTGGCGACGGGCGAGCCGAGCGCGCTCGGAACGACGGTGTTCGCGCGTGTCGTGCTGCCGACCACCTGCGAGATCGCGGGTCCGCCGACGGCGCGCGCGATGCGGGCGACGATCGATACGCTGCGCGCGCTGTGCAGCGGTCCGGTTCTGGTCGACGGCGCGATCGATCGCGTCGCGCCGCTCGCCGGCGGCGACGACGCCGTGATCGTGGCGACCGGTGGGGCGAGCGGTGCGACGGTCGCGCGGGTCGCCGCCGTCGCTGCGGACACCGTGGCGCGACTGACGCTGCCGGGCCGCGATCCGCGACACGAACGCGAGCGGGTCGTGCGCATCTCCGGGGCGCTGGACGCGCGCGACGCTGAAGCCCTGCTGGCCGATGCCGCCGGCGCGACCGTCGTCGTCGACGACCCGACGCGCATCGCGGTCCGCGGCGCGCTGTTCGCGAAACTGCGCGCGACGGTCGACCTGCGCTGCGAGCGCCCGCTGCGCGTCGTCGCTTGCACGACGTCGCCCGTCGGCCGCGATGCGAGTCTCGCACCGCGCGCGCTCGTCGACGCCGTCGCACGCGCGACCGGGCTGCCGACCTTCGACGTGGTGGCCGATCTCAGGTCTGAAAGCGGCGCCGCGTGAAGATCGACGCGGTCACCGCCGAGCGGATCGGGCTGGATTGGCTGCGTGCCGCGATCGCGCCGGTCGGAACCTTCGGCCGGCGGCACGATGAGGGGATCGCGCCGTACGGACCGGGCGACGACGCGCGCGCTCACGCCGAGATCGCCGACGTCGTCGCGCTCGCCGCACGGCTGGATGCAAGCGAGGTAGGACGGGTCCGCGCGGCCTTGCGCGCCGTTCCGGAGCCGTCGCCGATCGTCGCTCGGACGCGGGTCGGCGATCCGCTGGGCGACGTCGACTTCTACGAGCTCGGCCGGTTCGTCGACGCGCTCGACCTGCTGGCGCGCGGCTGGGACGCCGCCGTCCGCGAACCGTCGCCGGGGAAGGAGCGCGATGACCGGCGACCGCCCGTGCTGGACGGATTGCGCGCGGTGCTCGCGCCGGGCCGCGAACGGGGCGGGTTCTATCTCGCCGATGCGTTCGGCCCCGGACTGCGCGCGGCGCGCGCCGCGCTCGCCGGCGCGGAGGCGTCGTTCGACGCGCAGCGCGAGGCGATCGCCGCGCGCGTGCGCGACGCGTTCGGCGTCGATCCCATCGGCGAAGAGTTCGTCGTGCTGCGCAGCGTCTACGACGGGCCGCTGCCCGATGACGTGCGCGCCGTGCGTGAAACGCCGACGTATCGGGTACTGCGGCTGGCCGTCGTCGTGCCCGAACGTGACGCCGCGTTCGCGGCGCTCGCCGAAGAAGAAGAGCGCGCGCGGCGGATGCTGGCCGAGACGGTCGCACGTGAAGCCGAGGCGGTGGCGGAGGCGACGCGCGCGCTCGGCGCGCTCGACCGGCTGCTCGCCCGCATCGCCTTCACGCAGCGCTGGGGCGGCTGCGTCCCGCGCTTCGACGCCGGCGCGGCCGCGTTCACCGAGGCGACGTTCGCGCCGCTCGCCGACGCTCTGGCCGCGCGCGGTCATCGGTATACGCCGATCTCGCTCGAATTGCGCGGCGTCGCCGTGCTGACCGGACCGAACATGGGCGGAAAGAGCGCCGCGCTCGCCACTGCCGGATTCGTCTGCGCCTGCGTCGCACTCGGCGTGCCGCCGCCGGCACACGCGGCGTCGCTGCCACTGCTGGAGGCGATCGTGTGGCTGGGGGGCGACGGGCCGGCCGAGCGCGCCCGGCTGCTCTCGTCGTATGCAGCGGAGATCGTGCGCGCGCAAGCGGCGCTCTCTTCCGCTTCGGCGCGCACTCTGGTCGTGATCGACGAGTTCGCCCGCACGACCGGGCCGCGCGAAGGCCGCGCGCTGCTGATCGCGTTCGCCGAAGCGCTACGCGCGCGCGGCGTCTTCGCGCTGCTGGCGACGCACTTCGACGCGATCGCCGAAACCGCGGGCGTCGCGCACCTGCGCATCGCCGGCTTGCGTCAGCACGCGCTCGGCCCGATCGACGGCGACGATCTCGACGCAGCACTCGACGCGATCAACGCCGCAATGGACTACCGGGTCGTCGCCGCGCACGGCGGCACGAGCGAGTCCGACGCCCTCGCTTTGGCGCGCCTGCTCGGACTGGAATCATCGATCGTCGACCGCGCGCGTTCGCTGTACGAGGAACCCGCGAAACCCTGACGTGCATCGTGACGGACGGCGTTACAATCCGAGCGCGAGCGAGTCGGCGCGGGGGTCGGCACCGCCGGCGAGGGTGCCGCGTTCGTGGTCGATGGCGATCGCGTGCGCGTGACCCATGGCGTTCTCGTAGGGGCCGATCGTCGCAACGCGATGACCGCGGCGTTCGAGGCCGCGCACGATCTTCTCGTTCATGCGTGATTCGACGACCACCGTGTCGGCCGATGCGATCTCGGGACGGCCGGCGATCGAGGGCCGCCCGTAGACCCAGCGCGGCATGTCGAGCGCCTGCTGCACGTCGAGCCCGCGCTCGACGATGTGATGCAGGAGCTGTACCGCGATCTGCGGCTGTCCGTCACCGCCCATCGTGCCGAAGACGAGCTCGGGTTTGCCGTCGCGCAGGAACATCGGTGTCGAGAGCGTGTGCAGCGGTCGCTTTCCGCCTTCGTAGACATTGGGATGACCCGGCGTCGTCGAGAAATACGCGCCGCGGTTGTGCAGCACGATGCCGGTGCCTTCGGCGACGATCCCGGAACCGAAATTCATGTAAAGGCTCTCGATCAGCGAGACGGCCATGCCGTCCTCGTCGACCACGCACAAGTAGATGGTGTCGCCGTGGTCGCGCGCGCTCGTCTTCGCCGCGGCGCGTTCCGAATCGATCGCGCTGCGGTGCTGTGCCAGGCGCTGCGGTTCGAGCTCGCGTTCGACGCCGCTCGGATGGAACGCCGGATCGGCGAAGGTCGCGTCGCGCACGGAGATCGCGCGTTTCATCGCTTCGATGGCCAAGTGGTTCCAGCGCGGCTCGTCGGCGCCGGCGTCGCCCGCGAGCATCCCCATCGCGATGAGCATGCAGGCGCCTTGCGAGTTCGGTGGGTGCGCGAGGAGTTCGCCGCCGTTCCAAGCCAGCCGCAGCGGCGTCGTCGGTTCGGTACGATGCGCGGCGAGATCGTCGCGTGTCATGACGTTGCCCAGACCGTTGAGCGTTCGCACGATCCGGTCGGCGATCGCGCCTTCGTACAGCGCACGCGCGCCGTCGCGGCGGATCGCGGCGATCGTCTCAGCCAGTTCCGGGTTGCGCAGCACGTCGCCGGCGCCCGGCACGCCGCCGCGCAAGAAGACGCGCGTCGCCTCACCGTCGGCGCGCAGCAGCGTTTCGTTCATTGCGAGGTAGTTGCCGACGACGTCGGTGACGGCGAAGCCGTCGCGGGCGAAGCGTTCGGCCGGGGCGAGCAGCTCGTCGAGGCCGCGCGTTCCGTGCGCGGCGCCGACGTCTTCCCACGAGCGCACGGCGCCGGGGACGGTCACGGTGAGCGCGCCGCGCTGCGGGAGGACGCCGCCGGGCAGCCGGTCGAGCTCCGCCGCGCGGGGCGTTCGCCCGCTGCCGTTGTACGACCGGACCTCTTTCGTGCGTGGGTCGTTCACGATCCAGAACGCGTCGCCGCCGATCCCGCAGCTGGCGGGATAGACGACCGTCAGGACGGCGTTGGCGGCGATCGCCGCATCGACGGCATTGCCGCCGCGCCGCAGCACGTCCACGCCGGCGGCGGTCGCGAGCGCATGCGGCGTCGCGACCATCGCGCGGGTCGAGCGCGCGACGGCGCGCGTCGGCCACGTGCCGTGGGGAGATGCGATCACGTCAGCCGCATTTCGACGCAGTAGATCGCTTCGTCCGGCCGCGCTTTCCATTGCAGCCGCTTGGAGGTTGCGTAGAGGTCCTCGTACTGGAAGAGGAAGAGCCACGGCGCGTCGTCGTGCACGATCCGCATCGCCTTCGCGTAGAGGGTTTTGCGTTTGGCCGGATCGAGTTCGTAGCGCGCCGCGTCGGTCAGCTTGTCGACCGCCGGGTTCGCGTAGGTGGACGTGACGGCGTCGGAGGTCAGCGTCGAGCCCATCGTATTGTCCGCATCGTAGGTGATGTTGCCCCAGCCCAGCATGTACATCGGTGAAAGCCCGCGCTGCAACGTTTGATGGTAGTAACTGACCCACTCCTGCGTTTTCACCTCGACGTGCACGCCCGCGGCCTGCAGCTGCCCGCCGACGGCGAGCGCGACCTCCTTGTCGCCGTTGTACCGGCCTTGCGGTGCGTAGAGCGTGAGCGCGAGACCCTTGCCGTCGGGATAGCCGGCTTGGGCCAACAGCGCTTTCGCCTTCGCCGGGTCGTGCTTGTACGAAGCGATGCTCGGGTCGTAGCCGAAGAAGTTCGGCGGCACGGGCTCGCCGAGTTCGTACGCCCGCCCGCCGAGCACGGCTTTGATGATCGCCGGAACGTCGATCGCGTAGTTGAGCGCCTGCCGAACGAGCTTGTTCTGCTGCGGTCCGGGCTGAAGCGTGTTGAACGCGATGTAGAGCACGCGAACGCTGCGCGCGCTCGTCGTGTGCGTCGTCGCACCGCCGTCCAGGAGCGTGGCATATTGGAACGGCACGTTGGTGATGAGATCGGCCGCCCCGGTGCGCAGCGCCGACACGCGGGTCGCCGCCTCGGGGATCGGCTTGAAGACGACGTGCGCGATCGACGGAGCGCCGCCCCAATAGTGCGGGTTCGCATCGAGTTCGAGCGCGTCGTCACGATGCCAGGCGCGCAGCGTATACGGCCCGGTTCCGACCGGATGCTCCGCGACGTATGCATCGCCGTGTTCCTGCCAGTATTTCGCGTCGGCGATGAAGATCGGCCGCGTGATCGCCGGAGGCAGCGGCGTCGGGCGCTTGGTCACGAAGCGCACGGTATTGGCGTCGGGCGTCTCGACCCGTGCGATCGTGTCGACCCGCGGCACCTGCTGTGATTTGTACGCCGGATCGAGAATTTTCTCGACCGAGAACTTCACGTCGGCGCTGGTGAACGGGTCGCCGTTGGAAAACGCGACGCCGCGGCGCAGCTTGAACTCCCATACGGTGGGTGCGACCTGCTTCCAGGACGTCGCGAGCTGGGCGACGAGGGACGAGCCGTCGGCCGAGCGGCGTGCCAGCGTATCGAACAGTTGGGACTGCACGTTGGTGTCGGTCGTGATCGACGCCTTGAGCGGATCCAAGGTGGCCGCATCGACGCCTTGCGTGATCACGACGGTGCCCGGGTCGGCGGCGCGCGCCGGGACCGGGATGGTGAGCGAGAGCAGCGCCGCGGCTGCGAGAAAGAGACGCTTCATCAAAGGGAGATCCTCGCCGACGGGTGGGCCGATTGCGTTCTCTGGGTCTCGGACGCTGCCATGCTGAAACAGGGACGATGCCGCAAGGACCGCCGCAACAGATCCTGCTGATTCGTCATGCCGAGAAGCCGTCGCCGCTGGGACCCGCGTCCGGCGTGACGGAGGACGGCAGGCTCGACCCGCATGCGCTCGTTCCGCGCGGTTGGCAGCGGGCCGGCGCGCTGGCGCATCTCTTCTCCACCGCGCAAGGCGATGTCGCGAGACCCGTCCATCTCTTCGCGCCGCCTGCGGCGGGGGAGACGGGCGACCACGGGCGGCCGTACCAGACCATCACGCCGCTGTCGGCCAAATTGGGGCTCGCGATCGACGCCGCGCACGCCCTCGACGCTGAGGGTGAGCTCGTCACCGCGGTGCTGCAGCGTGACGGGGTCGTGCTCATCGCGTGGGAGCACAAGCGGATCCCGCGGATCGCGAACGCGATTCTCGGCGACGCGACGACCGCCCCGCAGCAGTGGCCCGACGAGCGGTTCGACCTGATCTGGGTCTTCGAGCGCGATCCGGCGAACGGGCGCTACCGGTTCCGCCAGCGTCCCCAACTCGTGCTCGGCGGAGACTCGCCCGAATTGATCACTTTCGGCTAAAGGGGCCGTGCCGGAATCGGCGTATGCGTCCGGCCCATGAAGCGCGCCCTCGCCCTCCTCTTCGGCGCCTCCGTTGCGCTCGTCTCGATTCCGGCCGTGCCGGCCGCCGAAACGACCGTCACGATCTCGCAAGGGGTCGACGCCGACACGCTCAATCCCGATGCCACGACGATCACGCCGACGTTCAACGTCGTACAAGAGATCTACGAACGGTTGGCCGATTTCGGTTCGCGTTCCGGCGAGTATGAACCGCGCTTGGCGGTATCGTGGAAGCGGATCACCCCGACGACGGAAGAGTACACGCTCCGCCGTGGCGTCACGTTCTCGAACGGCGATCCGTTCACCAGCGCCGACGTGCGGTTCAGCGTCGACTGGATCAAGAACCCGGTCAACGCGTCGAAGCAGACGCCGTACGTGCGCGACATCGATCGCGTCGAGACGCCGGATCCGTATACGGTGCGATTCGTCTCGAAGGCGCCGACGGCGATTCCGCCGGGCCTGCAGAACCCGATCTTCATCATGGACGCGAAGTACGTGGAGGCGCACGGCAACGCGTACGTCGCCGAACATCCGATGGGTACCGGCGCGTACGTGCTGCGCGAGTGGCGCCGCGACGACCAGATGGCGATGGACGCGAACCCGAAGTGGTGGAACGGTCACCCGAAGATCGAGCACGTCGTCTTCAAACCGATCCCCGAAGCCGGCGCGCGCGTCGCGGCGCTGCGCACCGGGGCGACGGATATCATCACCAACGTCCCGCCGCAGTACCAAGCGCAGATCGCCGGCGGAACGGCGACGAAGCTCGCCGGTACCCGCAGCCTGCGTCAGCTGTTCATCGCATTCAACACGCTGCAGCCCGGGCCGCAGCAGAACAAGCTCGTGCGGCAGGCGATCAACTACGCCGTCGACGTGCCGGCAATCGTGAAGAACGTGCTTGGCGGCCACGGTTACGAGATATCCTCACCGATCCCGCCCAACTACTTTGGCTACGATCCTTCGGTGCCGGCGTACCGGCACGACCTCGCGAAAGCGAAGGCCCTGCTGGCGCAGGCCGGTTTCGCCGACGGCAAAGGGATCTCGCTGATCGTCAACGCGTCGATCGGTCGCTACAATCGCGATCGCGAGGTTGCCGAAGCGGTCGCCGGCCAGTTGCAGGCGATCGGCATCGCGGCCACCGTGAAACCGCAGGAGTGGGTGTCGTACTCGGATCAGATGAACCGCCGCGCGCTCACGCCGCTCTACGAATTGGGCTGGAACCAGCCCTCGGCCGACGCCGACGGCATGATCACCTCGCTCTTCATGTCGACGGCGCCGCTCTCGTGCTACAGCAATCCGGAGGTCGATAAGCTCGCCGACGAGGCGCGCGGCGAGCTCGACGTCGCCAAGCGCAAGGTGCTGTACAAGCGGATCGCCACGATCCTGCACGACAACGCACCGTGGATCGTGCTGTTCCAGTACGAGGACCTCTACGGCACCTCGAAGCGCTTGAAGTGGCAGCCGCGCGGCGACGAATTCATTCGCGCGTACGAGATGGCGCTCACCTGACGGCGTTTCTCGCGCGCCGGGCGCTGGGTGCGCTCTGGGCGCTGATCGGGGTCGAGATCGTCGTCTTTCTCATTCTGCATCTCACCGGCGATCCGACGAGCGTCATGATGCCGCCCGAATCGACCGCGGCGGAGTTGGCGGCGTTCCGTCACGCGCAAGGCTTCGACCGGCCGCTGATCGTGCAGTTCGCATCGTTCGCGCTCTCGGCGGCGCGCGGCGACCTCGGCCTCTCCCTGCGCCATCAGGAACCGGCGATGACCCTCGCGCTGGCCCGCCTTCCCGCGACCGCGCTGCTCGGGGCCGCCGCGTTCGCGATCGTGCTGCTGATCGGCGTTCCGGCGGGAGTGCTCTCCGCGCTGCGGCCGCGGACCGCGATCGATTACGCCGCGCGCATCATCGCGCTGGTCGGACAGAGCGCGCCGACCTACTGGATCGGCCTGATGCTCATCCTGCTCTTCGCAGTGCTGCTGGGCTGGGTACCGGCGAGCGGGATCGGCGATTGGCGGAACCTCGTGCTGCCGGCCGCGACGCTCGGCTTCTTCTCGACCGCGAAGCTGATGCGGCTGACGCGCGCCGCGATGCTCGAAGTGCTCGAGGCGGACTACGTGCGCACCGCGCGCGCGAAAGGGCTCACCGCGTGGCGAACGGTGATCGGACACGGTCTGCGCAACGCGTGGCTGCCGATCGTGACGCAGCTTGGCGTCGAGCTCGGTGCGCTGCTCTCGGGCGCGATCATCACCGAGACGGTGTTCGCCTGGCCCGGCATCGGGCGGCTCGCCGTGCAGGCGGTGTTCGAGCGCGACTTCCCCGTCGTCGAGGCGGTGGTGCTCATCTCGGCGACGACCTTCGTCCTGCTGAACCTCGCGGTCGACCTGCTCTACGCGGTGATCGACCCGCGCATCCGGTACGCCTGATGGAGACGACGCTCACGGCGGCGAGGGTCGCACCCGACCACGGCGTCTCGAATCGCACCGTGGCGTTGCGCCGGCTGGCGCGCGATCCCGGCGCGGTCGGCGGCGCCGTTGTCGTCCTGATCGTCGCGGTGTGCGCGATCTTCGCACCGCTGATCGCGCGCACCGATCCGAACCTGCAGAATCTCGGCGCGACGCTCGTGCCGCCGATGTGGATCGCCGGCGGCAACGGCGCGCATCCGCTCGGAACCGACAATCTCGGCCGCGATCTGTTGGCGCGCATCATCTGGGGTTCGCGCGTCTCTGCGATCGTCGGCATCTGCGTCGTCGCGATCGGCGGTTCGATCGGCGTCACCGCGGGGCTGCTCGCCGGGTACCGGCGCGGCTGGGTCGATGCGCTGATCGCACGCATCACGGACGTGCAGCTGGCGTTCCCGCTGGTGCTGCTCGCGGTCGCGATCGTCGCAGTCGTCGGTCCGGGATTGTGGACCGTCATCGCGGCGATCGGCTTGACGTCGTGGGTCCAGTACGTCCGCGTCGTGCGCGCCGAAACGCTGAGCCTGCGCGAACGCGAGTTCATCGCGGCCGCGCAAGCTGCCGGCGCGACGTCGTCGCGCATCCTCACGCGTCATCTCTTGCCGAACGTCACATCGGTCGCGATCGTGCTCGGGACGTTCGAGATCGCGCGCGCCGTCGTCTTCGAATCGTCGCTGTCGTTTCTGGGTCTGGGCGTCCCGCCGACGACGCCGTCGTGGGGCGGCATGCTTGCCGACGGACGCCAGTATCTCGACACCGCGTGGTGGGTCGCGCTCTTTCCGGGGCTTGCGATCATGATTGCCGTGATGGGCGTCAACTTGCTCGGCGACGGCCTGCGCGACGCGCTCGATCCAAGCGCGCGATAAACGTCGCAAGAAATGTAAACGTTCGGTGCGCTTCGAGCCTGCGTAAAGCGGAGCGCACTTTGTCAACGGGCGGTTTGCGAGCGGTCAAGTGTCGGAACGCGCCATTGTGCCCAACACGGCGAGACTTTAGAGTGCAGAAACAAGGTCCGGTTGCACAAGATTGCGGACTGCTCACAACGCTCGGAAGGATCCCACCGTGTTTCGCAAGTCCGCTCTCGCCGCCCTCACCATCAGCGGCGCCGTCGCGTTCTCCGCCGCCCCCTCGTTCGCCGCGAGCACGTTCACCGTTGCCGCGACGGTGAACACGATCGCCACCGTGAGCACCGCGACGTCGGCGTACACGTTCACCAGCAACGACAACACCGACGGCCACCTCCCGGCGAACGAGAACGCGGCGATTCCGGCCGGCGGCAACATCACCGGCTTCATCCGCACCAGCAAGGCCGGCACCGGCATCATCAGCGTCGCCTCACCGGCGGGTCCGCTCACCGGCTCGGGCGGTGCGACGATCGCGATCGCGTCGCTGCAAGCAACCTGCGCGGTCGGCACGTCCAACGCCGGCATCAACGCCGTCCCGACGGGCCTCGCCAGCCAACTGGCCCTCGTCCCGAGCGCCAGCGTCCAGTGCGCCAAGTACAACCAGGGCGGAACGGGTTCGACGCTCGCCGTGGGCCTGCTGCTCTCGCTGTTCCTCGACGACACCTCGATCATCGCCGACACCTACGCCGCCCTGAGCGGATTCTCGATCACTGCCAGCGCAACCTAAGCAGGTGATCCCTTCGGGTGTGCGGCTCGCGGCGGTCCTCTTCACCGCCGCGGCCGTGTTCGGCGTCGCCCAGCCCGCGCGCGCCGGCCTTTCGCTGACCGTCGAACCGCTGGTCCAGGAGCTGCACGTCTCCCCCGGGTCCAGCGGCGCGTTCGCGGTCAAAGTCACCAACGGCGGCACCGAAGCCGAGAAGGTCTCCATCGAGCCGATCGATTGGACCGTCACGACGGACGGTTCGCTCCAATTTCGCCGAACGGACCTCGCCAACGCCCACAGCATCACTCGGTATCTGTCCGTGCCCGCCTACCAGTTCGTCCTCGCCCCCGGTCAGTCGCGCGAGTTTCCATTGAGCATGCGCCTGCCCGTTTCGTTTTCGACCGTCCCGACGGTCTACTGGGGCGGTTTTCTGGTTCGCGGCGCGAGCGTCGCCAAGTCCGGCGTCGGCCCGGCCGGCACCGTCTTCGTTTATGAAACCGTCGGCGCGCCCAAGGCCCATCTCGCGCTCAAGGCGATGCGGGTGACGCAATCCGGTTCCAGCGGTGGCGTGCTGAGCGCTCGCCTGCAGAACGACGGAGACGCGTACGCGCGGGTCTCCGCTCGGCTGCTCATCGAGCAAGGCGGCCGCGTCATCCAAGACCGCGATCTTGCAACGCCGACGATTTTCCCCGGCGCGCTGCGCGTGGTGAACGAGGAGATCAAGAATCTTCCACCCGGCGAATACCGCGCTGAGCTGAGCTTCGACTACGGAACCGACGTGATCCTCACCGGATCGACGGACTTCCGGATCCATTGAGATGAAGCGCGCAGCGTGGTTCACAGTCGTTGGGTTCGTGGTCATGGTCGCCGCGATGGTGCCCGCACGGCCGGCATTCGCAGGTCCCGCTTCGATCACGCTCACTGTGACCGGCGGCGGTGCGGTGAAGTTCACCTCGGGCGACAACACCTCGACGGCGCTCGCCGCCGGCGCGCCGCTTACGGCGTCCATCAGGGTGACGACGAAGAACGGCGGCGGCGGTAGCATCTGGATCGACAGCCCGGCCAATCCGACCGGCGCCGGCGGCGCGACGCTCAATTTGGCGCTCATCACCGTGACGTGCGTCGACACCGGGGGCTCGGGATGGCTCAACGGCGGCAGCGCGACGCTCGTCCCGGGCGGACCATCGGCGGCGTGCGCGACGCTGGGCGCCCAGGTCAACAACAAGACGACGACGCTGAGGGTCACGTTCACGATGGATGCGCGCACCGTGATCGGCGACGTCTGGAGTGCCACGCCCGGCTTCTCGCTGGCGGGCACTGCTTTTTGAGGCGCGCCCTCGCGGCCCTGGTGGCGCTCGCGCTGGGCACACTCACCGTCGGGTCACTGGTCGCCACCAACGCCGCCGCGGCAACCGTTCCGCTGGCCTTCGTCCTCGACGGCCGCGCCGCGGGGACGGTTCGAGCACAGCGTCAGGGGGCGATCTTGGCTGTGCCGTTGCTGCCGCTGTCGGCGGCGCTCGGATGGACGCTCGATCGCAGCGAGGGCGGCTGGCGGCTGCGCGGCGACGGCCGCTCGTTTCTCCTGCTGCCGGGTTCGGTGCAGGTGACCGAACGCGGCAGCGTCGCGTTGACCCTGCTCCATGCGCCGCTCGAACTCGATCGCCGGTTGTTCGTCGCGACCGACGATCTGCCGGCCCTCTTCGACGTTCGGGCCACGGTGCAAGGACGCCGGTTGGCGGTGTCGACCACGACGATCGATCCCGGCGTGATCGTCGCCGAGCAGAAGAAGCCGCCGGCGAAGAAGATCGTGGCGACCCCGTCGCCCTCGCCGACGCCGCTCGTGCGCGGATTTCAAGGTGGTGACCGCGTCGAGGTGACGCTGATCCAAAACGGGCCGAATCGTACCGTCGGCGTGGCGCTGCAGACCGTCGGGTCGATTCGCAGCGGTCTCGCCGTTACGGACGACGGCGCACCGACGACCGGCTCCGTCACGATCGGGACGGTCGACCGGAACCTGACCGTCGGCGATACGAGCGATCCGCTGATCGGCTCGGTGTTTCGCGATCCGGGATTGATCGGCGCCGAGCTGCGATCCGGCCCGTACGGCTTCGTCGCCGGACGGCGTTCGCGCGACGGCCGCACGGTCACCGCATTCTCCGCGGCGCGCGGAGCGCGCACCGACTTCATCGAGATGCTGCGCGCACCGGGCGGCGGCTTCGATCAAGTGATCGCCGGACGCCGCGTTTCGCGCACCACCAGTTGGGGGCTGCTGCGCGAAGAGGCTTTCGCCGGCACGAAGGGCGCCGGGGTCGGCGCGTACGCACGCACCCGCGGCCGCTTCTACGGCGAGCTGACGGCGACCGCGGCAAGCGGCGGATTCCCGCTGCAGCCGGGCGATGCGCCGCTGATCGCCGATGGCGCGTACGACATGTCGCGTGCCCTCACCGCCCGGCTGGGCTTTTCGGGCGGACACGGAACGCCGTCGTCACCGTTCGCCGGGTTCGTCGCGCACGGTTCGCATCTGGGCGGTGCGATCACCGTTGCGCGCAGCTACGTCGGCGTCTCGGCGTCGTACGCCGGAGGCCCGGCGAACGCGCAGTTCTCGCTCTCCCGATCGCTCGGCCAGATGGAATTCGGATTGCGCGCCGCCGGCAGCGTGCGCGGCCTCGTGCTCGAGCTCAACGCGAACGGGGACACGCAGAACAACCGCGACGTCACCTTGGTCTCCCGGCGGGTCGGGCACGGACTCGATCTGCTGGCCGGCGTCGACGCCGGACGCATCGGGATGACGTCGTGGGCGGTGCCGGTGGTGGGCGTCGCCGCGCCGCTCGTGCGCGGACTCGACCTCGAGGCGACGATCTCTCCACAGGGCTCGGCGCGGCCGGTCATCCGAATCACGCTGGTCGCCGGCTTCGCACCGCCGCACCGCAGCGCCCGGATCGTCACCGTCCCGCTCATCGTGCGCGCCGAGGGCGGGTCGCCGCAGGCGGTCGTGCTGTACGTCGACGGTTTCCGCACCAAAGACGGCGACGCCACCGGCGTGCGGGTCGACCTCGTCCCGGGCGCGCACTTCGTGCGACTCGAGACCGCCGACGGAACGCTGGGCTCGCCCGACACGGCGGTCGACACTGCGGCGACCCGCGAGGCCGCGCTCCCGCTGTGGCCGCTGCGCGCGGTCTCGGGCCGCATCCTCATCGAGGCTCCGGCCTCGCTGATCCCGCGCGACCTCAGCTTGTCGGGCGTCTCGCTCGTCCTCGAACCCGGCGGGACCGTGACGACGGCCGACGCGCAAGGCGCCTTCCAGTTCCCGGTTACAGCGATCGCGCCGAACGCAGCCGTCCGTGTCGACGACGAAACGGCACCGTCCGGCCTCGCGCCGGTCGCCGCGGTTCTGGTCGGTGAGGGCGGCGCGATCACCGTGAAGCTCGGGCCGGCACGCAAGGTCGAGCGGGTCACCTTCCCCAGCAGCGGGCAATAGATTCGCGCCCCGGGCGCGAACGGTGAGGGCGTGGATCCGCTCATCGTCACGGTCGCCCCGGTCGGGGGCGAGGTCATGCCCGATCAAACGCCCTATCTGCCGGTGACCCCCGCGCAGCTCGGCGAGACCGCGCGAGCGGTTCGCGAGGCCGGAGCCAGCATCGTGCACGTGCACTGCCGCAACGACGACGGCACGAATACCCACGACGTCGAGCGCTTCCGGGCCGCCTATGACGCGATCCGCGCCTCGAGCGACCTGATCGTGCAGTTCTCGACCGGCGGCGCGATCGGTATGACGCCGGAAGAGCGCGCGGCGCCGCTGCAGCTGCGCCCCGAGATGGCGACGCTGAGCTGCGGCTCGGTCAACTTCGGCGACGACATCTTCGAGAACAGCTTTCCGATCATGCGCGGGATCGCGGCGGCGCTCGACCGCTACGGCGTGACGCCGGAGCTCGAGATCTTCGACCTCGGCCACCTCGCCAACGCGAAGCGGCTGGCGGCCGAAGGCGCGATCCGCTTGCCGGCCCACGTGGATTTCGTCCTCGGCGTCCCCGGCGCGCTCGAGGCGTCGGTCGAGAACTTGGTCGACTGCGTGCGGGCGCTCCCTGCCGGGTGCACCTGGTCGGTCGCGGGGATCGGACGGCAGCAGCTCGCCCTGGCGGCGGTCGCGATCACCATGGGCGGGCACGTCCGGGTCGGGCTGGAGGACAACCTCTACTACAGCCGCGGCCGCTTGGCTCGCAATGAGGAGCTGGTGGCCCGCGTCGCCCGGGTCGCCGCGGAACTCGGCCGTCCCATCGCCACGCCCGAGCAGGCGAGAGCGATCCTGCGGGTCGGCTCCGCCTCGGCGGCTTGACGGAGATCCGCCACTCCGGCCGCTAGGGTTTCGAGGAAAGCGCGGGACCCGGCCGGAACCGGCGTGGGTTCGTTCCTCGGGGAGGTCCCTCACCTGTTCACGTACGTCGTCCGCCGAACGCTGCAGAACATCCCGCTCCTGCTGCTCGTCTCGGTGATCCTGTTCTCGATCCTGCAGGCGGCGCCGGGCGGTCCGCTCACGCCATAT
This sequence comes from uncultured candidate division WPS-2 bacterium, assembly GCA_937927945.1. GTDB lineage: Bacteria > Vulcanimicrobiota > Vulcanimicrobiia > Vulcanimicrobiales > Vulcanimicrobiaceae > Vulcanimicrobium. The sequence continues at coordinate 60,009 of CALEYW010000099.1, read as the reverse complement.
CTGCAGAATCCGCACATCACCGAAGCCGACATCATTCGGCTCAAGCACAACCTCGGGCTCGACCAGCCGCCCTTCATCCAGTACTTTCACTGGTTGGCACGGGTCGTCACCGGCGATTTCGGCTGGTCGCAGTCGAACTCCGAACCGGTTGCGCAAGCGATTTGGGATCGCTTCCCCGCCACCATCGAGCTGATGGGCTGCTCGTTCGTCTTCTCGGTGGTCCTCGGCGTCGCGTTCGGGATCATCAGCGCGATCAAGCAATACTCGTGGGTCGACTACGTGATCACGACCTTCGCCTTCTTCGGTCAGTCGATGCCGGTGTTCTTCTTCGCGCTGATGCTGCAGCTGCTCTTCGCGGTGTACGGCGTTCCGCTCGGCTTCGGGTACAAGCTGCAGCTGCCGTCGGCCGGGATCTGCGAGAGCGATCCGTGCACGTTCTTCGACGCTTTGCGACACCTGGTGCTGCCGACGATCGTGCTCTCGCTGCTGTTCATCGCACAGTACAGCCGCTTCATGCGCAGTTCGATGCTCGAAGTGATCCGCACCGACTACATGCGCACCGCCGCCGCCAAGGGCGTCTCGCGCACCGCCGTGATTCTCAAGCACGGGCTCAAGAACGCGTTGATCCCGCTCGTCACCATCATCGCGCTGACGCTGCCGGGGCTCGTCGCGGGCGCCGTCGTGACCGAGACGATCTTCGCCTGGCCCGGGATGGGGCGGCTGTTCATCAACGCGCTCGGACAATTCGACTTCGCGCTGCTGATGGGGTACATGCTGCTCGTCTCGACGCTGGTCGTCTTCTGCAACCTGCTCGCCGACGTGTGTTACGCCTGGCTCGACCCGCGCGTGAAGTACAGCTGAGATGGCCGCCAGCCTTCCGCTGAACCCTTCCGCCGCAGGCGCCGCCGACGACGAGGTCGCGCCGTCCCGCAATACCGTTTGGCGCCGCTTCCGCCGTCACAAGGTCGCGCTGGCCGGCGCCGGCGTGATCATCGTGATGGGTCTGATCGCCGCGCTCGCCAACGTGATCGCGCCGGCCGACCCGAACTTCATCGATCAGGCGCACTGGCAGGGCTACCCGCTTGCGCCGGGCATCGCCGGCCATCTGCTCGGCACCGACGAGAACGGCCGCGACCTACTCGCGCGTCTGATCTTCGGCGCGCGCATCTCGCTGACGGTCGCGCTGTTCGCGGTCATCATGGAAATCTCGATCGGCACCGTGCTCGGCGCGATCTCCGGGTACTACGGCGGCTGGGTCGACTTCGCCCTGATGCGCATCACCGACGTCGTGCTCTCGATTCCACTCCTGCCGCTGCTGCTGGTCATCACCGCGATCGTCGCCGGCACCTCGAACAAGGCGGCGCTCAACTTCGGCGTCATCGTGCTGATCATCGGGGGACTGTCGTGGCCGGCGGTGGCGCGGCTCGTGCGCGCATCGTTTCTCTCGCTGCGAGAACGCGAGTTCGCCGAGGCCGCGCGTGCGCTGGGCAACCGCGATGGGCGAATCATCTTCCGGCATTTGCTGCCGAACGCGATCGCGCCGATCATCGTGCAGGCGACGCTCGAGGTGGCGAACGTCATCATCCTCGAGTCGACGCTGTCGTTCCTCGGTTTTGGGATTCAGCCGCCTACGGCGTCGTGGGGGAACATGCTCGCCAACGCGCAGTCGAACATGACGATCGCCCCTTGGGTGGCGATCTTCCCTGGATTGTGCATCTTTGTCACCGTGCTCGCCATCAACTATCTCGGCGACGGGTTGCGCGATGCGCTCGATCCGAACATGCGGTAACATCGCTTCTTAGGGATGGTGGTTGGGCGTCGCGCGCGGCGATGCTCGCTCGGTTCCGACGTGCCTCTCGCCATCCTGGCTTCGGCGCGTCGAAAACGCCCCGAAAACGAGCATCGCCGCGCGCGACGCCCAAGCACGATGGATGCGGCGCGATGCGGCACGATGGGTGTTTCGGTGGTGCGCTGGCGGAGGGCGGAACTTGGCTTAGGCAGGGCGCGTAGATTGGGTGTCCTTTGGCGTGGTCGACTTTGCATTTGGAGGGGTGATGCGGCTGTTCTTTGGGGTGGTTGCGGCTGTTTTGATTTTAGGATTGGCGGGCGTACCGGCTTTGGGTGTGCCGGTGGCGGTGCAGCCGTTCGATACGTTTGGTTTTGCAAACGGCGAGAACGTGGTTGCGATCGATTCGACGGTGACGTATGGCGGAGCTGCGGCGCTTTCGTTGCGGGGAAACGGCGGTGGCGAGGACGCGTTCGGGGCGAGCCGGTGGCGTATTCGGCTTGATGCGTATCGGGGTAAACGCGTTCGGTTGAGTGCCGCGGTAAAGACGGTTGCGGTCGAAACGAACGCCAGTATCTGGTTGCGGGTCGATGGGCCGACGATGATGTTCGACAACATGATGCCGGGCCGCGGATTGACGGGGACGCACGATTGGACGAACGTCTCCGTGGTGCTCGACGTGCCGGCTGATGCGACGGCGCTTGCGGCGCTGCGTGCGGCGGAGGCACCGCTGACCGCGGTCGATCCTGACGCGGTCCGCGGCGATCTTGCGCCGTTCGAACGCGCGGTCGGCGACGCGCGTGTCGTCGGGTTGGGGGAGGCCAGTCACGGAACGAACGAGTTCTTCTCGATGAAGGATCGGCTCTTCCGCGACCTGGTGGAGAAGAAAGGCTTCAGCGTCTTCGCGATCGAGGCCAACCGACCGGAAGCGCGCGAGATGAAGCGTTACGTCACGACGGGAGCGGGGGATCCAGCGCGCGTTGGCCTCCATGTACTTCTGGACGTGGCAGACGCGCGAAGTGCTGGAGCTGGCGAAGTGGATGCGCGCATACAACGCCGCTGCGGGGAGGCATTCGACGCTGCACTTCGCAGGCTTCGACGTGCAGGAACCGAGCGTCGCGGTCGCGTCGGTGACGGCCTTTGCGAACGGGCGCGATGCTTCCAAGGGTGCGGCGACCGCCGCCGATTATGCGTGCATCCCGCCGGCCGCGAAGCGCGAGGTCGCGAGCGCCGCGGATTGGGACCGCTGCGCGGCGTCGGTTGCCGGCGCGTCCGCGCAACTCGCCGCGCTCCATCCCGACCTCGACATCGCCCATGATGCGCGGATCGTCGAGCAGTTCGTCGCGCTGAAGCGTTCGACCAACTCAGGTGCCGAGCGCGACCGTTTCATGGCCGAAAATGTCGGGTGGCTTGCCGACTCCGCCGATCGCGGCGCGAAGATCGCGTTGTGGGCGCACAATTACCACGTCTCGGATATGTCGCAGGGCGGCGTCTCGACGATGGGTTCGTACCTGCATGCGCGCATCGGCACGCAATACTACCGTCTCGGCTTCGCGTTCGATCGCGGCAGCATCCGTGCGTTCCAGTGTGGCGCAGGGGTCGGTCCGCGCGACGTCGCGCCGGCTCTGGCGGACTCTCTCGAGGGGCTGTTGCGCGAGGTGGGAGCACGCTACTTCCTCGACCTCGACGCGCTGCCGGCGAGTTCGCTGCGCGCTTGGCTCGACGGCGGAACGCTCGAGCGGGAAATCGGTGCGTTGTACAGCGCTCGGACCGACAACGGGTTCTACCTGAGCACGAACGTGCGCGCGCGCTTCGACGGGTTGATCTTCATCGAACAAAGCCATGCGGCGGTGGCTTTGTGACATGGTGGCTGGGCGTCGCGCGCGGCGACGCCCGGCACGATGGGCGTTTGGTGTTTGGGGAGGACGTGCAGCGGTTGCAGCGGGACGTTCGGTGCATACCGAGGGGACGTCAGTCCCGCGCTCGATCGTCGATGCACAGTCGTTCTCCTTAGGAACGTTGCCGGTGCGGGCGGGACAGCGGGCACCCGTTTGGCGATGGGGCGAGTTTGGGAACGTTACATACACCGGGGATCGTTACGAACGCGAAAGGCGGAGCGCAGTGGACCGATTGCACTACGCAGAAGTTGCCGCAGTCTCACGGTATTGGACGCCGGAGCACCTCGACATGACCGACGTCCCGATGACGTACGCGCGGCCGAAGCCGGCGTGGATCGACCGGTACGACCGGCGTCGGCGCCGGCAGACGGACGCCCAAGATCGCCTCGCGCGGCACCGCGTTCATAGCGGCGCGATCGTCGAACCGTGCGAGATTCCCGTGCTGCCCCCAATCGCCGTGCCGATCAGCGCCTCCGCGCCGGCGCGAACGCCGTTCTTCGCGAGCCTCTACGGTGCTGTGGCGCGCCGTCTGCCGAGCAGACGCGTCGCGGTGTAGACGATCCCCGCTAGACCGAGCGGCAGAGGGGAATAGGCGACGCACCACGCGATCGTACTGATCAGCGAGACGAGCGTGTCGGCGAGCGCGTTGAGCCCGCTGTGCCACGCACCGTCGATCCGCGCGCTGGGACCGGGTTTTGCGGGCGCGCCGTTCGGGCGATCCTCGGTCAGCGCGATCGAAATCGTGCTCGTCGCGACACGGTGCAGATCGTGCTGATGCTGCGCATCGAGCTGTTCGATCTGGCCGCGGGTTTCGCTGAGGTTCTGCTGGACGGTGAGGATGTCGGTGACTTTGCCGCTCCGATCCATCAGCGCGCGCAGGTCGTTCTCGGCGCGGCGCAGATTGCGCAGGCGCGCTTCCTGGTCGACGATCGCCGCGTCGACGTCTTCCGCGTCGATCGTACGGTTCTGCACCGTGCCGAGCAAGCCGAGATGGTCGAGCGTGTCGTCGAGTCGGGCGGCCGGAACCTCGACCTCCACGGTTGCTTCGTGCACGGCGTCGCTCGCGTGGGGGTTCGCATCGGCGAGCGAGATGACGTCGCCGCCCGCGCCGCGTACCGTGGCCTGCGCCGCCGTGAGCGCCCCCTCGACGTCGCGTACGATCAGCTCCAGCCGCGCCTTCTTGGCGAGCCGGTGCTGCTTCGCGACGCTTGACGGCGCGGCGTCCTCGTTCGCCTGAGCGACGCCGGCCGGCGGCAGAGCGTTCGTGTTGATGCGCATCTTCGGCGCCAGCTTCGCGAGGGGGCTCGGCGCGACGCGGTAGACGCGCGTAGCGCGGTCGGCGGTTCCGGTACCGCTCGCGGCGCCTTGCCCGCTGAAGTCGCGCGCGTGCCACGCGGCGATTCCGGCCGCGCTGACGCCGACCACGAGCGCTGCGGCGGTCGCGTAGCGTGCCGGAACGCCCCACCATGCCGTGCGGAACTTCGTCGACGCGGCCGCAACGGGCGGCATGTTGATGCGCGCCAGCGCGTCGTCGAGCACGTTCGGCGGGACGAACGGCGCCGCGTCGGCGCGCGTCCGTAACGCGCTCGCGAGCGCTTTCCATTGGTGCAGCTCTTCCGCGCAGGCGGAGCAGGTCGCGAGCTCGCTCTCGACGCGGGCGCGCTCCTGCTCGTCGAGCGTGTCGTTCGCATAGAACGGGAGCAGTTCGCTGATCTCGTGCTTCATCGGGGATGCTCCGCGGTGGCGAGCGCGTCGCGCAGCCGCTGCTTGGCGTAGAAGGCGCGCGTCTTGACCGTCGCGGCCGGAGCGTCGACGATCTCGGCGATCTCTTTTTGCGAGAAGCCTTGAACGAACGTCAACTCCAGGACGGCGCGATGTTCCGGGCTCAGCGCGGCCAGTGCTCCTTCGAGCTGATGGCGGTCCGCGGCGCGCACTGCAGCGTCCTCCGGACCCTCTAAGTTGCTCGCGACGGCGACGAGGTCGTCGAGCGGAACGGTCGGCGTGCGGCGGCGGCGCAGCGTATCGATCGCTTTGTGGTGGGCGATGCCGAACAACCACGTCCGTACCCGCGAGCGGCCGGCAAACTTGCCCGCGCCGCGCCAGACCTCGACCATCACGTCGCTCGTCAACTCCTCCGCCAAACCGTCGTCGCGCACGAGATCGCGGACGAATCGGTGAACGCCGGACCCGTGCATGCCGAAGAACGTCTCGAACGCGGCGCGGTCGCGGTGTGCGATCCGCTCGATCAGAGCGCGGTCTTCGGCGTCGGTCATTGGCCGCTCACACTCCTGTAGTCGGAGCGGAACGGCCCCAGGTTCAGCCGTCGGCCTTCGGGGCGAATTCCAAGGCTAACGAGTTGATGCAGAAGCGCTGACCCGTCGGCTTGGGTCCGTCGTCGAAGACGTGGCCGAGATGCGACCCGCAATGAGCGCAGCGCGCCTCGATGCGGACGATCCCGTGGGAGCGATCCTCGACCAATTCGACGTTGGCCCGGTCTTCGGGCGCCCAGAAGCTCGGCCAGCCGCTGCCGCTTTCGTACTTCGTCGCCGAGGAGAAGAGGGTGTTTCCGCATGCGGCGCAGGCGTACGATCCCGCGTCGTGGTTGTGGTAGAGCGCGCCGGTGAAGGCGCGCTCGGTCGCGCCCTCTCGCAGCACGGCATAGCGGTCGGGCGCGAGCTCGGCGCGCCACTCGGCGTCGGTCTTCTCGATCTTGTTCACGTAGCCCAAGACCGCTTGGCGAGCGCGACCGGTGTCAGGGTACGCGTCAGCGGCAGGCGCCGCAGGTACCGCTGAACGTCACCAGCTCGCGCTCGATCGTCACGCCGTGCTGGGCGGCCAAGGCGCTGCGAGCGCCGTTCGGGACGGCGTATTCCAAATCGCGGATCGTGCCGCAGGCGGTGCAGCGGAAATGCGCGTGCGGCGCCGCCGCCGGCTCGTAGACGGCGGAGGCTTCGCCCGGGACGTCGATTTTCATCACCGTCCCGAGCTGGTTCAAGCGGATCAGGCTGCGGTGGACGGTCGCAAACCCGATCCGCGGCGCCAGCGCGCGAGCGCGCGCCCAGATCTGCTGCGCGGTCAGGTGGCTCCCGGGACCTGCAGCCTCCACGACCTCGAGGACGGTCCGGTAGTTCGGCGGGATTGACATCGGGTTCGGGATGGGATAGCCTCCGATGGGAGTGAAATCGGTTCTCACTATCAGTTATAATTGAGAACGGCTCCCATAGCAACAGTATCGGAGGAATTTGTCAGTGCTAGCGAAGGTCGGCCAGCCCGCACCCGCATTCACGCTCGCGTCCACCAAGGGTGCGACCAGCCCCAAAGACCTGGGCAAAGAGATCAGCCTGTCGGACTACAAAGGCAAGTGGTTGATCTTTTTCTTCTACCCGCTCGATTTCACGTTCGTGTGCCCAACCGAGATCCTGGCGCTGTCGGATCGGCTCGACGAGTTCGCCGAGCTCGACACGGAAGTGCTGGGCGCTTCGACGGATAGCGTTCACTCGCACTTCGCGTGGCTCAACACCCCGCGTGACAAGAACGGCATAGCCGGCACCGCGTACCCGCTGGTGGCCGACTTCACCAAGGAAGTCTCGCGCGCGTACGGCGTCCTCAACGAGCAGACCGGCGCGGCGCAGCGCGGCCTGTTCATCATTGATCCGGAGGGCGTGCTGCGGTATGCCGTCGTGACCAACGACAACGTGGGCCGCTCCGTCGAGGAGACGCTCCGCGTGCTGCAGGCCCTCCAGACCGGCGGGCTCTGCCCGGCCGAGTGGACCCCGGGCAAGCAGCTCCTCAAGGTCGGCGGCTAGACCTCCGATGCCGCTGCGTACCGGGAGCCCGCTGCCATCCTTGGACGGCGTCTCCACTTGGGCGAACGGCGGCGCACCGAAGGCCGAGGAGCTGGCCGGCAAGCCGCTCCTCGTCCACTTCTGGTCGGTGAGCTGCTACATCTGCCACAACGTCGCCGAAGAAGTCGCCAAGTGGCAGGCCGAGTACGGCCCGCGCGGCCTCGAGGTGATCGCGATCCATCAGCCCCGCGGCCCGGAAGAGCTCGACGTCGCCCGGGTGGCGCAGGACGCCGAGGGTGCGATGGGGATTTCGTGGCCCCTCGCGATCGACAACGAGCACACCCTGGTCGGTCGCTTTGAAAACCAATTCGTGCCGGCCTACTACGTGTTCGATCGCGAGCACAAGCTGGTCCATCGCCAGGCCGGCGACCGCGGCTTCGAGCGTCTCCACGACAAGATCCGCGAGCTGCTCGGCGACAAGGTCGCGGCCTCCTAGCCTGCCTCTTGCGTCGCCGGGGCCGATGCCCTACACTCACGAAGTTGTCCCGGCCGATGCCTCGTAGCATCGCCGGGTGAGCCTCGTGCGCGAGTGGCGGAATTGGTAGACGCACTAGCTTGAGGGGTTAGCGTTCGCAAGGACGTGCTGGTTCAAATCCAGTCTCGCGCACCAACAAATCCGAAGCCCGCCGGAACCCCTCCGGCGGGCTTTTCCTCGCGCGCGGTGCGGGGGGCGCGGCCCATTTTTGCGGTGAAAGCTCCCGCCGTGGACGCCTTGTCGCTTCAGACGCTAGGTGCGTTCCGCTTCTGCGCCGATGGCCGCGAGCTCACGCCACCACCGACGCAGAAGGCGCGAGCGCTGCTCGTTTACCTCGTCCTGCACCGGGGTGTCGAGCTGTCGCGCGAGAGCATCACGGAGTTGTTCTGGTCCGATTGCACCCCGGAGCGCGGGCGGTCGAGCCTCAACACCGCGCTTTGGTCGATCCGGCGTGCTCTTCGTGACGGCGGCGTCGACGCCGACGCGGCGCTGACTGCGAAGAGGGCGCATGTGGTCTGGCGTCTGGAGACGGACCTCGACCTGCGCACCTTCGCCGAAGGGGCGGCGAGCGACGACGTCTCCTCCAAACGCGCCGCCATCGCGCTGTACCGCGGAGAGTTCTTGGAAGGCGACTACGCGGAGTGGAGCGTCGCGCAGCGCGAACGCGCCGCCTCAACGTACGACGGGCTGCTGGCTGATGCGGTCGCCCGCGACGGTGACGTCGCCAGCGCCCGTCTGCTCATCGAGCGGGGCAGCTTCGACGAAGCTCCGTATGCCACCGTCGCCGCGGCGGAGCTCGACGCGGGACGCCGTTCGGCTGCCGCCGCGCTCGTCGAGCGATACCGCGCGGTGCTCGTCGAGATCGGCGCCTCACCGTCGGCCGCGTTCGAGGCGCAGTTCGCGAACGTGCGCGCACCGGCGGAGCGGCCGCCCGACGACGTCGCGATCCCATTCTGCGGAAGACGCACGGAGCTCGCCGCGGTGGCGCGTGCGTTCGCGCAGACCGCCGCCGGTCAGGGCGGGGTTTTGATCGTGCACGGCGCTGCAGGTGAAGGGAAGACGGAGCTCTTGCGGCACGCCGAGCGGGTCGCCATCGAAACCGACGTGCGGATCGTCCCCGTCGCCGCGCGAGCCGACGATCCGCACTCCTTCGGCCCGTGGGCGAGGCTCCATGAAGAGCTCACGCGCACGCCGTTCACCGCCTTCCTCGCCGCGGGCGGCGACGCGACGACGCTCGCCGATGCGCTCCGTCACGCGCTCGGCGTGGGGACCGCACTCCTCGTCGACGACGCGCAGTACTTGACCGGCGACGCGCTGCAGGTGTTCGTCCGTCTCGCGAGCGGGGCCGCCGAAGGTGCCGTCCAGCTCGTCGTCGCGACGCGGCCCGAAGGGCTGCGCCGGCTGATGGCGCGATTGCCGCACGCGACCACCCTCGAGTTGGGCCTGCTCTCGCTGGACGATCTGCGCACGGCGATTGCACGGGTGGCGCCCGAGAGTGCAGCCGCGCTCGCCGACTTCCTGTTCGCGCGCTCCGGCGGGCATGCGTTCTTCGCGACCAAGCTGTTCGAGTCGCTGGTTCGCTCGGGGACGCTGCAGCGCTCGCGCGACGCGTGGGTGCTCGCCGGCAAGCTCGGCGCCGAGGCGCAGACGCCGGCGACGATCCGCGACTTCCTCGAGTCACGACTGTATGCGAACGGTGACGACCCGGCGACCGTGGCGTGCGCGTTCGCGCTGGAACCCGACGCGACGGCCGAGGATCTCGTCGCGGTCTGCGCCCTCGGCGAAGGGCGCACGTTCGATGCAATCGACGATCTCATCGGCTTGGGACTGTTGGAGCAGCCCGCATCGGGACCGGAGTTTCGTTTCCGCCACGACCTCATGCGTGAAGCGGCGGGGCGCGCGCTCAACAGCGGGCGGCGCGTCCAGCTCCATCGGGCCTTCGCGCGCCACTTCGAACACGACGAACGGCGCGAATCGCTGGTACGGCGTGCCGCGCACCTGCGCGCGAGCGGACAGGTCCTGGCGGCTGCGCACGCCTTCGCGCGCGCCGCCTACGCGGTGCTCGAAGTCAACGCGCGCATCGACGCGCTCGATTGGGCGACGGCCGGGATCGCGGTCGCGAAGCGGCTGCGTCCGTCGGAGCAGATGCACCGCGTGCTGAGCGAGCTGCACGAGGTGGCGACGCGCGCCTGCGAAGAGGCCGGCGAGCGAACCGACGCGCTCGCGCACGCGAACGCGCGGCTCGCGCACGCGCGTGAGGCCGGCGACGGGGTGCTGGTCTGCCGGGCGCTCACGCGTCGTGCGGCGCTCTTCCTCGAAGCGTTCCCGCCCGATGCGGCCCTCGTCGACACGGACGAAGCGGTCGAGCTCGGCACGGCGCTGAACGACGACCGGCTGCTCGTGTACGGACTGGTTCGTCAGTCGATGTGCCGCCAATTCCTCGGCGACGAAGCAGGTGCGATTGCGAGCGCCCGCAGTGCGCTCGCCTGTGCCGAGCGCACCGGCAGCGCGCGTCTGCGCGCGACGGCACTGGAACGGCTGCTCGCCGTACTGTGCATCTGGCTGCACTTCGAAGAAGCGACGGCGATCGCCGATCGGGCGCTCGATCAGGCCCGCCGCGCCGACGCCCGCACCGAAGCGGCGGTGCGCACGCGACGCGCGTCGCTCTGGTATCTGTGCGAGCGATTCGACGAATGCCGGCGCGAGCTGGAGATCGTCGCCGGGATCCTCGAATCCTCGCACGGCACGATCGCGATGCCCGCACTGCACGGCATCTCCGTGCTGCTGCTGCGCTTCTCGTACGACGCGCTGGCGGCGAACCTCGCCCTCGCGGGCCATGCGTGGGAGGAAGCGCTGCTCATCGCGGACCGGCTGCTGGCGAACCCGATGAGCGAGGGCTACAGTCGGCGCGGGATCGCGAGCTTGTGCCGGATCGAAGCGCTGCTCGGCCGCAACGAGCGGGGAGACGCCGAGCAGGCGCTCGTGGCCGCGCGCGCGTTGCCGCTCGATCCGGTCGCGAAGGGCGTCGTCGGCATGAGCCTCGCGCGCGAGTCGGCACTCGCGTGGGCAGCGGTGCGCACGCACGCCGCGGACGCGCCGCAGCTGCTCCGCGACGCGGCGCAGGCGCTGGAACGCCAAGTGCGCCAAACCCCGTTGGATGCCGACCGCGCCTTCGCCGCGTTGGCCGCGGCTGCCGACGAGATCGGCATGGAGGAGTTTGCCGCCGAGATGCGCGAGCGCGCATCGTCGCTGCGTATGCAGCGGCTCAAAAGTGCCACTGCGCGACGTTCCAGAAATCCGAGTTCAGCGTCTCCGGCTGGAATCCGCGTAAGCGCGAGCTGACGACGTAGATCGTGCTCTCCCAGGCGAGCGGGACGTACGGCACGTCGCGATTGAGGCGTCGCGCTATGCGCGCGTAGAACGGCGCGCGCACCGCGCGGTCGGGCCCGTGCAGCGCCGCGGCGGACCAGCGGTCCACGTCTGCGTCACGATAGCGCGCGAAGTTCTCGCCGAGCGGCGGCACGTACGCGCTGGTGACGAAGTTGGTGAGGTCGGGATCCTCGTCGAAGCCCTGACCCAGCAGCGCGACCTCGTACGTGCGCTTCGCCAAGAGCCCGTTGCCGAAGAGCACGTTGCCGGGCACGACACGCAGCGAGACGTTCGCCCCGACGTCGTGCCACGCGGCCTGCAACAGCACGGCCATCTTGCGAACCACTGGCAAGTCGAACGTCACCAGTCCGATCTCGAGCGCTTGGCCGCCTTTGCGCCGGATGCCGTCCGAGCCGCGCCGCCAGCCGGCCGCGTCGAGCAGCTGTGCGCTGCGTACCGGATCGTACGAAGGCGCGCCGTTGTCGCGCCGATACCCCCAACTGAACGGCGGAATCAGCGACTCCGCCGCACGCGCGGTCCCGAGCGAGACGACGCGCGCCAGGCGCTCGCGGTTCAGCGCGAACGCCAGCGCGCGGCGAACGCGCCGATCGTCGAACGGCGGGCGCGGCACGTTGAAGCACAAGTAGATCGCGCTGCGCGACGGCGCGACGATCAGCCGCAGCGACGGCTCGTCGCGCAGCGCGGGGATCAGCGACGCGCCGCCTGACGCAACGTCGACCTGATGCGTCTTCAGCAGGGCAGCCAGCGTGTTCTTGTCGGCGACCTCGACGATCTCGAGCCGCGCGATGCGCGGGCGACCGCCGAAATACGCGGGGTTCGCGCGCAAGGTCAAGCGCGACGCGCGCTGCCACGACACGAACGCGTACGGCCCGGTTCCGACCGGGTGACCGTTGAAGTCGCTGCTGTTGAGGTCACGTACGTGCGCCAGCAGGTGCGCCGGGAGAATCCCGCCGTTCTCGCCGATGCAGAACAGGCGCGCGACGGCGACCGCCGACCGCTCGCGCAGGCGCACGCGTACCGTGTACGGGTCCGGCGTCTCGAGCGCGGCGACGGATGCATAGATCGCGCGATTCGGTCCGCTTATCCGCGGGTCGCGTAAGATCCGGAACGTGAACGCCACGTCGGCCGAGGTGAACGGCTTGCCGTCGTGCCAGCGTACGCCGCGTCGCAGATGGTACGTGATCGTCCGGCCGCCGGCGCCGATGTCGCCGTTTGAGCCGCTCGGCACGCGGGTCGCGAGGTCGGCGACGACGCGGCCGCGGGCGTCGAGCTTGACCAGCCCGTCGAAGATCGCTTCCGATACGGCGTTGGCATCGAACGAGAACGCGAGCGCCGGATTGAGCGAGACGAGCGGTCCGCCGATCGCTACCCGCACGACGTCGTCGCGCGCCGCAGGCCCAGCGCAGCCGGAGGCCAGCAATGCGAACGCCCCGAGGATAGGCGCCAACCACCGCCTCACCGACCTACGATCCGGTCATTTGACGATTCGTTGAGGTCCCGTGGATACGCTGACCTCGTCATGGACAGCTGCTCTTCGATTCTGGTCGTGAAGTTCTTTCGCACGGCGACGGGCGAACTCGTGGCACGCGCGACCGACCCCCAGACGCGCGAAAGCTGGACCGTCGGCCAGGCGGCGCCGCTCTGGCGCTTGCTCTACGATGCGCCGACCGCAGTTCTCCCGCTGCGCGAGGAAACGACGAACTGACGCGCAGCTCGGCCCATCCGGTGACGAAGGCGGCGAGGCAGCCGGCATCGCATCGTGTGACGCGCACGACGATGTTCGCAAAGAGCGGATGCCGAACTCCCCGCTCGAGGTGCCAGTTCGCCTCGGGCGATCGTCGGGGCGACGTGGTCGTCGGGGCGCCACGCCCGTCGTGCTCTCGCGCGGGCGGCCCCAAGGTTTCGCCGGCCTCGCGCTCGGGCTTGCCCACGGGCGGGGCGATCAACTAAAGAATCAGGAGATCCGCTGAAACATCGCGAAGGGGTGCTTCGTAGTTCGGGTCGACCGGCGAGAGGAGACGGGTTCTCAAATCATGTGGCTGACGCGTTTTTCCATACAGCGCCCGATCATCGTTGCGATGTTCTTCATCGCCCTGGCAGTCTATGGCGCGGCTTCCTATCTCGCGCTCGGTAAGAACTCGCAACCGAACGTCAACTTCCCGATCGTCATCGTCGAGGCGGCGTATCCCGGCGCCTCGCCGGCGGAGATGGAACGTCTCGTCGTCAAGCCGATCGAAGATCAGATCGATGGGATCGAGCATCTCGATCAGATGACAGCGAACGCGCAGGAAGGTCTGGCGGTCGTTGCCGTGCAGTTCAAACTCGGGACGAACCTCGATTTTGCCGCCATCGACGTCCAGCGCCGCGTCGACACCGCGCGCGTCTACATGCCGTCCGACCTCGATCCGCCGACGGTCTCCAAGAACGGTGCCGACGCTCCCGTGGTCACCTACGCGGTCGATTCGAAGTCGCTCACCGCACCCGCGTTGGCCGACGTGCTGAACGATCGCGTCATCTCGGACATCCGCCACATCCCCGGCGTCGAGAACGTCAACCTGAGCGGTGCGGCGGTGCGGCAGTTCAACGTCGATGCCGACCCCTTGCGCATGCTGGCAGCCGGAGCGACGCTCTCCGACGTCTACGCGGCGATCTCGAACAATAACGCCAATCTGCCAGGCGGCCGCATCGACCGTCCGACCGTCGAGACGACCGTCTCCGTCCATGCCGAGATCAATTCGGCGGCCGATCTTGCGGCCTTGCCGCTGCCGGTGACCGGCGGTGCGCAGAAACTCCTGCAGGTTCGCGACGTCGCATCGACCAGCGACACGCATCAGGAGCAGCGGCTGATCTCGCGCATGAACGGCGCTCCCGGCTTGATCCTCGACGTCACGCGCACGATCAGCTCCGATGAAGTCGGAACGACGAAGGTTGTGCGCGACCAGATGAAATCGATCATGAAGAAGTACCCGCAGATCGAGTTTCACGAGCTGTTCGCGCCGGCGGACTACACGACGGCCTCGCTCAACGGCGTGCTGCAGTCACTTGCCGAAGGCGTGATCCTCACCGCCATCGTGCTGATGCTGTTCCTGCACGCCTGGCGCAACGCCGCGGTCGTGATGATCGCCATCCCCTCTTCGCTGCTCGCGACGTTCATCGTCATGCGCGTGATGGGGCTGACGCTCGACAACGTCTCGCTGATGGGGCTCTCGCTCATCATCGGGATCCTCGTCGACGACTCGATCGTCGTGCTCGAGAACATCACCCGGCACCGTGATCTCGGTCAGGCACCGAAGGAGGCCGCGATCAGCGGCCGCACCGAGATCGGCGGCGCGGCGATCGCGATCACGCTGGTCGACGTCGTCGTCTTCCTCCCGCTCGCGTTCCTGAGCGGCTTCGTCGGCGAGTACATGAAGGAGTTCGGGATCGTCGTCACGGTCGCGACGCTGTTCTCGCTGTTCGTCTCGTTCACGCTCACGCCCGTCCTCGCGGCAAAATGGTCGGTCAAGAAGCGCTCCGTCGCGCCGCCGAAATACCTCGTGTGGTTTCAGCGCGGCTTCGAGGACCTGAACGACTGGTATCGGCACACGATGCTTCCGCTCGCGGTGCGGCACCGCTGGATGACCTTTTGGCTCAGCCTGCTGCTCGTCATCAATGCCATCGTGCTGCTGACCGGAGTCGAAACGATGATGGTCGCCGCCGGCGTCGACGTCGCGCTCGGGGTCGTCACGCTGGTCTGGTTCCCGGTTGGGAACGCGCTGGCGGGGAAGCATTTCCTCGGCATCCGGTTCGAAGGGTCGCACGGCGGAGCGACGCTGAGCGGCGCGCTGGGATGCGCGGCTGCCGGCGTAGCGATGCTCGGCCTCGCATTCGGACATTTCAACCTGAAGAGCGAGTTCGTTCCCGACACGAAGAGCGGCCAGATCCACGGCAATCTCACGTACCCGGTCGGTACGCCGCTCGCCGTGACCGAGGCCGCCTTGGTGAGGATCGAGCAAGAAGTGCTCAAAATTCCGAACATCGACACCGTACGCACCTATGCGGGCGCGAAACCCGACGGCTACGGTTCGATCAACGGCGGATTCGCCGGCCAGTTCAACGTCACGCTGAGCAAGGACCACCGGCGCGATCAGGACGACGTCATCGCCAAATTGCGCGACGTGCTTCCGAACTTGGCGAAGGGCGCGGAGCTGACCGTTTCGGGACGCGGCGGCGGCGGCAGCGGTTTGCCGATCTCCTACACGCTTTCGGGTCCGGCCGATGCGATCCATCCGGCCGCCGACAAACTCGCCGCGTTCATTCGCACGATTCCGGGCACGGTGAACGTGCAGACCAGCGCTGCGGAGGAAGCGCCGCACCTCACCGTGCGGGTCGATCCCGCGAAGGCGGCGATCCTCGGCGTCTCGCCGGGCGCGGCAGCGATCGCGGCGCGCACGGCTGTCGGCGGCGCAGTTGCGACGAAGGTCCGCACCTGGAACGGTTTGGTCAACGTGCTGCTCGAGTATCCGCTGGCGAAGCGCAACTCGATCGACGAAATTCAGCGTATCCCGCTGCGGTCCACGGACGGTTCGCTGGTTCCGCTGGGCAGCGTCGCGACGTTCACGTCCGACCGCGCCCCGACCAAGATCGAGCATGCCGACAAACAAGTCGTGGTGCGTGTCAACGGCGACATCGACCGCGGCAAGACGACGCTCGGAGAAGTGGTCGGAAAGGTCACCGCGCAACTCGCCGTACCGGGCTTTCTTCCGGGCGGCGTGACGCTCGGCACCGACGGCGACTCCAAGTACTTCATCGAGTTCCTCAGCTCGATGGGGTTCGCGCTGATCACGTCGATCGCTCTGATCTACTGCTTGATGGTGATCCTGTACGGATCGTTCGTCACGCCGTTCGTGATCATGTTCTCGATCCCGGTAGCGATCATCGGCGCGCTGCTCTTGCTCGCGATCACCCGCCAAACCATCAACCTGTTCTCGGCGATCGGGATCATCATGCTCTTCGGGCTCGTCGCGAAGAACGGGATCTTGCTGGTCGATTACGCCAACACGCTGCGCAAGCGCGGGCTGACGTACGGTGAAGCGATCCTGGCGGCAGGCGGAACGCGCCTTCGGCCGATCGTCATGACCACGGCGGCGATGGTCTTCGGCATGCTGCCGCTCGCGCTCGGCAAGACCGAGGGTGCGGAAATCCGACAGTCGATGGGGATCGTCCTGATCGGCGGTCTGCTGAGCTCACTGTTCCTCACGCTGATTCTCGTCCCGGCGATGTACGTCAGCGCGAACCGGTTCGCCGGCTGGTGGGCCGACGTGCGTGCGGGGCGCCGTGAGCGCCGTGCTCCGGACGATGATGATGCTCCCCTGGCGCCGCCGCCGATCCCGGCCGGGGCAGTCGGCAACTGAAGGAACGCGCCGCCGGTGGAAAAGCCGGCGGCGCGCTCCTTGCTTTCTTGGAAATCGCTGAGAATGGGTAAAGGGACCTCTGGCAACACCGCCGACCGGAGGTCCTCGCACTCATGCACTCATCTTCATCCTCTCGCGCCGCGGCGCTGACCGCAGCCCTCGTCCTCATCGGCGGCGGCATCGTCCCGGCGCTGGCCGCCGGCCCCGTGAACGTCACCGTCAACGGCTCGGCAGTCAACCTGAACCCGCCGCCGACCGAGCGCGCCGGGCGCGTCTTCGTCCCGCTGCGCGGCGTTTTCGAAAACCTGGGCGCGACCGTCGTCTATTCGGCCGGCGTCATCAACGCGACCGGACGCGGACACAGCGTCTCCCTGCGCATCGGCTCGACGCAGGCGACCGTCGACGGCCAGCAGCAGACCGTCGACGTCGCGCCGTTCCTCATCGGAGCTTCCACCTACGTTCCGCTGCGCTTCGTCTCGCAGGCGCTCGGCGCGACCGTCAACTACGACGGCAGCAACAACCTCGTCGCGATCAACACCAACGGCGGCAACCCGCCGCCTGCGGCGCTGACTCCGGCACCCGCCAACGGCGGCGCGGCCGGCGCGATCACGCTGGCATCGGTGATGCCGGGTCGCGGCGCGTCGGTCAGCTCACGTCGACCGACCATCGAGGCGACGTTCGGCGGCGGCACCGTCGACCCGAACTCGATTCGCATCACGCTCGATCAAGCCGACGTGACGAACAATTCGACCCGTTCACCCGGCGGCTTCACGTACGCTCCGCCCTCGCCGCTCCAAGCGGGCCAGCACACCGTCCGGGTGACCGGAACCGACAGCAACGGCGGCGCGTTCAGGCGCGGCTGGGCGTTCACCTCGGGCGGGTCGTCAGCGGTCGGCCAGATCACGAACGTGCGTCCCGCCAATGGCGCGACGGTGCCGCACCAGTTCGTCGTCTCAGGCCAAACGACGCCGGGCGCGCACGTCACCCTTCAGGTCGGGGTGACCAGCGGCGGACCGACGACGATCGGCGCGATCATCGGTTCGATCCTCTCCGGAGGCCAGACCAACAGCGCGAACTACGCCCTCACCGCCGACGGCAACGGCTACTTCACCACGCAGGTGAGCATCGGTGCGCCGTCCGGCAGCCAGATCGTGCTCGCCATCAACGCGACCGACCCCCAGAGCGGCGCGACCGCGACGCCGGTGCAGCGCACGCTCTCCGTTCAGTAGTCCGCAACTCAAGGAAGTCAGGTCGTCTTTTCGATCCACGCGATCGAACGGGCGAGGATCTCGGGCTGGCGCTCTTCCCAGAGCGCCAGCCCTGTTTTTGCGCTGCCGCCGTAGGGATAGCGCTCGGACGGCACGGCGGCGGTCACCGCGAAACTCTCGCCCGAGCAAATCGAGACCGGGTCGTCCGCGCCGTACATGAGGTAGACCGAGCGCGGCGCGAACGCGCCGGCGCCGGCCAACATCCTCGCGCGATCGTCGTCGAGCGAGACGCAGACGGTGCTGACGCCGCCCCAGCCGCGCGCGCTCCCCGCATACGCGAGATCGGCTCCGAAACCGGCGCCGAGCAGCGCGATCCGGCCGGGGTCGTGGTTGGGCTGCCGGGCAGCGAACGCCACCGCAGCTCGAACGTCGGCCGGGTAGACGTGCGGGGAGGAAAGGTCGGCCTCGTCCGCCTCGAGCAGGGCGTGGCGCATATCTTGTCTCACGGATTCGCCGTGGCCGCGCAAATCGAAAGTCAGGACGTTCCAACCTCGAGTGCGGAACAGCGGCACGTACGGCTCCCAGCACGACCGGTCCGCGCCGGCGTCGTGCACGAGGATCAGCGTCAGCGTTCGGTCGCCGCTTCCCGAGGCGTACGAACCGCGCAGATGAACGCTGTCCTCGCTGAGAAACGTGACGGACCGCCATTCCGAGGAGGCCGTCGCGAATGTCATCGCCGGTGAGTTCCCTTCAGCCCGGCCGAGGGTCCTCTCGCTTCGCCTTGGTGACCGGGGCGGCAGCGGGCCTCGGCCGCGGCATCGCGCGCGCGCTCGCTACAGCGGGCTATCGCATCGCCTTCACCTTTCGCCCGGGCGGCACGCCGCCGGATGCGACGCTGGCGCTCGTGCGCGCGCACGATCCCGACGCCGTGGCGATCGCCGCCGATTTCTCCGACCCCGCCGCCGCCGCGGCAGTCGTGCGTGAAGCCGAAGCCGCGCGCGGGCCGATCGACCTGCTCGTTCATGCCGTTGGTCCCATCGTCGTCAAACGCTTCGCCCGCTCGACGCCGGACGATTACCGGTTGATGACGGAGGCGAATTTCGGATCGGCGGTGGCGCTCGCGTTCGCCGTGCTGCCGGGGATGCGCGAACGGCACTTCGGCCGGATCGTGCTGTTCGGGATGAACGGTTCGATGGTGACGCAGCCGGCGCGCGGGATGGCGCTGTACGGTGCGGCGAAAGCCGCGGTCGTGACGTTCGCTCGAGCGCTCGCGCTCGAAGAGGCAGCGAACGGCATTACCGTCAACGTGATCGAACCAGGTGACATTCGTGACAAGGACGCCGACCGGCGTAGCGCGCGCGCGCTGCCGGCAAACAATCCGACCGGCTCGGCCGGTTCGTGGGAAGACGTTGCCGCGGCAGTGCTCTTCGCCGCGGCTGACGACAACGCGTTTCTCAACGGGATGGTGATCGGCGTAAACGGCGGATTGACGGGACCGCACGAGTGAAGTACGCGACGTGGGCGATCGTCGCTCTGGTGACGCTGCTGCGCGCGGTTGCCGCGGCGAAAGTTCCGCTCACCGGCGACGAAGCGTACTATTGGGAGTGGGCCAAGCACCTCTCGCTCGGCTACGCCGATCATCCGCCGATGGTCGCCTACCTCATCATGCCGTTCGCGTGGGCCACGGCCAACCCGATTTGGATTCGGCTGGGCTTTCTCGCCTGCGGCGTGATCGCGACGCTAGCGGCGGCGGCGACGGCGAAACGGATCACCGGCGACGAGCGGGCTGGGATGGTCACGGCGATCGCGATGATGCTCACGCCGATGCTTTCGGTCGGCTTCGTCATCGCGACCCCGGACGGTCCGCTGATGGCCGCGTGGGCCTGCTGCCTCTACTTCGCGGTGCGCGCGTCGCAAACGGACGCCAAGCGTGATTTCGTTCTGCTCGGCGTCGCGATCGCCGCGGCGCTGCTCTCGAAGATGTTCGCCTTCGCGCTGGTGGCCGGGATCGTCGCCTGGTCGCTCGCGCCGTCGCGGCGCGAGCTCTGGCGCCGCGGCCTGGGTCTCTCGTTCGCCGTCGCGGCGGTGCTCTACGCGCCGTTCGTCGCGTGGAACGCGACCCATCATTGGGTGACGTTCTCGTTCGCGTTCCAACAGCGGCACGTCTCCGAACCCTCGCTCCTGCGCCCGCTGAACTACGTGCTGGCGTGCGCGGGCGCGTACTCGCCCGGGCTGTGGTTCGCGGCGCTGCTCGTGTTCGTGCGGCCGCGTAACGCGCTCGTCGCGTGGACCGCGGGGCCGCTGATGGCGCTGCTGATCCTGCTGAACTTTCACGAGCGGATCGAGTTCCACTGGATCTTCGGGCCGTACATCTCGCTGTGCGTCGGCATGGGCGTGGCGTTCGAATCGCTCTCGCACCGCGCGCGCGTGCTGTGGGCCACGGCGGCCGCCGTTCCGGCGGCCGTGCTCATCCCGTTCCTGTTCGCCGCGGCCGCCTTTCCGGGGCCGCTGTACACGCAATTCCGGGCGACCGGTTCGACGCTGCGCAACACGGGACCGTTCGAGATCTTCACCTACTGGCCGCTTGCGCAGGACGTGCGCCGCATGGCCGACGCGAACGACGCGGTGGTCGTCACGGACGGCTACGGCTTCTCGTCGTCGCTCGACTACGAAGCGGGGATCCCGCCGGTGTTCGTCGGCTACAACGCGCAAGGCCAGGAAGCGAAGCACTGGTACAACCCGGACATGCACCCCAAGCGCATCTTGTTCGTCGACAAGGAAGCGCTCGTGCCGGTCAAGGGCCGTCCCGAGACGTATCCCGGCCGCGACGATTTCAACCGGCGCTTCCATCTGGCGTGCCGGCGCGTCGAGCCGGGTCCGGGACTCGAATACTCCTACACGGATCCGACCGGTCACACGGTTCCGGCGCGCCGCTACTACTTGACGTGGTGCATCGATCCGCGGCCGAACGCGCTGCGCATCCTGCGCTGGGACGACCGAGTGTGAACGGGCCGGGGATCGACTACATTCCGCTCACGGCGCTGGCGGCGAAGAAGACGACGACGGCGGAGCTGCGCGCGCTGGCGTGCGAGCGGATGCGGCGGCTCGGCTATCCGTTCGTCGCGACGGAGTTCACGCCGGCCGGGGGCGCTTGCCGCTTCGACGTGATCGGCCTGGGCCGCTACACGCGCCAAGTCCGCATCTACGAAGTGAAATCGTCGCGGGCGGATTTCCTGGCCGACAAGAAGTGGCAGTCGTACCTGCCGTTTGCGACGCACTTCGCATTCGTCGCGCCGGCCGGGGCGATCCATCGCTGGGAACTCGACGGCGCGGTCGGCCTGATCGAGTACGGTCACCCGTCGTTCGAGCGGATGATTGCCAATCGCCGCTTCGGTTTCCGCATCCGCCCGGAAGACGCGCTGCGCGCGTCGCGCCCGGCGCGGCGCCTGCGCGACGCGGTCGCCGGCGACGAGTGGACGGCGCTGCTCGAGACCATCGCTTTCGGCCGGCCGTTGCCGGACGACGAACCCACCTTCACCGACGGAGCCGGTATTTGAGCGATCATCGCCCTTTCGCACTCCCCGACGCGCGGCCGCAGTACGGCCCCGACAAGACCGTCGACGTGCTGCACATCCACCTCGCTCTCCGGCCGGACATCGCGGCCGCGCGGCTCGAGGCCCGCTGCACGACGACGGTGCGCGCGATCGAGGATGGCGTCTCGCGGCTGGTGCTCGACGCGGTCGATCTGAACGTGACGGGCGTCTTCCGCGGCGACGCGGCGCTGCCGTTCCGCTCGGCCAGCCAGACGCTGGAGATCACGCTGGATCCGCCGTTGGCCGCCGGTGAAGAGGTGCAGTTCCGGGTCGACTACGCGGTGGAGCGCCCGCGCCGCGGGCTCTATTTCATCGAGCACGAGCCCAAGCACGTCTGGACGCAGAGCCAGGACTCCGACGCGCGCTCGTGGTTTCCGTGCTTCGACTATCCGGCCGAGAAGCAGACGACGTCCGCCGCGATCACGGTCCCGCGCGGGCACTTCGCGCTCGGCAACGGCGCCCTCGTCGAACGCACCGATGCCGGCGACGAAACCACGTTCCGCTACGAGCAGCGCATCCCGCACGCGACGTACCTGGTCACGATGGTGGCGGGACCGTTCAGCGAGATCGTGCAGCCGCACGCCGGCGTGCCGATGTACTACTACACGCTCCCCGGCCGCGAGGCCGACGGCGAGCGGGCCTTCGGCAAGACGCCGGCTATGCTCGACCTCTTCGAGCGCGTCATCGGCGTGCCGTATCCGTACGAGCGGTATTCGCAGATCGCGGTAGCCGACTTCATCTTCGGCGGGATGGAAAACACCGCCGCGACGACGCAGACCGACCGCGTGCTGCACGACGAGCGCGCGCACCTGGACTACTCGGCCGAGTATCTGGCCGCGCACGAGCTGGCGCACCAATGGTTCGGCGACCTCGTCACCTGTCGCGATTGGGCGCAAGCGTGGCTCAACGAGGGCTTCGCGACGTACTTCGAGGCCGTCTGGCTCGAGGCGCATCGCGGCTGGGACGAATATCTCTACGACGTCTACGGGACCGTGAAGCGCTATCTCGAGGAGGACGGTGAGCGCTACCGGCGCCCGATCGTCTGCAACATGTTCCGCGATCCGATCGAGCTGTTCGACCGGCATCTGTACGAAAAGGGCGGCGCCGTGCTGCACATGCTGCGCGGCGAGCTCGGCTGGGGGCGGATGCAGCGGTCGCTGAAGCGGTACGTCGACGACAACGCCGGCCGCAACGTCGAGACGATCGACCTGATCCGCGCGATCGAACGAGAGACGGGCCGCAACACGCGGCGCTTCTTCGCCCAATGGGTCGAGCGCGGCGGACATCCCGAGATCGAAGCCTCGTATCGCTGGGACGGCGAGCGCAAGACGGCGCTCGTGACGATCGCGCAGAAGCAGAAGATCGACGACGCGGCGGCGGCGTACGCGTTCGACATCGAAATCGGTTTCGTCCTCGACGCTCCGGCCGCGATCGCGAGCGATGCGGGCGAGCAGCCGATGCCGGGCGAGACGCGCGTGCGGCTACGCGTGGAACGCGCGCCGCAGACGTTCGCGATCGCGCTCGAGCGCGAGCCGGCGCTGGTGCGCATCGATCCCGCGGCCTGGATTCTCGCAGATTGGACGTCGGCGCTGGGAACCGACGCGCACGCCGCGATTCTGCGCGGCGATCCGTCGCCGATCGCCCGCATCCGCGCCGCCAAGGCGCTCGCCAAAGACGGCGGCCGCCTCGCGCGCGAGGCGCTGGCCGCGGCGCTCGCGCACGATCCGTTCTGGGGGGTCGCCGCCGAGGTCGCCGCGGCGCTGGGAGCATCCCGCGCTCCGTCGGCGCGCGCGATGCTCTTGGCGAACGCGCAGCACGCGCACCCGAAGGTGCGCCGCGCGGTCGCCGACGCGCTAGGCGCTTTCCGCGATGCGGAAGTTGCCGGAGCGCTGCTCGAGCTGCGCGATGACCCGTCGTACTTCGTGGTTGCCGCAGCGCTCCAGGCCCTCGGCAAGACGCGCGACCCGCGTGCGTTCGACGCGCTCGTCGCGGGCGTCGCGACGCCGTCCTGGAACGAGGTGATCGGCGCGGGCGCGGTGCGCGGTCTGGGAGCGCTGGCTGACGAGCGCGCACTGCCGGTGCTGCTCGATGCGCTGCGCCCGCAACGGCCGGAGGCGCTGCGCCGGGCCGCCGTCGGCGCGATCGCGGAATTGGGGACGCTGGTGGAAGCGGCGCGTGCCCCAGCGGTCGAGGCGATCGATCAGGCGCTGCGCGATCCCGCCTACTTGGTGCGGAGCTCGGCCTTCGCGGCTGCGGAGAAACTCGGCGATGCGCGGCTGCTGACGTCGCTCGATGCGCTCGCGGCGAGCGAGGACGACGGACGGCTGCGCCGCGATGCCGCTGAGGCGGCGCTGCGCGTGCGCGAAGAGCAGTCGAAACCCGCCGAAGTCGTGCGCTTGCGCGAAGAGCTGGATCGACTGCGCGCGGAAGCGGCGGCGCTGCGCGAGCGCTTCGACGCATCGAATGTTGGTGCGTAGGGCTGCTGCGGCGATCGTCGCCGCAGTACTGCTGTCATCGTGCGGACCGCGCGCTACCGTCTCGCACACCCCGACCCGTCCGACGCCGATCGCGGCGGCACCGCATGCGCCGGGATGGAGCGCGCGCGACGTCGGCGCCTTGCAGGCGCAACTGCGCGGTGTGCTCGGCGCGTCCGCTTTGGCAACCGGCGGGCTCGCCGTGCTCGACGCGCAAGGTCGTGCGCTCTTCGTCCGTCGCGAGCGGACGCCGCTGGCGCCGGCCTCCACCTTCAAGCTCGTCGTCGGTGCGACGGCGCTCGAAACGCTCGGACCCCAATATCGCTTCGCCACGACGTTCGAAGCGCTCGCCGAGCCCGCGAGCGGCACGCTCGGCGGCGATCTCTACCTCGTCGGGAACGGCGATCCCACGCTGACCCGCGACGATCTGCGCGCCGGTGCCGGAGCGCTCGCGCAAGCGGGCGTGCGCGCAATCGACGGCGACGTCGTCGCGGACGCCTCGGCGTTCGCCGGGCGCGAGGTGAACCCGGCATGGGAACCGGACGATCTGCAGTACGGGTACGCCGCGGGGACGAGCGCGCTGGCGCTCGATCAGGGAACGGTGGAATTCCACATCGTTCCGACGGTCGTCGGCGGGCCGGCGCGCATCCTCGCGCTGCCGGCGTCGACGACGGTGCGGGTGGTGGGCGGAATCGTCACATCGTATGCCACGCTGCTGCAGATCCAGCGCGATCCGCTGCGCAACGACTTCACCTTCGAAGGCCACGTCGCCGCCGGCGCCGAGCAATCGTTCTGGCGTCCGGTGACCGGTCTGCCGCAGTACGCCGCCGACGTCGCGCGCGTGATGCTGCGCCAACGGGGAGTCAACGTTCGCGGCGGGGTGCAGACCGGGATCGCGCCGGTCGCGCCGTTCGTTCTGTGGCGCCATCGCTCCGCGCCGCTGCGCGCGATCGTCCCGGAGATGATGCTGACGTCGAACAACCATTACGCGGAGCAGCTGCTGCGTGCCGTCGGCGAGACGCGCGGAGTAGGCACCGTATCGAACGGCGCTGCGGTCGAGCGCGCGGTGATGACGCGCGACGGCGTACCGCAGGGAGGTCTGCGCATCATCGACGCCAGCGGGCTGGCGCCGACCGACCGGATCGCGCCGCTCACGCTGGCGATGCTTTTGGCCCGGACGGCGGTCGAGCCGGTCGGGCCGGTCTTCATCGCCTCGCTGCCGCGGGTCGGGATCGAAGGAACCGTGCGCTGGCACCACCTCACCGATGCGCTCGGCCGGGCCCGTGCCAAGAGTGGGCATATCGAAAACGTCAACGCGCTGGCCGGCTATGTCGAGACGCGGCGCCACGGGCGCGTCGCTTTTGCCTTCATCCTCAACGACCGTCGCGCCGACGACGGACCCGTGTACACCGGAATCGACCGCGCGCTCGACATCCTCGCGCGCAGCTGATTCCAAGAGAGAAAAGAGACGACGATGCAAGGTCTCGACGCCGCCCTGCTGGCGCGAATTCTGACCCGCGCGCTGCGGCGGGGCGGCGACTTCGCCGACGTGTTCTTCGAGCACCGGCTCGTGCAGACGTTCCGGCTCGAGGAAGGCCGCATTCGCGAAGCCTCGTCGAGCGTCGTGCGCGGGGTGGGCGTCCGGCTGGTCGTCGGGGAGCGGGCGGGTTTCGCCTATTCCGACAATCTCGACGAGAATTCACTGCTGCGCGCCGCCGAGGCTGCCAGCTTGATCGCGCGCGACGGCCGCGCCGCAGGCTCCGTTGCCGATCTCGGCGCGCAGCCCGCGCCCGCGCTCTACGAGCCGCACCCCGACGAACCGGCCGATTCCGCGCGCTACGTCGAACTCTTGGCGCGCGCGGACGTCGCGGCGCGCGGGTTCGATCCGCACGTCGCGTCGGTCAACGCCTTCATCACCGACGAACTGCAGCACGTGCAGATCGCGACGAGCGACGGGCGCATCGTGACCGATCGCCGGCCGCTCGTCACGCTCGGCGTGCAAGTCGTCGCGAAGGACGGCGGCCGGCGTGAAAACGGTTACGTCGGCGACGGCGGACGGACCGCGATCGACGTGTACGAAGGGCGCACGCCGGAATCGATCGCGCGCGAGTCGGCGCGCATCGCCACCGTCAAGCTGGACGCGCGCGACGCGCCGGCCGGCGAGATGCCGGTCGTCATCGGTCCGGGCGGCGGCGGCGTCCTGCTGCACGAGGCCGTCGGACACGGTCTCGAAGCGGACTTCAACCGCACCGGGACGTCGCTCTACAGCGGGCGCGTCGGCGAGCGCGTGGCGAGCGAACTGGTGACGATCTACGACGACGGCGACTTGCTGGGCGAACGCGGCACGGTCGCGGTCGACGACGAGGGAACGCCCGGCAGTCACAAGGTGCTGGTCGAGGCCGGGATCCTGCAAGGCTACATGCAGGACCGGCTCAACGCGCGCTTGATGGGCGTCGCGTCGACCGGCAGCGGACGGCGCGAATCGTTCCGCGTCCTGCCGCAGCCCCGCATGTGCAACACGTACATGCCGAGCGGAACGTCGACGCCCCAGGAGATCGTGGGCTCGATCGAGCGCGGACTGTACGCGACCTCGTTCAGCGGCGGTCAGGTCGAGATCAGCAAAGGCGACTTCGTCTTCATGATCGCTGAGGGTTATTTGATCGAGAACGGCCGGATCACGGCGCCGGTGCGCGGTGCGACGCTGGTCGGCAACGGACCGCGCGCGATGGAGAAGGTCACCATGGTCGGCAACGACGCGCGGCTTGCGAATCGGTCCTACACCTGCGGGAAGGGCGGACAGCGCGTGCCGGTCGGGGTCGGGATTCCGACCGTCAAACTTGCGTCGTGCACCGTCGGTGGAACGGCGCGATGAACGACGTGCGCGACGAAGCGCTGGCGCTCGCCGACGAGACGATCGCGCTGATGCGGGCGGCCGGCGCGAGCGACGCGGAGGCGACGGTGTCGGTCGTCGACCGGTTCTCCTGCGAAGCGCGCGGTGGGGAACTGACCAAACTGCAGCGCTCGCGCGGGCGCACGCTCTCGGTCCGCGCCTTCGTCGGGACGCGCCGGGCAGCGTTCTCGACGACCGACGCGAGCCGTGACGGCGTCGCCGAGCTGGCCCGGCGCGTGGTCGCGGCGGCGGCATTCGTCGGCGAAGATCCGCACGCGGGGCTGCCGGACGCGTTCGCCGACGACGGCGTCTGCGATCACGACTTGTTCACGGTCGCGCCGGACGTCGCGGAACGCGACGACGAGGAGAAGATTGCCGAAGCGCTCGGGATGGAGCGCACGATCCGCGAGGCCGACGATCGGATCACCAACTCGCAAGCGTCGCGGGTCGGCGATGCGATCGCGTCGTGGGCCCTGGCGAACACGCGGGGTTTCCGCGGCGTCAGCCAGGGAACGACCGTCTCGCGGTCATCGGCGCCGATCGCGCGGGACGGCGACCGGAAACGCATCGGGAACTACGGCACGGCGGCCCGCGGCTGGGCGACGGCCGAGGCGGCGCAGGCCGTCGCGCTGCACGCGGTGCATCGCGCGCTCGCGCTCTGCGGCGCGCGCAAGCCGGCGACCATGCGTGTGCCGGTGATCTTCGAGCGCGACGTCGCAGCGGCGGTGATCGCCGACGTGTTCTCGGCGCTGAACGCCGCCAACGTCGCGACCGGCAACTCGTGGCTCGCCGACCGAATCGGCGCGCGGATCGGCAGCGAGCGGGTGACGATCGTCGACGACGGGCGGCTGCGCGGCGGGTTGGGTACCTCGCCGTTCGACGCCGAGGGTACGCCGACGCGCGAGACCGTCGTGTTCGAGGGCGGCGAGCTGCGCACGTACCTGAGCGATGTCTATTGGGGACGCCGGCTCGGGATCGCATCGACCGGAAACGCGGCCGGGGGCGGCGTCGGCGCGAACAACCTGTTCCTGGTTCCCGGGAACGGTACGCTCGACGATTTGGTGGCGAACACGGAGCGCGGCGTGCTGGTACTGGATACCATCGGCTTCGCGACGGAGCATGCCAGCGGCGTCTACAGCCGCGGGGCCCGCGGCATCTACATCGAAGACGGCGTGCCGATGTATCCGATCGACGAGTTCACGATCTCTTCGACGCTCCCCGAGATGCTGGCCGGCATCGACGCGGTCGCCGGCGATCTGCGTTTCGACGGAACGATCGTCTCGCCGTCGTTCCGGGTCGCCGAGATGACGGTCAGCGGGAGTTGACGCCGGCGGCCGATGCCGCGGCGCCGACCCCGTCCGAAAACCGGCTCGTGGTGCGGCGCTTCAGCGAAGAAGAGACGGCGAATCCGTACGTCCCGCGCGGCATCGACGTGCGGCTGAGCCTGTCGATAAGCATAGGCGGAAGCGAAAGCTTGTTGACGCCGTCGCTTCGGCCGCCGCCGCCGGAGGTGACCGACGAGCTCGGCGTGCCGTTTCTCGATCCGCCCTATGCCTTCGGACTGGTTCGCGCAGCAAAACCGCCGGCGCAAGCGCCCCCGTCTGCGACGGGATCGGGATTGCAGGTGATCGGTGCGACGGCAACGCGGAGCGCGGTCTATGCCGTGACGCTGCTCGGACGAGAATCGCTCGACGAGCACGCAGCCTATCACCTCCGGCTGGCGCCGCTGCGCGATCCCGGCCGAAACCGGCTGCGCGACCTGTGGGTCGACGTCGACTCGTACGTTACGCGAAAAGCGCGCGTCTCGGGAAACTTCATCGACGAACCGCTCGCGTCGACCCCGTGGACGATCGGGTTTCGAACGATCGGCGACGCGCAGTACATCGCCACGGAGCGCGCCGAGCTTCCAATCCGCTACAAGGCGCGCCGCGCCTATGACGAGGCGAGCATCAGCTTTGAGCAGGTGACGCCGGAGACCGGAGGCGACCCGCTCGCGATGCGCCTCGGCATGCCGCCGGTCGAGAGCGGCCTGCGGGAACCGCCGCGCTGACCGCGGCGGGAGCAGGTGTGGAGCTTCGCGGAACAGACGCTCCATGCTGGATCCGACCGCTCGCGCCTTTCTCGACCAGGTCGCCGCGCTGAAGCGGCCGCCGATCGAAACGATGCCGCTGGCCGACGCCCGCGCGCTCTTCGAGGACACGTTCGCGCGGCTGGCGGGCCCGCCGGTCGACGTCGGCCACGTCCAGGACGTTCAGGCGCCCGGCCCGCGCGGTCCGATTCCGATCCGCATCTACACCCCGCTCGGCACGAACGGCGCGCTTGCGCTCTTCGTCTTCATCCACGGCGGCGGATACGTGTGCGGCAGCCGCAACAGTTACGACGCGGTGTGCCGCTTGCTGACGCAGGAGAGCGGCTGCGTCGTCGCGTCGGTCGACTATCGCCTTGCGCCGGAGTTCCCGGCGCCGGCGCCGTTCGAGGATTCGTACGCGGCGTTCGTCTGGCTCGCTACACACGCGGCGGAGTTCGGCGCGGACGGCACGCGCATCGCGATCGGCGGCGACAGTGCCGGCGGCGGCCTGGCTGCGAACGTCACGCTGAAGGCGCGCGACACCAACGGACCGGCGATCGCGCACCAGCTGCTGGTCTATCCGGCTGTCTCGAACGACGTCGAGAGCGAATCCTACAGAGCGTACTCGGAGGGCCACTTCCTCACCGGCGAACGCATGGCGTTCTACTGGAACGCCTACGTGCAACAACCGGAGATCGCCGAACAGCCCTACGTGCTGGCCGCGAAGGCAGCGACGCTGCGCGGCCTGCCCCCCGCGACGATCGTGCTGGCGGAATGCGATCCGCTCTACAGTGAAGGCGTCGCGTACGCGCAACGCCTGCGCGCGGACGGCGTGCCGGTCGAACTGCGCGTCTATGACGGCATGATCCACGCGTTCTTCTCGTTCACCGGTCTCTTCCCGCAAGGCCGAGAAGCCGTCGTCGCCGCCGCCCGCACGATCGGCGAAGCGCTCGCGGTCGAGCCGACGTTGTCACGCTGAGGTTTGTGCGACCAGGTCGGCGAACGCGTCGCGGATCTCTGCGACGTCGATTGCGAGCGTGTCCGCACCGACGGCGAGTTCGAACGACCAGACGCGCGGGTCGGCCGTGGCCGCGAGGTTCGGCCCGAAGAGCTGGATTCCGTGCGACGCCTCGATCGCGTCGCGCGCCGCGACGAGCGCGGTGCGGTCTCCCCGGAGGAACACCGCGAACGCGTTGCACCCCGGCGGGTCGGCGCTGATGCCCATCCCGGGGACGTCGCGCAGCGCGGCCGCGATCAGCACGGCGCGCGCGTGGTATTCCGCCATGCGCGGTAGCTCGCGGCGCAGACCCTCGCGCGCGGCGACGGCATACGGGTAGGCGCGATACGGGATCGCGCCGGCGCGCTCGATCCACACGCGCGCAGCGGCGATCGTCTCGGCGTCGCCGGCGAGCGCCGCTCCCGCGAGCCCGTGCAATCCCTTATAGAACGACACGTACACCGTGTCGGCGAGCGCGGCGATCGCTGCCGGCGAACGGCCGTAGCCGGGCGCCGCTTCCCAGAGCCGTGCACCGTCGAGATGAAACGCCGCGCCGAGGCGTCTGGTCGCATCGCCGATTGCCACGAGTTCATCCCAGGGCGGCGACAGAAAACCCGCTCGGCGGAGCGGGAGTTCGACGACCACTGCGGCGAGCGGTTCGCGCACCGCGCTGACGTCGGCGGCGCTGAAGGGCGTCGCGAGCGCGCCGACGCGCGCGACGCGCAAGCCGTAGAGCGCTCCGATGGCGTCCTTTTCGTCCTCGACGATGTGCGAGCGCGGGTGCGCCGCGACGAGCGCGCGGCCGCGCCGGTCGGCGTGCACGCGCAACGCCGAGAGTTGCGCCGCCTTGCCGCTGATCGAGAAAATCGCGGCTTCCTTCCCCAGCACCGCCGCGACCTCGTGCTCGAGTTCCTTGATGACGGCGCCTTCGCCGTAGGAGTCCGGTTCGGTGTCCGCAGCGAGCGCATCGCTCAAGCGGCGCAGCTCGCCGGCCGCATCGCGCGTGCCGCGGCGAGAGAGGAAGCGCATCGGGCGTTCTTGTTCGATCACGCCCGGCGCCTTCGACGCCCCTTCGACAAGCTCAGGTTGACTGGAAACGATCAGGGTGAGAGGGAGGACCGGTTTGCGGGGGCGGAACCGGAACGCACGGTCGGCACGCGCCGGACCGTCGGGACGGCCTCGACCGCGTACACTTCGACCGGTTCGCGCTTCCCGCGCACCGGCTGCGGGCCCAGCGAGCGCATCCGATACCGGTCGGCATCGCGCACCGCGCGGATCACGTCGTGGGTTGCGACGACCGGCACGTCCATCCGCTTCGAGAGGCCTTCCACCCGCTTCGCGGTGTTGACGGTGTCGGAGACGACGGTCGTGTCGATGTGCAGCGCGTCGCCGACGGCCCCGAAGGTGACGGGCCCGGTGTGCAGGCCGACCCCGACCTCGATGAGCGGCCCGGTCGTTTCACTGTTGAGATCGCGCACGGCCGCCTGGAGCGCCAGCGCCGCATCGAGCGCGTCCTCGACGTTGCGCGGAAAGAGCGCCATGTAGCCGTCGCCCAGATACTTGTCGACGCTGCCGCGATGTTCGCGGATGACGCGCGCGGAACGGGCGAAGAAGCCCGCGATCAGGACGAACGCCTCCTCGGAGGAGAGCGTCTCGGTCAGCGCGGTCGAATCACGGATGTCGGCGAACAGTACGGTCATCTGCTCGGTGGCACGATCGCCGAGCGTGACGTCGGCGAGCGACGTGCGGCCCAGGCGATCGACCAGCGTTCGGGGCAGAAAGCGGCCCTTGGCCGCGCTCTCGCGCTCGAGCGCCGCCCAGAGCCGGGCCGGCCGGTCGCGGGTCGCGCCGACGATCGTCTGGGCGAACCGCGCCGCGCCGGCGAGCCCGACGACCAGCCAAACGCCCGCCAGGACGCCTTCAAAGTCGGCCGTCGCGATGACGGCCCCGATAAGGGCGGCGGCTGCCGCTTCGCCCGCCTCCCGGCGGCGGCGCAAGGCGGGGCCGGTGGCGACCGCGACGATGGCGAGCGTGACGAGGGCACCGACGCCGGCCGCGGTGAGCGGGCTCATATCTTTAGGATGCCCTGAAAGGAGCGGAATCGTCGACGGCCGAGCGCCCAGTCGGGACGCTTTCCGAGCCGCCATACGTTCGGACCGTGCGAACTCAATAGGACACCCGCGTTGGGATACCGTACCCGACCTTCGATGGCCAACGCACCTTCGATCGGCACGCAGCTCGTCATGCGCTTGGAGACCCCGAACACCCCGGGGTCCTTTGGTATTCTCGCTTCGGCGATCGGCGACGCCGGGGGCATAGTCGGCGCGGTCGACACGCGTACCGTCGGAAAAACGACGATCGTCCGGGACGTCACCGTCGAGGTCCGCAGCGAGGCGGTGGGCGATGAGGTGCGGCATGCGATCGAGCGCCTCGACGGGGTCCGCATCCTCAACGTCTCCGACGCGACCTTCCTTGCCCACCTGGGCGGCAAGATCCGCACCGGGATCACGCGCCCGGTCAAGACGCGCCAGGATCTCTCGACGGTGTACACGCCGGGCGTCGCACGCGTCTCGAGCGCGATCGCCAAGGATCCTGCAAAGGCGTACGCGCTCACGATCAAGCGCAACACCGTGTGCGTCCTCACCGACGGCACCGCGGTGCTGGGTCTAGGCGACATCGGCCCCTACGGCGCAGCGCCGGTGATGGAGGGCAAGTGCATGCTCTTCAAACAATTCGCCGACATCGACGCGTTCCCCATCTGCCTGGACACGAAGAGCGTCGACGAGATCGTGCGTACGGCGAAGTTGATCGCGCCGATCTTCGGTGGGATCAACCTGGAAGACATCAGCGCGCCGCGCTGCTTCGAAGTCGAGCGCCGGCTGGTCGAAGAGTTGGACATTCCCGTCATGCACGACGATCAGCACGGCACGGCGGTCGTCATCCTCGCGGCGTTGATGAACGCGGCGGCCGTCGTCGGCAAGCGCATGGAAGATCTGACGATCGTCCTGACCGGCAGCGGTGCCGCCGGCACCGCGACGATCAAGATGCTGCTCGCCGCCGGCGTGCGCGACGTGATCGCGGTCGACCGCGAGGGCGCGCTCAGCCGCGATCAGGACTACTCCAACTCGCACTGGACGTGGCTCGCCGAGCACACCAACCGCGAGAATCGCCGCGGCTCGCTGCAGGACGTCCTCAAAGGCGCCGATGTGTTCATCGGCGTGAGCGCGCCCGGAATTCTCCAGCCCGAATGGCTCTCGACGATGGCGCGCGATCCGATCGTCTTCGCGATGGCGAACCCGACGCCGGAGATCATGCCGGACGTCGCGGCGCCGCACGTCGCGGTCATCGGCACCGGCCGCAGCGACTTCCCGAACCAGATCAACAACCTGCTCGCGTTCCCCGGAATCTTCCGTGGCGCGCTCGACTGCCGGGCGCGACGGATCACCGAAGGGATGAAGCTCGCCGCGGCGCGCGCGATCGCCGGGATCGTGGGCGACGAGCGCAGCGCCGAGTACGTGATCCCCAGCGTGTTCGATACGCGCGTCGTCGATGCCGTCGCGCGCGCGGTCACGCAGGCCGCAATCGATGACGGCGTCGCCAGGCGCGAACTGCTGATGCCGGACGATGAGGCAGCCGTGGAACCAGCGAGAACGCGTTGATGTCGGAACGGATCCTGATCATCGAGGACGACGCCGACGTCGCCGCCTTCGAAAAAGTGATCCTGGAGCGCGCCGGCTACGAAGTGCGTATCGCCAACACCGGATCGGCCGGGCTCGAAGCGGAGCCCGCCTTCAAGCCGGCGGTCGTCCTGCTCGACGTCGAGCTTCCCGACATCTCCGGGCTCGACGTCTGCACGTCGCTGGCGAACTCGTCCGATGCCTTCATCCTGATGGTCAGCGCGCATTCGAGCGAGAACGACGTGCTCAAGGGCCTGGGTCTCGGGGCCGACGACTACATCCGCAAACCGTTTTCGCCCAACGAGCTCGTGGCGCGCGTGCAGTCGTTTCTGCGCCGCCGCGAACGCTCGCGCAAGACCGAACAGGAAGGCCGGCTGCAGACCGGCGGCGCGACGATGGTGCGCGATTTTCACACGCTCGAGAACGGCGGCAAGAGCGTCACGCTGACCGCGCTCGAGTTCCGTCTGCTATGGTATCTCGCCGAGAACGTCGGCAAGCTGCTGACCCGCGCGCAGATCCTCGAACGCGTCTGGAACGACGTCTCGGGCGTGCCCACTCGCGTCGTCGACGTCCACGTCGCGGCGCTGCGCAAGAAGCTCAACGAAGTCGCGGCAACGCTCAACATCAGCAGCGTGCGGGGCATCGGATACCGGCTAGACGAGCGATGAAGGTCGCGATCGCGCTCGACAAGCGCGATCCGCGGCCGTTGTACGTGCAGATCGCCGATGCGCTGACCGCGGCGATCGAGTCCGGCACGCTTCCGGCAGACGAACGGCTGCCGCCGATCCGGACGCTCGCGCGCGATCTCGACGTCGCGCTGGTGACGGTATCGCAGGCGTACGAGATGCTGGCGGCGCGGGGGCGCGTCGTCTCGCGAGTCGGCCGCGGCACGTTCGTCGCGGCCCCGCCGGCGGAGCACGAGACGCCCTTCGCGCGCACGTGGGAACCATCGCTCGGGCGGTTCGCGCGCGGCGAGCGGATGGAGGGCGTGATGGATCGCCTCGCGCAGGCGCGCGCCCCCGGCGTGATCTCGCTGGCCTCCGCGCATCCGGCTCCCGAAACGTTTCCGATGGCCGAATTCGCGCGCGCGATGCAGCGCACGTTCGCCGAAGATCCGCCCGAAGCGATGCAGTACCGCGCGAACACCGGCGACCCCGACTTGTGCGCGACGCTGGCGGAAGGCTTGGTAGCGCGAGGCTGCGATGCGCGGGCCGAGGAGATCATCGTGACCTCCGGGGCGCAGCAGGCGGCGGATCTGATCGCCTCGGTGCTGCTGGCGGAGCGCGCCGTCGTGGCCTCGGAGTCGCCGACCTATCCCGGCACGCTCGGCGTGTTCGACGCGCGCGGTGCGAGCTACGTCGAAGTGCGCAGCGACGCCGACGGCGTGCGGATCGACGACGTCGAACGCGTTTTCGCCGAATACCGGCCGCGCTTGTTCGCCATCTGCCCGATCGCCGAGAATCCGACCGGCGCCGTGCTCCCGGCGCGGCGCGGCAAAGCGATCGTCGAGCTGGCGCGGCGCTACGACGTCGTCGTGCTCGAAGACCAGACCGGCTGGACGCTTGCGTACGATGGGCCGGCGCCGCCGCCGCTCGCCGCCTACGACGCCGACGGCCGCGTCGTGATGATGGAGTCGCTCTCCAAGTCGATCTTTCCGGCCCTGCGCATCGGCTATTTGCGCGTGAAGGGCGCGATGCGCGACTCGATCGAGGCCGCGAAGGTGCGCACCGACTCGTTCACCTCGACGCTGACGCAGCGCGCGCTCTGGCGCTACCTCCGTACGCCGGCGTATCCGCGTCACCTCAAAGCCGCGCGTGCGCTGTACCGTCACCGCCGCGATCTCTTCGTCGACGCGCTGACGGTTGGGCTGCCCTGGGCCGACATCCGTCCGCCCCAGGCGGGGACGAACGTGTGGCTGCGGCTCCCGCCTCGTCTCTCGACTCAGGCGGCATTCGAGGCATGTGCCCGCGAAGGTGTCCTGGTGATGCCCGCCGATCCGTTCTATCCAACCCGTAGCGGCCCAGCGGCGCTACGCCTGTCGTTCGGCGATCTCGACGATGCCGCGTTGCTGCAAGCCGCCCAGCGACTCACGCGCGCGCTTTCTTGAACAGCGAATGGAGACCATGAACCCGAACCGCCTCGCGCTTGCCGCCATGTTGATCGCGCTCGCCGCAAGCGCCGCGAACGCCGCACCGAAGCATCCCGCGGCCAAGCACGCCGCCGTGAGCGCGCCGGTGAGCTACGCCGCGCCGGCCGGCACGATGCCCGCCGGTCACCTGCGCGGGGCCACGTACGACGCGGTCCTGCCGTCGGGCCGCATCGTCACGCCGCTCGGCGAGAGCGTGCTGACCGGGATGAACGCGCTCGGCGCGGTGCTCACGCCCAACGGACGCTTTGCGATCGTGACGTGCGACGACGAGCGCGAGGGTGCCGTCCATTCGCTCGTCGATCCCGCTGCGACCGGTGGTTTTTCGCTCGCGATCGTCGACGTCGCGACGATGCACGTGGTCGAGCGCTATCGCGCGACGGGTGAGAAATTCTGGGTCGGCGTTGCGGCGCTGGCGGATCCGCAGCAGCCGGCGCGTACGCTGGTGCTCGCCTCCGGCGGACCGGCCAACGTCGTCTACGCGTTCGATCTCGACGCAAACGGTCACCTCACCGTCGACGCGCAGCACGTCATCGCGATGCCCGTGCCGCCGAATCCCGCGTTCGCCGACCGCGGCCACAGCTATCCCGGCACGATCGTGCTCTCGAAGGACGGCCGTCGCGCGTACGTCGTCAACGAAGCCGCGGGGAGCGTCAGCGCGATCGACACTTCGACGCGCACCGTGACCGGTCCGACGCAGGGCGTCGGCTTCTTTCCGTTCGGCGCGACGCTGGCCGGCGAACGGCTCGTCGTGACGAACGAGGGACTCATGCGGTATGCGAACCTGCCGCAGCCCGGGACGGCCCCGCCGTTCCGCGCCGTCACCCCCGACATGGCGCACGCCTCGGCGCTCTCGTTCGTGCCGCTCGCGCCGACCGGCGATTTCGCGACTCTCCCCGCTGCGAGTTCCGCGCTTGCGATGGATCCCGCACCCGACGGCGTGACGAACGTCGGCGGCGCGCATCCCTCCGCGATCGTCGCGACGTCCGACGGCGCATACGCCTACGTCGCGATGACCAACGTCGACCGCATCGCCACCGTCGCGCTGACCGGGACGCCGCGCGTCGTCGGCGGCACCGAGCTGCGCTTGTTCGACAAAGGCCCCTACGGTATGCAGCCGGCCGCGCTGGTGCTCTCGCGCGACGGGACGCGGCTGTACGTCGCGCTCGCCGGCGTCAACGCGGTGGCGGTGATCGACGCGCGCGATCCGGTTCACCTGCACCGGCTCGGGCTGATCCCGACCGGCTGGTATCCGACCGCGCTCGCCCTAGCCGCCGACGACCGCACGCTTTTCGTCGTCAACACCAAGGGCTACGGCCACGATCCGGGCTACACCGGAGATCCGCCGCAGGCCGATTCCAACGCCGTCTGGTCGACGCTGCAGCGCGTCGACCTGAGCGCCGTGCGGCTCGGCAGCGCGACGATGAGCGCGCTCGCCAACACGCGGCGGGTCGTGCGCACGCCGGTCCGCTACCCCAAAGGAATCACGCACGTCGTCGTGATCCTGGAAGAGAACAAATCGTTCGACGCGATGCTGGGCGATCTGGGACCGCCGCATGGCGATCCGTCGATGACGTTCTTCGGGCGCAGCATAACGCCGAATCTGCACGCGCTCGCCGAGCGCTACGGGCTCGCCGCGAACATCTTCGCCGACGCGGAGGAATCCGACGCGGGACACCAGTTCTTCGCCGGCGGTATGGCGACGCTCTATTCCGAGCGGACATTGTACGCGAAAGGCGGCCGCGCGCCGCTGGTCAACAAGAACGAAGATCCGGAGGACTATCCGCGGCTGGGATACGTCTTCAACGCGCTGGCGCGCCGGCGGATCCCGTTTCGCGACTACGGTGACCTGATCCGGGTCAGCGGCTACGACGAAGGTCAGGCACTCGATCCGAAGACCGACGATCCGCAGTTCGCCGGGGTCCAGGATCGCGACGCGCCGACGCAAGGTCTCGGCGGCCAGTATTCGCTCGACGTTCCGGCGCCGGCGGTGCTCGACGGACACGTCGACCTCAACTATCCGGGCTGGAACCTGCGCATCCGCGACGAGCGGCGGGCGAAGGAATTCATTCGCGATTACTCAGCGCTCGTCGCGCAAGGCCACCAGCCGCGGTACACATACATCTGGCTGCCGGCCGACCACGGCGGTTTCGGGCCCGGCATCCCGCCGATCCCCGAAGAGGTCGCCGACGGCGACCGGGCCCTCGGTGCGATCGTGCAGTACCTCTCGCACCTGCCGTCGTGGAAGCAGACGGCGCTCTTTGTGATGCCCGACGACGCGCAATCCTCGCGCGACCACGTCGATGCGTACCGCACGTACGCGATCGTCGCGGGTCCGTACGTCAAACGGCACTTCGTCGGCACGCGCCATCTCTCGACGGTCAGCGTGCTCAAGACCACGGAGCAGCTGCTGGGCTTGGGAACGCTCGCACTCGGCGATCTGCTCGCCACCGACATGAGCGACTTCTTCACCGCGGCCGGCGGCGACGCGGGACCCTACGACGCGATCCCGGTCCCGAACCAGACCGCGAGCGCCGAAGGCGCCCGCATCGCCGCACTGCTGGCAAAAACCGATCAGAGCAAGGCTGACGCGGACACCGCCCGCGGCGCCCGGCTGGTCGAATACTCCCGGTGCGCCGACCTGCTGGCGGCGCGGCGTGCGTCGATGACGCCGTTCGCGTACGGCCGTGCGCAGGGCGAATTGTTTGCCCGGGCGGCGGCGGTGGTGCGCTAGCGGTCATTTCGGCGGGTAAGGCAGCACTATGCGCGACGTCGCTTCGTTGATCTTGCGGCTCGGCCTGGCGATCGTGATGTTCCCGCACGGCGCACAGAAGGCGCTGGGCTGGTTCGGCGGTCCGGGCATCGCGGCAACCGTCGGAGACTTCACCACAGCCATGCACCTGCCGGTGGCCGTCGCCTACCTGGTGATCGCGGCCGAGTTCGTCGGCCCGATCCTGCTCGTACTCGGCGTCTTCACCCGCCTCGCGGCGCTGGCGATCGGCGTCGACATGTTCGTCGCTGCGGTGCTGGTCCACGCGCGGAACGGATTCTTTCTGAACTACAGCGGCCACCAAGCCGGCGAGGGGGTGGAGTTCCACATCGCGATGGTGACGATCGCGCTCGCGCTCGTCATCGGTGGGGCAGGCCGCTTCGCGCTCCTACCGCGGACCTGACGGCGGCCCGAGGGTGTCGGGCCTCGCGGGCGAAACCGGACATGTCGTGACCGTGAAGCCCATCGCCGCCCCGTTTGTCTCCTCCGACGCCGGCGCCCTCGCCGGCGCCCTCGTGCTGCGCCCCTCGACCGCCGTGGACCGCCTTCGGCCGGTGAAGGGTGAACCCTCGCCGATCGCGGATCGCGCGATCGAACAGCACGCCGTGCTGGTCCGCACGCTGGAAGACCGCGGCGTCACCGTCCATCAGATCGACCCGGTCAGCGAAGCGCCGTCGGAGTCACTGGTTGCCGACTGCGCGATCGTGCTCCCCAAAGGCGCGGTGATCGCGCGCCCTTCGCAGCCCGAGCGGCGGGCCGAGACGGCCGCGGTCGAACGCCGCCTGGCATCGCTCGGCATTCCGATCTTGGCGCGGATCGAACCGCCCGGCGTCCTCGACGCGACCGACGTCGCCGTCGCGCCGGGCCGCATCTTCATCGGTGTCCCGCTGCCCGGTGCCGGGCTCCGCGCGCGATCGAACGAGCTCGGCCGGCGGCAGCTCGAAGCGATCGTGACGCAGCACGGCTACACGGTGGAGGAACTCGCCGTCGCCCGCGACGTCCCGCGGCTGCGCGACGTGTTCTCCGTCATCGCGTCCGACACGGTCGTGGCCGCCCCCGATCGCGTCGACCTCGTTCCGGTGACGGGCTTTCACGTCATCGAGCTCCCGCGCGGCGAAGAATTCGCCGCCGGCGTGCTGCCGCTCGGCGAACGCCGCGTCTTGGCCAATCTGCGCTTCCGCGAGTCGCTCGCAATCATGCGCAAGGCGAAGATCGCGGTCGAAGCGATCGACTTGTGGGAATTCGGCAAGGCCGGTTTCGGACCGTTCTCGCTCGTCCTTGCCGTGAAGCGCACCTCGAACGATGCGCGTCGCGATACTCTCTGATATCCACGGCAATCTCCATGCGTTGAACCGGTGCATCGAGGACCTCGCGTCGCGCGGCGGGGCGGACGTGCTCGTTGCCGCCGGCGATCTGTGCATGGACGGACCGAAGCCGCGCCAGGTGCTCGAGCGCCTGCGCGAACTCGGCGCGGTCGCTCTGCGCGGCAATACCGACCGCATGGTCGGACTCTCCGATCGCAACTCGCTCGACCCCGAAGACGCGCGCGCGGTGAAGTGGGTGCGCAAGCGCATCGGGCGCGAGTGGGCGATTTGGCTCGCCGAATTGCCGGCCTCGGTCCCGTTCGGAGGGGGCGAAAGCGGCCTGCTGGTCTGTCATGCCAACCCGAAGAACGACGACGAACACGTGTGGCCGAACGCCGACGACGAGCAGCTTGAGCGGCTCTTCGGCGACGCCGTCCAGCGCACGTTCGCGTTCGGCCACCTGCACCTGCCGTACGTGCGCGTGTGGCGCGGACGGACGCTGGTGAACGTGGCGTCGGCGGGGCTGCCGAAGAACGGCGATCCGCGTGCGCACTACGCGATCCTCACCGAACGCGCAGGCGGCTGGGAAGTGCAGTCGCGGCTGGTCGATTTCGACGTGCGCAAAGTCGCGCGGCAGCTGAAGAGGAGCGGTATCCCCGACCTCGAGGTGCGCCTCACGACGCTGCGCCGTCACCGGTATCCAAAGCTCGGCTTGCCGGGTTCGTTGATTCCGTGAGCATCCCAGCACTCAAGATCGACGGGCTCGTCAAGCGGTACGGAGATTTCACGGCGGTCGACGGCATCTCGTTCGAGGTTGCCGAGGGCGCCTTCTTCGGTTTGCTCGGGCCCAACGGCGCCGGCAAGACGACGACGATCAACGCGATCGTCGGGTTGGCGAAGATCACTGCGGGTTCGATCGCACTGTTCGGGCACGACGTCGAGCGCGACTGGCGAATCGCGCGCCGGCAAGTCGGCCTGGCGCCGCAAGAGTACAACTTCGACCGGTACCTCAACATTCGCGACGTGCTCATTTTTCAGGCCGGTTACTACGGCATCAAGGGGGCGGCGGTTGCCAGACGCGCCGACATGCTGCTCGAGCGCTTCGGTCTCTCCTCGAAGGCGAAGCAGGAGTACACGAAGCTCTCCGGCGGAATGAAGCGGCGGCTGACGCTGGCGCGCGCGCTGATCCACGAGCCGCGCTTGGTGATCCTCGACGAACCGACCGCCGGCGTCGACGTCGAGCTGCGGCTCGAACTCTGGTCGCTGCTGCGCGAGCTCAACACGAACGGGACGACGATCATCCTGACAACCCATTACCTCGAAGAGGCCGAAGAGCTCTGCGACCGGATCGGGATCATCCAGAGCGGGAAGCTCATCGCGCTCGAGGAGACGCAGCACCTGATCGGCGACGGCTCGCTGCAGGACATCTTCCTGGAGCTCACCCGCCGATGATCGTGAACACGGTCGGGTTCGAAACGCTCGTGCGCCGAGAGATCGTGCGCACGTTCTCGATCATCAATCAGGTGATCTGGCCGCCGGTCATCCAGACGCTGCTGTACGTCTTCGTCTTCGGCTTGGCGCTCGGCAGCCGGATCCAGAACGTGCAGGGCGTCTCCTACGCGCAGTTCCTGATCCCTGGGCTCATCATGCTGCAGGTGATCGACCAGACCTACAGCGAGAGCTCGTCGTCGGTCTTCCAGGGCCGGTTCATGAATTCGATTCAGGAACTGCTGATCGCGCCGCTCTCGGCGATCGAGATCGTTCTCGGTTACGTCGTCGCCGGGGTCGTGCGCGCGGTGTTCATCGCGCTCCTGATCACCGTGCTCGGCATCGTCTTCGTCCACACCGCGCCGACCAATTGGTGGCTGTATCTGCTCACGATCGTGTTGGTCGCGGTCCTGTTCTCGTCGCTCGGGATCGTCTTCGGCCTCTTGGCCGAGAAGTTCGATCACATCGCCGTGCTGACGACGTTCTTCATCACGCCGCTGGTGTTCGTCGGCGGCGTGTTCACCTCGATGGCCTTCCTGCCGCCCGTGGTGCAGAAGATCTCGCTGGTCAACCCCATGTTCCACATGATCGACGCGTTCCGGTACAGCTATACGAGCCGCGGCGACGAGCCGCTCGCGGTCGCGCTCACGGTCGTCGTCGTCCTCGCCGCGGCGGCGTTCACCATCGCACTGCGGATGACGGCCGCGGGCGTGAAGCTGCGAGCCTGATCGGGCTCAACCGGCGCATTCGACGTCATCTCTCGCTGTCGAGGCTGGCCATCGCCGGGGCGGGATATCGGGCGCCGGCAGCAGCGTCTTTAGGTATCGCTCGTTCGATTGCGGCGATGTTTTCGGTGGTCAGCTTCACGTCGAGCGCCCCGAGCGCCTCGGCGAGACGGTCGCGGCGGCGCGCGCCGACGAGCGGCACGATGTCGTCACCGCGGGCGGCAACCCACGCAATCGCGACTTGTGCGACCGTGACGCCGAGTGCTTCTGCGACTTTGCGCAAAGCCTCGACGAGTGCAAGGTTCGCGTCGGCGTTGGCACCCTGGAAGCGCGGACTGTACGTGCGGAAGTCGTTCGGTGCGGTGGCGTCTTTTTGCCAGTGACCGCTGATGAGACCGCGTGAGAGGACGCCGTATGCGGTGATGCCGATTCCGAGTTCGCGGGCAGTCGGCAAGATCGCATCCTCGATGCCGCGCGAGATCAGCGAATACTCGATCTGCAGGTCGCAGATCGGCTGAACGGCCGCAGCTCGCCGCAGCGTGTCCGCGCCGACCTCGGAGAGCCCGATGTGTCGGACGTAGCCGGCCCTCACCATCTCGCCGATCGCGCCGACGGCCTCCTCGATCGGTACCTGCGGGTCAAGACGGGCCGGCCGGTAGACGTCGATGTAGTCTGCGCCGAGCCGCTGGAGCGAATAGGCGAGGAAGTTCTTCACCGCCTGCGGCCGCAGGTCGTAGCCTAACCAGTCTCCGGCCGGATCGCGCAAGCCGCCGAACTTCACGCTGAGGACGACCTGCTCGCGCGGTACGCCGGCGAGCGCTTCGCGGATCAGCATTTCGTTGTGGCCCATGCCGTAGAAGTCGCCGGTGTCGAGCAGCGTGACGCCGGCATCGAGCGCAGCGTGGATCGTATCGATGCTCTCGCTGCGATCGGCCGGTCCGTACATGCCGGACATGCCCATGGTGCCGAGGCCGAGGGCGGAAACGGTGGGTCCGGTCTTTCCGAGTTGGTGATACTGCACCGTCAGTCTCCCGCTGTTTCCACGCGCGCGAGCTTCGCGCGGATCACCTTGAGACACTGCTGAAACTCTTGAATCAATGCCGGCCGGTCGCTCGCTCGACGTGCGGTGTGAGCCGATGCGCTAACTCCAAGTCAAGCACCGCTGAGAAAC
Source organism: uncultured candidate division WPS-2 bacterium (assembly GCA_937927945.1). Classification (GTDB taxonomy): domain Bacteria; phylum Vulcanimicrobiota; class Vulcanimicrobiia; order Vulcanimicrobiales; family Vulcanimicrobiaceae; genus Vulcanimicrobium. The sequence goes on along the minus strand of CALEYW010000099.1, from coordinate 16,711 downwards.
GGGCACTGGTCCGGCAAAATCGGCAGGCGACCGATAGGAACCCGCCGTTTTGGGAAAGGCGTAGCATATTGTCCGTCGCGTTTGGGTGAACGCCGCTCGGCAGCCTCGGGGGAACACGGATCTGTTCGACCATCGGGTAGAGGACGCATCGCTCGAGGCGGCTCGTTTGCGCGCGCTCGATACCGCTGCGTCCGCGGTGTTCGCACCCTTGGACCTGGGGGCGACGCTCGACGCCGTGACCGCCGTCTTCGTTCCGCGCTACGCGGATGGCGCGTACGTCACGTTGCTGGACGATCGCGGCGAGGGCCGGATCGCGGCTGCCCGGCATCGCGATCCGGTCACGGAAGCCGCGTTGCTCGGGCAGGTGGGTCGACGGACTGAACGCGACGCGGCTGAAGGATATCGCCGGACCGCCGCGGGCGCTTGCGCGACCTTCCCGCTCGCCGTCGGAGAGCACGAGCTCGGCGCGATCCATCTTTGCCTCTCGCCCAGGGCCCCGGCCTTCGCGCCGGACGTGTTCTTCTTGCTGCAATCGATCGCTCGACGCAGCGCGCTCGCGCTGCGCAACGCGCGGCGGTTCGAGCGCGAACGTTCCGTCGCGCTGGCATTTCAGCACGCCGCGCTCGTGTCGGAATTGCCGGCTCTCGAGGGGTATCGCTTCAGCGCCGTGTACCAGGCCGGCCGCGCCGAGGCGCTGGTGGGCGGAGATTGGTACGACGCGTTCACGCTGCAGGACGGGCGCATCGTCCTCTCGATCGGCGACGTGGTCGGCTCGGGCCTCGACGCGGCGATCGCGATGGTCAACGTGCGCCAGGTGATCCGCGGCGTGGCCCAAGTGCATCCGGATCCCGCATTGATGCTGGAAGCCGCGGATCGCACCTTGCGCGCGCAGCATCCGGAACGCTTCGTCACGGCCTTCGTCGCGGTCATCGACCGGGTTACGCAGCACTGCGCGTTCGCAAATGCCGGCCATCCGGCGCCGCGCATCCGTCTGCCCGACGGCAGCGTGCAGTCGACCCACGGGCGCGGCTTTCCGCTCGGTCTCGACTTCGACCAGCGAATCGACGTGCACCACGTCGTCTTGCAGGCGGGCAGCATCCTCGTGCTGTTCACCGACGGACTGATCGAGTCGACGCGGGATGTCATGGAGGGCGAACGCCGGCTCGAAGGCGCGCTGCGCGAGATGCGACCGTCGGAGACGGGCGACGTCGCCGAGCGAATCTACCGCGAGGTTCTCCAGGGCGAGTCCAACGACGACGTCGCGATCCTGGCGATCTCGGTCACCGCTGCGCCGCCGGTGCGGCGCTGGCGCTTCGATCCGGTGTGGGACGACGTCGCGCGCCGCGTGCATCGCGAAGTCTGTGCCGAACTCATCGGCGCGCAGTTCCCGCCGGACGCGCTCATCGACGTCGAGGTCGTGCTCTCCGAAATCCTGGCCAACCTCGTGCGGCACGCGCCGGGAATCGCCGAGCTGATTCTCGAGCGGCGCTCGGGACGCTTCGTGCTGCACGTGCTCGACAAAGGTCCCGGCTTCGAGTTCAGTCCCCGCCTGCCGGCCGATCTCTACAGCGAGTTCGGGCGCGGGTTGTTTCTCATCTCGCACTTGTCCCGCGATTTCACCGTCGAGCGACGCCCCGGCGTGGGCAGTCACGCGCGCATCATCTTCTGACGAAAGGAGAACGATGATCGATTCCGACCAAGAAGCGCAACGGCTCGCAGCCGTCCGCCGCTACGACATCCTCGATACACCGCCGGACGGCTCGTTCGACCGCATCACGGCGCTCGCCGGCCAGCTCTTCGACGTTCCGATCGCGCTCGTCACGATCGTCGACGAAGACCGCATCTGGTTCAAGTCGCGGCTCGGTCTGGACGACGTCAGCCAGATCGGGCGCGATCCCGGGCTGTGCGCGTCGGCGATCCTCGACGATGCGCCGTACGTCGTCGAGGAAGCGCGCGCTGATCCGCGGACGCTGGCCAACCCGCTCGTCGCCGGCGGGTTCGGCCTGCAGTTCTACGCGGCAGCGCCGCTGCGCACGCAGGACGGACACCGGCTCGGCACGTTGTGCATCATCGATCGCGAACCGCGCATGTTCTCACCGCGCCAGGCCGACATTCTGCAGCGCCTCTCCGAAGTGGTGATGGACGAGATGGAACTGCGCATCTCCGCGCTCAAAGCGATCGCTGAGCAGCGCGGAGGTACAGCCCGACCGTCATAGTATGTTCTTGCCGTGATCGGCAAGATGCGCAGCAATTGGCGCCCTGGGACGCAACCCGGCGGGCGCCCCCGGCGTCGGTAGAAGCGATGAAGCCTATCGCTGTGTGGGCCGCCGCCTTCGCTTTTGCCGCTGCCGGGCCGGCGCTCGCCGTTGCGGCCGAACTGCCCGGCCCCGTCGTCGGCGCTCCGGCGCCGGACTTCTCGCTCACCACGCTCGACGGCAAGCGGATCCGGTTGGCCGATTACCGCGGCAAGACGCTGGTCATCAACGTGTGGGGTTCGTGGTGCCCGCCCTGCCGGCTCGAAACGCCGGATTTCATCGCCGAGGCGAAGGCTGGGGCCGCGCACGGCGTCGCGTACCTGGGGATCGACACGACCGAGAGCGAGTCGGCGGTGCGCGCGTACGTCGCCGCCAAGGGAATTCCGTATCCGCAGGTCGTCACGACCGGCGCGAGCGATTTCGCCCGTACGTACGACATCCGGAACTATCCGACGACGTTCGTGATCGATCCGACCGGCGTCTTGCGCGCGCGCCACGCCGATAACTTGCTGCCGCGCGAGCAGCTTCGCGCGTACGTCGCGGCGGCCCAGCGCAACGCGAGCGCGCCGCTGATGACCGCATTCCAAGCGCAACTCGATGCGCTCTTGGATCCGGCGCACTATCCGTTCACCGGCGACCCTGAGACAATTCGCTCGAACGTCGTGCTCGCCGACCGCGCGATCGGCAGTTCGAACGATCTGCTCGACGAAGCGATGGAGGATCCCACGCGCGATCACGATTTGCTGCGCACGCAGCAGGAAGCGGAGACGCTGCGCGCGGCGGCGATCGCGGCGCTGGCGCCGATCGCGCAGAGCGACGCCGAGCGAGTGCTGTTGGCGCGGCTGCGCGGCGACGAAGCGGCGGCGCTCGGCAAATGGGGCGAAGCCGACGTCGCGTATCAAGCGGCGCTCAAGATCGCCCCCAAAGATGCGGCGGCGCTCGGCGGCCAGGCATACGCCGTCTCGCATCTTGCCGACGACGTCCGGCTCGCCGCCATCGACGCGCAGATCGCCGACCTCACGCCGTCCGCGCCGTCGTATGTGGCGCTGGCGCGCGTGTTGGCCAAGAGCGGCAATCTCAAGGCGGCGGAAGACGCCTTCGAGCACGCGCGCGCGCTCGCGGCCGGCGATCCCGCCGCCAACGCCCGGACGAACCTGTACTACGGCCGCATGGAGTCGGAAGCGCGCCGCCCGGCAAAGGCGCGCGCCGCGTTCGACCGCGCGCTCGCCGCGGCGCAGCAGATTTCGGCGACTGATCCGCGCGCGCAGTGGTATATCGAACAGGCGCAGGAGGGAACCGTCGCGCTGGGCGTCGTTCCCGGGGCGCCGCCGTCGCTCTCCCTCGCGCCGTGGACCGGCCCTGAGCTGCCCGGTTCGATCGCCGGCACGATCAAGTACCGGCTCGTCGTCACCGGCGCGGCGGGCGCAAAGTTCGTTCTCGCCAGCGCCGGTCTGCCCAAACGATGGATCGGTTCGTTCTGCACCGATCGCGTCTGCGCGCCTTTTCGCACCTCCGTCGTCATTCCGGCCGGCGGCGTCAAGATCGTCGAGTTCCAAGTGATCCCGATCGGAACCAAGGCTGCCGCGCCGAAGGTGCGCATCGTCGCGATGCTCGCCAAACGCACCGTCGCCAGCACCTCCGCCGACATCCACGTCTAGGAGGTTCCGTGTTCGGCATCGTCGTCGCCGCCGCGCTCGCTCTGACCGGTCCGCAGGTCGGTGCGCCCGCGCCGGAGTTCCACCTCACCACCCTCGCGGGCAAGACCGCATCGCTGGCCGATTACCGCGGCAAGACGCTGGTGATCAACGCGTGGGCGACGTGGTGCCCGCCGTGCCGTGAGGAGACGCCCGACCTGATCGCGGTTGCGAAGCAGCTCACCGGGAACGGCGACGTCGTGTTTCTGGGCGTCGACTCCACCGAGCGCGCGCCGATCGTGCGCGCCTTCGTCGCCGCGAAGAACGTTCCGTACGCCCAGGCGATCGACGCCGATCTGGCGTTCGAGAAGGCGTTCGACATCCGCGCGTTTCCGACGACGCTGGTCGTCGGCCCCGACGGCGTGCTGCGCGCGCGCTACGTCGGCAACATTTCGCCGAAGATTCTCGCCGCGTTCGTCGCCGACGCACGCGCTGGCCGCGACGGCGTCCTGGCCAGTGACGCGCAACGGCAGGTCGATGCGATCTTGGCTCCGTCCGGCTTCCCCTTCACCGGCGACGTGACGGCGTTGCGCCGGGCGGCGCAAGACGTTCTCAAAGCGATCGACAAAGCGGATGCGGTCGACGGCGACACCGACTACCTGCGCACGCAGGCCGAGGAGAACGCGCTGCGCGATGCTGCCGTGACGGCGCTCGCCCCGGTCGCGGCGACCGACGCAGACCGCGCGCTCGTCGCGCGCATGCAAGGCGACGCGGCGGCTGCGCACGAGCGATGGGACGAAGCGCTCGCGGCCTACCGCCGCGCTTTGGCCGTCGCACCGAACGACGTAGACGTGCTCGGCGGTCTCGCCGACGCACTGCGCGGCAAGGGCGACTATGCCGCGGCCACGGACGCGTACGCGAGACTCGCGGAGGTCGCGCCGAGCGTCGACGCCTACGTCTCGCTCGGCGAGACGGCGGGACGGGCGAGCCGCTACAACGACGGCGCCGTCGCGTTCGCGCAGGCGATCGGACGCGCTCGCGCGGCCGTCATCGCGAAACCGCGGGACGCGAAGGCGATCCGCAAACTCGCTTGGGCGTATCTCTACGAGGGCCGCATGTTCGCGCGTGAAGGGGCGACCGAAAAGGCGCGCGCGGCGTTCGCGCAGACCGCCGCGTGGACGGCCAAACTGCCGAAGACGGACAACCGGTACGCGATGTACCTGGAGGAGGCGCAAGAGGCGACGATCGCGCTCGACGGCGCGCGCGCCGGCGGAAAGACCGCGCTCTCGCTCGCACCGTGGACGGGCCCCGATCTCCCGGGATCGGTATCGAGCACGTACAAATACCGACTTGTCGTGGCCGGAACGCCGGGCAAGTCGGTCGCGCTGAGCGCGCGCGGCCTCCCGCCGCATTGGATCGCGTCGTTCTGCAGCGATCGCCGGTGCGCGCCGTTCCGCACGACGGTCGCGCTGCCCGAGTCGGGCGTGAAGGTCGTCGAGTTCCAACTCGTCCCGCAGCGGGCGGCGAAGGGGCCGCAGCTGATTCAGGTCGACGGCGACGGGGCGAGCGCGAGCGTCCGGATCAGCGGCTAGGCTCTACCCGGGTGTTCCGGGCGGCGCCGCCGTAACTTGGGGTGTCGGGTACGGTAGGTACCTGCGTCTTTCGGGGAGGCAGGCAATCACGGACGAGGTGATCGGAAAAGTCGGGCGGGTGACGGGGGCGGTCGGTCCCGGTCGGGTCGGCGAGATCATGCTCGCGATCCGTGGCGGCAGCGAACACTTTCATGCCTATCCGGTGGACGCCGGGGCGAAGATCCCGGTCGGCACTCGGGTCGTGGTCGTCGAGTATCATCCCCCGCGGACTGTGGTCGTCGCCGAGGCCTGAAAACCCGGCGCGGGAGGTTCTTCCTTGAGTGTCGTGGGTGAGTCCGTAGGCATCATCGCCGCCATCGTACTCCTGTCTTTCGCATTGTTCGTCGTCGTGTTCCGCGCCATGTGGCGCGTCGCGGAACCGAACGAAGCACTCATCATCTCCGGTCTGCACCACCGCCGTCCCGATCAGGTCGGCGAGTCGCTGGGCTTCAAGATCGTCACCGGTCGCGGCACGATGGTGATCCCGGGTGTCCAAGTCGTGCGCCGGCTCTCGCTGGACTTGCGTGAGTCCGAGCTGCAGATCGCCTGTGTGACGCAGCAGGGCATACCGGTCCACATCAAGGGCGTCGTCATCTACAAAGTCGGCGACGATTTCGCCTCGATCGCGAACGCGGCGCGCCGCTTTCTCGATCAACAAGACCGCATGGACGCGCGGATCCAGCAGGTGTTCGCCGGCCATCTGCGCGCAATCTGCGGTTCGCTCACGGTCGAGGACCTGATCCGCGAACGCGACAAGCTCACCGAAGCGACCCGCGGTGCCTCGGGCACCGAGATGGAGAAGTTGGGACTCATCGTCGACTCGCTGCAGATCCAGGAGATCGACGATCCGACCGGCTACATCGACAACCTCTCGAAGCCGCACGCTGCCGCGGTCCAGCGCGACGCGCGCATCGCGCAAGCGCAGGCCGATCAGGAAGCGACGCAGCGCGAACAAGAAGCGGCCGCGCTCAAAGCGCAGGCGCAGCGCGACAGCAAGATCAAGCAGGCCGGCTACCAAGCCGAAGTCGATTCCGCCGCCGCGCAGGCGAAGCAGGCCGGTCCGCTCACCGATGCGATCGCCCGCCAGAAAGTCGTCATCGAGGAGACGAAGATCGTCGAGCTCGACGCGCACAAGAAAGAATCGGAACTGCTCGTCAGCGTGCGCCGTCCGGCTGACGCCGCCGCGTACGAGAAGACGACGATCGCGACCGCCCAGCGCGACGCCGACATCGCGGCGGCCGAAGCGCGTGCCAAGCAGATCGAGCTGCAGGCGCAAGCCGACGCGACGCGCATCAAACTCGCCGCCGACGCGGACTCGCAGCGCACGAAGCTGATCGGCGATGCGGAAGCGTCGGCGATTCGCGCCAAGGGTGCGGCCGAAGGCGACGCGATCAACGCGCGCGGTTTGGCCGAAGCGGCCGCCATCAAGGCTCGCGCCGACGCGCTGGCCCAGAATCAAGAAGCGGTCATCTCGCAGCAGCTCGCCGAAAAGTGGCCGCAGATCGTCGAAGCGGCGTCGCACGCCTTCAGCAACATCGATCAGATGATCGTGCTCAACGGCGCCGACGGCGTCTCGGACATCATGGGCAAGGTGCTCTCGCAAGGCGCCGCGGGACTGCAGCTCGCGCGCAACCTCCTGGCGCGCACGAAGGCAGGCGGTGAAGGCGGCTACACCACGCCGCCGGCGGCGAACGGCGAGCCGAAGGTCGTCACGCCGGAGTCGAAGTGAGCCTCTGGACGAGGCTGGTCCGGATGCTGACCGGTGAGGCGCGCGCGTCGATCGCGCGCCTCTCCGACCCGTCGGCGTCGGTCGACGCGGCGTATCGCGCGCAGCTCGAGCTCGCCGACGAAGTGCGCGGCCGGCTCGTCGAGCTGCTCACGGCGCGCAAGCGGCTCGAGATGCAGGTCGGCGCGTGGGAACGCAGCGGCGTCCGCCAGGCCGAGGTTGAAGCGCTGCGCACGGAGATCGCGGCGCTGCGCGTGCGCGAAGATGCGGTCTCCGCCGCGGCGGACGAGATGCGCCGCCGCGCGGATGCGCTGCGCGCCGAACGCGAGATCACGAAAGCCCGAGTCGCCGCGGCGCGTGCCGGCATCGCCGCGGATTCTTCGATCGGCGGCTTCACGCCGCAGGCCATCGAGATCCGTACCCTGCTCGACGACGCGCGGGATCGGACGCTGGAGCTCGAAGCACGCGCCGCGGCGCTGGCCGAGCTCGTCGCACGCGATTCCGGACATCAAGCGCTGACGCGCCCGCCGGAGTAGGCCGAGCACGCTTACCAGAGGACGCCGTCACCGACGAGGATGTAGAGGATCGGGCCGATCCCCCAGACCAGGCCGACGATTGCCCAGATCGTCTTTTGCATGCCGTTGAGGTCCGTTCGAGCGGCCAAATTGATCCACATCAGCACGACGGCGATCGGATGGAGAATCGCCGAGACCAGGATCTCGAAGAGCAGCTTCATGCCGTTATCGTAGCAGATCGCGGGCGGGTCCGGCGCCCGGCACCGCCCCGCTCCTCTCCGGGGCTACTTCCCGGTGTGCAGCCGCACTTGCATGCGCACGGTGCGGGGCGGCGTTGGGATGAGATACGAGCTGTAGCTCGTCAGACCGTCCGAGTTCTCCGCGACGACCGGGACGCCGAGGCCCGGCGCCGGCAAGTTGCTGAAGTTGTTCGTGTTCAGCAAGTTCGTCACCGAGAGCTGCAGCTCGACCGAGTGCGAGAGAGGATGCCGGACCGCCAGATCGAGCTGTGCGAACGGCGGCTGATAGTACGAGTTGTTTTTCCCCTCGTACTCGATCCCTAGGCCCGCGTAGGTGCCGCCGCGCGCCGAATAGCTGACCCGTCCGTAGGCTTTCAGATATGGGATGCACGTTGCGAGTCCCGGCGTGAAGAGTCCATTGCCGCAGAGCTGCACGTCGTTGACCGGGAACCCCGGGTTCGCGTTGTACGCGCTACGCGGGATGCCGCTCAGAATCGAACGATCGGCCGCCGCCGAGAGGCTGTACCCGATCCCATACCGCGGCTGGTATGCGTACTTCAGGATCGCAACCTCGGACCGCAGCGTCGCGACGTTGATCGGCAGGAAGATCCCCAGAACGCCGGTCTGACCTTGGAACGTCGTGTTCTCCGCGAGCGTGAGCTGCTGGAAGACGTTGTGGACCGTCGTGTACTGCAGATCGGCGCTGACGACCGCGCCATTGTGAAAACGGTGATCGGCGCCCAGGTCCCAGGCGGAGCTGTATTCCGGTTGGAGGTTCGGGCTCTTCTCGGTGAAGATCCCCAGCGTGTATTGCTTCGCGGACGTTGCGAAAGGTTGATACGCAGCCGTGCCGCTGACGTCACCGACGAACGGGAACGTCTCGGACGTCCCCCACGAGAGACGGTACGAATCGTCGCGGCCGCCGCGCAGCACCAGCGCGATGTGCGGATCGGTCCGCGAGACGCTGCGCCCGAGCCCGACGATCACGGGATTCCCCGAACCATCGAGGACGGGATTGCCGCTCGCATCGGTTTGAGCTTGCTCGCCGCTCAACGTCCACATCGTGTGGTACAGCCCGAAATCGACGGCAAGCTTTTGGGTCGGGTGCAGAGCGCCGGTGAGAGAGAACGTCGAGTACCGGTTCGCCGAAAGCGGGACCGTCACGTTGCTCGGGGCGTTCGCGTATGCGAACGTGCTCTGCCCATGAAAGTCGTACGTGAAGTTGACGAAGTTCTCGCCGAACGGATGGATGAACGAGAACGTGCTCCCGTAGAGCTTGTCCTGCTCGTAGAACGTGTACGGATACTGGAAGCACTCGACTTGCCCGTTGACGGAAACGACAGTGTTCGAGGGACTCTGAATCTGCGAAAAGCTGTAAATCGTACCCGGCGGACACGCGTTCGCCTGGAAATCGCTCGCGGTGATCCCGGGACCCCCGAAGAAGGACGGGTAGTACCCCTCGTTCGTACCGTCGTAGGACTCGGGTTGAATCGAACCGAGGTACGGTCGAATCAGAAGCGTGTTCTCGCCGACCGAGGTGCGGAATTGCGCACTGAAAATCTGTTGCGTGTTGGTGATCTGGGTGCCGGGATACCAGCTATATCCGGTGATGGTCTTCCCGAAGAGGTTGCTGTAGGCGGGATTCGAGCAGAAGTACTGGCTGTCGCACTGGGCGACCGTCACGGGCCCGAGGGCGTTCCCCCAGGCCGTTCCCTGCGGGGAGTAACCGCCAAAGGAGCCGGTGTACCCGGCTTCGAGCGATGTGGTGGGCGAGAAATTATACCGTAGCTTCAGCATCTCGCCGCGCGTGAAGAGCGATCCGCTCATGTCGCCGCAGAATTGCACGATATCGCCGAGCAGCGAGCAGCCCTGCTTCTTGAAGTACGGACCGTTGCTGGCCGCCGTTCCGCCGGCGACGACGTACTGCAGCTTGTCGTGCGAACCGGTCAGCAGCACGTTCGTGTACTGGGACGAATAGGTGTCGACCCCGGTGGTGACCTCCGCCGTCGGCCCCGTCGTGAAGCCGGGCGTCAAAATGTTCACCGTGCCGCCGACCGCGATGTTGGCGAACGGCGTGGTGTTGCCGGGTCCCGATTGCGTTTCCATCCCGCCGATCAGATAGGTCGGATACAAGTGGCTCAGCCAGACGCCGTACTGGCCCAGAGCCAGCGGGTGGCCGTCCATGAGCACCTGCGTCTCATAGGGCTGCAACCCGCCGACCACGATCGAGGTATCTTGCTGGCTTCCCATGTGCTGCACGGTCACGTCGGGGATCAGTTGGAGCACGTCGTTCATCTGCGGGCTCGCGCGGTCCGCGAACACTTGCGGGGGGATGTACGTCGACGACGCTGCGCCGGTATTGATCGTGCTGGCGGTTCCGCGGCCGGCCGTCGTGACGCGGCCGATCGTCTGCAGCGATGACAGGTCGGCTTGCGACAACGCTATCGCGAGCGGCTGCGTGCTCCCCGCCACGACGGCGACATCGCTCAGCGACGCCGGCTGAAAGCCACCTCGCTCGACGGAAATGCGGTAGACCCCGGGTCGAACCGCGATGGCGAATGCGCCGTCGGTCCCGGTCGTCGCCGTCGCGGTGGCAGGGCCGGTCGCCGTCACGTGCGCGCCCACGATCGGAACGCCCGCCGCGTTCTTCACCGTGCCGACGATCGACGCTGTCTGCGCGACGGCAGCGGTCGGCGCATCGGCCCCAAACGCCGGCGTGCCATACGCGGCGAGCATCAATGTGGCAATTGCGACGGCAAAGGCACGGGGCAGATGTCCAAACACTTGCATTGTCCTCGAAAGAAAACGTCAACGACCCGCCGAGCCATAACCGGCTCCGAATCGATTCCAAGCGAGGATACCGTCGCGTCCGCCGGGTGTCATTCGACATTTGTGCAAGGCAGGGTCCCAATACGAGCGATCTCAGCGTCTTCCGTTCTTTCGGGTATATCATTCGGGACGTCGCTGGGAACCGCGGAGGGGAACCTGATGCGCCTGTTCATCGCGAGAATCGTCTGTGCGCCGTTGGTCGCGGCGCTTGCATTCGGAGCGGCTGTGCTGCCGCTGGTCGTGGGCGCGCAGACATTGCCGTCCTACGCTCGGCCCGGCTCGGGTCCGACGACGAGCGGCGAGACGATCCACGGTGTCATCGAAGCGATCCAGGGTCCGTATCGCATCCTGATCCGGGACGACCGCGGTTTCGTCGACGACGTAACGCTCCGCCAGGGTACGGTGATCAACCCGCGCGGCCTGAGGCTCGCGGTGGGAATGAGCGTCACGATCTACGGGCTCGCGGCCGGTTCGACGTTCTCGGCGCTCGAGATCGACACGCCGTACGACTACGACACGTCGCCGTCCGGATCGACGTATTACGGCGGTTATCCGGCCTACGACTACGGTTACGGACAAAATTATGGGGGGTTCTACGGACAATATTACGAGGGGTTCCCGTTCGGGTCCGTGACCGTCATCGAACAGCCGGTCGTCGTCCCACCGCCGCCGGTCGGGCGCCGGATCCCCCCGCCGAGTCCGGGCTATCCTTGGCGCCGGCCGCTCGACGGCAAGAACGACCCATCGCCGTATGGCGTGCCGCCGACGACGTATCGAGCACCCTCGGTTCCGGACCGCGCACCAGCGGCGCCGGATCGCGCACAGGCGCACGCGCCCCAATATCGCGCGCCGGCGCCCGAGTACCACGCGCCGCCTCCGCCGCCCAGATCCGAGCCCGCGCCGGTACGCGAGAATCGCCAGCCGCCTTCGAACCCGAGACCACACTGACGCGGCTGGGGGCGCTCAGCGGCGGGAGAGCGAACGGCTGCGGACGTGGCTAGCATGAAGAATATCGAGCGGGACATCCGCAGCCTTGAGGGATTCGCTGTCGTGATCCGCTCGAACGGGACGAAACCCAGGAATTTGCCCGAGTACGACTACGGTCGCGCGGCCCGGGCCGCGTTCACCGTCGCGGATTGGAAGCGTGCGCGCTTCACCGCCTCACATCCGGGCCTTGATGTCGACGTGCTGCGCGCCGACGGGCGCGTCGCGATGCGTACGATGACGCTCGCGAAACTCCGCGCGGAGTACGATAGCTAGATCTCGGCGCGCCGGAGGAAGGGGCTGCGGGTCCCCGTTCCCCGGAACCGCGGATCAGCCGCAGGCATTCGATACGGCGACGACCCGCGCTGACGCCAACGTCTCGAGCGCGAGAATTTGCGTTGCCTCGTCGTCCGATCGTCGCTTTACTCCGAACCTTGCGAGGGTGTAGGCACCGGGTGTCGGTTCCTCGTTGTGCGCGTGATCTGCCGGCCCGACCGCGACCTTCAGCGGCCTAGCTCTGCTCCGTCCTACACCGGTTGCGGATTCTGGGCCCCGTTATGATCGGTAACCACGATGTCCCTTGCACCGCGCTCAGCTCGTTTCTTTCGACGCCGGCACACGCAGGCCGGCGAGTACGATGCTCGCGTAGGTCTGCCAGCCGCCCGGATTTCTCACGAGATGGCGGTTGAAGCACAGCGTGACGATGTCGCGTGAGGTGATGCCCGGCCGCAGATCGCCGCTCGCGACCGCGGCCGCGATCAGCCGTTCGAGCCCACGCTCGAAGGTCGTCCGGACGGCGGCGAACTGGGGTTGCGTCTCGGCGACCTCGCACGTCGGCGCGTCGGCGAGCGCGAGGTCGGTGCTCTGGGCCTCGATCATTGCGGTGACGACGGCGGCCAAGCGCTCCCACGGCGTATCAGTACCGTTGCGTTCGGCCTGCTCGGCGAACCCGGCGAGCCGTTCCACGTAGAGGGCGTTCACTAAATCGGCCTTGGTTGCAAAGTGCCGGTAGAGCGTTCCGACGCCGACGCCCGCGGCCGCGGCCACCTCGTCCATCCCGGTCGCCTCCCCGGTGTGGGCGAACCGGGCGCGAGCGGCGGCAAGCAGCGCCTGTCGATTTCGGGCGGCGTCGGACCGGAGCGTGCGGCTGGTCATTGTTCCTCGAAAAACGGAACCATCGTTCCGTATTGGCGGTTATTCGGAACAGTGATTCCGTATACCTCAACAACCATGCGTCCCCAGGAGTTCCGCCCTGTGTCCACCCACGCCGCTTCCGCCCCGAGCGACGTCGCCGAGAAGGCGTCGCGCGCCCTCGACGAACGCGCGCTCCGTACGCTTTTCCTCGAGGCTCGCACCGCGAACGGCTTCCATCCCACCCCGGTCCCGCACGCGCTCCTCGAGCAGATCGTGACGCTGGCCGAACTCGGACCGACCGCGGCGAACGCGCTGCCGCTCCGGGTGGTCTTCGTCGAGTCCGCCGAGGGCAAGGCGCGGCTGCTGCCCGCGCTCCACGCCGGCAACGTCGACAAGACGGCCGCGGCGCCGGTCACGGCGATCGTCGCCGCGGACCTGCAGTTCTACGAGCACCTGCCGCGCCTGTTTCCGCACAATGATTTTCGCCCGATGTTCGCCGGCGAGGAGAACGCGCAGAGGGCCCGCGAGTTCGCGACGATGAACGCGACCTTGCAAGGTGCATACCTGATGCTCGCCGCGCGCGCGCTCGGCCTCGACGCCGGACCGATGGGCGGCTTCGACAAGGCAAAGGTCGACGCCGAGTTCTTCCCGGACGGTACCCTGAACTCGCTGTGGCTGGTGAACATCGGGTACGGCGACGACACGAAGCTGTTCGATCGCAATCCGCGTCTGACGTTCGAGGAGATCGCGCGCTTCGCGTGACGCGACGTTAGCCTACGGCCTCTTTCGTGCGGCTGAACCGTCGTCGCGAGGGAAGTGAGGGGTGACGCGCTCTACACGTCAAGACGTGCGAACAGAAATCGCCGCGGGGCTAGGGTTCGAGCCGCTGCCGGAAGCCCACGCGGAAGCGTACTGGAATCTCGTCGAGCGGAGCCGGGCCCACCTCGAACCGTGGCTGCCCTGGGTGCTGCACGTTCGCGACATTGGCGCATCCGCGCTCGCATCGCGGCCATAGTGGATTCGCGGGCGCGTGGCGACGGTGAGGGCTTCGCGGTCCTCGTCGACTCGGAACTCGCCGGTCTCGTCAACCTTCACCGCACGAGCACTCTCCACGCCGTCGGCTCTATCGGCTACTGGGTCGGCGCTGCCTACACGCGCAAGGGCATCATGACGACCGCCGTAGGCGCATGCGCGGAGATCGCGTTCCGAGAGCACGCGATACACCGGCTCGAGCTTTACGCCGCTGTGCGCAACGCGCCAGCCGCAGTGTCGCTGAACGTGCTGGCTTCGTGGTCGAATCCGTCATGCGGGATCGGCTGCGCAAGATTGACGGCGTCGGTTACGAGGACGCTGCCCTGTACGTTCGCTTCGCGCCGAGCTAGGAGCAACACGTAGCTCGCGCTTTGGGGCATGGTCGCGACACGCTTGTCGTCCGCGCTCATCTTTGAGCATCGAACGTCGAGCAAGGATACGACATTCTTGAAACGGGACGTAGGACAGGCGCCGATGCGCTTCGCGCCCGCCGTTGAATGCGACGCGGCGGCGCTGCCGTGCGGACCTGCGCGCCGACCCCATCAGATCGTCGAGCGTCTCGTTCAACCCGTTTCGGGATCGTCCGCAAGATCGTCGCGTGTGCTCAATCTCGAGCGCGCGCCGAGTGGATTGTGTCGTATAAGTCAACGACCTGCTGTCGTTTGAGCCAGATATCAGGCGTCGTGCCCAGAGCCTTCGAGAAACGCAGCACGGTATCGGTCGTTACGCCGCGCTAACCGATGACGATCTCGTTCAGGCGGGCGTACGGGACATTGATCGTGTGCGCGAACGATATGGCAAAGCAGTCGCGTTCGCGCGATGGTGATGATCGCGCAGTTGGCCGGCCCCCGAGGTAACCAATCCGTCGTCGTGTAAACGATAGTCGATAAGCGTGAATGGGGCGGAAGCACTTGCCATTGACGCGACTGGTGCGCGGCCGATAATTGAGCGTTATCACGCCCTGGCGCTATTGCGCAATAGTCAGGGCGCGAAAGGGTCCTGAATGCTATATCCTATTGCGCTAGAGCGCGGGAGGACGATATAGCAGGCGACGAGGTAGCGAGCGGCCGAGGGGCACGCCGAAAGGTGGCTCAGACGGATTGGGTCGCGGCGGCACGGCCGATCCTGGCCCGCGAGCTCTATGAGGACGCGCAGCGCGCGCTGCTCGAGCTCAAGCTCGGGGGCGACGCGACGTCCTGGAGCGGCCTCGTCGAGGTCGCCCTGCGGGAGCTCCTGAAGCGAAAGGATTTCGCGTCGGTCGTCCGCCGCTACGGCATCGGGCCGAGGCGCGATCGGGAGGCCTGACTGCAGCGCAGGCCGGCATGAGCCGAAGGACGGCCCTACGAAGCGCTCGCCCATGGATGTGAACGAAGCGCTATTGTCCCTCCAATCAGTCCCTGACGTCGTCATGATAGTAACCGACGCCTACACGGAGCGTACTGAGAAGGGGCGAATCCATCACGTCGACGACAACGGCGTCACCTTTATCAGCGTCGGTGACAACGCAGTGACGACCGTCGGCCGCGCCCGCTTCGAGTGGGAAGTCCGCGTTGTCGATGGCATGGGCACAATCGTCAACGCGCGAGCAAACCAACCGATGCGCAAGGTTTCGTTTCGCGTCAGCCGCACACTACTCTAGGCGTGGTACGGTCGCGCGGCTTCGGACGCTCCAGTCGCGCTCGGCCTAGTCAGCCACCACCCTCGTGCGCCGAGCCTGTTATCGGTGCGCGACGCGTCCTTTAGTGCTGCCCGCGACAGCTACGATGTCGCGGTTTCTCTCTCGGGGTTTCTCGTGTGCTGCGCCAAGCTCGGCAAGGCTCTCGCCCCCGCCGAAACCCTCGATCTCCACCGGAGCCGCATCGGGAAACTCTACGAGCATCGTGAACGTCCCGCCGAGCGCCTCGACGAAGCGGCGCACCGTGCCGATGTAGGCGTCAGCACGATGCTCGAGGCGAGACACATCGCCTTGCGCTATGCCGGATGTCTCCGCCATCGTCGCCTGCGTGAACGCCCGCGCGCGGCGGAGCTGCGCGAGCGTCATGCGTTCGATGTCAAGGTCGCGCAGCGCACGAGCGCGCGTCGCTTCGCGCTCGGCCGGCGTACGCTTCGAATGCTGCTCTTGAATCTGGCGCCAGGGCTTAGTGGCCATGGTCGTTCTCCAATTCGCGAAGGTGGGTTTCGTAGAGGTCATCAGCGATAGGGATCATGCGGTCGTAAAAATAGGGGTCGTCAGTTTTGTCGCCGCCGATGAGCAAGATCGCGGTGCGCCGCGGGTCGAAGGCGAAGAAGATGCGGATCGGCGGGTTATTGACGCGCAACTCTTTCAGGTTCGGGAAGCGTGAGCCGATGATCGTGTCCGCCGCTGGGCGGCGCAGGGTCGGGCCGTCGGCCTCGAGTTTGGTGACGACGTAGTCCACGCTCTCTTGCTCGGCTGTGTCGAGGGCGCCGAACCACTCGGCGAATTCGTCGGTACCCTCGACGTCCCAGGCCATGCCGTCATTATAGGTTGAATGCTATATCGCGTCAAGCCTATAAATAGGCCCGGACGAGGCGTCGCGTCGCGACGCAGGCCCGAGACGAATCGGTGAGGCGTTGCGCCGGTTGCCAAACGGTTGCCGTCGAGGGCAACCGTTGGCGGCCTTCGACGACCGGTCAAGCCCAATAGAACCGCGCCGCTAAGCCGTCCGTAACGCTCAGCAACCCCAGGCGACCCTAAAAGAACGGGTTGTGGG
>CALEYW010000098.1 GCA_937927945.1 uncultured candidate division WPS-2 bacterium | reverse complement strand
AAGGGCTCGGGACGCTTCGAGGATCCCGACACCGGCATCGCCGGCGTCACGATCTTCCTCGACGACGGCGAGTCGGTTGTAACCGACGCGTACGGTCGCTACAACTTCCCGTGCGTACGTCCCGGCATGCACGCGCTGCGGCTCGACGAGACGACGCTGCCCGCCGGCGTATTGCCGTACGACGGCCGCAACATCGACAGCGAGAAGAGCACGCGCTGCCTCGTACACCGCACCTTCGACACGACGATCATCGAAGACATAAACTTCGCCCAAAAACCCAACGCCCCAAGCCGAACTGAACCCCACACCTCACCAACGCGCTCCCTACCCGGCTGGCGCTCGCAGTGCGAACACATCATGCCTGGGGGTGGGCGGCGGGCATAGTGCTGCGGTGGGGCGTTTCGGAGCGCCGTGAGCCCGGAGGGCGGAAGGCGCGGAGAACCGAGCGACCAGAGCGCATGGATGCGCGTCGGGAGCGTCCCCGCTGCAGCACTATGCCCGCCGCCCACCCCCGCCACAAAACGCCTAGGAGCGAGCAGCCATCACCGGCTCCCAGATTTTTTTCGCCACGAACACGTCCAACAGTTCGCGATCGATCTTGCCACGTTCGGCGAATTCTTTGGTCAGGATGTCGAGCGCGCGCTCGATGCTCATCGCGGATTTGTAGGGGCGATCTTTGGCGGTGAGGGCGTCGAAGACGTCGCTGATCGTCATCATGCGGACTTGGGGGGCGATTTCGTCGCCGCGCAGGCCGCGCGGGTAGCCGGTGCCGTCGAGGTGTTCGTGGTGGCCGTAGGCGAGCTCGGCGACGTTGCGCCAGGGCGTGCGCCGCCACGGGATCTCGCGCAGGAAATAAAACGATTGCGTGACGTGCTGCTCCATCTTGCGGCGTTCGTCGTTGGAGAGCGAGCCGCGCGGGATGCGCAGGAAGTCGATTTCGGGGGGACTGAGCAGCGGCTGGGCGCGTTCGAGGTCGCGATACGTGCGGTTGGCCAGGGCGTCGAGCGTTGCTTCGACTTCGTCCGCGACGACGCGCGGTTCGTTCGCAGCTTCGACCCGTTCGAGCAGCTCGAGGAGCGCTTCGCGTTCCCGCGGGTCGGTCGTCTGTTCGAGGGCCAGGAGAAAACGCAGGCGGATCGTGTCGAGGTTACCGTCGGGGAGTTTCTTCGCTTTGCCGAAGATGTATTCGGGGACGGCGACCTTGCCGAAGTCGTGCAGCAGCGAGGCGTAGCGGATCTCGCGCAGCGCGTCGACGTCGAAGAAGAGACGCGAGAGCGTTCCGGTGTCGATCGCATTGACCGCTTCGGCTTGCAGCACCGTGAGGTCGGCGACGCGCGCGGAGTGACCTTCGGTCGACTTGTCGCGGACTTCGATCGCCTTGACCGAGGCGCGAACGAAGTGTTCGAAGAGGTCCTGGATCGCGTCGACGAGCGCTTTGTTTTCCAGCGCGACCGCGGCTTGGGAGGCGAGCGCGAGCAGCACGCGCTCGTCGTGCGCGCTGAAGGGCAGGACCGTGCTCTCGGTGTGCGCCGGCGAGCCGAGCACGACGTCGAACTCGGGTTTGCGGTTGATCAGCATGATCACGCCGACGATCTCTTCTTGGTGATCGCGCATCGGGACGGCCAGGACGGACTTCGTGCGGTAACCGTTGGCGTGGTCGAAGCTCGGGTTGAAGCGGTAGACCGCGCGATCGCCGATCGCGTATGCGTCCTCGATGCGCACCGTCTCGCCGCTGAGGGCGACGTAGCCCGAAATCGAGGTCGGTGAGAGGGGCAGGATGCCGCCGAGGTAGGTACCTTTGTCTTGCGGACCCGTTTGAGCGACGGCGAAGCGCAGCGCCCATTCACCCTCGGCGCTCTTTTCGAGCAGGTACAGAGATCCCGAGTCGGCGCGGGTGAGCTCGCGCGCGCTGCGCACGATCGCCTGCTGCAGGGTCGGAATGTCACGTTCGGCCGAGAGCGCGAGGCCGATGCGCAGCAGATGGTCGCACTCGGAGCGCAGGTCCTCGACGCGCTGGCGGGTCGCCAGGGTCGCCCCGGCGGCGCGGACCGTCGCAAGCAGGGCGGCTCCGTCGACCGGCGCGACCAGCCAGCCCCCGACGTTCGCGTTCCCGGCCAGCCATGCGAGGGCGCCCTCCCGCTCCGCGATCACGACCGTGGTCGCCGTCTGCGCGGTGGCCATCAGTTCGAGCGCCGATTCGATCGTCGCCCGGTCGCCGAGCGAGCTCAGGCGGGCCGCGTCGATCAGGTAGACGACCCCGCCGGCCGTCGTCTCCTCCGCCACGTACGGGAAGGAGGCAGGGAAATGGACGAACCCGGCGTCTTCGAGCGCGCGAAGGGATGCCCCGAGCGATAATCCGCGCGGATAGACGGTGACGAACGCCGATTCCGTGGCGACGGTGCTGGCACCCACGAGGCACCTCCTGCCGCGGAGCGTTCGGCGAGGAGTCGCACGAGCCCCGGGGGGGCGACGGCGGCGCGTCGAACCTGATTCCGGATGACCGATGACGTGATCGCGACGCGTGCCCGTGCTCTCGCCGGGGCGCTCGCCGAGAGCGGCTTCGCCCGGCTGCGGGTCCGCGACGGCGAAACCGAGATCGAGCTGCGCCGCGCCCCGCGTATCGGGCCGGCCGCCGTCGTGCTCGCGCCGGCCGCGCTTGCCGGCGAACCCGACCGCGCCGCGGAACGGCCGGCCGATCGCGCCGAGCTGGTCAGCAGCGACGTGGTGGGCATCGTGCGGCTGATGCGCCCGGCGATCGCCGAGGGCCAGGAGCTCGAAGGCGATCGCGAGGTCGCCTACGTCGAGACGCTCGGTATTCGCAACCCGGTCCGCTCCCGCGGCCGCGGCCGCGTGAGCGCGGTCTTCGTCACCGACGGCCAACCCGTCGAATACGGCCAACCCCTCTTTTCCATCGAACGCTGACATGTTTCGCAAAGTGTTGATCGCGAATCGTGGCGAGATCGCGCTGCGGATCAATCGGGCGTGCCATGAGTTGGGCATCGCCACGGTGGCGATTTTCTCGGACGCGGATCGCCAATCGCTGCACGTGCGGCACGCGGACGAGGCGTTCTGCGTCGGACCGGGACCGGTCGCGCGCTCCTACCTCAACATTCCGAACATCATTTCCGCCGCGCTGATCAGCGGCTGCGACGCGATCCATCCCGGATACGGCTTCCTCGCCGAAAACGCTCGCTTCGCGGAGATCGCAGCCGATCACGGCTTGACCTTCATCGGACCGAAACCGTCGGTCATCGCGGCGATGGGCGACAAGGCGACGGCGAAACGGATCATGCGCGAGGCCGGCGTACCGACGACGCCGGGAAGCGACATCGTCGCGTCGGCCGACGAAGCGCTCGCGGTCGCCCACCAGATCGGCTTTCCCGTGCTGCTCAAGGCGACTGCCGGCGGCGGCGGCAAGGGCATGCGCGCCGTCGCGGCAGCGGCCGATCTGCCGACCGCGTTCGCGACCGCGCAAGCGGAAGCCGAGGCGTCGTTCAAAGACGGCCGCATGTACGTCGAAAAGCTTCTCGTCAACCCACGCCACATCGAAGTACAGGTCATCGCCGACGAGCACGGCGGAGCGGCTCATCTGGGCGAGCGCGACTGCTCGGTGCAGAAGCCCTCGCACCAGAAGCTGATCGAAGAGGCGTCCGCGCCCGCGCTCGACCCCGAGCTGCGCGATCGTCTGCACGCCGTCGCCGTGAAGGCGACGCGCGCGGTGGGATACACCAACGCCGGAACGCTCGAGTTCCTGGTCAGCGGTGATGAGTTCTATTTCATGGAGATGAACACGCGAATTCAAGTCGAGCACCCGGTGACCGAATTGATCTACGGGGTCGACTTGGTGAAGGAGCAGATCCGCATCGCGGCCGGCGAACCGCTCGGCTTCACCCAGGAAGATCTGCACCCGCACGGACACGCGATCGAAGTGCGGGTCAACGCCGAGGATCCGGACAACAATTTCTCCCCGGCGGCCGGGACCCTCACCACGGTCGTCTTCCCGGGCGGCCCGGGGATCCGGGTCGACACGCACGTGTACGGCGGCGCGGTCGTCCCGCCGTTCTACGATTCGCTGCTGGCCAAGATCGTCGCGGTCGGCCGCAGCCGCGAGTCCGCGATCCTGCGCATGGAACGGGCGCTGGGCGAGACGCGTATCGAAGGTGTGAAGACGACCGTCGAGTTCTGCCGCGAGGTTCTGGCCAACGAAGAATTCCGCGCCGGCGGGATCGGCGTCGGCTGGCTGCCGGCGTTTCTCGCTCGGAGAGCAGCCGTCGTCTCGTGAGTGCGATCTCGCGGCGGTACGCGCGTGAACTCGCGCTGCAAGCATTGTACGGGGCGGAGGTCGGAAAGCGTCCCCCTGCCGAGATGCTGACCGAAACGCTCGCGCGCACCGATGCGTCGGAAGCGCGCGGGTTCGTGCGGGATCTCGTGCTCGGGTCGCTCGAGAACGAGGCCGAGTCGGATGCGCTCATCGGGCCGCTGCTCGAGGGCTGGACGCTCGACCGGCTGCCGACGATCGATCGGATCGTGCTGCGGATGAGCGTGTTCGAACTGCTCCATCGCAAGGAGACCGACGCCGCGATCGTGCTGAACGAAGCGGTCGAGCTGGCGAAGAAGTTCTCGACCGAGGATTCGGGCCGCTACGTCAACGGCGTGCTCGCCCGGGTGCTCGAGGTGCTGGCGCCCGCGCGAGGCGCGCAGCGATGAGCCGGGCGCTGCCGCGTCCGAGCAGCGCCTCCCGCCGCCGGCGCGACGGCTCGCGCGGCGGAAGGATCGCGGCGCGGATCGCCAAGGCGGTGCTGGTCGTCGCCGTGTTCGGCGTGCTGCTCTTCGCCGGGATCGTCGCCGGCATCATCGCGTCGTACTCGCGCAACCTGCCCGACATCAACCGCATGGCGGATTACCAGCCCTCGCGTTCTACCCGCGTCTTCGCTCGCAACGGAGCGATGCTGGCGAACCTGTATCGCGAGAACCGCACCTGGGTCTCGATCGAAAAGATCCCCGTCCCGGTACGCGATGCGTTCATCGCGACCGAAGACCGGCACTTCTATCAGCATCACGGCGTCGATTTCGTCGGGATCGCGCGCGCGGCGCTCGCCGACTATCGCCATCAGCATCTCCAAGGCGCCTCGACCATCACGCAGCAGCTCGCGCGCGGTCTGTTCCTCTCCAACGAAGTGTCGTACGCGCGCAAGATCCAGGAAGCGCTGCTCGCGCTGGAGATCGAACGCTTTTACACCAAGGACGAGATCCTCGAGCGCTACCTGAACCTGATCTATTTCGGCTCCGGCGCGTACGGCGTCGAGGCCGCGGCGCACACGTACTTCGGCACCGATCTCAGCCACCTGACGCTCGGTCAGGCGGCGATGCTGGCCGGTCTTCCGGCCGCGCCGTCGGACTACTCGCCCTACGTCAATCTCCAACATGCGAAGGAGCGGCAGCATCACGTCCTCGACCGCATGGTCGAGGCGGCGGTCATCACCCGCGCGCAGGCCGACGCGGCGAAGCGCGCGCCGCTGCAGCTGATCGGCGAACGTCCGCAAGGCCTGCAATCGTACCGTTACCCGTACTTCACCACCTACGTGACGCATCTGCTCGAGTCGCAGTTCGGCTCGCAGGCGACGTTCGAGGGCGGGCTGCAGGTCTACACCACCGTCGATCCGGCGATGCAGCAGGCTGCCGAGGACGCGGTCGCGTGGGGGATCCGCCGCGCCAAAGCGGAGGGGATCGGAGCGCATCAAGGCGCGCTCGTGGCGATCAAACCCTCGACCGGCGAAATCCTCGCGATGGTCGGCGGTGCGGGACCGTTCACGCTCGGCAATCAGTTCAACCGCGCGTGGCAAGCGCGCCGTCAGCCGGGCTCGTCGTTCAAGCCGTACGTCTACACCGCCGAGATCGACGCGGGACATCCCCCCACGACCATCGTGATGGACACCCCGGTCAGTTATCCGATGGGCGACGGCACGCGCTGGGCGCCGATGGACGACGACAACCGCTTCTTGGGCGCCGTCACGCTGCGCTACGCGCTCGCGCAGTCGCGCAACGTCGTGGCCGTCAAGCTGGCGCAGGACCTGGGGATCGACAAGGTCATCGAGTACGCGAGGCGCATGGGCGTGACCGCACCGCTCGGTTCCAACCTCTCGCTCGCACTCGGTTCGTCCGGCATCTCCCCGCTCGATCAAGCCGCGGGCTACGCGACGCTCGCGAACCAGGGGATCCACATCACGCCCTCGCCGATTCGTGTCGTGCGCGACGCGCTCGGAACGCCGGTCCTCGACAACACCTATCCGCAGCAGACCGAAGTCGTCAGCGCGGGCGTCGCGTACGTCGTCACGTCGATGATGGAGTCGGTGATCAACGAAGGCACCGGCTATCCCAATGCGGTGATTGGCCGCCCCGCCGCCGGGAAAACCGGCACCACGTCGAGTTTTCGCGATGCGTGGTTCGCGGGCTTCACCCCCGACCTCGTCGCGGCGGTGTGGATCGGCAACGACAACAACTCGCGGATGAACGAGTCGTTCGGCGGCAACGTCCCGGCCCGCATCTGGGCGCGCTTCATGAAGCAGGCGCTGGCGAAGACGCCGAAGCACGACTTCGTTCTGCCGGTCGGCGAAGTGCACAAAGTGCGCCTGTGCGGCACCGGTAAGACCGAAGTGTTTCTGGCCGGCACGGAACCGGCACGCACGTGCGGCAGCGGTGACGAGCCGTCACCGAGACCGCACAACCGCGCCGCGCTGGCGCCGGCCGCACCGGCCGCGCCGATCGCCAAGGCTGAGATGCCCAAGCTGCCTCCGCCGGTCGTTCCGCTCGCGCCGCCGCCGAACAGCGTAGGCGACGGAGTGAATCAAGTCCCGCTCGGGCCGGAGCCCACCGCGGCGCCGTGATCGCGGGCCGCGCGGACGTTCGCGTCGTCGCCGTCTCCCGTCTGGCGAACTACATCGCCGGCGTGTTCACCCGCGAGCGAGCGTTCGCGCGGCTCGGCGTGCGCGGCGAGATCACGAACTACAAGCCGCAGCCGAACGGCAACGTCTATTTCGACCTGAAGGATCGCGATGCGCTGCTGAACTGCGTCGCGTTCAGCGAAGCGGCCGCAACGTTTCCGGCGCTCGCCAACGGCGATCAAGTCGTCGCGTACGGCGCGGTGCAGACGTTCGCGCGGAAGTCCAGCTATCAGCTGCGCGTGCTGGAGGTCGTCGCCGAGGGCGGGAGCGGCGTGCTGCACCAGCGCTATGAGGCACGCAAGGCGCGCTTGGCGGCCGAAGGACTGTTCGCTCAGGAGCGCAAGCGCCCGTTGCCGCGGTTCCCATTTCGCGTCGCGCTGGTGACCTCGCGCAACGCCGAAGGAGCCCGCGATTTCGAGACGCAGGCGCGCGTTCGCGCGCCGCACGTCGAGATCGTCGTGGTTCCCACGGCGGTGCAAGGGGAGAACGCGGCGCCGGAGATCGTGCGCGCGATCGAACGCGCTGCCGCGATGGACGTCGATCTGATCGTGCTGGCGCGCGGCGGCGGGTCGTTCGAAGACCTCTTCGCCTTCAGCGACGAGCGCGTCGTGCGGGCGCTCGCCGCCTCGCGCGTCCCGACCGTCTCGGCGATCGGTCATGAAGCCGATGCGCCGCTGACCGACTTCGCGGCCGATTATCGCGCCGCGACGCCGTCGGCGGCGGCGCAGACGGTCCTTCCGCGTCGCGACGACGTGCTCCGGCTCGTCGGTGAGCGGCATCGCACGCTGGCGCGCGACATCGAACGGATGCTCGGCTCGCGCCGCCAGCACGTCGACGTCATGGCGCGCCAGCTTACCGCCGCCGCGCGCGAACGGCTCGGCCGGGCGCGGGCGAAGCTGAACGTTCTCGAACGCAGGCTCGCCGCCGCCGCCCCTGCGGCGCGGCTAGCGCACCGCCGCGGGCGCTTCGAGGAAGTACGCGATCGTCTCGAGCGGGCCGTCCCGGCCTTCATGCGCCGGCGACGCGAGCGGCTGGCGCAGGCCGCCGGACGGCTGAGGCGAGCCGACCCCGCCGGGCGCGCCGGCCGCGAGGCGGCGCGTTGCGCCCGCAACGCGGTACAGCTCGACGCCGCGATGCTGCGGCTGATCGAGCGCCGAGCCGCGCTGCTCATAACCCTCGAAGCGAAGCTCGAAGGCAACAATCCGGACGCGATTCTGCAACGCGGCTATGCGATCGTGACCGACGAGGACGGCAAACTCGTCCGGGAGGCGGCGGAAGCGCCGCCGGGGACCAGGATCAAAGCACGACTCGCTCGCGGAAGCCTCACGGCGCGCGTCGAACGCGAAGGGACTGATGGCGGACGACAGATCAACCTCTTTTGAGGACTCGCTCAAACGCTTGGAGCAGATCGTGAAAGCACTCGAGACGGACGATACCGATCTCGAGCGCGCCGTCGCGCTCTATAAAGAAGGGCGCGACCTCGTCGGCCGCTGCGAGTCCTTGCTGAAGACCGCGCAGCAGTCGATCGATGCGGTCAACGTGCCGCCGCCTGCGCGTCCAGCGGAGGACGCGCTCGATGAGCGTCAGTTGTAAGTCACTCGACCTGGGAGGCTTGGCTTGACGGATCTGCGCTCGGTCCATGACCGGGGTCAGCGGGGTCTGCGACGCCTCGACACGGTGGTGGTCGAGTTGACCGCGTTGACGCGGTCGCAGGCGCGCGCGTTGATTTTGGCGGGCAAGGTTCGCGTCGACGGGGAGCCGGCGAGCAAACCGGGCGCGCACGTGCCGCTCGGTGCCGACGTGCGGGTCGAAGAGGCGCCGAAGTACGTCTCGCGGGGCGGCGACAAGCTCGAGGGCGCGCTGCGCACGTTCGCGATCGATCCGGCCGGACTCGACGTGCTCGACGTCGGCGCTTCGACGGGGGGGTTCACCGACGCGCTCCTGCAGAACGGCGCGCGGCACGTGACGGCCCTCGACGTCGGGCGCGGGCAAATCGCCTGGAAGCTGCGAAGCGAACCGCGGGTCACCGTCGTCGAGCGCACCAACTTCCGCACGCTGCCGGACGACGCGTATCCGGACGGTTTCGATCTGATCGTGATCGACGCGTCGTTCATCTCGCTGCGCACGATCGTCCAGCGTGCCGTCGCGTACTTGCGCGAGGGCGGCGCGATCATCGCGCTCGTCAAACCGCAATTCGAAGCCGGCCGCGAACGGCTCGGCGGGGGCGGCGTCGTGCGCGATCCGGCCGTACACGCCGACATCCTGCGCGAGGTGCGCGACGGCATTCGCGCGACCGGCGTCCGCGCCGTAGGCGCCATGCTTTCCCCGCTCCGCGGCCCTGCCGGCAACGTCGAATTCTTCTACGAGCTCCGCCGCACCGGCGAAGAAGTCGATGACGTCCGGCTGGACGCCCTCGTCCGAGAAGCGCACGAATGACGGCCGTCAGCACCCTGCATCAACCTCTCCGTTCGATCGCACTCTACGTGAACACGGAGCGTCCGCACGCGACGGAGAGCGCGGGGCGCGTCGCGGCGCTGGCGGCGGAGCATGGGCTGCGGTTGGCGGTGTGCGAAGGGGCGGGTGACGAGCTCGGGTTTCCGACGACCTGCGCGCTCGAGGACGCGGACTTGCTGGTCACTGTGGGGGGCGATGGAACGTTGCTGCGCGCCGCGCGGCTCGTGCACGAACTCGGCATCCCGATCCTCGGCGTGAACACCGGGCGGCTCGGATTTCTCACCGAGGTGGAGTCGAACGACGAGGGTTTCGCGGCGCTGGAACGGGTCTTTGCGGGCAACGTGCAGGTCGACGAGCGGGTGGCGCTCTACGCGCAAGTCGCCGGTTCGGACGCGTTGCACTTCGCGCTCAACGAGGTCGTGGTGCGGCGCGTCTCGCAAGCGCGACTCGCGCCGTTCGGGCTCGCGCTCAACGGCGAGACGATCGCGCACCTGCCCTCTGACGGTGTGATCGTCGCGACACCGACCGGATCGACCGCCTACTTCTTGAGCGCGGGCGGCCCGATCATCCATCCGAACGTCGACGCGCTCGGCATCGCCGGACTGCTGCCGCACACGCTGTTCGCGCGTCCGCTGCTCGTGCCGACGAGTGCCGAGATCGAGATCACCTGCGACAACGAGCTCAGCCGCGCGAACCTCGAGAACGACGGGTTCGTCGCAGCCGAACTCGGCGCCGGCGACCGCGTCGTCATCCGCCGCGCCGAGAAGCCGGTGCGGTTCGCCCGCGTGCGGTCGCGCGCGTTCTTCGCGCGGCTCGAAGACAAGCTGCAATGGGGCGTTCCGATCAAGTCGCGGTGACGGCCGGCGGGGCGGTGACGCTGCTGCGTATGACCGTCGAGAACGTCGGCCTGATCGAACGTGCGGAAGTCGCGTTCTCCGACGGTCTCACCGTCGTCACCGGCGAGACCGGTTCCGGCAAGACCATGCTGCTGGGCGGCCTGCGGCTGGCGCTGGGCGAGCGCGCCGACGCGGACACCGTGCGCAGCGGCGCCGAACGCGCGCGCGTCGTGCTCGAGATTGCGCCCGACGACGCGCTGCGGTCATCGCTCGCCGCGGCCGGATTCACGCTGGCCGACGACGACGATCTCATCGTGCAGCGCGAAGTGCTGGCCGAAGGCCGCTCGCACGGGCGCATCAACGGAATCGCGGCCGGGGCGAGCCAGCTTCGCGAACTGATCGGAACACAGGTCGACGTCGTCTCGCAGCATCAAGCGCAGCGTTTGCTCGCCCCCGCGTACGCGCTCGAGCTGCTCGATCGCTTCGGCGGACCGGACGCGCTCGCGGCGCGGGGCGACGTGCGCCGGACATTCGACGATCTGCAGGCGGCGCGCGAACGGTTGAGTGCGCTACGGGACGCGGACGGTCGCGCGACGGCGCGGGCCGAGTTCGCGCGCTTCGCGCGCGACGAGATCGACGCGGCCGCGGTCGCCGCCGACGACGAAGACGAGCGTTTGCGCGAACGGCGCGACGTGCTGGCGAACGCGGAACGCATCGGTGCCGCCCTGGCGAGCGCTTCCGACGCGCTCGAGAAAGAACGCGGCGCCGTCGACGCGCTGGGCGAATGCGAGGGCGCCTTG
Organism: uncultured candidate division WPS-2 bacterium; assembly: GCA_937927945.1. Lineage (GTDB taxonomy): Bacteria > Vulcanimicrobiota > Vulcanimicrobiia > Vulcanimicrobiales > Vulcanimicrobiaceae > Vulcanimicrobium. The sequence goes on along the minus strand of CALEYW010000098.1, from coordinate 41,457 downwards.
CTGAGCTTGGCGCGGTACACAGAGCGCTTCGCCGAGCTGGCCGGCGCGGCGGGCGCACTGCAATCGGACGCCAACGAACTCGCCGCCCGGATCGCGCGCGAGCGCGAGGCCGTCGAACTCGATCCGGCCGAACTCGACGCGCTGACCGCGCGGCTCGACGCCCTCGACCGGTTGAAGAAGAAGTACGGCGGCTCGCTCGCCGCGATGCGGGAGCAACGCGACGCGTTCGCGGCCGACGTCGCCGACGTCGACGACCGGGAGGCGCGCATCGCCGCGGCCGAACGCGAGGCCGGCACGCTCGAGACGGCGCTGTGCGAGGCGGCGCGGCGGTTGAGCGCGAGCCGGTGCGAGGCGGCGGCGGCGATCGAGGAGGCGATTCGCGGCGAGCTCGCGGCGCTCGAGATGCCGGCGGCGCGGCTGCGCATCGCATTGGGCCCTTTGGAGGCGGTCGGCGCGACGGGCGCCGAGCGCGCCGAGCTGCGGTTCTCGGCGAACCCGGGCGAGCCGGAGCGCGCCCTCGGAAAGATCGCCTCGGGTGGCGAGCTGTCGCGTGTGCTGCTCGCGCTGGTCGTCGTCCTGGCCGATCGCCGCGAGCGCAGGGCGCTCGTCTTCGACGAGATCGACGCGGGTATCGGCGGTGCGACGGCGTCGGCAGTCGGCCAGCGGCTGGCGCGGTTGGCGGCGCGGGCACAGGTCGTCTGCATCACGCATCTCGCGCAGATCGCCTCCCACGGCACGACCCACGTCGCGTTGCGCAAGCGGGCCGGCGCGGCCGCGACGACGATCGAGGCGGTCGAGCTGTCTGGTGAAGGGCGTCAGGCCGAGATCGCCCGCATGCTCTCGGGCGCGCAGCACGGGGTCGCGCTCGACCATGCCGCCGAGCTGATCCGCGCAAATCTTGGGTCTCGATGAGAATCCCGCGGGTCCCAGGGTCCTCACGGCTGCTCCGGGTACCGTCACAACATGCGAATGGTGCTGCTGCTGGCAGCGCTCCTCGTCGTCAATCCGTGCCCGGCCTCCGCGGGAGATGCGCCGACGGTACCCTCCGTGCTGACTGCCCTCGCGGGATCGCCCGAGCAACCGGACGCCTACAAGGCGTCCGTGGCACTCCACGTGCGCCTGCGGATGTTCCCGTTCATCCGCATCACCTTGCACGGCGACTCCTGGTACAAGCGGCCCGGCCTCTACCGCTTCGTCTTCCGCGGCGTCCCGTTCATCGCCAAAGCCTTCTCGGACATGAAGTACGACCTGGGTGACCCGGCGCGCTGGCCGGACCGCTACGAGGTGGCGTTCGCGCCCGCTTCGACCGACGATGCGCCCGTCTTGCGGTTGACGCCCAAGAATCACATGCTGGTGAAGACGCTCGACGTCGCGGTCGATCCGCAGCACGGCCGCATCCTGCAAGCAATCTGGTCGCGCACCGACGGCGGCACGATCACGCTCGTGCAAACCTACGCGCCCGGTACCGACGGGCATGCGGTCGTCGCCAAACAGCTCGCGACGATCAATCTGCCGCGCATGAAGGCCGAGCTCGAAGCCGACTACGCCGACTTTGCTCCCACCGAGAACGCGGTCGGCATCGCGCCCTGAATTGCGCACGGCGAGGTAGGGTAACGCGCACCGCGGGCCGCACCTTGCGGACGATGCAGACGACCGCTCCCGCCCAACGCGCATTCGCCAGCGACAACAACGCGGGCGTCCACCCCGACGTGCTCGCCGCGCTTGCCGCCGCCAACGACGGCCACGTTCCCGGCTACGGCGACGACGCATACACCGCGCGCGTCGAGGACGCGTTCCGCGCGCAGCTCGGCGACGGCGCGCGAGTATTCTTCTGTTGGAACGGGACGGGCGCGAACGTGATCGCGCTCGCCGCCGCGCTGCGGCCGCACCAAGCGGTGATCTGTCCGCAGTTCGCGCACCTGGCCGTCGACGAGTGCGGCGCATACGAACGCTTCGCCGGCGGCAAGCTGATCGACGTCCCGGTCGAGAACGGGAAGCTGACGCCGGCGGACGTGGTACGGCAACTGCACGGCATCGGCGACCAGCACCACGTGCAGCCGGCCGCGATCTCGATCTCGCAATCGACCGAGGTCGGGACCGTCTACACGCTCGAGGAATTGCGCGCGCTCGGCGACTGCGCGCGCGCGCACGGGCTGCTCTTTCACGTCGACGGCGCGCGCCTGGCGAACGCGGTCGCCGCGCTCGGTACGGACCTGCGCACGATGCTGGTCGACACCGGCGTCGACGTCTGCACGTTCGGCGGGACGAAGAACGGCTTGATGTTCGGCGAGGCGATCGTGTTCCCGCGCGCGCACCCGGCGACCGAGATCCTGCCGTACACGCGCAAGCAGGGGATGCAGCTCGCCTCGAAGATGCGGTTCGTCGCGGCGCAGTTCGAGGCGCTGCTGCGCGGCGATCTCTGGCTGCGCAACGCGACGCACGCGAACGCGATGGCGCACCTGTTGGCGGAGCGGCTGCGCGATCTCGACGACGTCGTGCAGCTCGCGTATCCGGTCGAAGCGAACGGACTTTTTCCGATTCTGCCGCGGCAGGCGATCGAACCGCTGCAGCGCGAGCGGCGCTTCTACGTCTGGGACGCGGAGCGCAACATCGTCCGCTGGATGACCGCCTGGGACACGACGCCCGACGACGTCCACGCCTTTGCCGACGCCGTCTGGCGCATCGCGCCCAAAGGGAAGACCGCTACCGGCTGAAGAGCGCGCTCACCAGACGAAGCGGCGCACGGTGCTGGTTCCGCCGGACCCTGAGTACTCCGTGTACCAGAGGTTGCCGTCCGGACCGGCGGTGATGAACGCGGGTCCGCTGTTCGGCTGCGGGAGCGTGAACTCGGTCAATGCGCCGCTCGTCGTGACGCGCGCGATCCGGTTCCCGGAGCTCTCCGTGACCCAGAGGTTGCCGTCGGGTCCGGCGGCGATCCCGAGCGGACCGCTGGCGTTCTGCGGCATGGGGAAGTTCGTATGCACTCCGGCCGTCGTCCCACCGACCGATCGCGCTGCCGCCCTCTTCGGTCGCCCAGAGATTGCCGTCGGGTCCGGCGGCGACCAGCTCCGGCGCCGCCGGGCCGAACGCGGGCCCCGGGAACGAGCCGGCAGGCGTGAGCGGGAGGAGGCCGTTGTTGGCGTCGGCGATCCAGAGGTTCCCGTCCGGCCCGTTCGTGATCGCGAAGGGGAAGCTGTTCGCGGTTGTCGTGGGGAACACGGTTTCCTTTGGACCGATCAGCGTGAGTGCCGTCGTCGCTGTGGGGCCGCTGCTCGCCGTCGCGGTGATCGTGCTAGCGTACGCGGCCGTCGCGGTTCCGTTGTAGGTGACAATGACGCCGGCGGGCGCGGGTGCGGTTAGCGCCGTCCCGCTGAGAATGATCTCGCTGCTCGGGTTCGGCGCCGCGCCGATGAAGAGCGTGACCGGATTGCCGTTCGCATCGACGTACCCGTCCGTCACGATGATGTTGCCGTCGGCGTCCAGCGCGGCCACCGTGGGCTGCTGCTGCGAGGCGACCGTGCCGCGGATGAGCGGCGTCGGCAACGAGAGCGGGACGGCGCTCACGATTCCGCCGAGCGTGACGTTCACGACGTTGCTCTGTCCCTGGGCGACGGTCTGCGCCACGAGGCCCGCGCCCAGCGCCTTGGCAGCGGCGAAGCTGCCGCCGCTCGGCGGTGCGTCGTACGAGGTGAAGACGAAGGAGTCGCTGGCGGGCGGCGCCGGGATCGGGATCGTACAGGTGCGCGGCGTACCGGTCGTGCCGCCGCACGCCGCCGAGCCCGATGAGACGTCGGTCGCACTAGAACCAAGCACGTTTTGGCGGACGCTGACGCTCTGCAGCGTGGAGCCGCCGTTGCTGCGCGGGCGGCACCGCGTCGGTCGACGTAGCCGACCCGCCGCAGGCGGCGAGCAGCCCGCACGCCGTTGCCGGCGAGAGCGCGACGCGCCAACGAAACACCGAAGCACCGAGCGTCGAAGTGCCCGCGATCAACACCCAGCATCATGGCGACGACTCCTCCGCTGGACCGAGCGCATCCCCTGCTGCCGGGCGACCGGCTAAAGCGCTTAGATCGCTGGGAGCCGGTGGATTTTCAGGACGTTGGTGCCGCCCGCGCCGACCGGCATGCCGCTGGTGATCGCGATCGTTTCGCCGGGCGCCGCGTGGCCGTCGGAGACGATGCGAGCCTCCGCGATCTCGATCAGCGTTTCGATGTAGCGATACGACTGCACGACCGACGACTCGACGCCCCACACGACCGCCATGCGGCGCGCGACTTCTTCGAGCGGCGTCAAAGCCACGATGCGCGCGCGCGGCCGGAACGACGAAACGTAGCGGGCCGTGTTTCCGGTCGTCGAACCGCTGACGATGAGCCGCAGGCCGAGCGCGTCGGCGCAGCGCACGGCGGCCTCGGCGATCGACATGCCGATCTCCGCGTCCGTCTCGATGACCGCCGGTTCGGTCGTGGAGCGGCGAGCGCGCATTTCCAAGTGCGGATACTGCTCTTCGACGTGCATCGCGATGCGCGCCATCGTGCGCACGGTTTCGAGCGGATACTCGCCGCGCGCCGTTTCGCCCGAGAGCATCACGGCGTCGGTGCCGTCGAGGATCGCGTTGGCGACGTCGGTCGTCTCGGCGCGGGTGGGACGCGGCGAGGAGATCATCGACTCGAGCATCTGCGTGGCGGTGACGACCGGCTTCGAAACGCGGTTCGCCCGCGCGATCAGGTCCTTTTGGGTGAGCGGCACGTCTTCGAGCGGGATCTCGATTCCGAGGTCGCCGCGGGCGACCATGATGCCGTCGGCGACGGTCAGGATGTCGTCGATGTGCTCGAGCGCTTCGTGCTTCTCGATCTTCGCCATCACGGGGATGTTCTGGCCGCTCTGCGCGATGCGTTCCTTGACCCGCCACACGTCTTGGGCCGTACGCACGAACGAGACCGCGACCCAATCGACGTTCTGCGCGATTCCGAAGTCCAGATGTTCGAGATCGCGGTCGGTCACCGCTTCGAGTTCGAGCGTCCCGTCGGGATAGTTGATCCCTTGCCGCTCGCGCAACTCGCCGCCGGTCTCGACGACCGTGCGCACGCACGGCCCTTCGACCGCCATGACGCGCAACGCGATCGAACCGTCGGCGAGATAGATGCGCTTGCCGACCTCGACGTCGCGGGCCAGGCCTTCGTAGGTAACGCTGACATGCTGAGCGTCGCCGGGCTCCGCCTGCGTCGTGAGGGTGAAGTTCGCGCCGTTCTCCAGCCGCACCGAGGAAACTCCGTCGGCGAACGGGCCGGTGCGCACCTTCGGTCCCGGCAGGTCTTGCAGGATTGCGACGTGCAGTTCGAGCTCGCGGGCGATGCGGCGCACGTCGAGGATCGTCGCGGCATGCTCTTCGTGCGTGCCGTGCGAAAAGTTCAGGCGCACGACGTTGACGCCGGCCAGGAAAAGTGACCGAAGCATCGCCGGATCGCGCGACGCCGGGCCAACCGTGGCGACGATTTTAGTACGTTTGGCAGGAGGCTGCATCGGCCGCGCGTGTTCCTCGACCGCACTAGCGGTCCTGCGACTGGGAGAAAGCACCGTCACAGTTGCTTCAACGCCGGATCGCTTTTGCACGGCGGCGGCATGGTGTTCCGGCAAGCGCAGGTAAGAGAAACCCGACGTGAGCCGCGCGCACCGGAATGCCCATATCGAACGGCCCTCGTCGCGGCGTGACGTCGCCGCGCTGGGCGGGTCGCTGGTCGTGCATGCGCTCGTCGTCTTGCTCTTCGCCCTGACACAAGTGAGCGACACCGGCGGCACGAGCCGCGAAGGCGACGTCACCGCCGACATCATCGTGCGGGATGCGGCCCCCGCCGCACCGGCCGCTCCGGCGGCACCCGCCGCCAGCGCGCTGCCCGCCGCCGCCTCCGTCCCCGCCGTTCGCCCGCTGCCACGCCCGACCGTCCGGCCGGTCGCCGTCGTGCGGCCGGTCCCGCATCGCATCGTCGTGCACCCGCCGCCGCCCAGACGCCGGGAGCTCTCGGTCCTTCGCCCCTCGGCGCGGCCGCAGCCGACCCCGCCGCCGACGCTCCCCCCGACGCCGCCACCGCCCGTGGCGCCGGCGAGGGTGCCGACATCGGTGCCGACCCTTCTCGTCGCGGTCGCCTCCGCCGCGCCGACGGTGCCACCGACCCGCGCGCCCACTGCCCCGCCGACCGAGGCGCCGACGGCACCTCCGACGGCGGCCCCGACCATCCCGCTCACTGCCCCGCCCACCGTCGCCCCGCGCACCCTAGAGCCGGTCGCGGTCACCGCGCCGCCGACGCTCGCGCCGACCACGGCGCCGAGCGCAAAGCCCACGACCGCGCCGACGGCCGCGGCGACGGCGCCGGCCACGTCCGCACCGTCCGCCGTGCCCACGGCGGTCGCCACGCGCGCCGCCCAAGTCGCTGCCACCGCGGCGCCGACCGCCCTGCCTGGAACGCCCCGCCCGGCTGCGTCGGCGACGCCGGGCCAGCCGAAGCAGGCCGCAACCGTCGGTCCGCGCCCAGCCGCGAGCGGTCCCCATCCCACGGCGAGCGGGCTTCCCGGGGCGGGAAAAACCGCCTCGCCTGGCCCGCGTACCGGTTCGCCCGCGACGGCGGCGCCGATCCCGCTTCGCAACCCCGTCGTCGCCGTACCATCGCCCGGACCGGCAGTCTCCGTCCCGCCTTCCGCTCCGCCGCCCTCGAGCGGGCCGGTCTCCGACCTCAACGCGAAGCTCAGAGGGCTCTTGCCGCGAGGCGGCAACACGATGCAGCGCTATCCGGGAGCGACCGTCGATCGCGACACGGTAGCGGAAGGCTACGAGCGGCTGGTGCGGCCGCCGCCCGAGGTGCTCGCGGCGACCTTCGGCATCATCCGGGAACGGCGGACCAACCTCCATCCGGATTCGGTGACCTACGTCTTCGGCGAGCCCAAGCGCAACCTGATCGGCCGAACGGTCTGCCGCGCCTGGCGGGTGACCGACCATCCCCAGCCGAGCCCGCCGCCGGCGCCCTCGTCGCTGGTCGGGGGCCGCACTACGCTCGTCTTCCCCGGCCCGAATCCGGATCTGAAGCCGGAAATCGACTACGTCGAGGTCTCGTGCGACGACCCGCGGATGGAGAAGCACGTCCCGGGGAGCCTCGCGACGCCGGTCCCGCGCCACCCCTGAACGGGTCCGGGTTGCGCGATTTGCGCCGCCGTCGTATGATGGCGGACGGACGTAAACGCATGGAGCGTGGGCACTGCCCGCGCTTCTCTGTTGTAACGGGGTCGGAGGAAGGAGGTTGGTTGCCGTGGAGCCGCTCAGCGACGAGAAGACGCTGTTAGCAGACGCATTCGAGCGCGTCGTGCACGCTTTGCCGCACCAGCCCGAGTTCCGCGACGTCGAGATCGTCAGCGCTCAGGCGCACCGGCGGAGCCGCACGACGGCGCTGCACGTGACGGTCGATCGCGAAGGCGGCGTGGACGTCGCCACGTGCGAGCGGATCGCCGCGCGCATCAACACGGCGCTCGACGCGTTCACCGATCCCTACACGCTCGAGATCGAATCGGCCGGCCTCAACCGGCCGCTCACCAAGCCGTCCGACTACGAGCGCTTCACCGGGCGCGACGTCAAAGTCGTCACGACCCTCGCGATCGAGAAGGCCAAGACCCATCGCGGCCGGCTCGACGGCGTACGGGGAACGAACGTGGTCTTGTCCGGCGACGGGAAAGAGCTGCTGATCCCGCTTGCGGTGATCAAGTCCGCGAACGTGGAGTACGACGTGCGCGCCGACCTCCAACGCGCAAAACAACGAGAGAAGAATCGATGAACGCAGAGATGATCGCGGCGCTCCGCGAGATCGAAAACGAACGCAACATCAGCTTCGAGTCGCTGCTCGAAGCGCTCGAAGCCGCGCTGATCTCGGCGTACAAGCGCAATTTCGGCGGCGAGGCGAATGCGATCGTGACGATCGACCGCCAGAGCGGCGACTATCAGGTGTATCACCGCCGCACCGTCGTCAACGACGGCGAGGTCACCGATCCCAAATTGGAGATCTCCAAGAAGGAGGCCGGAGCGCGCTACGAGCCGGGCGACTTCTTCGACGAGGTCGTCACGCCGCGTGACTTCGGCCGCATTGCCGCGCAGACCGCGAAGCAAGTGATCGTGCAGCGCATCCGCGAGGCCGAGCGCGACACGGTCTACAACACCTACTCGGCGAAATTGCACGACATCGTGCTCGGCACCGTTCAGCGCTACGAACAGCGCAACATGTACGTGCTGCTCGACGATCGCAAGACCGAAGCGTTGCTGCCGTTCAGCGAACAGGTTCCGCGCGAAAACTACCGCATCAACGACCGCATCCGCGCCTATGTGCTCGACGTGCGCAAGACGAACAAAGGACCGCTGGTCGTGCTCTCGCGTGCGGCCGAGGGCCTCGTGCAGCGCTTGATCGAGTTCCAGGTGCCCGAGATCCAGGACGACATCGTGGAGATCATGGCGATCGCCCGCGAGCCCGGCGCGCGCACGAAGGTCGCGGTCACCTCGAAACGGCCGGAGATCGACGCCGTCGGCGCGTGCCTGGGGCCGAAATCTTCGCGCGTCGCCAACGTCTCGGACGAATTGCGCGGCGAGAAGATCGACGTCATCCGCTGGGCGGCCGACCTCCCGACCTTCGTCGCGAACGCGCTGGCGCCGGCCAAGGTGCTGGGCGTCGAGCTGTTCGAGGAAGAGGGCGTGGCGCTGGTGACCGTCCCCGACCATCAGCTGTCGCTGGCGATCGGACGCGAAGGCCAGAACGTGCGGCTCGCCGCTCGGCTGACCGGCTGGCGCCTCGACATCACCAGCGACTCGGAGGCCGCCGAGGCCCGCGAACGCTACCTCGCCGAGCGGGAAGCCCGCGCGGCCTCCGGCGGCGTGGAAGCAACCGAGATCGAAGCCGACGAGGTCCTAGCGGAGGGCGAAGAGGAGGTTGACGAAGCGGCGATCGACCAGGACGAGCTGCTGCGCCGTCTCGAGGAGTTCAAGCGGGAGATGTTCACGAACGAATGATTCCGCTGCGCACGTGCGTGGGTTGCCGGACCGCGTTCCCGCAGCCCGCGCTGAGGCGGTTCACGCGGGGCGCAGGCGGTCGCTGGATCGCCGACGGAAGAGGGCGTTCGGAAGGTCGGGGAACCTATCTCTGCTCGCGGACGTGCGCAGAACGGGTCGCAAAGAACAAGCGTTATCCGGGGTTTAGTGGCGAAGCTCTGCTACAATGGTGACTCACTCCGGATCTCGGAGCTCTAAAAGAATGACTTAACGGCGGATGGTGCTCTCGGGCACCATATCTTTGAAGGACTGCATGGCAACCGGTAAACCCAGGATTTTCGAGCTCGCGAAGGAGCTCGGTATGACCTCGAAGGACCTGCTCGCCCTCTTCGGGCGTCTCGGCCTCGAGGCGAAGAACCAACTCAGCGTGGTCGAGCCCAAGGTCGCCGACCTGCTGCGCGCGCAGCTCAAGGGCGCGAAGGCCCCTCCGAAGCCCGCACCGGCCCCCGCACCTGCGGTTGCCGCAGTTCCTGCCGCGCCCCAACCCGCCGCCGCTGCGGCGGCTGCGCCGGCCGAGGCCCCGGTTGCCGCCGTAGCGGCAGCTCCGGTCAAGCGCGCTCCGGCGGTCAAAGCCGCGCCGGCGACGGCCGTCGAGGCCGTTGCCCCGCCGCCCGCTCCACCTTCGGTGCCGGTCGCCGAGGTCGCGGCAGTCGCCGCCGCCGTTGTTCTGCCGCCCGTTCCGGCCGTATCGGCCCCGGTCGCGCAAGCTCCGGCTGCCGTCGCCGTCGAGCCTGCCGCGCCGGCTCCGATCCCGCAGCTGCGGCCCGTGCCGAACACGCCGCCGGTCCGCCGCCAGCCCCCGCCGCCGGCCCCGCAACCGGAGCAGCCGGCTGCGGCCGCGACGGTCGTGGAAGCCGCCCCGGCCCGTCCCGAAGCCGCTCCGGAGCGCCCCGAGGGGCCAACCCCGCGACCCGGCGTGGCGCCGCCGCCCGGCCAGCCCGGGCCGATGCCGCGCCGCCCAATGGTCCCATCGGAACCGGTCCCGCAGCTCCGCCCGGTCCCGGCTGGGCAGGCATCCGTGCGTCCTCCCGCGCGTCCGGTCACGCCGCCCGGCAACGGGCAGGTCCCCGGCCGCCCCGGAGTCGCGCCGCGCCCCGGCCAGGGCGTCCCCGGCCAATATCAGCAGGCGCGTCCCGCTCCCGCGGGTCCGCCGGGAGCGCCGGGCGCTCCGCCGGCCTCCGGCGCCCCTGGCGCACCGGTCGGCCGTCGTCCGGCCGGCAACGGTGCATTCCGTGCCATCCCCGGCGCGACCGCGAGTCCGCGTCCGTTCGGCGGACCGCGTCCCGGCGGTCCGGCCGGCAACGGGCCGATCACGCCGGGCGTCGGCCCCATGCCGTCATCCGGCGGCGGCCCCGGCGGCCGTCCCGGCGGCGGCCGCGGCCGCTCCACCCGCGAGCAGCTCGAAGCGAAGAAGGCGCGCGATGCGGAGATGCGGCTCGAGAAGCAGCGCCGCCGCAGCGGCGGTGCCTACATCGACCGCGTCGAGGATCCCAACGCGAAGCTCGAGTCGATCGAGATCCCGGACGTTCTGACGGTCCAGGAACTCGCGACCTCGATGATCGTGCCGGCGGCCGACGTGATCCGCGAGCTCATCCGCATGGGCACGATGGCGACGATCAACCAGAACATCTCCTCCGATCAGGCCACGGCCGTCGCGCGGAAGTTCGGCTTCAACGCGATCGTCAAGGAAGCCGGCGACGAAGTCGTCGTCGAGCAAGAAGAAGACAAGCCGGAGATGCTGCAGCCGCGGCCGCCGGTCGTCACCGTGCTCGGCCACGTTGACCACGGCAAGACCTCGTTGCTCGACAAGATCCGTTCCGCCAGCGTCGCCGCCGGCGAAGCGGGCGGCATCACGCAGAAGATCGGCGCGTACACGGTCGAGCAGAACGGCCGCAACATCACCTTCATCGACACTCCCGGTCACGAAGCGTTCACGGCGATGCGCGCGCGCGGTGCGAAGGTCACCGACGTCGCGATCCTCGTCGTCGCCGCCGACGACGGCGTGATGCCGCAAACGAAGGAAGCGATCTCGCACATCAAAGCGGCCGGCGTGCCGATCGTCGTGGCCATCAACAAGATGGACAAGGAAGACGCGCAGCCGGATCGCGTCAAGCAGCAGCTCACCGACGAAGGCCTGCAGCCGGTCGAGTGGGGCGGTACCATCGAAATGGTGGCGGTTTCCGCGCGCACCGGCAACAACATCGACAAGCTGCTCGAGACCGTGCTGCTCGAAGCCGACCTCAAGGAGCTCAAGGCCAACCCGCATCGCCGGGCGAGCGGCGTCGTCATCGAATCGGCCCTCGACCGCGGTCGCGGCCCGGTCGCGACGGTGCTCATCCAGACCGGGACGCTGCGCGTCGGCGACGTGGTCGTGGTCGGACCGACGTACGGCAAGATCCGTGCGCTGATCGACGACAAGGGCAAGCAGACGAAGAAGGCCGGCCCCTCGATGCCGGTCGAGATCATGGGACTGGGCGACGTTCCGTCGGCCGGTGACACCCTGATGGTCGTCTCCGACGAAAAGACGGCGCGTGAGGCTGCCGCCAAACGCTCCACCAAGCGTCGCGACGTCCGGATGGCGGCCAGCACCGGCGGCGCGAAAGTCTCGCTCGAGACCTTCATGCTCATGCCGGCGGACGGCGGTCGCAAGACGCTCAACCTCATCCTCAAGGCCGACGGCCAAGGATCGGTCGAAGCGCTGCGCGGCCGTGTCGAATCGCTCTCGAACGGTGAGGTCGACGTGCGCGTCATCCTCGCCGGCGTCGGCGGCATCACCGAGAACGACGTCAACCTCGCCTCGGCCTCGAACGCCGTGCTCATCGGGTTCAACATCCGGCCCGACGAGTCGGTCAAGCGGCTCGCCGAGTCCGAGCAAGTCGACTTGCGGTTCTACCAGGTCATCTACGACGTGGAGAACGACCTCAAGAAGGCCATGGTCGGCATGCTTGCGCCGAAGTTCCGCGAGATCGTCCTCGGGCGCGCGGAAGTTCGCGAGATCTTCAAGGTCTCGAAGGTCGGATCGATCGCCGGCTGCTACGTGCAGTCCGGCAAGATCACGCGCAACTCGAAGGTGCGCGTCCTCCGCGATGCGGCGGTCGTGTTCGATGGCGAGATCGAGTCGCTGCGCCGGTTCAAGGACGACGTCCGGGAAGTCGCCGAGAACTTCGAATGCGGCATCCAGGTCGCTCGTTTCGCCGACCTCAAGCCGGGGGACGTCATCGAGGCTTGGACCTCGGAGCTCGTCGCTCCGGAGTTGCAGCCAGCGTAATGCCATCGATGGTGGCGGGCGTTCGCGGCGGGGATGGTTCCTCGCCGGGGACGCCCGCAATTTTCCATCCTTGGAAAATTGCTGCTCGGTTGAAAATTCGCTCTCGCCATCCTGGCTCCGCGAATTTCTCAAACGCCCCGACGAGAAACCATCCCCGCCACGAACGCCAGGCACGGTTTGACGTCGGACGGGACGCGGCGTGAGGAAGTACTTCTTCGTCACGCTCGGGTTCGTTGCGTATTGCGCGGCGTTTACACTCGTCGCGTGGCACGCCGGTAGGCTGTGGGACGCGGCGAACTTTGTGCCGGTTGCGCTCGGCGTCTTCTTGGCAATGCGGTGGCGCGGCGTGCGCGATTCCGAACGTCGTGACCCGGCATGGCTTGGGCAGCGACACCGTGTGATTAGTGTATGACCGGCATGAGCATCCGCCACGAACGCGCCGACAGTGCCGGTCATGGACCGAGCGCAGCAGAATCTTCCGCGTGCCGACGGTCGTTGCGAGGTCGAATCCGGGGGCCCCACGCGCAGCGTGGGGGGTGCGCAGCGTGAGCGGAGCGCCTTTAAAATGAAACAGCAGCGGCAGGCGAAGATCGATAGTGAGATTCAGCGGGCGTTGGCGACGATCATCAGCGAGCAGTTGAAGGATCCGCGTCTGGGGTTCGTCACGGTCGTTCGGTGTGAGATTACGCAAGACATGAAGTTCTGCAAGGTGTTCGTGTCGATCATCGGGGATCGGCATGTGGCGCGGCAGACGATGGATGCGTTGGAGAGTGCGGCTCGGTTTCTGCGGGGGGAGTTGGGGCATGCGATCGACTTGCGATACACGCCGGAGCTGACGTTCGTGGAAGACCGCTCGACCGAGAAAGCGATTGCGCTGCACAAGACGCTGGAGCGCGCGAAGGTGATCGATGAGTAGCGCGGTTGGCGCGACCGGCGTCGCGCCGGTCTCCGATTCGACGGAGGTCGTCGTTGCGGAGCTGCGGCGGCGCTCCTCGTTCATGTTCGTCTCCCACGTGAAGCCGGACGGCGACACGCTGGGTGCCGGGCTGGCGCTCGGCCTCGCGTTGAAGCAGCTGGGCAAGCGGGTCGGGTATTTTCAGCAGGATCCGGTTCCGCGCAATTTGCGGTTTCTGCCGGACGCGGAGCACGTCGCGCGCGACGTTCCGGCCGATCTGCCGGCGGACACGCTGTGGGTGTTCTGCGACATGAGCGACTTCTCGCGCGCCGGCGAGTACTTGCCGGCGATCGCGCGCGAAAACATGCTCGACGTCGATCATCATTTGGGCAATTCGCATTTCGGTGCGCTGAATTACGTGATCCCGACCGAGGCGTCGACCGGGACGTGCGTGCTGCGCTTGCTCGGGGCGCTGAACGTGAAGATCACGCCCGAGATCGCGACCTGCATCCTCACCACGATCATGACGGACACCGGCGCGTTCATGCACACGAACACGACGGCGGCCGTGCTGCGGATGTCGGCCGAGATGGTCGAGCTGGGCGCGGACAAGCCGCTGATCACCGAGGAGATCTTCGCGAACAAGCGGTTCGCGGCGACGAAGCTGCTCGGAATGGCGCTCGAGCGCGCGGTGCTGCAGGACGACGGCCGGTATTGCTGGACCTACGTCGATCAGCGCATGCTGGACGAGGCGCAGGCCGACGGCGAGGACACCGAGGAGATCGTGCAGCATCTGCGCGCGGTCGAAGGCGTCGAAGCGGCGGCGCTGTTCAAGGATTACGACGGCGCGGTGCGGGTAAGTCTGCGCTCGAGCGGCCGCATCAACGTGCAGGCGGCCGCGGCGACGCTCGGCGGGGGAGGCCACTTCATGGCGGCCGGCCTCACGTTCGAGGGTGACCTGCCGGCGGCGATCGACGGCGTGCACGCCGCGTTGCGCGCGCAAGGTCTGTAATGGTGGTCGCGCACCGCCCCTCACGACGCCGCTGACGTCGTGCTCGGTTTCGTCAACCTGTTCAAACCGGCGGGACCGACGTCGACGCAGTTCGGCGCGCGATTGCGCAGCATCTACCGCGATCCGGCGGGGAAGCTTGCGATCGGACATCTCGGGACGCTCGATCCGCAGGCTGCCGGCGTGCTGCCGATCGCGCTCGGGCAGGCGACGCGGCTGATCCCGCTGATCGCAGACCGCCGCAAGGCGTACGTCTGCACGCTCGTGCTGGGCCGGGCGACGACGACCGGCGATGCGACCGGCGAGACGCTGGTCGAACGCGCGGTGCCCGACGATCTCGACGCGCGGCTGCGCGGCGCGCTCGCCGCGTTCGTGGGGCCTATCGCGCAGATTCCGCCGATGTACAGCGCGGTGAAGAGCGGCGGGACGCGGCTCTACGAACTCGCACGGGCCGGGAAGACGGTGGAGCGTCAACCGCGTACCGTCACGATTTACGCGCTGAACGAGTTGGGCCGCGAAGGACACGTCGTGCGGCTGCGCATCGCGTGCAGCGAAGGGACGTACGTGCGGACGCTGTGCGAGGATCTCGCCGCCGCGTGCGGCACCGTCGGCCACATGGGCGCGCTGCTGCGTGAGGCGTCGGGTCCGTTCGTGCTCTCCGAAAGCCGGACGCTCGATGAAGTGCGCAGCAATCCCGACGCCGCGCTGGTCTCGCCCGAACGGGTGATCCCGTTTCCCACCATCGTTCTCGACGGACGGCACGCGACGGATTTTCGCGCCGGACGACTCGTGCCGCTCGCGCAACCGCCGCCCGACAAGCACGTCTTCGTTCGCGATTCGGCGCGCGCGCTGGTCGGCGTGGGCGAAACGGTCGGCGCGCTGCTCGCGCCGCGCAAGGTGTTCTCGTGAAAATTCACCACGCGCTGCCGGAACACGCGCCCGAACGGCCGCGCGTCGTCGCGATCGGGTTCTTCGACGGCTTTCATCGCGGGCATCGAGCGATCGTTCGCGAAGCGCTCCGCCGGCGGCGGCCCGGCGAACGAACGGCGGTGCTGACGTTCCGCGAACATCCGGCCGCGTTCTTGCGCCCGGGGACGGAGCCGCCGCTGATCGCGACGCTCGAGGAGCGGATCAACGCGTTCGCGCGCGCCGGCATCGACGAGACGTACGTCCTGACCTTCGATGCCTCGATCGCCTCACTCTCGCCGGAGCAATTCTTGGACGAGACGCTCGTCGGGCGGATCGGCGCGCGCGCGATGGTCGTCGGCGCGAACTTTCGCTTCGGCAGCAAGCGCGCCGGCGACGTCGCGTTCGCACAGGCGCATCTGAGCGAGCGCGGCCGCGAGATGGTCCCGGTCCCCAACGAGTTGGACGGCGGGGAGCGCGTCTCGAGCACCCGCATTCGCACGGCGATCGCCGCCGGCGACCTCGAAGGCGCCGACCGGATGCTGGGCGCGCCGTATACGGTGCGCGGCGCGGTGTCGTTCGGCGCGGGCCGCGGCCACGATCTCGGGTTTCCGACCGCCAACGTCGTCGTGGCTGTGGGCAAACTGCTCCCGCCGGACGGCGTCTACCGGATCACCGGGCGGCACGACGGGCGCGACTATCCCGGCTTGGTTTCGATCGGAACGAACCCGACGTTCGACGGCGCCGCCCGCACCGTCGAGGCCTGGCTGCTCGACTTCAACGGCGCCTTGTACGGTGAAGAGCTCGCGCTGCGCGACTTCCGCTTCGTCCGCGCCCAGCAGCGGTTCGATTCGGTGGACGAATTGATCGCGCAGATGCAGCTCGACGCGGCCACGGTGAAGTTCCCGACCGTCGTCTAACCCGCGGAGCCGAACCTCTGGAGCCCGGCCGGCGTTGTTGAGAACGTGCGTTCCTCAGCAGCGGCGGCGGCGTTCGCCCTCGCCCTCATCCCTGCGGCTGCTCTGGCGGTGCCCCGCGTCGGGCAGCCGGCGCCCGCCTTCTCGCTCCCGGCGCCGGCCGGCAAGCCGGTCGCGCTCGACGGCTACAAAGGCAAGGCCCTCTACGTGAACTTCTTCGCGTCATGGTGCGGTCCGTGCAACGCCGAGGCGCCCTCGATCGGGAAGCTGCGCGCGAAGTACGCGAAAGCCGGTTTGCAAGTCGTCGGCATCGACGAGCTCGACGCGCCCGGTCAGGCGGTTGCATTCCAGAAGAAGTACGACCGTCCGTACGGTGCCGTCGCGCTCGACCAGAGCGGTGAGGTCGGCAAGAGTTACGGAGCGATCGCGATGCCGGTGCACGTGTTCATCGACCGCCGCGGCGTCGTGAAGACGTACCGCATCGGCGAGATGGACCCCGGCCAAATCGAGACCGCGATCAAAGACGCGCTGAAGTAGCGGCGCCGCCCGCGTCAGCGGGCCGAGGCGCAGAGGTTGACGGCGGCCCGGGCTTCGACGCGGACGTTCATGTAGCGTCCGGCCTGATCGTCGGTCTGCGCCGCTGCCAGGTTCGTCGCGGCGGCGGCGGTGTTCGGCGATTTCGCTGCCCTGCATGCCGCGACGGCTCCGCGCGCCTGCGCGACGAAGGCGTCGGCGTCGATCTGCGCGACGCTGCCGCCGGGCAGCGGGAAGGGTGAGGTCTGCATCGCGCTCGTCTGCGGGATCGTCGAGCGCAAGACCGGAGTCGGCACCGCCTGCGAAGCATTCGCGGCGTTCAGCGCCGCAATCGCTTGGGCGTTCGCGTTTGCGATGTCTCCGGTGTTGTAGCTCTGCAGGGCGTGCTGATAGGAGAGTGACGCTGCCTGCGAAGCGGGCGGATTCGTCGAAGCGGAACGCGCAACGGCCATCATCGCGTCGAAGATGAGGTTGGCGGTCTGGCTCGTGCCGGGCTGCGGCACCATGGTGAGCGGCGTGCCGAGCGGCACGGTCTGGGCTAGCGCACCGGTGCTCGTCGCGAGGGTCAGGACGAGTGCGAGAACGAGACGTTTCATGCGGCCTCAACGGTGACGGCGTGGCCGTCGTAGTCGACGTGCGCGGTATGCCCGCCGGCGAGCCGGCCGCGCAGAATTGCTTCCGAGAGCGGGGTGGTGACGTGACGGGCGATCGCCCGCGCCACGAAGCGCGCGCCGCTCCCTTGCGCCGCGCTTTCGTCGGCTAGGAAGCGCCGCGCGCGCGGTGAGAGTTGGAGTTCCATCGCCTGCGCGCCGACCCGCTGGGCCAAGAGCGCGATCTGCAGCTCGACGATGCGCTCGATCTGCTGCGGACCGAGCTCGGCGAACACGATCGTTTCGTCGATGCGGTCGAGCAGCTCGGGGCGCAACGTGGATTCGAGCTCGGCCTGGTCGAGGTTCGACGTCAGCACGACGATCGCGTGACGGAAGTCGATCGCGCGTCCTTTCGCGTCGGTCACCCGGCCGTCGTCGAGGATCTGCAGCAGGATCGCGGCGACGTCGGGGTGCGCCTTCTCGATCTCGTCGAAGAGCACGACCGAGTAGGGACGCCGCCGCAGCGGTTCGGTCAGCTGTCCCGGTTCGTCGTGACCTTGATAGCCGGGCGGCGCGCCGATCAAGCGCGAGATCGTGTGCGACTCGGTGTACTCGGAGAGATCGAGGCGGATCAGCGCGTCGTCGGTACCGAACAGCGCTTGGGCGAGCGCGCGGGCGAGCTCGGTCTTGCCGACGCCGCTCGATCCGATGAAGAGAAAGCCGCCGACCGGTTTGCGAGGATCCTTGAGCCCGGCGCGCGCGCGGCGGATCGCCTCGGATACGGCGCGCACGGCTTGGTCCTGGCCGACGACGCGCGCGCTGAGCTTTTCTTCGAGTGCCAACAGGCCGGCGCGCTGCGCGTCGGTGATCGTGCCTTGCGGGATCCCCGTCCAGCGGGAGACGACGGCCGCGACGCGCTCGGCGTCGACGGTGCGTTCCTTGCGCATCGCAGCAGTGGCCGCGGCCTCGTCGACGACGTCGATCGCCTTGTCGGGCAGATAGCGGTCGGCGATGTAGCGCGCGGCGAGCGCCGCCGCCGCTTCGAGCGCTTCGTCTTCGATGGTCACGCCGTGGTGCGCCGCATACCTGGGGCGCAGGCCGCGCAGGATCGCGACCGTCTGCTCGATCGTCGGCTCGTCGACCTGCACCGGCTGGAAGCGGCGCTCGAGGGCGGCGTCGGACTCGATGTACTTGCGGTACTCATCGAACGTCGTCGCACCGATGCACTGCAGTTCGCCGCGGGCGAGCTCGGGTTTGATCATCGAGCTCAGGTCGAGCGAACCTTCGGCCGCACCGGCCCCGACGAGCGTGTGCAGTTCGTCGATGAAGAGGATGATGTCGCGGCCCGCGCGCTTGACCTCATCGAGGATCTTCTTGACGCGGCTTTCGAACTCGCCGCGGTACTTCGTACCGGCGACGAGTGGTCCGAGCGAGAGCGCGAGCACCCGTTTGTCGCGCAGCGACTGCGGAACGTCGCCGCGGGCGATGCGCTGGGCGAGTCCTTCCACGATCGCCGTCTTCCCGACCCCGGGCTCGCCGATGAGGACCGGATTGTTCTTGCTGCGCCGGGCAAGGATCGAGACGACCCGTTCGACCTCGGTGTCGCGTCCGATCACCGGGTCGAGTTCGCCCTTACGTGCCGCATCGGTGAGGTCGCGCGAGTACTGCGCGAGCGTCGAGCCGGCGCCGAAAACGCGGCTCAGGTTACCGAGCGACGGTGACGGGTTTGGGGAAGCCGGCGACGGCTCGCCTTCCGGGTGCCCCTTGCGCGAGAGCGTATCGAAGGCGAGGGCCGCCCCGCCGACGAGCGCCGCTGCCGCGGCGGCCGCGCCCAAGATCGCGAACGGCGTGCGCCGCCGCTGCTTCAGACAGTCGGCGCAGAGGTCGGCGGCGACCCAGCGGCCGCCCCGGAGCGCGTAGTCATGAATGCTGGCCGGCTTCGCGCGGCAGACCTCGCAGGTTTCGGTCATTGCCTTTCAACCTACCCGTCCCGGGACGGCCCGGTTTCGGGCCGACTAGGGCGTTATTTCGTAGGTGACGCCAACGGACGCGGTGACGGTCAGGTCGCTCGGTGCGACCTCGGTCGGCACGGGAGGCGCCGCGACCGTCGCGGCCATCCGTTGGTATGGAACCGGGCGCGGAACGGGCAGTGCGGAGCCGGCCGAGACGGAGGCGACCCGGATCAGCCGCACGTGCGCTGCGTCGGCGAGCGCGTGGGCTTGCGCGTCGGCGTCCGCCATGGCGACGGCGAGCGCGGCTCGATAGGCGGCACGCCCGTCGCGCAGGCCGAAGCTCACCGACCCGATGTCGGTGACGCCGGCTGACGTGGCCGCGTCGATCAATGCGCCGACCTGATCGGTACGATCGGTCGTAACGGTCACGTAGCGGCTGACGACGTACCCGTAGCGTTGCGGGAATTGCTGGTTCGGCTGGGGCGGACGCTGGTTGAAGGAGACGTTGTACGCGGTGGTTTTCACCGCCGGGCCGCTCACGCCGAGCGCCGCCAGCTTCGCGGTGAGCGCATTGAAGGCGCTGTTGTTGGCCGACGTCGCCCGGCCGGCGACGTCGTCGTTCGTCACGATCGAAACGGAGACGAACGCGCGATCGGGTGCGCGGTCGAGGGCGCCCGTTCCGTTCACCGTGAGCGTCGCCGGGCGCGGTTCGGGACGGGTCGTTTGCGCGCCGGCGGGGGCCGCCACCGCGAGGATGGCGAGGGCAGCCGCGACGGCCGTGATCGTCTTCATATCCGGCAAACGCAAGCGGACGGCGAGCCGTGCGCTGTTTCGGCCAATATGCTTCCGGGGAAAGTACAAGTGGCGAGCGCGGCGAGGGCCGCCTTACTTCGAGGCAAGGGAAGGGAACAAGGGACACATGAGTATTTTGAGCTGGCTGGTCGTGGGATTGATCGCGGGATTCCTCGCGAAGTACGTCGTGCCCGGCGAGGGCCCCGGCGGTATCCTCGGCGACATCATCATCGGCATCATCGGCGCGTTCATCGGCGGTTGGGTCTTCAACGCGTTCGGTCATACCGGCGCCACCGGCGTCAACCTGTGGAGCATCCTGGTCGCGTTCGTGGGAGCGGTGATCCTCCTGTTCATCATTCGCGCCCTCACGGGACGACGCGCGACGTATTAGGCGCTGGGTGTCCTTGGAAAGCGGCGCGCTCGTCCGATCGGGACGGGCGCGCCGCGCCATTTCTCGCGCGACTGCGCCTTTTGTCGGTAGGAGCCACACGGCCGCTCGGGCAACCCTCTCCCCCGCGATGGCCTATATCATTACCGAACCCTGTATCGGTACCAAGGACAAGTCGTGCGTCGACGTGTGTCCGGTCGATTGCATCCACGGGAGCGATGACGACAAGATGCTCTTCATCGATCCCGAGGTATGTATCGATTGCGGGGCCTGCGTGTCAGCCTGTCCCGTCGAGGCGATTTATGCCGACTCCGACGTTCCCGAGCAGTGGAAGAACTACGTCGAGATCAACGCGGAGTGGTACAAGAAATAAGCCGCGCCGTGCGCTAGTGGAACACGAGAGGCTCGCGTGCGGCGCGCGATCGCTCGCGAGTTGATGGACGAGCCCGTCGACGATCCGGGCGAACTCGAGGCCAACCTGCGTGACGTCGCGTTCGCGAACGCGTGGTTCGGCGGCAGCGCGCCCGTCGTTCGCGCCGTGTGCGCGCTTGGTGCCGGCACGATCCTCGACGTCGGCAGCGGCGCGGCAGACGTTCCGCTCGCGCTCGCGAACGATGCCGCGCGCCGTGGCCTCGCGGTGACGGTGACGTGTCTGGATCGCAGCGAGCAGATGCTGGTGATCGCGCGGCGCCGAACGCAGAATCATCCCGCGCTGAGGTTCGTGCGCGCCGAGGGTGAGGCGCTTCCGTTCGGCGACGCCTCGTTCGACGTTGTCACGTGTACGCTCGCGCTGCACCATTTCGAGCCGGCCGCGGCGCGCACGCTGCTGCGTGAACTGCGGCGTGTCGCGCGGATCAGCCCCGTCGTGTGCGACCTGCGCCGCTCCGCCGTCGCGTTCGGCCTCACCTGGCTTTGGTCGCGCACCACGCGCAACCGCCTCACCCGTCACGACGCGCCGCTCTCGGTGCGGCGGGCCTACACCCCAACAGAAGCGCTCGCCCTCGCCCGCGAAGCCGGCTGGCACACCCCGCACCTCACGAACGAACCGTTCTTCCGCATGACCCTCACGGATACTTCACACCGGTCGGATACATCACACCGGTGAAACCAGAGACCGTAGTCGTGGCTGGTGGAGGGCCGGCGGGGAGCGTGACGGCGCTGCTGCTGGCGCGTGCCGGGGTCGAGGTGCGGGTGATCGAACGGGCGCGGTTTCCGCGCACGAAGGTGTGCGGGGAGTACCTCAACGGCGGGGCCATGGAGGCGCTCGCGCGTTTGGGTGTGCTCGACGACGTGCGTGCGGTCGGCTCTGAACTGCGCGGCGTGCGCCTCGTCCCGGCCGGCGCCGCCGCGGTCGCCCTCGCCTTTCCGGGGCCGGCACTGGCCTGCGCGCGGGCCGACCTCGATACCGTTCTCCTGGATGCTGCCGCGGCGGCGGGCGCCGCGATCGAGCAGGCGCGGGTTGAAGACGTGCTCGTGGAGGATGGCCGCTGCATCGGCGTCCGCGTGCGCACCCCCGCCGGCGATCTCGAAGACCGCCCGGCGCGCGTCGTCGTCGGCGCCGACGGCATCGGATCGCTCGTCGCGCGCAAGTTGGGCCTCACCGCGCCCGTCGCGCGCGGCGCGCGCTATGCGGTCGGCGGACACTACGCCGGCTTCGGGGCGTTCGACGGCTTCGTCGAGATGTACGTCGGCCGCGGTGCGTACTTCGCGCTCAACCCGCTGAGCGACGGACGAACCAACGTCATGGTGGTGGTCCCGCGCGAGCGGCTGGCGCGCTGGTCGGCGGACGTCGACGCGGGCGTCGGCGGGGCAGCGGCCGAGCTCGGCCGGGGGGTGCGGTCGTTCGCGGACGCGCTGCGGATCGGTCCGCGCGTCTCGATCGGGCCGCTCGCCCACCGCGTACGCCGTGCGTGGGCGCCGGGCGCGGTTCTCGTCGGCGACGCGGCGGGTTTCCTCGATCCGTTCACAGGGCAGGGCGTCTTTCTCGCGCTGACCGGCGCGGAGCGCGCAGCCGACGCCATCCTCGCGGCGCTGCGCAGGAGCGAGGGCGATACCGCGCCGTTCGCGGCATACGGCCGCTGGCGTGATGCCGACGTCGCGTGGCGCAGGAGGTTGTGCCGCACGGTCGCGCTCCTGGTCGACGTTCCACCGCTCGCCCGCCGCGCCGCAAACCGCTTGGCGCGCTTTCCGGACGCCGGTGCGGCGCTGCTCGAAGCGCTCGCCGGCGTCGTGCCGCCGCAGCGGGCGTTTCGTCCGTCGGTTTTGGGCAGGCTGATCGCATGACGGTCATGCGCAATACCGTCGACGTCGCGGCGCCGGTCCGGATCGTGTACGCGCTGGGCGCCGACACCGCGCGCTGGCCGCGAATCCTCCCGCACTATCGCTGGGTGCGCGTGCTCGAACAACACGGCGCGACGAGCATCGTCGCGATGAGCGCGTGGCGCGATATCTTTCCGCTTCGCTGGGTGGCGGAACAGACCAACGATCCCGGCACGCCGCACATCGCGTTCCATCACGTTCGCGGCTGGACGCGCGGGATGGACGTGGAGTGGATCTTCGAGCCGATCCCCGGCGGGACGCGAGTCACGATCGAACACCGGCTGGCGTTCCGTTTTCCGGTCGCGGCCGGGTGGCTGGGGAAACATCTCGTCTCGGACTACTTCGTCCACGGCGTCGCGACGAAGACGCTGGAGCGTGTGAAAGCGCTCGCCGAGCGGACGGCGCGCGCGGAGCCCGCGTGACGGCCCTGCATCGCGTCGCGGTGACCGGGATCGGCGTCGTCACGCCGCTGGGCATCGGAGTGGCGGCGTTCTGGGACGGGGTGCTCTCCGAGCGGGTCGCGGTCGCGCCGCTGACCCGCTTCGACGCGAGCGCGTACCGCTCGCGCATCGCCGCGCAGGTCGACGACTTCGAACCGCGCGATTTCTTGGCGGCGAAGCGCCTTCACTGGACCGATCGCTTCTCGCAGTTCGCGATCGCGGCGGCCCGCCTCGCGTTCGAGGACGCCGCGTATCACCCCGGCTCGACCGAGGTCGGCGTGTATCTCGGCTCGGCGCTCGGCGGGCTCGCTTTCGCCGACGAGCAGCACGACGTCTTTCGCGAGCGCGGCTTGGAAGCCGTGAAGCCAC
Organism: uncultured candidate division WPS-2 bacterium; assembly: GCA_937927945.1. Taxonomy (GTDB): domain Bacteria; phylum Vulcanimicrobiota; class Vulcanimicrobiia; order Vulcanimicrobiales; family Vulcanimicrobiaceae; genus Vulcanimicrobium. The sequence goes on along the minus strand of CALEYW010000098.1, from coordinate 18,005 downwards.
TGCTGGCCATCTCGGTGTTCGGCGGTGCCGCGACGTCCAACGTCGCGATCGAATTCGGCTTGCACGGCCCGACCGTCGCGAACGGCAACTCGTGCGCGTCCGGCGCGGTGGCGCTGGGCGACGCGTTTCGCGCGATCGCCCGCGGCGACGTGCGCGCGGCGCTGGCGGGCGGCGTCGAGGCACCGCTCTCACCGCTGGTGTACGGCGCGTTCACCGTGATCCGCGCGATGTCGCAGCGGAACGACGACCCGCAAGCGGCGAGTCGTCCGTTCGATGCGCGGCGCGACGGTTTCGTCATGGCCGAAGGTGCCGGCATCCTTCTGTTGGAGCGGCTCGACGACGCTCGGGCGCGCGACGCGCGGATCTACGGCGAGATCGCGGGGTACGGCTTGAGCAACGACGCACACCACATGTCGGCGCCGCGGCCGGACGGGATGCACAACGCCGCGGCGATGCGCGGCGCGCTCGGCGAAGCCGGCGTCGCGCCGGATGAGGTGGACGTGCTGAACGCGCACGGCAGCGGCACGCCGCTCGGTGACCGAGCCGAAGCGATCGCGACCGAACTGGTCTTCGGCCGGCGGGCGCACGCGATTCCGGTGACGGCGACCAAAGGCCAGCACGGTCACGCGCTCGGCGCGTCCGGCGCCTGGGAAGCCGCGCTTTCGCTGCTCGCGATGAAGCACGGAATCGTACCGCGCAGCGTCAATAGTGATGATGCCGATTCCGGCTGCGCGCTCGCGATCGCGCGCGAACCCCTGCGGGTCCGCGCGCGAACGGTGCTCTCCAACTCCGCCGGTTTCGGCGGAATCAACGCCGCGCTGCTGCTTCGCGCGGTCGAATCACGCTGATGCCGGCCGAACGTGCCCGCTGAAGCGGCGGTGAGCACCGCCGCCGTGCACCCGGTGATCGTGCGCGACGCGAGCAAGCTGTACGGTTCGGGCGAAGAGCTCGTGCGCGCGCTCGACGGCGTCACGCTGGACGTGAAGCAGGGCGAGATGGTGGCGCTGGTCGGACCGAGCGGTTGCGGCAAGTCGACGCTGCTGAATTTGGTCGGATGCGTCGATCTGCCGTCTTCCGGCTCGGTCTCGATCGACGGTGCGGCGACCCACGCGCTCGACGACGACGCGTTGACCCGGCTGCGGCGCGACCGGGTCGGCACCGTGTTCCAGTTCTTCAACTTGCTGCCCGCCCTGCGGGCCGACGACAACGTCGCGCTGCCGCTGGTGCTGCAGCGCCGGGGGCGCGGCGAGATCGATCTGCGGGTCGCCGCGGCGCTTGCGAGCGTCGGCCTGACCGACAAGGCGCGCGCGTATCCGGCGCAGCTCTCCGGCGGACAAGCGCAGCGCGTCGCGGTCGCGCGCGCGATCGTGCACCGGCCGGCGATCCTGCTTGCCGACGAGCCGACCGGCAATCTCGACTCGCAGACCGGCGCGACCGTGCTGCGGCTGCTGCGGTCGTTCGCCGACGGCGGACAAGCGATCTTGATGGCGACGCACAGCGACGACGCCGCAGCGATCTGCGATCGCGTCGTCCACATGCGTGACGGGCGCATCGTGTGACCCCGCTGTTCCGCGCGCTCGTGCTCGGCCCGCTGCGGAGCAATCCGCTGCGAGCGTTGGTGACGCTGGTCGCGGTCGGACTGGGCGTCGGCATCGGCTTGGCGATCGATCTCGCCAACGCCACCGCGGTGGCGTCGTTCGCGTCGAGCGTCAACGTCGTGTCGAGCCGGGTGAACTTGCAAGTGCTCGGCATCGGCAACGGCTTCGACGAACGCTCCCTGCTGCGCATCCAAGCCGTGCCGGGCGTCGTGTACGCCGGACCGACGATCGAAGACACGCTCACCGTCGGCGCGCAATCGGGTGTACCGTTCTCGGGCGAGATTCTGCGCGTGCTCGGCGTCGATCTGCTGCGCCCGCTGCCCGGGCGCACCGCGGATGCCGGCCACGCGCCGGGCGCGTTCGGCCGGCAGGGCGCCGATCTGTGGACGCTGGTGAACGGGCACGGCGCGTTCGTCAACGCGCGGCTGGCGCAACGTTTGGGTTGGCACGTCGGGGAGAACGTCCGCGCGCTCGCCGGCGATCGTGAGGTGACGCTGCGGGTCGCAGGAATCATCCCGCCGGGGACGGTCGGCATCGATTCGAGCGTCGTGTTCGTCGACGTCGCAACCGCTCAGGAACTCTTCGACAAGGTCGGACTGCTCGACCGCATCGATCTGGTGGTGGACCCGGCGCGGCTGGCCGCGGTCGAACGGATTCTCGGCTCGATCGTCCCGCCCGGTGCGCGAGCGATCCGGCCGAAGACGCGCACGGACGAGATCGCGCGGATGCTCCAGAGCTTCCGGCTCAACCTCGAAGCGCTCGCCTACGTGGCGCTCCTCGTCGGGATGTATCTGATCTACAACACCGTCGCGATCTCGGTCGTGCAACGGCGTCCCGAAGTCGGCACGGTGCGCGCGCTGGGCGCGACGCGGGGCGCGGTGTTCCGAACGTTCGTCGCCGAAGGCCTGCTGGTCGGCGTTGCGGGATCGCTGCTCGGACTAGCAATCGGCGCGGTGCTCGCGACGTTCTCGGTCGCCGCGGTGTCGCGCACCGTCGACACGATCTACGCGGCATCGCACGCCGATGACGTCGCGTTCAGCGCCCTGCCCTTCGTGAAAGCATTCGTGCTCGGCGTCGTCGCGTCGATCGCCGCGGCCGCGTTCCCCGCCCTCGACGCGGCGGCGACGCCGCCGGCGATCACCATGCGCGCGCAAGGGTTCGAGCGCCGCCGGCCGCGCTTCGCGGCGCGGGCGGCGCTGGCCGGACTCGGATCGCTCGCGCTCGCGCTCGCGTGCACGCGTCTCCCCGCTCTCGACGGCGTACCGCTGTTCGGGTACGCGGCCGGGCTGCTGATCATCGTGGGCGGGTCGCTCTGCGCGCCGTTCGCCGTCGGCGCGCTGGCCGGCGCCGGCACGTCGCTCGCCGCGCGCCGTCCGACGCTCGGCTTGGCGGCGGCGAACCTCGGCGCCGCGCCGCTGCGTACTGCCGTTGCGGTCGCGTCGCTCATGATCGCGATCGGCATGATGGTCGCGGTCGCGGTGCTGGTCGTATCGTTTCGCACGACGATCGTGGCGTGGGCGGACGAGACGCTCAAGGCCGACCTGTTCGTGCGGCCGCTGGGACTGGGCGATGCGTCGACCGCCGCGCGATTCTCCCCGCACGTCGCGGAACGGATCGCTGCGGTTCCCGGCGTCGCATCGGTCGAGACGCTGCGTGCCGTCGACGTTCCGTTTCGCGGCCGGCTGACGACGCTCGCCGCGACGGACCTCGGCCGCCTGGCCCTGCGCGGCTCGTTGCGCGTCCTCGACGGCGCCGATGTGCGCACCCTTGCCCGCGCTCTGCCCGCCTCGACGCAGCTGCTCGTCTCCGAACCGTTCGCCTCGAAGTTCGGCGTCACGGCCGGCGATGCGGTCGTCCTGCCGACGCCGGCGGGCCCCACCACGTTCAGGGTCGCGGCGGTATACAACGATTACTCCTCCGACGCCGGCGTTGCGCTGCTCGACGTGCGGACGTTCCGGCGACTCTTTCGCGACGACTCGATCAACTCGATCGCGATCTACGCGTCGCAGGGCGCCGACGTGAACCAGCTGCGCTCCGCCGTCGTGCGGGCAGCCGCGCCGCTGAAGGTCGACGTCGAGAGCAACCGCGAACTGCGCGCGCTCGTCGTGCAGATCTTCGATCGAACCTTTGCGATCACGTACGCGCTCGACGTCGTCGCCATCACGATTGCGGTCCTGGGCGTCATCTCGACGCTCTTCGCGCTGGTCCTGGAACGGCGGCGGGAATTCGGCCTGTTGCGGTATCTCGGCGTCACGACCGGCGGCGTGCGCGGGACGGTGCTCACCGAGGCGGCTGGGATCGGTCTGCTCGGCGCGGCACTGGGCATCGTCGTCGGGATGCTGCTGGCGCTGCTCTTGATCTTCGTGATCAACCGGCAGGCGTTCGGGTGGCTGATCGAGCTGCACGTCCCCTGGGCGTTCCTGGCGGAGACCGTCGCGCTGGTCGTGGCGGCGGCGATCGCGGCGGGAATCTTTCCGGCCGGCGTCGCGGCGCGGATCCGCACGGCCGACGCGGTGCGCACGGAATGACGCGCGCGATCGCACTGCTCGCGGCGGCACTCGCCTTCTCGGCCGGTACCGGGGCGAACGCGGAAGCACCGCGCACCACCGCCGGGGGCTTTCAGAACGCGCGAATGCCGTGGCGGTTCGCGTTCCCGCGCGATCATGCGGCGCACGCCGGCTTCGCCAGCGAGTGGTGGTATTACACCGGACACCTGCGGACGGTTGACGGGCGACGGTTCGGATACGAGCTGACGTTTTTCCGCTACGGCCTGCGGCCGGGCGATCCGCCGCCGCCGCGCGGAGCGTCGCGCTGGCGCGGGAACCAGGTCTATCCCGCGCACCTCGCACTCACCGACGAGCGCGGCGGGCGCTTCGTGTACGACGAGCGATTCGCGCGCGAAGCACTCGGAATGGGACGCGCGTCGGAACGCGCGCTCGACGTCGCCGCCGGCGACTGGCGGCTGCACGGGACTTCCCCGTTTCGCCTGCACGCCGCGAGCGAGCGCGTCACGCTGGATCTGGCGCAGACGGCGGAGAAGGAGCCCGCCGTGCACGGACACGACGGCATCTCGCTCAAGGCGGCGTGCGCGACATGCGCGTCGCACTACTACTCGATGACGCGCCTGCGGACGGTCGGCACGCTGGTCTACGGCGGTGAGCGAATGCGCGTCGAGGGTCTGTCGTGGATGGATCACGAGTTCGGGTCGGACGAATTGCAAGGCGATCAGTCCGGCTGGGATTGGTTTTCGCTGCAGCTCGACGATCGCCGCGAGATCATGGACTATCGCTTGCGGCAAAAGGATGGAGCGCTCACGCCCGAGTCGAGCGGTTCGCTGATCGATGCGCGCGGCGGGGTGCGCTATCTCAGCCGCGACGCCGTGATCGTCGAGGCGACCGGCTCGTGGAAGAGCCCGCACACCGGCGGCGTGTATCCCAGCGGCTGGCGGATGCGCGTTCCGTCGGCGGGAGTGGATCTCACGCTCGTTCCGACCGTCCTCGACCAAGAACTGGCGAACACCGCCGGCGGCGTGTCGTACTGGGAGGGCGCGGTCGACGTGAACGACACGGCGACGGGGCGGCATCGCGGCGTCGGATACGTCGAGCTCACCGGCTACGCGGGATCGGTCTCGCTGTAGTGAACTTGCGCGACGTCAACAACGCCGCGTTCCTGCATCGCGAGCGGGCTCGGTTTCGGGCCGGCACGAGCGCACTGCTCGGCCTCGCGCTCGATCCGGCGCCGGGCGACGGCGTCGCGGTCGACGTCGCCGACGTCCCGGAACTGCGCCACATCGCGGTGTCGGCGACCGGCTCCGCCACGATCGGTGCGTTCGTCTCGCTCGAGCAGTTGCGCGCTGCGCTTCCGGCGCTCGCTCCCCCGGATGCGGCTCTTGCCGGCGTGCGGATGCGCCTGGCGCTCCAAGATGCGCGCGTCACCGTCTACGGTCTGGGTCGCACCCGAACGGCCGCGCTCGAGCACTTGACGATCGCAGCGCACGAATTGCCGGCGACGATCGACGTTGCCGCAGTTCGGGAGGGCCTCGGGATCGCCGAACGCCGACGCACGACCAACGACGGCACCGCCTCGTTCGCGCTCGGCACCACGGCGGCGCTGCGCGTCTCGCTGCTCGGCCGCTTCCAGCAGGTCCGGATCTTCATCGACGTCGACGGCGACGCGCGCCGGGCGACGACGGCCGAGGCAAGGCTCGAGGGCGAGCGCTGCGACCGCGATCTGATTCCCGAGGCGGCCCGCCTCGCGGCGGCGTCGATTACCGCAGACGACGCACGCTCGAGCGCGATCGCGCGAGCGATCCAGCCGCTCGTCCTCGCAGCGCTGCGCGACGCGTTCGAAGAGGCTCGGAAAGCTAGGGGCGCTCCAGGGCGGTGATCCGTCGCTCGTGATCGTCGAACGTGCCCGTATCGCCCGTTTGCCGACGCTCGATGCGGTCCAGAGTCGCGGAATGCGCGCCGAGCAGCGCCGAATGTACCGCCAGCGTGCTCCGAATGCCGCGCACGTCATCGCTCAACTCGTGTAACGCGACGCCGTGCTGCTCCAGCCGGTTCTCGATGCCGTCGAAGCGCCTATCGTGGCCGTCCAGCCGGTTCTCGATGCCGTTGAAGCGCCTATCGTGGCCGTCCAACCGGTTCTCGATGCCGTCGAAGCGCCTATCGTGGCCCTCGAGACGGGTCTCGACGCCGCCGAGGCGGGTGTGGACGCCTTCGAGGGACGTCATGATGTCGCGGAGGGTGGGTTCGTTCATCGTGCTCTCCGATTCACGACGCAGCGCGGTTCGGCTAGACCTGTTCGACCGTGCGGATCTCCGGGACGTCCTCGCGCACGACGGCTTCGATTCCGCCTTTGAGCGTCGCGTTCGACGCGGGGCAGCCGCCGCAGGCGCCGATCATCTGCACGTATGCGACGTCGGCGTCGACCTTGATGAGCCACACATCACCGCCGTCGCGGCGGATCATCGGCCGGATCCGATCGAGCGCCGTTTCGATACGGCTCTCGATCGTGAGCGTCGCGGCCATGGTTATTGGCCGAATTCCTTCATGAGGTCGTGCATGCGCGAGGCCATCGCGATGGCGTCGTCCCACTTGCGCTGCCACATGTTGCGGCCGAAGATCAACCCGACGCAGCCCGACTCCATCGCGAGCCGCGCCTTGTGCAGGGTGTCGTCGTCGCTGAGCTTCGATCCGCCCGAGACGAGCACCAGCGTGCGCCCGGCCGACTTGACGACCTTGCGCAAACCGTCGAGTTCGCTCATGGTCAGCGCGTTGTATGGCTTCGGCGCCGTTGCGGCGGCTTCGTCCGATTTCGGAACGTTGAGCTTCACGATGTCGGCGCCGATCTCGCACGCCACGCGCGCGGCATAGTCGACCGCGTACAGCGAGTCCTGGCCGCCCTTCGCCTTGATCGCCGAGCCGCGCGGATACGACCACACGATCAGCGGCATGCCGTACTTTTCGCACTCGCGGCGGACGCCGTTGGCCTGCTCGATGTCGCGGTCTTGCGCGGGCGAGCCGACGTAGATCGTGTAGCCCACCGCGTTGGCGCCCAGCCGGACCGCGTCTTCGACGCTCGAGGTCAGCGGGCTGAACGAGTTGTCGTCGGGCGGAACGTTCGTCTTGCCGTTGACCTTCAGCACCAGCGGGACGCGGCCGGCGTACTGCTTGTGATACTTCTCGGCGAGCCCGATGTGATAGGCGATCCCCGAGAACTTCCCTTCGACCGCCAGCCGCAGCACCCAATCGGTGTCGAGTGCGTCCGGGTTGTCGAAGAAGTCGATCGGTCCGTGCTCGAGCCCCTGATCGATGGGCAGCAGCATCAGCGTGCCGTTGGCCGGGCCGTGGCCGTACATCATGTTGTAGAGGCGGGCACGTTTGCCGGTCGAGAGGTTCAGGTCCTCAAACGTCGGCCGGCGGATCGAAGCAAGCATCCTGGCGATTCTCCCGGTTCGTGTACTGGTCGGCCCGTTTCGCTTGGGCGACGGTGCCTTCATTGTGCCCTCGCGGACAGCCGGTGCGCAACGACGAGCGTCGACCCTCAGCGGGCGGTCAGCGCGTACAAGGCGGCGAGGCCGGTGACCGTGGCGGCGTACAGTGCGATCCCGCCCAGTGCCACGAGCGCCGGCCGCGCCGAGCGCGCCTCGAACGCGAGCGCCACCGCGACCACGCCCGGCGTGACGATGGCGACGAGCGGCCGCGGATCCGGCGCGACGCGCAGTCCGGTGAGGGCGAGGTTCGCGACCGTCACCAGGGCGGCGAAGACGACGATCCGGCGGGCCGCCCCCTCGCCGAGGCGGACGACCCATGTGCGCTTGCCGGCGTCGGTGTCGACTTGCCGATCGGGCAGCTCGACGGCGACCATCATGCCGAGCATCGCCAAGCCACAGACGAGCGCCGGGCGCAGGATGTCGGCGTCGACCCGCCCGGTGAACGCCGCATAGCCGGCGCACGGGACCAGCAGGCCGACGACCAGCGCGGCGTCGAGCTCGCCCAGGCCGCGGGCCGCCAGGCGTACCGGCGGCGCCGAATAATACCAAGCGAACGCGAAGATCGCTACGCCGAGCAGCGCGACCGCAGTGTTCCCGGTCAGCGCGAAGCGGGCGGTCACGGCGAGACCCGCCGCGGCGCATACGCCGGCCGCGATCAGGGCAACCCGCGGCTGGAGCTCTCGGCCCGCCAACACCCCGCTGCCGCCCGACCAGACGGTGCGTTCCGCAGCGCGGTCGCCGTCACGGTCGTAGTAGTCGTTGGCGTAGTGCACCATGAGGTGAAACGCCGTGACCATGGCCTGCACCCACGCATAGGCGGTGGGTTCGATGCGCCGGCCCGACCACGCCGCGACGGCGGCGCCGAGCGCCACGCCCGCGAAACCGCCGTAGAGAAACAACGGCCGTGAGAGCCGCACGAAAGCTCCGATCGCGCGCACCGCCCATCCCTTCGGCCGCAGGCGGCAGCGTTCCGTGTGCCGTACGCGCACCGGTCGTATGGGAATCCGAGTCGGTGTGGTCGGCGTAGGTGCGATGGGCGAGCCGATGGCCGCGTCGCTGCTGCGCGCAGGGTTCGAGGTGACGGTGTGCGCGCATCGCGACCGCGCCCCGGTGGAACGGCTGACGGCGCTCGGCGCGCGCGACGGGCGCGACCCGGCCGGCGTGGGCGACGCGAGCGGCGTCGTCATCACCTGCGTGCCGGACGCGCCGCAGGTCGAGGACGCGCTTTTCGGCGAGCGCGGAGCAACCCGCGGCGCACCGCCCGGAACGCTGTTCGTCGACATGTCGACGATTTCACCGATCGCGACGCGCGCCATCGACGCGCGGCTGCGCGGGATCGGCTTCCGGTTCGTCGACGCCCCCGTCTCGGGCGGTCAGGCGCGGGCCGCCGACGGCACGCTGACGATCATGGTCGGCGCGTCGGCAGACGACTATCGCGACGCCGAGCCCGTGCTGCGTGGAATGGGCACGCCGCGCCGCGTCGGCGAGGTCGGTATGGGCGAAGTCGTCAAGCTCGTGAATCAGATCATCATCTCGAACACGATGCTGGCCAACATCGAAGCGCTGACGTTCGCGGCGAAGGCCGGCGCCGACATCGATGCGGTCCTCGAAGTCATCGGGACGGCGACCGGCTCCAATTACCTGCTGCAGAATTGGCTGCCGCGAAGCTGGCTGGCCGGCTCGCACAAGCCGGGGTTCGCGCTCGATCTGCTGCGCAAGGACCTCGCCGCGGCGCTCGATTCGGCGCGCGCGCTCGGCGTGCCGATGCCGGCCAGCGCGCTGGCGTACCAACTCTACACGGCGACTTCCGGCGAGGGCCACGGCCGCGACGACTACACGGCGGTGGCGGGGTTCTACGAACGCGCCGCCGGCGTGCACGTGCGCAAGAAACCGCAGTAACCGTATGCTCTTCGGAGCGATCGACGTCGGAACCAACTCGATCCACCTGATCGTCGTGGAACTCGATTCCGCGTTCGACACGTCGCGCGTGGTCTACAAGGCGCGCGAGATGGTGCGGCTGGGCAGCGACGACGCGCTCGAAAGGGGGCGGCTCTCGCGCAAGGCCATGGAACGTGGCGTCGACGCGATCGCGCGCTTCGCCGAGGCGGCGGCCGCGCGCGGCGCCGAGCGCATCCGAGCGGTGGCGACCTCGGCGGTCCGCGAGACCGAAAACGGGGAAGAGTTTCGCGACCTGGTCGAGGCGCGCACAGGCTTGCGCCTCGAGATCCTCGACGGTGCAGAAGAGGCGCGGCTGATCCACCTCGGCGTCGTCAACGGCTATCCGCTCTATGACCGCGTCGCGTGCATCATCGACATCGGCGGCGGCTCGAGCGAATTCGTCGTCGCCGACGGGGATCGTCCGTATCTGGTCGATTCCGTCAAACTCGGCAGCCTGCGGCTCTACGATGCGTTTCTGCGCGGCCGTGCCGACCCGCTGCGCGCGGCGCGCAAACTCGACGCGCATATCGCCGGGGTGCTCGGCCCGCTGGCCGATCGCATCCGTCCCTACCGGCTCGATCTCGCGCTGGGAACGTCGGGGACGATCATGGGACTCGCCGCGCTCGACGCCGCCGCCCGCGGCCTGACGCTCAAGCGCGTGCACGGCTACACGCTGGTGCGCTCGCGTTTGGAGACACTGCAGCGGCAGATGCTCCTGATGAGCGAGGCGGAGCGTCGGCGCATGCCCGGGATGAACCCCCGCCGGGCCGACATCATCGTCGCCGGAAACGCGGTGCTGATCGGTGCGCTCTCGATGCTGGGCCGGGACGAGATCGTCGTGTGCGAACGCGCCCTGCGCGACGGCGTCGTCGTCGATCTCGCGCACCAAGATCGTGCTCTGGCGGAGCGCTTCGGTGACCAGCGATCGCAGCGCCTGGACGCGGTCGAGCGGATGGCGCAGCGGTACGAACATCTGGGCGGACACCAGCGCCACGTCGCGCGTCTGGCGCTCGTGCTGTTCGAACGGCTCGCTCCGCTTCACGGTCTGGTCCCCGGCGACCGCGACTTGCTGTGGGCGGCGGCGATGCTGCACGGCGTCGGCCGGTTCGTCGCCGACACCGGTCACCACAAGCACGCGGCGTACCTGATCCGCAGCACGCCGCTGGCGGGCTGGCGCGGCGACGAGCGCGAGCTGGTCGCGCAGATCGCGCGCTATTACCGCAAAGCGATGCCCAAGCCGTCGCATCCGGACTATGCCGCGCTCGCGGTGGGCGACGAGCGCCGGGTCGACGTGCTGGCGGCGCTGCTGCGGATGGCCGACGGGCTCGATATCCGTCACCTGGGCCTCGTGACCGACGTCTCGGCGGTTCAGGAGAACGGGATCGTTCGCGTGATCGCGCAGGCCGACGGCGACGTCTCGCGCGAAGTCGAAGCCGCGATGGAAAAAGGAGACCTCTTCGAGCGGACCTTCGGCGTGCGGGTCGTGATCGATGCGGTCGAGGCCGTCCGAGCGTGACCGGCACGGCAAAGAAGAAGATTCTGTTGGTGGACGACGAGGCGGCGATCGTCCACTCGCTGCGCTACAATCTCGAGAAGAACGGCTACGCCGTGGCGACGGCCGGCGACGGCCGTACGGCGGTGGCGCTTGCCCAGAGCGAGCATCCCGATTTGGTCGTGCTCGACATCATGCTGCCGTTGCTCGACGGGATCGAGGCCTGCAAGGAAATCCGCAAGACCTCGAGCGTGCCGATCATCATGCTGACCGCCAAGGATCAGGAATTCGACAAGGTCCTCGCGCTCGAACTCGGCGCCGACGACTACGTCACCAAGCCGTTTTCGCTCGGCGAGATCATGGCGCGCATCAAGGCTCGCCTGCGGCGCGTCGAAGTCGACGCCGACGAGCGCGACGAGTCGATCACCTCGGGCGACATCACGATCGATCCCGCTCGCCAGCGGCTGGTCGTGCGCGGCAAGGACGTCGCGCTCGCGCCCAAAGAGTTTCGCCTGCTCGTCGTCCTCATGGAGAATCGCGGCCGCATCGTTCCACGGCAGATGCTGCTCGAGAAGGTGTGGGGCTACGACTTCGAGGGAGAGCACCAGACGATCAGCGTCCACATCCGTTGGCTGCGCGAGAAGATCGAGATCGACCCCAACAATCCGCGGCACATCATCACGGTGCGCAGCCGCGGGTACATGTTCCGCGAGTGACCGAGCTCGACGTCGCCGTCGGCGTGCTGGGCGCGCTCCTCGGCGCCGTCGCGACGTACGCGACGCTGCGCGCCCAGGCGCCGCGCGGTTCCCCGCGGGCGAGCGCCAACGATTCGCCGCCGCATGCACGCGACGTGGATCGCATCGCGCAGTTGGTCGACGCGTTGCCGTTCGCGGCGTTCACGGTGGATGCGCGCACCCGCGTTCAGGTATTCAACGCCGCCGCGGGCGAGCTTTTCGAAGTCGACCGTTCGCGCGCGGTCGGACGAGCGATCATCGAGGTGATCCCGTCGCTCGAGCTCGAGCGGATGCTCCAGCACGCGCTCGACGGCGAAACGACCGCGCGCGACGTGACGTTTGGAGCCGGATCGCGCGCGCGCTACTACGGGGTCACGGCGCAGCCCTATGAAGGCGGCGCGATGGCGATCGCGGCGGACCGCACGGCATTTTTGGCTGCGGAGCGTATGCGCCGCGACTTCATCAGCGACGTCTCGCACGAGCTGCGTACCCCGCTCTCGGCGATGAAGCTCATGCTCGAAACGGTGCAGGTATCGGACGACGATGCCGAAGCCCGCGCGCTGTTTCTCCCCCAGATCGCCGGGGAGGTCGAGCGGATGATCCGGCTCGTCGTGGACCTCCTCGAGCTCGCGCGATCGGAATCCGGTGCGATCACTCCCCGGCGCGAGCCGTTCGATCTCGGTGAGGTTGCGATGTCCACGGTGAACACCTTCGCGCAACGGGCCGACGAGCTTGGGGTGGCACTCGACGTGGAGGCCCCGGAACCGGTGATCGTCGACGCCGATCGCGAGCAGCTGATCCAAGTAGCCGTCAACCTCGTCGACAACGCGCTGCGCCACACGCCTGCCGGCGGTTCCGTCACCGTCGAGGCGCGGCGCGAGGGCGCGGATGCCTTGCTCGTCGTCAAGGACACCGGCGTCGGCATTCCGTTCGACGATCTGCCGCGGATCTTCGAACGGTTCTACGTCGTCGACCGCTCTCGTTCGCGCGATCGCGGCGGCACCGGCCTCGGACTCGCGATCGCGAAACATCTCGTCGAAGGGCACGGCGGTACGCTCGTGGCCGAGTCCGTCTACGGGCGGGGAGCGATCTTCACGATGCGCCTGCCGCTGACCGATCCAGGCACCCGCCCGTAGCAAGAGACGAGCGCTAGCGCCGGATCAGCACCACGCCCACGATCAGGAGCGCGGCTCCGACGATCGCGAGGTAGATCAGCCCGTAGAGCCCTCCGGTCCAGAGCCACCAGTTCGCTCTCATGCCCGGATCGAGGACACTCAGCGATTGCCGCGTCACGATCAGGATCACGACGCAGACGATCGTTCCGCCGAGATAGCTCACGAAGCTCGACCGCAGCGGGCTGCCCAGGAACGATCGGAGCTGCCTGTTCACGACGGCTTGAAACGCAAGGTTTGAGCCGGCAAAGATCCCCAGGGCGGCCAGCCCCAGAACGCGCCCGACCTTAAGGCGCCTTAACGTTTATTTAAACTCGCCTTAGGGCCCGTCTGGCACGATGACCGGGGCCCGAGCGTTTCGCCGTAGGCTTCCGTCCTAATGCCCAACGATTGCACTCCTCTCGCACCTGCAAAGGGATCATGCGCACACGAATGACTCGCCGCGCGTCCGCGGCTTTGATCGCCGGTTTCGCGGCATCGCTCGGTCTTGCAACGCTGCCCGCCCTCGCGGCGACGCAGTTGACCGGGGCCGGCTCGACCTTCGTCTATCCATTCTTCTCGAAGGCTTTTTACACGTACAGCCAATCGCACAGCGACGTGACGGTCAACTATCAGTCGATCGGCAGCGGCGGCGGCATTCAGCAATTCATCGCGAAGACCGTCGATTTCGGCGCGTCCGACGTGCCGATGAATTCCGACGAGCTCAAGCGGGCCGGAGGTGTCGTCGTTCAAGTACCGGTCGCTCTCGGCGGCGTTGCGGTGACCTACAATCTGCCTTCATCCGTGCCGGGCGGTCTGCGTCTGACGCGAGAAGTCGTCAGCGAGATCTACCTCGGAAAGATCACGCAGTGGAATGACCCCGCGCTGGTCAAGCTCAATCCGCACGCGTCTCTGCCCAACATTCCGATCGTTTCCGTGCACCGTTCGGACGGTTCCGGGACGACCTACATCTTCTCCGACTTTCTGAGCAACGTTTCGAAGGAATGGAAAGACAAGGTCGGCACCGGCAAGAGCGTCCAGTGGCCGGGGACGAATACGGTCGGCGGCAAGGGGAACGAAGGCGTTGCGGGACAGGTTCGCCAGACGTCGGGCGCGATCGGCTACGTCGAGCTCGCGTACGCGATCGAGAACAAGATGACCACCGCGCAGATTCAGAACAAGGCCGGCAAGTGGGTCTCCTGCACCGAGTCAACCGTTCGCGCGGCGGCAGCGACCAAGCCGAACGTCTCGGCGACGGACTTCTCGATCGTCGACCGGTCGGCCGAGAACGCGTACCCGATCTCCGGATACAGCTGGGTCTTCGTGTTCGAGAATCCGACCGACAAAGGTCGCGCCAAGCTCGTTCGTGACGTGCTCAGCTGGACCACCGGCGCAGACGCGCAGAAAATCGCGGGCACGCTGAACTACGTTCCGCTCCCCGAGAGCGTCCAGGAAACGGCGAAGAAGGCGTTGGCCGAGGTCAAGGTCTAACACCGAACGCGGCCGGGTATCGGTCAACTTGGTCGACCCTTCGTGCGCCGTCCCGGCGTGCGAGGGGACATCCCACTGTAACCCGATCGGTGCATCGCGCCTCCTATGAGTCTTGACGTCGAATCGCCCCCTACCGCCGTAGTGCCGGCGATTCAGCGCCGGCTCTCGGCGCGTGAAGTATTTCTCGACCGGATTTTTCGAGTGGCGGTGATGGCAGCGACGCTGCTCTTCGTGGCGATCGTCGTCGGGCTGTTCTTGCAGCTCGTGCACGGTTCGTGGGAATCGCTGACGACCTTCGGCCCCGGCTTCATCTGGAGCTCGGCGTGGAATCCCGTCACGAACAAGTTCGGGGCACTGCCGTTCATCTTCGGAACAGTGGTCAGTTCGGCGATCGCGATCGTCGTGGCATCGGTCGTCGGGATCGCCGCCGCGGTGTTTCTTGCCGAATTCGCGCCGCCGTTCATCGCGCGGCCCATCAGCTTCCTCATCGAGCTGCTCGCTGCGGTTCCCAGCGTCGTGTTCGGGTTGTGGGGACTCTTCGTTCTCGCGCCGGTCCTCGCGAGGTCGGTCGATCCGTTTCTTGCGCATACGCTCGGGTTTTTGCCGCTGTTCTCCGGGCCGATCTACGGGGTCGGGCTGCTGACGGCCGGGCTGCTGCTGGCGCTCATGATCGTCCCGACCGTTGCCGCAATTACCCGCGACCTCATCCTGGCCGTACCGAACGAGCTGCGCGAGGCGTCGATCTCGCTCGGCGCCACCCGCTGGGAGACGACGATGCGCGTCGTCGTTCCCGCCGCGCGAGCCGGGATCATGGGCGCCTGCGTGCTCGCGCTCGGGCGCGCGCTGGGCGAGACGATCGCCGCAACGATGGTCATCGGGAATCGGCCGGCGATTTCGGCGTCGCTGTTCGCTCCGTCGTACACGCTCTCGAGCGTGATCGCGAACGAATTCACCGAAGCGACGTCGTCGCTCTACATCAGCGCGCTGCTCGAGCTCGGCCTCATCCTGTTCGTCATCAGCGTGATCGTGAACGGTTCGGCGCGGCTGTTGATGTTCTCGATGCTGCGCAGGGAGCGTCCCCGGTGATCGCCGGTGCGCGTTTGGAGCCTGGCCGGCGCTATCGCGGACTCGCCGGGGTCCTGGTGACGGGATTCTGCTCCGCCTTGGCTGCGGGCCTCCTGATCGTCCTGCTCGGATACGTCATCGCACAGGGTTGGACCGCGATCAACCCGTCGTTCTTGACGCAGCTTCCGCGTCCGGTGGGCGTCACGGGAGGCGGTGTTGCGAACGGTATCGTCGGCAGTGTGATCATCGTCGGCATCGCGACCTTGATGGCCATGCCGATCGGGATCCTCACCGGGCTCTATCTGGCCGTGTACGGCCGCGGATTCGCCGCGGAATTCATCCGCTTCCTGGCCGAGGTCCTCTCCGGCTTGCCGAGCATCGCGATCGGTTTGTTCGCATACACACTGTTCGTGCAGCCGTTCGGACACTTCTCGGGATTCTCGGCAGCGTTCGCGTTCACCGTGCTGATGCTGCCGTTGATGGTACGTACGTCCGAAGAGGCGATTCGCGGCGTTCCGATTGCCGTGCGGGAAGGTGCGCTGGCCTTAGGCCTTCCGGATTACGGCGGCGTGCTCCATGTCGTGCTCCCCGCGGCACGACCGCTGATCGTGACCGGACTGTTGCTGGCGATCGCGCGGGTGACCGGTGAGACGGCGCCGCTCCTCTTCACCGCCTTTGGGAGCCAGTTCTGGGAGGCGAATCCCGGAGCTCCGATGGCCGAACTCTCGCTGCAGATATTCACCTACGCGATCTCCCCGTACGACGATTGGCACCGCCAAGCATGGGGTGGTGCGCTGCTCCTCATCGCCGCCGTGCTCGTGCTCAATATCGGCGCACGTCTCGCGTTGAGCCGCGGCAGTAAGCGGCGTTGATCGTGCAGGCTGCGATCCCGGTCAAGAACGCCGCACCCGCCGGCGGCGAGGTCGTTCTGAGCGCGCGTTCCGTCAGCGCGTGGTACGGCCCGAAGCTCGCGATTCGAGACGTGAGCATGGACTTCAAGCGAAACTCCATCACGGCGCTGATGGGCCCCTCCGGTTGCGGGAAAACGACGTTCCTGCGGTGCCTGAACCGAATCCACGAATCGGCGCTCGGTACGCGAGCATCCGGGGAGGTACTGCTGGACGGCGCGGACATCTACAGTCGCGGCGCCGACCCGATCGTCACCCGGCGCCGCATCGGAATGGTGTTCCAGCGCCCCAATCCCTTCCCGACGATGTCGATCATCAACAACGTCGTCGCCGGCCCCCGCTACACCGGGATCACGCGCGACCCTCTCGAGCTCAGTGAAATCGCCGAGCAGGCACTTCGCCGCGCTGCGCTGTTCGATGAAGTGAAAGACAAGCTCAAGGCGCCGGCAGCGTCGCTCTCCGGAGGACAGCAGCAGCGATTGTGCATCGCGCGGGCGCTTGCCGTGAAGCCGGAAGTGCTGTTGATGGACGAGCCGACATCGGCTCTCGACCCTCTCTCGACGCTGAAAATCGAAGAGCTGATGCAGGATCTCGCCGTCGACTTCACCGTCGTCATCGTCACGCACAATCTTCAGCAGGCGGCGCGCGTCTCGCAATTCGCTGCGTTCATGCTCGGCGATGAGGATCGTGTCGGGGCGCTCGTCGAGTTCGCTCCGACCGAGAGGATCTTCACGCATCCCCAAGATCCGCGGACCGAGGACTACATCACGGGTCGCTTGGGATGATGAAGTCATGGGCGAGCGCGGGCGCCTCGGAGGCATCCGGCACAGCCGTCAAGGTCTGCGTTCGGGACTTGAACGTGTACTACGGCAGCCTGCACGCAATCAGGGATGCCGCTCTGGACGTCCAAGCGAAGCAGGTCACGGCGCTGATCGGGCCGTCGGGGTGCGGCAAGTCGACGTTTCTCCGCGCGCTAAACCGCCTGCACGATGCGACGCCGGGGGCTCGTGTCGAGGGAACCGTCGAGATCGACGGCATCGACATCTATTCGGACGCCGTCGATCCCATCGTCATGCGGCGCCGGGTCGGCATGGTATTTCAGCGCCCCAATCCGTTTCTGATGTCGATATACCAGAACGTCGCGTACGGTCCGCGGGTCAACGGAGAACGAGACCGCGCCAAGCTCGACGAGATCGTCGAGGACAGCCTGCGGCGCGCTGCGCTTTGGAACGAGGTCAAGGACCGGCTCAACGAGTCGGGCGTCGCGCTCTCGGGCGGACAGCAACAGCGTCTCTGCGTCGCCCGCGTGCTGGCGTTGCGTCCTGAAGTCATCTTGATGGACGAACCTGCCTCCGCGCTCGATCCCATCGCCACAGTCAAAATCGAAGAGCTGATCGCGCAACTGCGCGAAGATTTCACCGTCGTCATCGTCACCCACTCCATGGCGCAGGCCGGCCGCGTCTCAGATCGCACGGCATTCTTCCTCGACGGCGTCATCGTCGAGGACGGCCCGACGAATCGCATCTTCACGCGCCCGAAAGATCCGCGTACCGAGGACTACATCACCGGGCGATTCGGCTAAAAGGGTCACGTTCGTGACCGAGGGATTATCGCTCTCATTACGCGCTCATAA
>CALEYW010000097.1 GCA_937927945.1 uncultured candidate division WPS-2 bacterium | reverse complement strand
CCGATCGGCGCGTGCTCTACGGTCACCCGGACCGCGATTGGTTCTCGGTGCACGTCTTCGCGCCGGGCGACGGCGGCGACGCGCTGATCGCGCGCCACTTCGCCGATTTCGGGGACGTGATCGAAGACCCGTTCACCGGTTCTGCGACCGGCGGAATGGCGGGATACTGCGCGCGCTACGGCCTCGTGCGCGAGCGGACGTATACGGTCGCGCAAGGAGAGCACGTCCATCGCCCGGGCCGCGCGCAGGTCGAGGTCGGCGGCGATCCGCCGGCGGAGATCGGCCGCATCATCGTCGCGGGCCCCGCCGTCACGGTGATGCGCGCAACGATGACGCTGTAGCGGGAGAGATCTAGCACGGTCCTACGGTACGCGCTCGCGCGCGACGAGTGCCGCGACTTCGGCGCGTGAGCCCACCCCGAGCTTCGAGAAGATCGAGGCGAGATGGTGCTCGACCGTGCGTTCGCTGATCGTGAGCGCGCTCGCGATCGCACGATTCGAATTGCCCGACGCGACGAGTGCCCGAACCTCGCGCTCGCGTTCGGTGAGCTCGTTCTTCGTCCGGCCGCGGCGATTCGGCGCGGCGAGAGCAGCCTCAAGCCGCCGGATCGCTGCGCGATCACCCATCCTGCGATAGAGTTCGAGCGCCTCGTCCGGCCGACGCGCGAGTTCGAGCGCGAGCGCTCGCCACAGCGGCATGCGGACTCGGGCGAAGGCCCGTTCCGCGCGTTCAGCAAGCTCGCGGGCCTCGGCCGCATCGCTTGCGAGCAGGCCGTCGTACAGCGTGAGATACGCCGTCCCCGCGCGATTGTCCGGATGTTCCGCCCACCGCGCGAGCAGTGCGCGTCCTCGGGAGTGGTCTTCGCGCGAGCCGAACTGCGCGAGCGCGAGCGTGAACCATGGACGCTCGCCGACACTCGGAATCGCAGCGATCGCGCGATGGAGGATCTCGACCGCAAGCGGGCTCTGGCCGCACTGCACGTACCACTCCGCGAAGGCAGCGCCGATCGGCGCGATTCGCTGACCCTCGCGGCTGCGGAACGCCAGCTCGATGTTTTCCTCGCGCGCGAAACGATCGACGAGCGTCGCGTCCTCGAGCCGCAAGCCGACGGGAATCGCAACGCCCACGAGCTGCAATCGCAACCCGGGCAGAAGCTCGTCGACAAGCGAGAGCGCCCCTTCGATGAGCTTCCGCGCCATCTCGAGATCGCCCGCGACGTAGCGCATCCCGGCGTACCCCGCGAGCGCGTACGCCTCATGGCCCGGAATAAACCGGGCACGTGCCAAATCCGCCGCACTTTCAAAACCGTCGATCGCCGCATCCCACTCGCCGAACGTCGTCGCGAGGTAGCCCAAATTGAAGCGCGCGTTTATCTCTGCTTGAGGATCGTCGACGTTGCGCGCGAGCGAGATCGAGCGTCGGTAGTGCGCGCTCACGCCGGCCCAGTCACCGCGAAGCCCGGCGATGAGGCCGGCCGTGTTTTCGAATCCGACGACGTGACGGAGTCCGCGCTCGCCGGTCGCGCGAGCGGTTTGATCGAGATACTCCTCCGCCTTCTCCAGGTCACCGCGCAGAGCGTGATGGTTGGCGAGACCCATCAGCGACGCAAAATAGAACGGGTGCTCAGGGTGGTCGCGCACCATCTCGAACGCGCGCTCGCGCCAGGCCACGGACTCGCCCATGTCGAGCGTCAGCCAGTATTGCCGCGCGATCTCCATGGACAGTTCCACGACCTTGTCCCAAGGGCCGTGCTCGCGATAGTACGCGAGCGCGCGCTCGAACGCGCGACGCGCTCGCTCGGCGAGGGTCGCGATGCGCAGAACCGCGCCGAGTTTTTCATAGAGCTGTGCCTGCCGCAGCGGCGAGTCCGAGACGAACTCGAGCGCGCGTTCGTAGAACGTCGCAGCCGACTCGTGCGCCAAACGGCGCGCTGCGAGATCGCCAGCGCGCTCGTTCGCATCGGCTGCCTTATCCGAAATGCGCGCCGCCCACCAGTGATACGCCAGCTCGATGGCGCGCTCGTCCGCGCCCGGCTGCACCTCGAGTTCGGCTGCGATCCGCGCGTGCAGCGGCCGCGCTTCGGCGGCCAGGAGCTCGGAGTAGATCGCCTCGCGGATGAGCGCGTGCCGAAAGCCGAACTGCGCCGCAGCGCCCTGCTTCTCGACGATCAGTTGCGCATCGCGGGCGCGGCGCAGCACCGCGGTGACGTCGTCGAGCGGACGGCCTTCAACGTGCGCCAAGAACTCGGCGTCGAACTGCCGCCCGACCGCCGCTGCGTGACTGAGCACCGAGCGCTCGTCCTCGGCGAAGTCGGCGAGGCGGTCCAAGACGGAGGAACGGATCGACAGCGGAAGCTCGATGCGGCCGCCCGCGGAGCGCGTGGTCTCGAGCGCGTGCTTCAGCAGCTCTTCGGTGAAGAGCGGACTGCCCTCCGAAAGCTCGATGATATCGCGGACGGTCTCGGCGTCGAGCGCGCGATCCCCGAGCGTCGCGTGCACGAAGGCGCGCGTTTCGGCGTCCCCCAACGGCGTGAGGTCGATGCGCCACACAACCTCATGGCGCGCGAGCTTTCCGATCACCGGCGTGAGAGGATGGCGACGGTGCAGCTCGTCCGAGCGGTACGCGACGACGACCACGAGCCCGAACGTGCCGACCTTCTCCACGATGTACTGGAGGAAATCGAGCGTCGCGACGTCCGCCCAGTGGAGGTCGTCGAGCACGACGACGGTCGTCGCGTCGGCGGCGAACCGCCGCAGCGCCTCCGCCATCGCGGCGAATTGTCCGCGTCGCGCGTCCGCCGGCGCGGTGGGGGCGGGATCCCGTGACTCCACGAGTGCGGGGAACAGTCGCGCGAGCGCCGTGCGGAGCATCGGCTCGCGCTGCAACATCACCGGATCTGCGGCGTCGAGCTCGTGCAGCACCTCGACGAGCGGGCCGAGCGGTGACTCGGTGTGCTCGAGAGCGCCCGCGCCGATGAAGCGCGCGCCGCACGCTGTGAGCCGGCCGCGGACTTCCGCGAGGAAGCGCGTCTTGCCGATCCCCGCTTCACCTCCGACCAGGACCATCGATCCGCGCCCCGCGGAGGCCGCGCGGTAGCGCTCGTCGAGCAACTGCAGCTCGGCATCGCGGCCCACGAAGTGCCGGCACAAGACCGGGGCACCGATCATCGTGCTCGCATTGTAGGGGTCCGCGCACAGCAATTCTAGGGGACTCGGACCTTAGCGTGGGTGGCGCGCGACCAAAGATGCGTGATCTTCCCGAGGCGCCGCGGACCGCAGCGACGTTACGATCGCGTCGGAGGATGAGATCGACATGACACAACGCCCCGACGCCAACGCCGTGCACGGAATCGCCGCCGCCGCTCAGCCGAGCGGAAGCCGGCTCGTCCGCAATCCGCTCCGCCCCGTAAACTCAACGCTCTTCACCGGATGGGGGCCGCGAATTCACTCGTAGGCTAGCCAACTCCGTCGACGATAACAGCCGTTCGCGCTACGCGATTCGGCCATCGGCGATCACATAGGACCGCTGCATGAAGGGCGGCAGATCTTCGTCGTGATGCGAGATGACGATCAGCGTCGTGCCGTCGGCGACGAGGTGCGCCAAGAGTTCGCCCAGCGCGGCGCGGAATTGTGCGTCGAGCCCGGCCCAGACTTCATCGAGGATCAAGAGCTCCGGCCGATGGACGAGGCCGCGCGCGATGAGCACTTTGCGGCGCTCGCCGAACGAGAGCGTCAAGAACCGGCGGCCGGCGAGATGGACGAGATCGAGCCGGCGCATCATTTCGGCGACGGTCCGCCGCTCGGCCGCATCCGGTTCGTGCATGACGCCGATGCTCGAGACGAAGCCGGAGGCGATCACCCGCTCGACGATCGGGTTGACGTCGTAGGCGATCTGCAGCGCGTCGGAGACGTGCGCGATGCGGCGCTTCAGCTCCCAGACGTCGAACGGTCCGCGGCTTCCGAAGCGCGTCACGTGCGCGCCGAACGACGCCGGGATCGTGCCCGCGACGAGCCCGGCGAACGTGCTCTTCCCCGCGCCGTTCGCGCCGCGGATGATGCAGTGCTCGCCGCGCCGGATCGCCCAATCGATCTGCCGCAAGACCGGGGTTTCGCCGCGATACACGTCCGCGCCGCGAATCGCGACGAGCACGTCGTCGCGCGTGCCGCGCGCGGCGTTGGGCGCACCGGCGGCGCGCGGGCGGGGACGGCGGCGGACCGGCGGCAACCCGGCACCGGTCGCATCGATGCGGCCCTCGGCGATCAGCGCATGCGCGGTGATGCCGGCCGGCAGCTCCTCCGCGCGATGCGAGGCGCAGATCACCTGCGTGTCGTGCGCGACGGCGTCGAGAAAACCGAACAGCTCGGCGCGCGAGCGATGGTCC
Source organism: uncultured candidate division WPS-2 bacterium (assembly GCA_937927945.1). Taxonomy (GTDB): domain Bacteria; phylum Vulcanimicrobiota; class Vulcanimicrobiia; order Vulcanimicrobiales; family Vulcanimicrobiaceae; genus Vulcanimicrobium. The sequence goes on along the minus strand of CALEYW010000097.1, from coordinate 233,255 downwards.
AAACCGTTAGCGCATTCGTCGAGCACGAGGACGCGCGGATCGCGCACCAGCGCGCGCGCGATCAGCAGCATGCGCAGCTGGCCGAACGAAAGCGCGTTGATCGGCCGTTCGGCAAGGTCGTACAGACCGAAGCGCGCGACGATCGCGTCGACGTGGGCGAGTTCCTCCGCGCTCAATGCACCGGGCAGGTAGATCGTGTCGTGCAGGCCGCTCGCGATGAGCGTTCGCCCGGGCACGTTCAGATCGAGGCGGGTGTAGCGCTCCTGCAGCTCGGGCGAGACGTACCCGATGCGCGGCGCGGCCGCGCCGACCGCTTGCGGTTCGCCGTCGAGCGCGTAGCTGCGCACGCCGCCGTCGTGATCGATCCAAAGGTCGCCGCGGATGACCCGCAAGAGCGTGCTCTTCCCCGAACCGTTCGGACCGACGATCGCCCACTGTTCGCCGGACTCGAGGCGCCACGAGACGTCGCGCAGCAGATGGCGCCCGCCGAGATGGACGTTGATGCGTTCGAGGGCGATGAGCGGCGGCCGTGCCGGCGAGGCGGTGCGATCCATGCGGTGGACCGAAAGCTTCCGCGTGAAGACGCTCCTGATCCCCTATCATCATGCAGAGCCGTTGCCGACACTTGGCCAAGCCTACCCGGCCGACGATGCCGTCGTCGTGTCGAAGGGTCCCGCCGGCGCGATGGTGGCGCGGCTGTACGACCTCGTCGCCGGCCGGGTGGCGGCGAGCGACGAGCCGCTCGTGGTCGTGAGCGGCGACTGCACCACAGCGCTCGCCAGCGTTGCCGGACTGCAACGGCGTGGACTCTCGCCGGGCGTGATCTGGCTCGACGCGCACGGCGACTTTCACACTCCGCGCACCACCCGCAGCGGATACCTTGGCGGGATGGCGCTGGCGATGCTCGTCGGCCGCACCGGCGCTGCGTTGACCGGCGCGATCGGCTTGCGCGCGATTGCCGAAGCTGCCTGTGTGTTGGTGGGCGCGCGGGACATCGAGCCGGGAGAGCGCGAAGCGCTCGACGCCTCGGCCGTCCGGGAGATCGGGATCGAGGCACTCGGGACCGTGGAGCTGCCGCCGCCTCCGTGGTACGTCCACCTCGACGTCGACGTTATCGACCCGGGCAGCCTGCCGGGCCTCCGGTTCCCCGCGCCGGGCGGGCCTGGTCTCGCCGCCGTCGGCGAGGCATTGCGCGCCCTCGCGGCACGCGGCGCGATCGCGGCGCTCGGCGTGGCGTGCACGCTGACGCCGGCGGCCCTGAAGGACCCCGGCGCGCTGGAACCGATCCGCCGGCTCGTCGCTGAGTCGCTCGCCGAGGAATTCCGCTAGGGAGCGGCGCGGGAACGGGCGACGAGGTCGCGGCGCACCAGCGCCTCATACCCCTCGACCGTCGTCCGCAGCGCGGCCGCCGCCGGGCCGGCGCCGTCGCCGCCGTGCAGGAGGGCGGCGAACGTGCCGTCGGCATTCGCGCGCAAGTTGACGCCCCAGAAGAAGGCGATCGTCGCCTGCGACGACGTCGCGACGTCGGCGGCGCTCGCGCCGGGGGCGGCGGCGGCGAACAACCGCCGGAACACCCAGGTCCACGATGCGACGCTTCGTCGAGCGCAGCCGTGATCGCCGCGTGACGCCGCGCGCGCACCGCGACCTCGGCGAGGACGACGAACAGCGCCGGCGCGGCGATCATGTTGTCGCGGATGCTCGCGAGGTGCAGCCCAAGCCCGGAAGGGCTGTCGAGATCGACCCCGCGCTCGACGTTGAGGGCGCGAAAGCGCGCGATGATCTCGCGCACGACCTCGACGATCAGCGCTTCCTTGCCGCGGACGTGATACACCAGCGTCGCGGAGTTGATCCCGACCGCATCCGCTACGTCCCGCAGCCGCAAGCCCTCGAAGCCGCGCTCGACGACGATCGCGATCGTCGCCTCGAGGATCTCCCGCCGGCGCGGCGCTGCCGGCAGCGGAGCGCTCACGAGGGCTTGGCGATCATCAACCACAGGATCGACGCCGTCAAACCCTCCATCAGCAGTTGCTTGAGACTGATATTTCCGCGAAAAGGGCGCGCTGCATCTCCCGTGGCACCGGCTGCAACCCGCTGACGGTTATGGAGACCGTCATGTCCGCTCAGCTTTCGCAGACCCCTCGCTCGCTCGCCCGCGTCATTCCGGCAGCCGCCACCTTGGAGGGCGGCGGGTTTCTGGTCCACCGCCCGATCCCCGCACGCGGGCTGGATCAGGTCGACCCCTTCCTCCTGATCGACGAGATGGGCCCGATGGAGCACGCGCCCGGTACGGCCGCCGGCGCGCCCGATCATCCGCACAAGGGGTTCGAGCTGATCACCTATCTTCTCGCCGGCGAGATGGAACATCTGGATTCGCACGGCAATCACGGCGTGCTGCGCCCGGGCGACGCGCAGTACATGCTCGGCGGAGCGGGCCTCGTGCATTCCGAGATGCCGACGGATGAATTTCAGCGCGCCGGCGGACGACGGCACGGCTTTCAGATCTGGGTCAACCTGCACGCGGGCGACAAAGCCCTCGCGCCGCGCTACAAGGACGTCACGGCGGCCGAGATTCCGGTCGTCACACCGTCCGGAGGCGCGACGGCCCGGGTAGTCGCGGGCGAAGCATTCGGGGTGCGCGGCCCCGTGCATACGGTGACGCCGTGGGTCTACGTGCACGTGAGCTTGCAGCCCGGCGCATCGATCGTTCAGCCCGTGCCGCGCGGCTGGACCGGCACGATCTACGTGTTCGAAGGGACGGCGCACAGCGGCACGCGCGAACTCACGCGCGGAGACTACGCCGTCTTCGCCGACGACGGCGAAACGATCGCACTCACGAACGACGGTCGAGCACCCGTCGAGGCGCTTCTCCTGAGCGCCCAGCCGATCGGCGAGCCGATGGTGCGCTACGGCCCCTTCGTGATGAACACTGTCGACGAGATCGAACGCGCCTTCGCCGACTTCCAAGCCGGCCGCTTCGGCGCGATCAAAGCGACGGTCGCGGAATAAACAGGATGCTCAACCGATTGCGGCCCCGACCGCGGCGGCCGCGAGCAGCCACCACAGCGGGTTGACCTCGAACGCCGTTGCGAGGATCGCGACGGCCGCGGCGATCGCGACCCCGGCGACACCGTAACGCGCGGACGACGCGAGCGCGAGGCCCGACGCGAGGAACAGTCCCGCCGCGATCGGCCGCAGCGCGAAGCGCAGCGCGACGACGAACCGGTGGTCGGGCCGTCGCGCCAGCGCGCGCCCGGCGACGACGGTGAGGATCGACGATGGCGTCAGGAACGCGATCAACGCGACGAACGCGCCCAGCCAGCCGGCGACGTGCCAACCGACCAGCGGTACGATCAGCACGTTGGGCCCGGGCGCGAACTGCGAGACGGCGACCAGCTCCGTGAAGGCCCCGTCGGTCAGCCAATGCATCCCTCCCACCGCGTCCGCGTGGATCTGCGGGTACATCGCGTTCCCGCCGCCGACCGCGACGACCGAGAGCAGCGCGAAACGCCAGGCGAGCGACCCGAGCGCGTCGTTCATCGCGACGCCCGCGCGGCGCCCAGCAGCATCGCGACCGGAACGCCCACGACGACGCTGAGCCACAGCGGCACGTGCGCGACGTCGATCGCGAGCAGGATGCCGGCGGCGACCGCGAGCATCAGCGGCGCTCGCCCGAGCTGCCGCGCGATACGCGCACCCGACGCGATCACGAGACCCGCCGCCGCCGCCACGACCGCGGACTCCACCGCCGCCACCCGCGGCACGTGGCTGAGGCGCCCGAGGCCGATCGCGATGAAGATCGCGAGCACGGTCGACGGAACCGCGAAGCCGATCAGCGCGCACACCGCACCGAGCGTTCCGGCGGCGCGGTCGCCGACGATCAGCGCGAGGTTGCCGGTGTTCGGGCCCGGCAACGCTTGGCACAGTGCGGAGTCCTCGGCGAACTCCGCGTCGGTCAACCACTTCCGATCGCGGGTGAGGAAGTGCAGCGACTGCCCGCCGACCCCGCCGAACCCCTGCAGCGACAGCTGCGCGAACCCCAGCAGCAATTGCAACGGCGTCGGCGTGACGGTCTCCATCGCGCCTTCGCTTCGCACCAAACGCGGGAGTTCCGCGTGGAACTCCCGCGAGCCGGTTACTTCGCCGGTGCGTACAACGCGGTGTAGCTGGGGATCTTCTTTTGGAGGTCGTCGCGCAGGTTCAAGGCGGCCGCGTAGTACTTGCGCTCGTCGTTCGCGCTCGGGGTATCGTTCTTGAACGCGTAGACGATCAAGCCGATGTTCTCACCCGACACGTCGCGCAGCGGCATCAGGACGACGAACTTCTTCGCGGGGTCGTTCGTGCGGTGCCAGCGCGGATCGACGATCGTGATCCCTTTCACGCTGACGTCGATGTCGTCCGGATCGTCCGAGTTGCCGATGCGTTCCGGGAACGAGCCGGCGAACATCGTGTAGACCTTACTCATGCCGGGCGGCACGCCGTGGAAGGTGACGCTCAGCAGCTCCGGATGAGCGGCCATCGTCTGGTCGGACAGGGTTTGCGCGTAGATCTTCGGCTTCGGCGCGGTCCAGTTCTTTTCGGCCGCGCCGGCCTTCGACGCGCTCAGCGCGACGACGGACGCCAGCGCGAGGGCGAACAGTGTCTTCGGAATGGATTTCATTTCGACTCTCCCTAGTCCAGCTTCTTCAGTTCTTCTTGAACGACGGCGGCGGTCAGCGGTTCGTACACGCCCTCCTTCGCGACGACGTCCTGACCTTCGCGGCTCAGCACGCACTTCAGGAATTCTTTGATCTTCGGCTCGAGCGGCTTCCCCGGGGGGCGGTTGAGGTAGATGTAGACATAGCGGCTCAGCGGATATTTATGCGAATAGACGTTCTCGACCGTCGGCATGTAGTACGGGCCGCCGTCGTTCTCGGAAAGCGGGACGGTACGCACGTTCGGCAGCACGTTCGCGAGCAGCGCGTAGGTCAAGCCGCCCGGATGCGTCGCCATGTCTTCCGCGGCGACGTTGAACGCGTGCGTGAAGCCGCGGCCTTTGGTGAACTGGATGTTCGTCTTGTAGTCGCCGCCGAGCATCACGCGGTTCTTGAAGTACCATTCGATCCCGTTCGGCGATCTGAGGCCGTAGAGATGGATGGGCTTGTCTTTCCACTCACCGGTCAGGCCGAGGTCGCCCCACGTGCTGACGTCGGCGTGACCGCGCTTGCGCGTCGTCGAGTAGATCGCATCGAGCTGCGCGAGCGAGAGCCCCTTGATGGGGTTCGCCTTGTCGACCATGATGATCGACGCGGCCGTCTTGCCGAGCGATCCCGCGCTGCCGGTCGCGACGCGAACCGCGAACGGCTCGTACCCGAACTTGTCGACGAACGCTTTTTCTTCGGCCGGCAGCATCTCGCGGCCGATGGGGGCGAGGTCGCCCTTCCCCGAGATCAGACCCGGCGCGCCGGCGCCCGACGCCTTCGCCTCCATGGTCACGCTCAGGCGCGGATAGGCCTTGCGGTAGAGCTTCTCCCAGCCGAGCGTGATCTCGTCCATGACGTCCGCGCCGACCAGCGAGACCGCTTCCTCCGGGACCGATTCGACCGGTCCGGGTTTCCAGCTCGGGATCGCAGGGTCGACCTGCAGGTGATGTTCGATCGCGGCGTATTTTAGCGCGTCCGCCGCCGGCGTCATGAGCAAGAGTGCAGCCCCACAGGCCGCTAGAGCAATGAAAGAAGAGTTCCTCGACATTGGGTAACCTCCGACGGAATTACGTTGCACTCTACCGGGTCCAACCTTTCAGCAACCTTTCGGGAGCAAACGTCGGAAAAAATTTACTCTCCCCGCGTGGTGCGAAAGGTTGCAGAAAGGTTCCGTCTCGCATACTGCTGCGAACACGACCGACCTCGAACGGAGATCATCGCTTGCGCATCCGGAACCTCGCGCTGCTGCCCGCCTTCCTCGCCTTCGCGCTGACGACATCGACGTGCGCCCAGGCCGCCGACCGCATTCGCATCATGGTCGGCGGGGTGGAGAAGCAAATCTACCTCCCGGCGAAGCTCGCCGAACAGCTCGGGTACTTCAAGGACGAGGGTCTCGACGTCGAGCTCTTGACCGAACCGGCCGGCGTCAACGCCGAGGACGAACTCCTCGCCGGTGCCGTGCAAGGCGTCGTCGGATTTTACGATCACACGATCGACTTGCAGTCCAAGGGCAAGTTCGTCGAGTCGGTCGTGCAGCTCAGCCAAGCCCCCGGTGAGGTCGAGCTGATCTCTTCCAAGCAGGCGAACACGATCAAGACGCCGGCCGACTTGAAGGGCAAGACGCTCGGCGTGACGGGTCTGGGCTCCTCGACGAACTTCCTCACGCAATATATCGCCGTGAAGAACGGGCTGAAGCCGGGCGACGTGACCGCGCTCCCGGTCGGCGCCGGCAACACGTTCATCGCCGCGCTCATGCAAGGAAAGATCGACGGCGGCATGACGACCGAGCCGACCGTCTCGCGCCTGCTCAGGACGGGCGAAGCGAAGATCCTCATCGACATGCGCACGGTCGCCGAAACGAAGAAAGTCCTCGGCGGCACGTACCCGGCGGCGTCGTTCTACATGCAAACCGCCTGGGTCGACGGTCACCGCGACGTCGCCCAGAAGCTGGCCAACGCGTTCGTGCGGACCCTGCACTTCATCGCGACCCACTCGGCCGCGCAGATCGCCGACAAAATGCCTGCCGACTACTACGCCGGCGACAAGGCGATGTACGTGAAGGCGCTCGCGGACGGCAAAGCGATGTTCACGACCGACGGCAGAATGCCGGCGGGCGGCCCGAAGACCGTGCTCTCCGTGCTCGCCGCGTTCAGCCGCAGCGTGAAGGGCAAGGCGATCGATCTCTCGCGCACCTACAGCACCGAGTTCGTCATCGCTGCGAACAAGACCGCGGCCAAATAGCGATGTCCGCGCTGCCGACCGCCGACTCCCCCGCCATCGAGTTGATCGACGTCAGCCTGCGCTTCATCTCACCGACCGGCGCGTCGCTGACGGCGCTGCGCAACTTCAGCATGACGGTGCGGCGAGGCGAATTCGTCGCGATCGTCGGACCGACGGGATGCGGGAAGTCGACGACGCTCAACCTGATCACCGGCATCACCAAGGCGAACAGCGGCCAAGTCAAGGTGATGGGGAAACCCGTCGCCGGAAGCGATCCCCGGATCGGCTTCGTCTTCCAGACCGACGCGCTCTTTCCGTGGCGCAGCGTGCTGCGCAACGTCGCTGCCGGCCCGCTCTTTCGCGGTGTCCCGAAAGACGCGGCATATACGAAGGCGCGCGAGTGGATCGCGCGCGTCGGGCTGGTCGGGTTCGAGAACCACTATCCGCACCAGCTCTCGGGCGGAATGCGCAAGCGCGTGACGCTCGCGCAGACGTTCATCAACAATCCCGAGATCCTGCTGATGGACGAGCCGTTCAGCGCGCTCGACGTGCAGACGCGCATCGTCATGCAGGACGAACTGCTCGATCTGTGGTCGGCGTCGAACGCGTCGGTCGTGTTCGTGACGCACGACCTCGAAGAGGCGATCGCGCTCGCCGACCGGGTGTACGTGCTCACCGCCGGTCCGGCGACGGTCAAGGCCGCGTACGACATCCCGCTGCCGCGGCCGCGGGTGACCTCGGAGATCCGCTATCAACCAGCGTTCATCGACATCTCCCGGCACATCTGGGAAGACCTGCGCGAGGAAGTCCAGATCAGTTACGCTCGCACCCAACTCGCCACGGCGTGAGGCCACTCATGACGACCGATGTCAGCCCCATCTCGACGAACGGCGCCGTTTACGACGCCGCGGAACGCGCCGCAGCAGCGGCCCCGCGCCGGCGCCGGCAGCTCATCCTCACCCTGCGGCTCGCCATCCTGATCGCCATCGTCGGCGGCTGGGAAATTGCGTCGCGCACACACCTGATCGATCCGTTCTTCTTCGCGATGCCCTCGACGATCGTGCAGCAGCTGTGGATCTGGATCACGGAAGGCACCTCGCAGGGCCCGCTCTGGGGTGAGGTCCTCGTAACGCTCGAGGAAACCGTGCTCGGTTTCCTCATCGGCGCCGTGCTCGGCATCGCGTTCGGGATCGTGCTCGGGCGCGACAAGCTGCTTGCCGACGTCTTCAGCATCTATATCAAGGTCGCGAATTCGATCCCGCGCATCGTGCTCGGCTCGATCTTCGTGATCGCCTTGGGGCTGGGCATGCAGTCCAAGGTCGCGCTCGCGGTCGTCATGGTGTTCTTCGTCGTGTTCGCCAACGCGTTCCAGGGCGTGCGCGAAGCGGACCGGTCGCTCATCGCGAACGCGAGAATCCTCGGCGCCTCACCGTTCCAGGTCACGACGGCAGTCATCGTGCCGGCGGCGATGAGCTGGATCTTGGCGAGCCTGCACGTGAGCTTCGGCTTCGCGCTGGTCGGCGCCGTCGTCGGCGAGTTCCTCGGATCGCGGCACGGGCTCGGGTTGCTGATCTCGACGGAGCAGGGTCTTTTCAGCCCGGCCGGCGTGTTCGCGGCGATGATCGTCCTGGCCGTGGTCGCGCTGGCGGCCGACTATCTGCTAACGTGGGCCGAGAACCGGCTCCTCAAGTGGCGGCCACCCTCCTTCGCCGACGTCGGCACCTAAGACGTCACCCTCGACGGCCGCGGGCAAGCGCACCTCGACGACCAGACCGGAGCCGTCGCCGCGATCGCGCAGCGCGATCGTGCCGCGATGCGCGTCGACGATCTCCTTGACGATCGCTAGTCCAAGGCCGCTGCCCTCGGTGTCCCCGCCGGGGATGCGGTAGAAGCGCTCGAAGACCAGCGCGCGCTGCGCGGCGGGGATTCCGGGACCCGTGTCCTCGACCTGCAAGACGCACGCGTCGGGCTCGCGTCCGGCGGTCACGGTGACGTGACCGCCCGGCGGCGTATACTGCACGGCGTTGTCGACGAGGTTGACGATCAGGTCGCGCAGCATCGTCGGATCGCCGAGCAGGATCGCGGGCTCTTCGGGCTCGGCGACTTCGAACGCGAGATCGACGTGCCGATCGACCGCCAGGCGGCCGTGCTCGACCAGAATGTCGCGGGTCGTCGCGACCAGATCGATCGGATCGCGGCGCGGCTGCTGACCGTGCGGCTCCGCCTTCGCGAGACTCAAGAGCTGATTGGCCAGCCGCGTGATCTGCTGCGTCGTGGCGAGGATCGCGCGGGTCGCCTCGTTGCGCTCTTCTTCGCCGGCGCCGCGCAGCGCGTACGACGCCTGCGTGCGCAACAGCGTCAGCGGCGTGCGCAGCTGATGCGCCGCATTCGCCGTGAACCGCCGCTGCGCGGCCAGCTGCGCCCCCAGGCGCATCATGTAATCGTTGAGCGCCCGCACGAGCGGATCGAGCTCGGCCTGCAGCGCGGCGACGGTGAAGGGGCGAAAGTCGTCCGGCTTACGCTCTTCCACTTCGTTGCCCAGGCGCGAGAGCGGTCCGAGGACGCGGCGCAGCGCAAACCACGAGAGCCCGCACGCGATGACGATCAGCAGCGACTGCTGCAGCGCGCTTCCGATCCACAACTCGCGCGACATGGCGCTGCGCCCGTTGAGCGTCTCCGCGACGATGACGGTCGCCGACTGCACGCCGGCCGCGAACGACACCGGCTGCGTCAAGGCGATCAGACGAATCGGTTCGTCGCGATAGTGCCCGTCGTAGTACTGCGGCTGCGAACCGGAGCCGGCCGTGCGCGGCCGCGCCAGGTCCGGGTACCCCGCGAGGAGACGTCCGTCGGACCGCATCACGCGATAGTACACCGTATCGCCGTAGCCCAGGTCGAACATCCCCAGCGCCTCAGGCGGCACCGTCACGTCGCCGCCCACGTCGTAGCCGATGTGCTCCGCGATCGAACGTGCCGAGGCCAACAGGATGCGGTCGGTCACCGCGCGCGCCGTCACCTCGGCGTTCCGGTACGCGACGGAGAATTGCACCAGCGCGACGATCCCGAGCGGGATCAGCAGCCCTGCCAAGAGCTGGAAGCGAAGGCTTCTAGTCCACATTGACGGCTTTGAGCACGTAGCCCAACCCGCGCAGCGTCACGATCGAGATGTCGCTTCCCACCAGCTTCTTGCGGACGCGATGCACGTAGATCTCGATTGCGTTCGGGTTCGCTTCATCGTCGAAGCCGAACACCGTGGTCGTGAGCGATGCTTTGCTGACGGTCGATCCGGCCCGCAGAATCAGCGCTTCGAGCACCGCGTGCTCGCGCGCGGTGAGCGCGAGCGGCTCGCCGGCCAGCGTGAACTGCCTGCCGTTGCTGTCGAAGACCAGTGCGCCGCACTCGACGACGGTCGGTTGATGGAAGTTCGCGCGCCGCAAATGCGCGCGTATCCGCGCTTCGAGCTCGGTCATCTCGAACGGCTTGGCGAGGTAGTCGTCCGCTCCACTGTTGAGTCCGGCGACGCGAGCGTCGATCGTGTCGTTCGCGGTCAGGATGATGACCGGGACCGTGCTGCGCCGCCCCCGCAGCTTGCGCAGGATCTCGAGCCCGCCCAGCTTCGGCAGCGCAAGATCGAGGATGACCAGCGCGTAGTCCTCGGTGCGCAATACGTGGTCGGCGTCGTCTCCGCTGTACACGCAGTCGACGGTGTACTTCTCGCTGCGCAGCGTCTTCGCGACCCAGTCGGAGAGCTGACGGTTGTCCTCAACGAGCAGCAGCCGCATCGTCGCGGAACGTTCCGCGCGGGGTTCCGGTCCCCCGCCCTGGTGCGCCGCCGGGTCAGCGCCGGGCGCGGAACCGCACGTCGATCACGAGCAGCTCGTGGAGCGTCGTGCGCGTGCGTCGCGCGACCGAAGGCAAGCGGCCGATGTCGTGCAGCGCGGACGCCAGCACCAACTCGTCGTCCGCTCCGCCCCGCTCTCGCGCGCGAGGTGCGCGGTCTGCAGCCCATGGGCCAGTTCGTCGACCGCTTCGCCGCCATAGCTGCGCAATGCGGCCTCATCGAGGATCGCTCGAAGCAGCCGCGCGTCGAAGTCGATCGTTACCGTCCATCACAGCCTTTCGCACGAAGCCTAAGGCTCCATTATCCGCGACTGAAGATCGGGTAAAGACTCAATTCTCCGGCTCTATAGCAGCCGTTCGCGGACGCGCCGCTCGAAGACGCGCAACGCTTCGTCGAACCGCTTTTCGAAGACGCCGGTTCCCTCGCGCCTCATGAACTCCCGCACTGCATCGAGGTCGACCGGCACTTCGAGCGCGACGCCGACGGCCGCGCTCAGCGCCGAAAAATCGTCCCAGGCTGCGTATTTGTTCAGCCGGTCGCGCACAACGTCGGTCGCGCTCACGACGTGCAAAACGCGATCACCCTCGCGTATCGTCTCCGTGTTCGTCACGACATCGTTGCCGATCGCGAGCGGTCCGCGCGGAAACTCGACCGTGAAGTGCGAGGCCTGGTGGAAGAACATCTCGTTTTCGAAACGATAGCCGAGCGACTCGAGCGCTCTGCGCGTCGCCGCACCGTCTTCCGACCCGAACGTCAACACGAAGTCGAGGTCTTCTGATTGGTAGACCTGCGGCGCATAAAACGTCGCCGCACTGCCGCCGCAGAAGACCGCGTGGACACCCTCCCGGTCGAGCGCCGTGCCGACCGTGAGGGCGATCTCACGCAGCGTCGCGTCCGGACCGATCACGAGGCTTCCCGCGGCGCCGCGGACGCCGCCGCTCGCCCTCGAGGGCGGCGCGCAGGTCGGGCATGACGTCGAGGAGGCGCAAGGCGAGCGCGCGGAGTTCGTCGGCGGCAATCCATTCCGCATTCACCGTCACGCGCCGCTGGTTTCCCGACAAGCGGGAGACGACGATACCCTGCCGTTCGAGTTCGTCGACGATGCGCTGAACGGTGACGAGCGGGACGGCGGTCAGACGCGCAACTTCGCGCGGGTACGTCTCACGCAGCGCAACGGTCGCCACCATGACCCGGGTCCGAGCCACGCTCCCAAAGACCTTGAGACCGCCATCCATGGCCCAAGCATGCCACATGGTCCCTTGGGATGGCAAACATTTTTGTAGTCAACCGACCTGATATTCTAGTCAATCGAAACTTTTACGTAGTCGTCGCATCGCGCCATGAGGAAGGGGAATCGAACATACGTTCGCGTATGCTCGGGGTCCCGATGCCCACTCCGCCCGAGTACGCCGAGCTCCACTGCTGGTCGAATTTCAGCTTCCTCGAAGGGTCGTCGCACCCGGAGGAGCTGGTCGAGCATGGCCGGCGGCTGGGGCTGCGCGGGCTCGCGCTGACCGACCGGGACGGGCTCTACGGGGCGGTGCGGTTCGCCAAGGCCGCCGCCGGGACGCCGTTCGCGGCCCTGTGCGGGGCGGAGCTGACGCTGGAGACCGACGCCCCCGAGCCCATCCGGGCCAGCCGCCCGGCGCGGCCCTCGAAAGAGGTCCCGACCGACTCGCCGCGCCTGGTTCTCCTTGCCGCCGACAAAACGGGCTTCGGAAACCTCGCCCGGCTGATCTCGACGGCCCAGCTGCGCGGCCGCAAGCGCGACGCGCGACTGCGGCTGGACGATCTCGACGGCCGCACCGCCGGCCTGATCGCGCTCTCCGGCGGCCGCAACGGGATCGTCGAGAAGGCACTGCTGCGGCGCGACAACGACACGGCGGTCGCGCTGGGAGCCCGGCTGCGCGACCTCTTCCCCGGCCGCTTCTACCTCGAATTGCAGCACCACGTGCGGCCGGAAGACCCGGCGCTGCTGCGCGCGATGGTGCGTCTGGCGCAGCAGCTCGACGTGCTGTACGTCGCGACCAACGGCGTCGCCTACGCGACGCGCGACGACGGGCTCTTGTGCGACGTGCTGACCTGCGTGAAATACGGTACGCCGCTGCAGAGCGCCGGCAATCTGCTGCGCCCCAACCACGAGTACCACCTCAAGACGCCGGCGCAGATGGCGCGCTTGTTCGCCGAGTTTCCGCTGGCGATCCGCAACACGCTCGCCATCGCGGAACGCTGCGCGTTTCGCCTGGACAAGCTCGGCGGCGAGTTTCCGCTCTTTCCGATCCCCGCCGACGAGGGGTCGGCGCAGTCGTACTTGCGCACGCTGGTGTACCGCGGCGCGCGCGAACGCTACGGCTGGCCGCTCGATACGAAGGTCGAACGCCAGCTCGAGTACGAGCTCGGCATCATCGCGCGGATGGATCTGGCCGGCTACTTCCTCGTGGTGTGGGACATCTCGCACGCCGCGAAGCGGCTCGGCGTGCTCGCCCAAGGCCGCGGTTCGGCGGCGAACTCGGCGGTCTGCTACGCACTCGGCATCACCGCGATCGACCCCGTCGCGAGCGGGCTGCTGTTCGAACGGTTCTTGAGCGAAGAGCGCGGTGAGGTCCCCGACATCGACATCGACTTCGCGCATCAAGATCGCGAGAAGGTGATCCAGTACGTCTACGATCTCTACGGGCGCGAGCACGCGGCGATGGCGGCCGAGGTCATCACCTACCGCACGCGCTCGGCGATTCGCGACGTCGGCAAAGCGCTGGGGCTCACGCTCGGGCAAGTCGATCAGATCGTGCGCGAGTACGACGCGCGCGAATCGCTCGCCGGTGCGGTCGGCGCGCCGCAGGCCGGCGAAACGGCGATGCCCGACTCGGTCGCGAAGCGGCGCGATCTCGACGCCGCCTCGAACGTCTTCCGCTCCCGCGCCGATGACGCTCCGGCGGCCACGCCTGGACGTACGCTCGTCCCCAGTTTCCAAGACGCCGACGAGTACGCCCCCGACAGGGATCCCGACGTGAACATCCGCGGGCCGGTCGGCGGCGCGCTGGGCGCGCTGCTGATGAAGGTGTGCCGCCGCGTCGACGGTTTTCCGCGCCACATGGGGATCCACAGCGGCGGGATGGTCATCACCCGCTCGCCGCTGGTCGAGGTCGCGCCGATCGAGTGGGCGACGATGCGCGACCGCACGATCGTGCAGTGGGACAAAGACGATCTCTCCGATCTCGGGCTCATCAAGATCGACCTGTTGGGCTTGGGAATGCTCTCGCTCTTGCGCGACGCGTTCGCGCTCTACCGCCGGCGCTATCCCGAGCGCGCGAAGATGGACCTCAACACGATCCCGGCGGACGACCGGCCGACCTACGAGATGCTGCAGCGCGCCGATTCGATCGGCGTCTTCCAAGTCGAGTCGCGCGCGCAGATGTCGATGCTCCCGCGTTTGAAGCCGCACTGCTTCTACGATCTGGTGATGCAGGTCGCGATCATTCGGCCCGGACCGATCCAGGGCGACATGATCCATCCGTTCCTGCGCCGGCGCAACGGAGCGGAACCGGTGACGTATCCGCATCCGAAACTCGAGCCGATCCTCAAACGCACGCTCGGCGTTCCGCTCTTTCAGGAGCAGGGGATGCGGATGGCGATGGAAGCGGCCGGCTTCAGCGCCGGCGAAGCCGACAAATTACGCCGCGCGATGGGGCACAAGCGTTCGCGCGAGCGGATGGCCGAGATCTATCCGCGGCTGGTCGAAGGGATGATCGCCAACGGCATCGCGCGCGAAGCCGCCGATCAGCTCTTCCACATGCTCGAAGGCTTCGCCGACTACGGTTTCCCCGAATCGCACGCCGCGTCGTTCGCGCTGCTCGCGTACGCGTCGGCGTACGTGAAGTGCCACGAACCGGCGATCTTCTGCGCGGCGATCCTCAACGTGCAGCCGATGGGTTTCTACTCGACCGAAGTGCTCGTCAACGACGCGCGCCGCCACGGCGTCGCGGTCAAACCGATCGCGGTGAATGAAAGCGAGTGGTGGAGCTTCGTCGACCGCGACGGCACGCTGCGCCTGGGCTTCCACCTCGTCCGCGGCATGGGCGACGTCCAACGCGACCGCCTCCAACGCGCCCTCTCCGACGTTCGCACACGCGAGTTCGCCGACCTGATCGACTTCGCGCGCCGCACCGGACTCGAACGCGAGGCGATGGAGAACCTCGCCGCCGCCGGCGCGTTCGCGCCGTGGTTCCCGACCCGCCGCGAGGCGATGTGGGCGCTGCGCGGTCTCGATGAACGCGAAGCGCGCGGCGAACTCGGCCGCGCGATGGAGATCGAACACGAACCGGAGCCGCAGCTCCCGGCGCTCACCGCGGTCGAGACCACCACGCTCGACATCCACGCGACCGGCGTCAGCGACATCCAGCCGATCGCGCACGTGCGCGGCTTCCTCGATTCCCAGAACGTGCTCGCGGCGAACCGCCTCACGTCGATGCCGAAGAACCTCGTCTGCAAGATCGGCGGCCTCGTCATTACCCGCCAGCGCCCCGGCACCGCCAAAGGCTTCGTCTTCCTCACCATCGAGGACGAGACGGGCCTGGTCAACGTGATCGTCCGCCCCGACGTCTACGAACGCAACCGCCGCGCGATCCGCAGCTCACAATGCCTCATCGTCGAAGGCGTCCTGCAAAAGGAACAAGGCTGCATCGACGTCATCATGAAGCGCTGCTGGCCGCTCGACACGAACGGCTCGACCGAGAAGGTGCGGGCGCGGAATTTCCACTGACGCGCGACTGCGTTCATCCCGCCGGCGGGACGTCGCGACGTGGGGTTCAGCGTTTCGGCGTTGGCGACCCGAGAAAGCCGAGGATGCCGAGACCGATCGGCGGAACAGGCAGCGGCGCGAGCCCCTTCACCAGTCCTGAATAGATGGGCGGCGGCCCAAACAACACGCTGACCCAGTCCAGATACGTCCCGGGCTTCGGGGTCGCTGCCTCAGACAGCCCATTTGCGTACGCGTTCGTTCTTGCGGTTTGCGTTTCGAAGATTGCGCGCGCAAGGTCGCCAGCGGCGTCCGTCTTTGCACTGTGGCAGCTCAAGCAGAGGATCCGCAGGTTTTCGACGTTGTCGTCGTCGCGTGGTCGTTTTCGCCTACTCTTCGTCGTCCCAGTAGATCTCGCCGCGGTTGACCTGCTCTTGCGAGCGCTTCACGGCGGCGATGATCTTGGGGTCACGGGAGACCTCGAGCGTCTCGCCCACCTCGCGCATGATGCGGCGGAAGAGGTGGAAGGCCGACAACTCAGACGCCGGGACGACCGCAGCGCTGGGCCGCGAATGGCGCAGGATCACCGTGGTCAGTCCCTTTTCAGCGTCGTCGAGGACGCTAGGAAACTTGCCGCGCGCTTCCGCCGCCGCCATAGTCCGAGTCATATTGCTCCCTTGGGCATCACGCCCCTGAGACCGAGCTGCGTCACGCAGCATAGGTCAAAGTCCGGTTCGCCCCGCAGGGACGCGCCGGTTATGTCCCCAGGCTATCATGCCGTACCTAATTATGTCCATACTTCTGCTACCTATTCAGGCCGGAATTTTGTACAATTCCCTGTACAGGCCAGCTTCCGCCTGCTATACTAGTGTCCTGACCCATTAATACGCTGGCGTTTCGTCAGCGTATTTGCTACAGTAAGGGTATGCCGAATCGTCCCGCGATACGCCTTGCTGTTCGCCCGAAGGATCGTCGGTTTCTGGTCGAGTTGACGAGGCGCGCGACTGCGACACAGCGGTCGGTGTTGCGCGCGAAGGTTATTCTCGGCGCTGCGAAGGGGCTGGCGAACACGGAGATCGCCGAACGAGTTGGCATTTCCCGGAATGCCGTCATGGAGATTCGAGCACGCTTCATCGAACGAGGCGTAGAAAGCGTCCTGGCCGATGCCCCGCGCCCTGGCCGGCCGAAACTTGTCACAGCAAAGACCGTCGAGAAGTTGACGCAAACGGTCATGGCCTCGCCGCCCAAGAACGCGACGCACTGGAGCTCGCGGACACTTGCGAAGAAATTTCGCATTGGCCGGAGCACTGTGCAGCGGATTCTCCATGCGCACGACTTGAAGCCACATCGGATCCGCACGTTCAAGTTCAGTCGCGACCCGCACTTTGCGGAAAAGCTCAGAGATGTCGTCGGACTGTACATGGACCCGCCCACGAACGCGATCGTGCTGAGCGTCGATGAAAAAAGCGGTGTCCAGGCCTTGGAGCGAACTGCTCCGGTTCTTGCCCTGCGTCCAGGTTTGCCCGCCGCGCAAACTCACGACTACATACGGAATGGAACAACGACGCTGTTCGCGGCGCTCAACACATTGACCGGGAACGTGATCGAGAGCTGCTTGCCGCGACATCGGCACACGGAGTTCTTGCAGTTCCTGGACCGCATCGAGAACAGCGTGCCGGCGAAGCTCGACGTGCACATCATCATGGACAACTATGCGACGCATAAGCATCCGCTCGTGAAGGCCTGGTTTGCTGACCGTCCCCGCTTCCATGTCCACTTCACGCCAACGAGTTCGTCCTGGCTCAACGCGGTCGAACGATTCTTCGCTGACATCACTACCAAACGCATCCGTCGTGGAACCTTTCGCAGCGTCCGCGAGCTGGAGCGTGCCATCACCGATTTCGTACGCGAGCATAACTCGAACGCAAGGCCATTCGTATGGACAAAGTCGGCTCGCACCATCCTGAGGAAGATCAAGAACTGCCAGGCTACTTACGGGTCAGGACACTAGCTGTCGACAATGAAGCCACCGAAGCGCCGCCCGAACGCGTCGACTCCGCAGGCCGTCCCCGCACCAGGGACGGTTCGCCTCGGTTTCTCCGACGTCGCTCGGGCCGACTTCGAGAAGCTCACCACCAAAGTCCAAAAAGGTCTCCGCCGCAAGCTGAGGGAGTTCGCAACCAATCCCGCGATCGGCAAACCGCTCGTCGGTGAGCTGCAGGGCTACCGCCGCGTGACGTACGGGCGAGTCCGCTCGATCGCCGAGTTGATCGTGAAGGTCACCGACCGCGTTGTTATCGTGCACCACCTAGGGCTCCGCAAAGCGGGCTCGGCGACGGACCCCTATGAGGCCGCAGCGGTCGCTGCACTCAATGCCGGCGATCCGGACGCAATGGCGGCGATGGAAGCCTTGATCCACCAAACGATGCAGGGCCCGCAACCGCCCGACGATGAGGAGTAGACGGTGAAGAAACCACCGCTCGCGCAGCGTCTCCTCGAGGCGCTGCCGGACCATCATGTCCTTACCCGAAGATGACAACCGACGTGATTTGAGACAGCGGGGCGAGCGGCGCACCTATGCGCGCTACTACTCTGTCCGCCGCGAACGATACCACCACAAGAGCGGCGCCATCGCGGCGACGAGCACGAGCAGCAGCGCGCACGTTCCGTTCCAGCCGGCGTGCTGCCAGGTCACGGTCGCGCCGTACGCCCCGAGTGCGCCGCCGGTGAAGTTCGTCACCATGTAGGCCGTGTTGAGCCGGCCGCGCGCGGCGTCGTCGAGCGCGAAGATGCGGATCTGGTTCGAGATCTGCGTTAGCGACATCCCGAGCGGAAAGATCACCGCACCCGCGACGATACCGGCGAGCGTCCAGCCGAACGTCGCGAACGTCGCACAGGCGGCGAAGAGGATCAGCCACGCGATCGTTCCGGTGAAGAGCGTGCCGCGACGATCGGCGAGCGCGCCCGCCGGGCCGGCCGCGAACGCGCTCACGATCGAGAGCGCACCGATTCCGCCGGCGACGGCGCTGCCGTAGCCGAGCTCGTGCAAATGGAAGGCGAGCACGGTCCAGATCGCCGCGAACGCCGAGAACGCGAGCGCCCCGAGTCCCATCGACGCACGCAGCGGTGCGTGCCGCACGATCAGGCCGACGATGCTCGCGATCAGCGTTCCGTACGAGACGGTCTCGCGGCGCGGACGCAGCGGCATCGTGCGCCAGAGCGCGACGGACGCCACGGCGCTCAGGACGGCGGCGCACCAGAACACGCTGCGCCATCCGAAGCGCGCACCGATCAAGCCGCCGCCGGCGCGCGCGCACAGCGTGCCGACGATCAACCCCGTTTGGATCGTCCCGAGGATGCGGCCGCGCTGCGCCGGGACGGCGAGGTCGGCGGCGTACGGCAGCAGCACTTGCGCGCACGTCGTGCAGGCGCCGATCGCCAGCGCCGCAAGCGCGAGCAGCGTGACGTTCGGCGCGCCGGCGGCGGCGGCGAGCATGACCGCGACGGCGGCGAACATCCCGGCGACGAGCGGGCGCGGCTGCACGATGTCGCCGAGCGGAACGAACGCGAGGATTCCGACCGCGTAGCCGGCCTGCATCATCACGGAAACCAGCCCGACGCTGTGGGCGCTCGCGTGCAGGTCGAGCACGATCAGTTGCAAGAGCGGCTGCAGATAGTAGACGTTTGCGACCGCGATGCCGCCGGCGACGGCGAACAGCGCGACCGTCGCGTTCGAGATCGTCCGGTTCGGCACGCGCTCTCAGGTCACGGCAGCGGCTGCGGCGCGCCCGGCGGCGCGGCCCGAAAAGAGGCAGCCGCCGAGGAACGTCCCCTCGAGCGAGCGGTACCCGTGCATTCCGCCCCCGCCGAACCCCGCCGCTTCGCCGGCCGCGTACAAGCCGGGGACGATGGCACCGTTCGCCCCGAACACGCGGCTCTGCAGGTCGGTCTCGAAGCCGCCCAGCGTCTTGCGGGTGAGGATGTTGAGGCGCACGGCGATCAGCGGGCCGTGCTTCGGATCGAGAATGCGGTGCGGCTTGGCGGTGCGAATCAACCGGTCGCCGAGGTAGTTGCGCGCGCCGCGGATCGCGACGATCTGCGCGTCCTTGCTGAACGAATTGGCGATCTCGCGATCGCGCGCGACGATCTCGCGTTCGAGCGCCGCGGCGTCGAGCAAACCGTCACCGCTGAGCGCGTTCATCCCCGCGACGAGCTCCGGCAGCGTGTCGCGCACGACGAAATCGGCGCCCTGCCGTTTGAACGCTTCGACCGGTGCGGGCGCGCCGCGCCCGAACGCGCGCCCGAGCACCATCCGCCAATCGCGGCCGGTCAAATCCGGGTTCTGCTCGGATCCCGAGAGCGCGAACTCTTTGCGGATGATGCTCTGCGAGAGAACGAACCACGAGTAGCCGTAGCCGGTCTGCATCAAATGCGCGAGCGTCCCGAGCGTATCGAAACCCGGGAAGAGCGGGACCGGCAGCCGCCGGCCGAGCGCGTCGAACCAGAGCGACGACGGCCCCGGCAAGATGCGGATCCCGTGGTTCGGCCAGATCGGATTCCAGTTGCGCAGTCCTTCGACGTAGTGCCACATCCGATCGGCGTTGATCAGGTTCGCGCCGGCCGCGCGCACGATCCCGATGAGGCGGCCGTCGACGTGCGCGGGGACGCCGGCGACCATGAAGGCCGGCGGCGTGCCGAGGCGCTGCGGCCAATTGCGCCGCACGAGCTCATGGTTGCCGCCGATCCCGCCCGACGCGACGATGACGGCCTGCGCGCGCAGCGTGAACTCGCCCGTCGCGACGCGCGAGCTCGTCTCGCCGCGCGCCACGCTCGTCGGCTTGAGCACCGTCCCGCTCGCGCCGTCGACCGTGCCGGCGGTCGTGGTCAGCGCGTCGACGCGATGGCGAAACGCGAACGTTACCAACCCCCGCGCCGCGGCGTCGCGCACGCGGCGTACGAACGGCTCGATAACGCCGGGACCCGTTCCCCACGTCACGTGAAAGCGCGGGACGGAGTTGCCGTGCCCGATCGCGCCGTAGCCGCCGCGCTCGGCCCACCCGACGACCGGGAAGAAGCGCATCCCCTGCGCGCGCAGCCACGCCCGCTTCTCGCCGGCGGCGAACGCGACGTATGCGTCCGCCCAGCGGCGCGGCCAGAGGTCTTCCGGCCGATCGAACGCCGCGGTCCCGAGCCAATCTTGCAGGGCGAGATCGTACGAGTCGCGGATCCGCATGCGGCGCTGTTCCGGTGAGTCGACGAAGAACAGGCCCCCGAACGACCAGAAGGCCTGACCGCCCAGACTCTGCTCGCCTTCCTGGTCCACGACGATGACGCGCTTCCCGGCGTCGGCGAGCTCCGCGGCGGCGACGAGGCCCGCCAGGCCAGCGCCGACGACGATGACGTCGGCTTCGGTCACCGGCAGGCTAACGGCTCACCGCGCGTTTCCACAGATCCCACGTGCGCGCGACGAGACCGGCCTGCGTCTGCGTCGCCTTCGAGCTGCGCGTCTGGCGCCGTATAATACGCGCGAAACACCGCCTCGGGGATTGAACCCGCGACGGCGACCATGCCGTGCCCGCGCATCAGCGCGACGTTCGCGCCGCCGAGCGTGTGAGCGAGGGCGTCGCCGAGCGCGTTGCTGCTCACCAGCAGATCCGTCGCGGGACCGCCCGCATCGCGAATTTCGAAGACCGGGATGCCGCCGGTTCCGAGGAACGCGCCCATGTGGAAGACTGCGCGCAGCGGCACGCTGGAGATGCCGAACGGAATCACCGCCGGCGTGTGCGCGTGCACGACCGACTGCACGTCAGGACGCACCTTGTAGATCGCGCCGTGGATGAAGCCTTCGAGATAACCCGGCGCGCTGTTCGCGTCGAGCGGCGTGCTCTCGAGATCGTAGGTCAGCAGGTCGGCCGCGGTCACCAGTGCGGGCGCCATGCTGCGCGCGAGCCAGTAGCGGCCGGGATCGGCCGGCCGTAACGAGGTCCTCGCGCGTCGCAACCGGCGGCCCGGCGGCGGCGGCGGGTGCGGCGGCAGCGGCGGAAGCCGCGAGGACGTCGAGCAAGAACTGCGGTCGATCCATGCTCCTTTCTTGGCGCGCGGGACGACCCGCACCCCCGGCGAGCGCGGAACCTCGCCTGCCCCCCGAGAAGGAAGCGCGGCATGAAGCGCACGTTCGCCGCCGTCGTCGCCGCCCTGGTCACTACCGCCGCCGCCGCGGCGCAGTCGTACCCGGGCGATTCAGGAGCCGGCACGGAGCGCGGCATCGAGCAGGTCAACAATTCGGGTCAGGTCGGAACGGTGACGCTCTTCCGCCGCGACCCGAGCACGCGCATCCAAATCGCACTGCACGGCGTCCGCGACGGGCGAAGCGAATCAGTGCGCCTCTACCGCGGCCGGTCGTGCGACGATCTCCAGCCGCGGCCGACGTACTTCTTGGCCGATCTCAGGAACGGTCTTTCACGCTCCAGCGTCAGCCTGACCGAAGACCGCCTGCTCTCCGGCAACTACAACGTCGTCGTCTTCTCCAACAACCACGCCGGCGCGCAAACGGTCGCCTGCGGACACCTCTACCAGTGAACCGGTGAGCGCGCTCTTCCAACTCGCTCCGGACGAGACCGCATACCGGCGTATCGGCGAAGGCGCCTCGAGCGAGCGGTGGCGCGGCGGATCGCTGCTCACCGTCGATCCCGACACGCTCACGCGCCTCGCGAGCGTGGCGTTCGCCGACCTCGCGCACCTGCTGCGGCCCGCACACCTCGCTCAGGTGCGCGCGATCCTCGACGATCCCGAGGCGTCCCGCAACGACCGTTTCGTCGCACTGGAGCTGCTGCAGAACGCGAACATCGCCGCCGGCCGCGTGCTGCCGATGTGTCAGGACACGGGCACCGCGATCGTGCACGGCTACAAAGGCGATCGCGTTTGGACGGGCGTCGACGACGCGCCGTACCTGACCCGCGGCATCGTGCAGGCGTATGCGACGGGGAACCTGCGCTACAGCCAGATGGCGCCGCTCACCATGTTCGACGAGGTGGCGACGGGCGACAACCTGCCGGCCGAGATCGAGATCGAATCGGAACCCGGCGATGCCTACCGCTTCTTGTTCATCGCCAAAGGCGGCGGCTCGGCGAACAAATCGTTTCTCTTTCAAGAAACGAAAGCGCTGTTGAATCCCGCCGCGTTGAACCGCTTCCTGCGCGAGAAGTTGATGGCGCTCGGCACGGCGGCATGTCCGCCGTATCACCTCGCGATCGTGATCGGGGGAACCTCGGCCGAGCTCACGATGAAGACGCTCAAGCTTGCGACGTGCCGCGCGCTCGATGGTCTGCCGCGCACGGGCGATGCGACCGGACGCGCGTTTCGCGACGTCGAGCTCGAGCAGGACGTTTTGACGCTGACGCGCGAGCTCGGCTTGGGCGCGCAGTTCGGCGGCAAGTATTTCTGCCACGACGTGCGCGTGATCCGGTTGCCGCGGCACGGTGGGAGCCTGCCGGTCGGCATCGGCGTCTCGTGCAGCGCCGATCGTCAGGCGCTCGCGAAGATCGACGCCGCCGGCGTGTGGCTGGAAGCGCTCGAAACCGACCCGGCGCGCTTCCTGCCCGAGGTCGACGAGAGCGTGCTGGCCGGCGACTCCGTCGCGCTCGACCTCGACCAGCCGATGAGCGAGGTTCGCGCCGCTCTCTCGCGCGCTCCGGTCGGCACGCGCCTCTCGCTGCACGGGACGATGATCGTCGCGCGCGACATCGTGCACGCGCGCTGGCGCGAGCTGCTGGAGCGCGGCGAGCCGCTGCCGGCGTACGCGCAACAGCACGCCGTCTACTACGCGGGACCGGCGAAGACGCCGGCCGGGATGCCGTCCGGCTCGTTCGGCCCGACGACCGCCGGGCGGATGGACTCCTACGCCGACCTGCTGATGTCGCACGGCGCGGGCCTGGTGACGCTCGCCAAGGGCAATCGGTCGCCGGCGTTCCGCGCCGCGTGCCGCACCTACGGCGGCTTCTATCTCGGCACGATCGGCGGCGCCGCCGCGCGGCTCGCGCTCGACGCGATCCGCAGCGTCGAAGTGCTCGACTATCCGGAGCTCGGCATGGAAGCGGTGTGGAAGATCGAGGTCGCCGACTTCCCGGCCTTCGTCGTCGTCGACGACAAGGGCGCCGACTTCTACGCGGACGTCGCCGCGCGCGCCGCGGCGGCGCACGATCCGAACGCCACGTCGATCTCGCTGATCTGATGCGGCCTCCCGAACGCGATCTCGACGGCGTGCTGATCGTCAGCCTCGAACAGGCAGTCGCCGCGCCGTACGCGACGTGCCGCATGGCGGACGCCGGCGCGCGGGTCATCAAACTCGAACGGCGCGAGGGCGATTTCGCGCGTGGGTACGACGCGTACGTCCACGGCGCGAGCGCGTACTTCGTGTGGCTCAACCACGGCAAAGAGTCGGTGCTCTTCGACCTCAAAGACGCGGACGACGTCGCCATGCTGCACCGCATGCTCGCCGCCGCCGACGTGTTCGTGCAAAACCTCGCGCCCGGTGCGACTGAGCGCGCCGGGATCGGCAGCGCGACGCTGCGCGAACGCTATCCGCGCCTGATCACCTGCGATATCAGCGGCTACGGCGCCAGCGGACCGTATCGCGACATGAAGGCGTACGATCTGCTGGTGCAGGCCGAGGCGGGACTTGCCTACCTCAGCGGCACGCCGGAGGCGCCGGGGCGCGTCGGCGTCTCCGTCTGCGACATCGCGTGCGGCATGAGCGCGTACGGGGAAGTTTTGCGCGCGCTCTACGCGCGCTCGCGCAGCGGGGTGGGGCGCGCGGTCGAGGTGTCGTTGTACGGCAGCATCGCGGATTGGATGAACGTGCCGTATCTCCAGCTTCGGTACGGCGGACACGAACCGGCGCGGCTGGGCCTGCAGCATCCGACGATCGCACCGTACGGCGCGTATCCGTGCGGCGACGGACGCAGCATCCTGCTCGCGATTCAAAACGAACGCGAATGGCGGCGCTTCTGCGAGGTCGTGCTGCGCGCTCCGACGCTGACCGACGATCCGCGCTTCACCTCGACGCGGCTTCGGGTCGACCATCGTGCCGCGCTGGACGCGGCGATCGGCGCGGCGTTCGCCGGACTCACACGCGACGACGTCGCGCAGCGGCTGCGCGATGCCGAAATCGCGTTCGGCCGCCTCTCGAACGTCGAAGACCTCGCGGTCCATCCTCAGAACCGATACGTCGAAGTGGAAACCGGCGGCCGTACCGTCGAGCTGCTCGCGCCGCCCGGCGCGAGCCCCTCGCACCTCGGCCGGGTCCCGGACCTCGGCGCGCACGACGCAGCAGTACGCGCGGAGTTCCGCGGCCCCTAGGTTTTCGTGGTCCTCCTCGAAAGACGCGCCCACCATGCTGGAGCTCGAAGCGCTGCTGTTCGACACGTTCGGGACGCTCGTCGATTGGCGCGGCAGTTTGATCGAGGATCTCTCCGCGTTCGGCACGCGGCGCGGGATCGACGCCGATTGGGCCGCGTTCGCCGACGCGTGGCGCGGCGAGTACGTGCCGTCGATGGATCGCGTACGGCGCGGCGAGGCGCCGTGGACGCCGCTGGACGCGCTGCACCGCGCGTCGTTCGACGTGCTCGCGAAGCGCTTCGGATTCGACGGCGCGCTCGACGAATCCGACCGCGTGTGGTGCGTCGATCGCTGGCACCGGCTGCGTCCGTGGCCGGACACCGTCGCTGGGCTGACGCGACTGCGCTCTCGCTACATCCTGGGCACGCTCTCGAACGGCAACGTGCGGTTGCTGCTCGATCTCGCCCGCAGCGCGCCGCTCCCGATCGACGCGATCTTCTCGGCCGAGCACTTTCGCCACTACAAGCGCGACCCCGAAGTGTACCGCGGCGCGGTGGACTTGCTCGCGACGAGGCCCCAGCGCGTCATGCTGGTTGCCGCGCACAACGACGACCTGCGCGCCGCACGCACCGAAGGTCTGCGGACCGGCTTCGTCCTGCGCCCGACCGAGTACGGTCCGCACCAAACCAAAGACCTCGCCGCGGATGAAGAGAACGACGTTGCGGTCCGCGATCTGAACGAGCTTGCTGACCGGCTCGGCACGTAATGCGCGCGGTGCGCCGGGTCGCCTCGCCCATCAGCGGCAGCACCGCTCCGACGACGCCTCCGCACGGAAACTCCCGCTCGCGGGCGAAAGCGGAGCCGCGATGACCCCCTCGATCCTCGCCGCACTCGATGCACACGCCGCTGGACGGCCGCAGTCGCTCGCACTCGACGACGTCACCTATGCCGAACTGCGCGCGGCTACGCTGCGGGTCGCGCAACGCCTGCGCGACGCGGGCGTCCGCCCCGGCGATCGCCTGGCGGTCTACGCCGAGAACAGCCCAGGCTTCATCTACGCGTATCTGGGCGGGCTGCGGGCAGGGGCGGTCGTCGTCCCGGTCAACGTCCTCTACCGCAGTTCCGATCTCGAGCACGTGCTCTCCGACGCCGCGCCGGCCGCGGTCTGCGTCTCCGAGCGGAGCGAACCGTTCGCGCGCGCCGACGGACGCATGCTGATCCGGCTCGAGGACGTCGAGCGCTGGGCGCTGGACGCAAGCGCCGCCGAACTGGCCAATCCGGTTCCGCCGCAAGCGGACGACGTCGCCATTCTCGTCTACACGAGCGGCACGACCGGCCGGTCGAAGGGCGCCGAACTGACCCATGGCAACCTCGGCGCGATCGCCGACGCGCTCGTCGAGGCGTGGCACTGGACCGGCGACGACACGCTGCTCCTGACGCTACCGCTCTTTCACGTCCACGGTCTCGGCGCCGGCGTGAACGGCACGCTCGTCGCCGGCGGACGCCTGCTCCTGCGCGAGCGGTTCGACGCCCCCTCGGTCGTCGCGGCGCTCGCCGCAGGCGAGGCGACGATGTTCTTCGGCGTCCCCACGATGTACGTGCGCATGCTCGAGCATGCCGGCGAGGGCATGCGCTTCGACGGCGTGCGGCTGTTCGTCTCGGGTTCAGCCGCGCTGCCCGCGACGGTGCACGAAGAGTTCGCCCGACGTTTCGGCGTCTCGATCCTCGAGCGCTACGGGTCGACCGAATTCGGCTTCGCGCTCAGCAACCGCTACGAGGGCCCGCGCTACGCCGGAACGGTCGGATTCCCGCTGCCGCGGGTCGACGTGCGCCTCGCCGAACCCAGCGGCGTCGATGTCGCGCCGGGCGAGCCCGGCGAGATCCTGGTGCACGGTCCGAACGTTTGCCGCGGCTACTGGCGCAACCCGTCCGCGACCGCCGAGGCGTTCGCGCTCGACACCGAGGGCCGGCGCTGGTATCGCAGCGGCGACGTGGCCACGTTCGATCCGCAGCGGGGCTACGTCATCAACGGGCGCTTGAAGGAGCTGGTGATCACCGGCGGCTTCAACGTCTATCCGATCGAGATCGAGACCGAACTCTTGCGGCTGCCGGGGATCCGCGCAGCCGCGGTCGTCGGGCGCCCCGACGCAGCGCGCGGCGAGGTGCCCGTCGCGTTCGTCGAGTGCGACGAAGGCTTCGATCCCGAGGCCGCGCTCGCCGCGCTGCGCGACCGCCTGGCGAGTTTCAAGGTACCGAAGGCGCTCTACCCGATCGACGCGCTCCCGCGCAACGCGATGGGCAAGGTCGAAAAACCGCGCCTGCGCGAGTTGCTGGCGCAGGGGAAAGCGTAGCGCCGTTCGGTCTTCAGACGCGAACGATCGCGCGGTCGAAGCGCTCGATCAGGTGGAGCGCTTCGTCGAGCGCGTCGAACTCCGCCGGCCCTGCGTCGAGCGCGCGGCGACGGAGTTCCTCGACGCACGCCGCCGCCTCCGAATCCGATACCTGTGCGTCGGACCCCAAGCGCGACGCGGCCGTCCGCAGCTCCGCGCCGAGGGCATCGTCGAGTCGCCGCAGCAACGCGGCGAGGTCGAGCGGCGGCGGATGCGTTGCGCGTTCCGCGACGCCGGCAAGGTTGCGCGCCAAATACGTCGCGGAGTTCAGCGCGACGATCCAACGGCGCAGTTTCCCGCCGCCGGTCAGGATCGCCCCCGATGCGATCGGCTGCGCCCGCATCACCAGTCCCTGAAAACGCGCGTCGAGGACGCGTGCCGTCGCGACGGGATGCAGGTCGGCGGCCGGATCGATGAGGCGACCGATGCTCGCGTGCACGACGTCGGCCGCCGCGTCGAGCGTCTCCGTCACGGCGTCTCGAACGACGTCATGGGTGTGGGTCGGGAAGAGCAGCATCGCCGCGAGCGCGCCGAACGCGGCACCGGCGGCGGTCTCCTCGAGCCGCACGATGAGCAGCCCGTCGCTCAAGCGGCCGAGCAGACCCCACAGCAGCGAGAGCAGCGCGGTGATGAAGAAGATCATGATCGTGTACGACACGCGCAACGCGTAGACGCCCAAGAACAAGCACACGAAGATCACGCCGACCTCGAGGCCGACGTGGCCTTGCGCGACGTGTCCGGTCAACAATCCGAGCGCGACGCCGAGCGCCGTTCCGAGGGTGCGGCCCCACGCGCGCACGAGCGTCTCGCCCGACGACGCGGTCCCGATGAACACGAAATACGCGGCCAGCACCGCCCAGTACCAGTGCTGCGGCGAGATGAGCTCGCCGGCCACGATCGCGGCCGCGGCGGCGACGGTCACCTGCAGCGCTTGGCGCAGCGGCGGCTGTTGCCCGAGCGGCGGGGGAGCCGCGCCGCGCGACGGCTCCAGCGCGCTCGAGCGCGCACGCAGCGAAGCGAATGATTGGATGAGATCGAGGATCGCCTCGGCCAGCTCCACGCCGACCTGCGACATGGTCGGCTCAGAACGAAGCCGCTCGGCGAGACGCTGCGCACGCGCGGTGCTGCCGTGGCGCAGCGCATCGAGCGCAACGCGAAAGCCGCGCGACCGCGCCGCGTCTTGCGGACCGAAGCGCAACGCGGCGCTGGCGATGTTCTCGGCGGCGATCTCGACATCGAACACCGCGCGGGCGACGTCGCTCGCCTCGTCGCCCAGCTGTCCTTCGATCGCCAGGGCCGTCTCGTTGAGGCGCAGCCGGGCAGAGCGCAGCGCGCGGCGCGCGCGTTCCTCAGCCGGCGGTACGGCGAGCACGTTGCGCGCGTCGGCGACGACCAGCCGGACGCGCGCGCGGAAAGCATCGACGGTTCGGCCGGCCGTCCAGCCCGGCGGGACGCGCAAGACGGCGAAGCGGACCAGGAACGTCACGGCGACGGCGACGGCGATCGATACGATCAGCGCCGGCAACTGCACGACGGTGATGCCGAGGAAGAGCGCCAGAAAGTACGTCAGCGTCGCGATCGTTCCGAACGCCGTCCAGCGTTGTCCGAAGCGGCGCACCGCAACGGCGGCGAAGAGGACGAGCAAGAACACGACTTCGGCCAGGCCCTGGTGCGCGCTCGTCAACGCGCCGAGGACGATCCCAAACGTCCCGGGCAGCGGCACCAGGAGCGTCGTCGTGTGCGGATGCGGATCGTTCACGCTCAGCGACGTCTGCATCGCGATGATTGCCGCGAGGATCACGACCGCCGTCGAGATGTGGAACGCCTCCGCGGCGAATCCGGTCACGAGCACGGCGACGGCGACGCAGAGCGTGACGCGGACCGCGGTGAACAGGCGTGTCAGCCCGGGATCGGAGGCAACGAAGCGATCCCAAAGGGCCGAAAGGGTTCTCCACGGCATCGGCTCGTTCGTTCCGCGGCCCGGCGCGGAAGGCCGCCCGCGCATCTCCGGTAAGAACGGCGGGCGATCCGGGCGGGCCACCCCCACCGCACCCGGCGAAGTGAGCGGCAAATGGCGACGACGATCGTCCACGCCGCGGACGTCCATCTCGAGACGGCCTTCACAGACGTGCGCGGCGGCGCACGGCGGCGCGCGTCGCTGGCCGATGCCTTCGTGCGGATCGTCGACTTGGCGCTGGAGCGGCGGGCCGACGCGCTGACGATCGGCGGCGATCTCTACGAAGCCGAACGGGCCGGGCCGCAGACCGCGCGCTTCGTCTTCGAACAATTCGCGCGGTTCGGCGGTCCGGTGTTCGTTGCGCCCGGCAATCACGATCCGTACTCGGCGCGGGCGCTCTACGCCCGCGAAGACCGTCCGCCGAACGTTCACATCTTCGCCGAGCCGACGTGGACCGCGTATCCGCTCGCCGACGCGGTGACGCTCTACGGGTTCGGCCACACGCCGGCCGAACCGGGCCGGCCGTTCGCCGGCGCGCGGTTCGAACGCAGCGGCGTGCGCATTGCGCTCGTCCACGGCAGCGACGAGGACCGTTGTCCGCCCGGCAAGCGCGCGACGGCGCCGTTCACGTTGGCGGAGATCCGCGCATCGGGCGCAACCTGCGCGCTGGCCGGACACTACCACGGCGGCGCGGTGATCGGCGACAAGCGCGGAGCGCAACTCGTTTATCCCGGCTCGCCCGAACCGATCAAGTTCGGCGAGCGCGGAATCCACGGCGCGGTGATCGTGACGGTCGACGGCGGGCGGGTCGCGTTCGAGCCGGTCGAGCTCGCGCGCACGCGCCTGATCGATCTGGACGTAGCCCTCGCCGACGCCGCGAGCGAACACGCCCTGCTGGCGACGCTCGAGGGGGCGCTGCGGCCGTTCGGCCGCGACGACTACGTACGCTTGCGCCTCGAGGGCACGACCGCGCGCGCCACGCGGGTCGACCGCGATCTCATCGCCGACCGTTTCGGCGACGCCCTCGGCGCGCTCGACGTCAGCGACGCGACGATCGCCGCCGACTACGCCGCGCTCGCACACGAGCCCAACGTGCGCGGCCGCGCCATCGACGATCTGCTCAAGCTCGCCGACGCCGGCGACGACGACGCGCGGGCCGCCCTGCGCTACGTCGTCGCAGCCTTCGACGGCGCGGAGCCGGCACCATGAGGCTGCGTACGCTTGCCGTCGACGGGTTCGGCCGTCTCGTCGATCGGACGTTTTCGTTCGAGCCGGGACTGAACGTCGTGGTCGGTCCGAACGAGGCGGGGAAATCGACGCTCGCGGCGGCGATCGTCGCGTCGCTCTACGGGCTGCAGCGCGGTGAGAAGGAACGCTGGCGGCCGTGGGCCGCAAGCGCCTACGGCACGGTCCTCTGCTACGAGACGGCCGACGGACAAACGTGGGAAGTCCATCGCGCGTACGACCGCGACGCCAAAGGCGTGCGCGTCTTCGACGCGGACGGCAACGACGCGGCGGCGCGGATCGGCAGCGCGAAGTCGCTGGTCCCGGGCGAAGCGCACCTGCGCATTCCGCTCGACGTCTTCCTGCAGACGGCGTACGCGCGCCAGCGCGCGATCGGGTTCGACGGCACGTCGGCGAATGCGGTATCGACCGCACTCGCGCAGGCGCTCGACGGCGGCCCGAAGGAAGACGCCGCGATCGGCGCGATCGACCGTCTCGACGCGGCCCTGCGCAAACACGTCGGGACGCAGCGCGCGCACAAGAACGCGCCGCTGCGGATCCTGCGCGAAGGCGACGAGCGCATGCGGCGCGCCGCCGACGACGCGCGCGCTGCACTGGCGGGGCTGGCCGAACTGCGCGAGCGCATCGCCGCCGCGCGCACCGAGCGCGACCGCGCCGCCCAAACGTGCGCCGAACTCGAACGGCGCTCGAGCGCACTGCGTGCCGCGCAGCTGCGCGCGCGGATCGCCGCGCTCAAAGAGTACCGCGACGAGCTCGCCGCGCTGCAGGCCGCGCGGGCGGCGTTCGACGACGTGGCCGCGTTCCCGGCGGAGCGCCTCCCCGAGCTCGACGACGCGTATCATTCGTGGCGCTCGGCGCACGGCATCGCCGAAGCGGCGCGCCGCGACCTGGCCGACGTCGCGCCGTCGATCGAGGAACGCGACGAGTTGGAAGCGCGCCGTCGCGACGCCGGCCTGCTCGACGACGACGCGTTCGACGCGCTCGCCGCCGCCGCCGCGCAAGCGGAAGCCGCGCACGCCCGCGCGTCGGCCGCCGGAAACGACGCTGCGGCCGAACGCCGCGAAGGGGATGACGGCCGCGCGCTCGCCGGCGGCCTCGTCGCGACGACGTTCGCGGTGACGGTCGGCGACATCGGCGTCATGATCGCGCATTGGTGGCTCTGGGCCGCCGTCGCAAGCGCGATCGCGCTCGTGCTCGGGATCGCGTTGGCGATGCGCGCGCGCGGCCGAGCGACGCGACGCCGCACGGCGGACGGCAAGCAGCGCATCGCCGACGCCGCTACGGCGGACGAACGGCGCGCCGCCGAGGTCGTCGCGAAGGTCCTCGATCCGTTCGGTATCGTGCGGCTCGACGAGCTCGCGCGCCGGCGCGAGCGGTTTGTCGCGCTGAGCGCACGGGCGGTGGCGTTCGAGAAGATGCAGAGCCGCGCGCGTCTGGCGCGTGAGGGCGCCGATGCCGAAGCCGAGCGCTTCGACCGCGTGGCCGACGTTCTCGTCGCGGACGTCGAAGGAACCCGCGAGCAGCGGCGCGAGATCGCGCGTCAGCGCTCGGTGCGCCGCGGCGAACGCAACGGGATCGATGCGAGCCTCGCGATGCTGACCATGCGTCGCGGCGAGATCCTGCGCGGCGAGGACGAGTACGCGCTGCAGGCCGACTACGACGCGCTCGTCGCGGCCGGCGTCGAACCGGCCGCAAAGGACGAGCCGGCGGTATTGCGTTCGATCGAACGCGAGCTCGCCGAGCTGACGGCGCGCCGGCACGACGTCGACGCCCGCATGCACTCGCTCGAAGGTGAGCTGCGCGCCGGCGAAGCCAACGTCCCCGACGTCGCGGCGCTCGACGAAGCCGTCGCCGCGGGCCGCGCGCAGATCGCGCGTCTGGAAGCCTTCGAACGCGCGGTCGGCAAGGCGCGGGCCACGATCGAGCTGCGCAAGGACGAAGCGCACCGCGCATTCGCCCGGCGGCTCGAGCAATACAGCGCCGAGGTCCTCGGCACGATCACCGGCGGCCGCTACGGCGAGATCCGCCTCGATCCGGCGACGCTCGCGGTCCGCGTGCGCGTCCCCGAGACGGACGCCATCGAGGAGCTCGATCGTCTCTCGGCCGGCACCGGCGACCAGATCGCGCTCGTGGTGCGCTTCGCGACCGCGCGCATGTTCGCCGAAGGCCTCGAACGGCCGCCGCTGCTGCTCGACGATCCGTTCGCCTTCTGGGACGCGGGACGGATCGCGCGCTGTCTTCCGCTGCTCGTCCACGGCGCGCTCGAAGCGCAGACGCTGCTGTTCACCGCCAGCGACGAACTCGCCGACGCCGCGGCGGAGGCCGGCGCGCACCGCATCGACCTCATACCGGTCGCGCTCGCGACGTAAGCGTTCGTCAGGCTGGAGACGTCGCGGGTTGGTCTAGTGCCCGGCGAGGGCCTTGACGGCCGCGAGGGTGTTCTCGACGTGCTTCGCCGGGTCGAGGCTGGTGTAGGCGTACGCGATCGTACCGTCCTGAGCGATCACGTAGGAAGTCCGGTTGGCGTACGAGCCCGCCAGCCGCGCATCGTACTCTTTGGCGATCTTGAGGCCCGGATCGGACGCCACGAGAAACGCTGCCCGGCACTCCTCGGTGGAGAATTTCTTCTGCGTCTCGAGGTCGTCGCCGCTGACGCCGATGACCGTCGCGCCGAGCTTCCGATAGTCGGCGATGTGCTCGGAGAAGAGGTGCGCCTCGACGGTGCAGCCCTGCGTGAACGACTTCGGGAAGAAATACAGCACGACCGGGCCCTTCGCCAGCGCGTCCTTGAGGTCGACCGTCTCCACGTCGCCGCCGATCGCGGCCTGCAGGCTGAATGCCGGGGCCTCGGCGCCCCGCGAGAGCTCCGCGGCAGCGCGCCGCATGCCGACGCCTCCGACCGCAGCGACGACCAGAAATGCGGCCAAACCGACGATGACGTAGCGATTCACCCGGAAAGCCTACCAGAAATTCGTGAGAAAGTGCTGAACCGGGCGTGCGCCCCTTGCCTCGCCGGACGAGACGGTGGCTGCGCGCGCGCTCGCTGCCGAACACTGAAGACAAGGTATCAGGCGTGGCCCGCCCAATACCTCCGCAACCTGTCCTCGGAGTGCCGTCTCAAGCATGATCAAACTCCGCGGCGTTTCGCTCGTGTACCCGAATGGGACGCGAGCGTTGGACGACGTCGATCTCGAGATCGAGAAGGGCAGCTTCGTCTTTTTGGTCGGACACTCCGGAACCGGAAAGTCGTCGCTGCTCAAGCTTTTGTATCGCGAGGAGTTTCCCAGCGCCGGCGAGGTCACCGTCGACGGAATTCGCGTCGACACGCTGCGCCGCGGCAGAGTTCCCAAACTTCGCCGCAACATCGGCGTCGTATTCCAAGACTTCAAATTGCTCTCGCACAAAACGGTGTGGGAGAACGTCGCGTTCGCGCTGCAAGTGACGGGGACGCGCACGCGTGACGTGATGCGGATGGTCCCGCGATCGCTCGACTTGGTCGGGCTCTCGCACAAGAGCCGTATGTTTCCCTCGGAACTCTCCGGCGGCGAACAGCAACGCACCGCGATCGCGCGCGCACTGGTCGGCAACCCGAAGCTGCTGCTGTGCGACGAGCCCACCGGTAATCTCGATCCGTCGAACACGACCGAGATCATGGAGCTGCTGCAGCGGATCAACCTCAAGGGCACGACCGTCCTGGTCGCCACGCACAATCAAGCCGTCGTCGACCGGATGCGGCGGCGGGTCGTGCGTCTCGAGCACGGCAAGATTCTTCACGACGACGAGCGAGGCTACTATTTCCGTGGACTGGGGCAAACTGCGGTTCTTCCTGGGTGAAGTTTTCGCGAACTTCACCCGCAACGCCGGAATGCAGTTTACCGCGATCGGGACCGTGGCGGTCACGATCGTGCTGCTGGGCTCGTTCCTGTTCGTCCGCGAGACGATCCAGACGTTCGGCACCGGCGTCCTCTCGCAGATCGAGATCGCGGTCTATCTGAAGGACGGCGTCACCGACGCGAAGGCCAAAGATCTGGCCTCGACGCTCGCCGCGGATCCGCGCGTCGCCAAAGCGACGTACGTCTCCAAAGCGGCCGGCATCAAGCGCATGCAGGACGTCCTGGGGAAAGACTTCGACACCTCGCTGCTGACCACGAACCCGCTGCCGAACGCGTATCACGTGCGGGTGAAGGATGCCGACGAGGTTCCGGCCGTCGCCCGGGCGATCGCCCGCGACCCGCGGGTCGCCAAGACGGATTATGCGGCAGACACGGTCCAGAAACTGCTCAAGACGGCCGCGGTGCTCGGCCGTGCCGGGATCGCGCTGATCGCGCTCTTGTCGATCTCCGCCGCGATCGTGATCGCGAACACGATCCGCCTGACCGTCTTCGCGCGCCGGCGCGAGATCGCGATCATGCAGCTGGTCGGCGCGACCAACATGTACATCCGGCTGCCGTTCATCGCCGAAGGGATGCTGGCCGGCGTGCTCGGCGCCTCCGTCGCGATCGGGGTGCTCGCGCTCGCGCAGGCGCAGGTCGTGCCGAAGCTCGCCCAGACCCTGGCGTTCGTGTCGTTTCAGGTCAACGAGCTCACGCTGTGCTTGGAGCTGCTCGCCGTCGGGGCGGCGGTCGGAATCATCGCATCGTGGCTGAGCGTCGGACGCTACCTGCGCACGTGACCCCTTCGAGTGAAGGGAAGATTCTGCTCGTCGACGACGACACGCAGCTGCGCGGCATCCTGCGCGCGAATTTCGAAGTCGTCGGATACGACGTCGTCGACGCCTGCGACGCCGCTGGCGCGATGGCCGCGCTCGAGCTGGGCCGGCCCGACGCCGTCGTCGTCGACGTCCTGCCCGCCGCGAGCGACGGGCCCGCACTCGTGCGCTCGATTCGGCGCCATCCGCAAGGCGCGAACGTGCCGGTCATCGTGCTGACCGCGCGCATCCATCCCGACGACGCGGTGCGGTCGCTCGAGGCCGGTGCGGACGACGTCGTCGTCAAACCGTTCGCGCCCGAAGAGATGGTCGCGCGCGTGCGCGGAAAGATTCGCCGCGCCGCCGCGCACTCCGCGCTGCAGCCGCTCACCAAGCTGCCCGGCAACGGCCCGATCGAAGCGGAGATCCTCCGCCGCCTGGGCGGCCCGGTGCCGTGGGTCGTCCTGTACCTGGATCTCGACGGGTTCAAAGTGTTCAACGATGCGTTCGGCTTCGCCAAAGGCGATCAAGTGATCCAGTTGCTCGCCTCGACGCTCTCCGACGCGGTCCGCAAGCGCGGCGAAGCGGACGACTTCGTCGGCCACGTCGGCGGGGACGACTTCGTCGCGGTGATGCGGCCGGCACACGCGGAGGAGATCGCGCAGTCGATCGTGGCAGCGTTCGACCGCGGCATCCGCACGGTGCAGCGCGATACGCGCGTGCCGTACTGCACCGTCTCGATCGCGATCGTGAACGGTTCGCGCGGCCGGGCGTCGTACGAGCAGATCGGCGAGCGCGCCGCATTGGTCAAGAAAGAAGCCAAGCGCCGCCGCGGTTCCGTCGTCGTCTCCGAATCGAGCCTTTCGTAGTGCGTCGTGCCGCGCTCGTTCTGGCGCTCGTGACCGCGCTCGCGCCGGTCGTGGCGTCGAGTAAGAGCCACGTCGACGAGAAGATTCAAGCGCAGAAAGCCAGGATTCACGCCGTACACCTGAGGCTGCACGAAAAGCGCTCGCAGCTGCAGGACGCGAAGGCACGCGTCGGCACGATCGCCTCGGAACTCTCCGACACGAACCGCAACATCGCGGCGGCGAACGGACGGCTGGGCGAGTTGCAAAGCCGCATCGTCTCGACGACGCGCAAGCTGGAATGGAATCGCATCCAGCTCGCGGCCGCGCAGAAGACGCTGCAGCGCCACCGCGACGCGCTGAACCGCCGGCTCGTCGATGCGTACGAACACGGCGATCTCGGCTACGTCGACGTACTCTTGAGCGCCCGTTCCTTCGGCGATTTCGTCGAGCGCTGGAACGACATCCGCTACTTGGTCAAAGCCAACGAGGTGACGATCCGCGCGCGCAAGGCCGACGAAGCGCAGGTGAGCGGAATCCAGCGCGGCCTGCTGAGCACGCAGGCCGAGCTGCGCGGCGCCGAAGCCCAGGTGCAGCAGCAGCGGCTTGCCCTCGACGGCTTAGCCCGCCAGCGGACGCAGCTACTCGCCGCCGCCGACGCGCAGCGCCAAGTGGTCCAAACCGAGGTCAACCAGCTCGACGAAGAGTCGGCCGCCTCCGAAGCCGCGCTAGAAGCGCTGATCCGCGCCAAGCAACAGGAGGAAGAGGCACGCCGCCTCGCCGCCCGCCGCGCCGCGCAACTGGCGGGTCAGGAACTTCCGCCCGAGCCGAACGTGGGCCAGCTGTCATGGCCCGCGTCAGGACCGATCAGCTCACCGTTCGGGATGCGCAACAATCCCGTCACCCACATCTTCCGGCTGCATGCCGGGATCGATATCGCCGTTCCGACCGGGACGACCGTCGCCGCCGCGGCCGAGGGCCGGATCATCGTCGCCGGCTGGGATGACGGCGGTTGCGGCAACATGGTCGTCATCGACCACGGCAGCCGGCTCGCCACTCAGTACTGCCACCTCTCGCAGATCTTCGTCGGTGTCGGCCAGGACGTTCAGCGCGGCCAGGCGATCGCCGCGTCTGGGTCGACGGGCAACTCGACCGGGCCGCACCTTCACTTCGGGGTACGAGTCGATGGACGGCCCGTCGACCCCATGTCCTACCTGCACTGAGCGGGACCGGCCTGGGGCCGAGTCCCGAAAGATCGTTCAACGATCATTGGGGCACCGTTAAGAGCCGAACCGCGCCTGGAACAAACCGGGTGCGACCCGGGTTCTACGGATATACTCGAAGTCCACGCCCCGCTTCCGAAGGACCGCCGTTTGACCGCCCGCACCCGTTTGCTGTCCGCCGCCCTCGTCGTCGCCGTTGCGGCCGTCGGGGGCGCGGCCTACGCGAACCGCGCCTCTGCCTCCCAAGACGCCCAACCGGCGATCGTCGTCGGCGACGGAGCGAAGATCGTAGGGCTCGACCTCGCGACGCTGCTCGGCCGCGGGGACACGCAGCGCCAGATGATCGAATTCGCCTACGAGCGGGTCGAGCACGCCTATTACAAACCGGTCGCGGATCAGCTGCTGGTCAACGGCGAGCACAAGGCGCTCGTCACCTACCTCACCAGCGTCAAGAAGATCTCGAATCCGCAGGTTCCGAGCAACTCCGCAACCGGCGAACGCGGCCGCGATTTGGCGATTCTCGAAAGCACGCTGACGACCGTGCAGAAGCGCTACGCGAACCTTGCGCCGCGCGACATCTACACGCAAGTGGCGCTGACCGGGATGCTGGGCGGCTTAGGCGATCCGTACACGACCTATCTTTCACCACAAGAGATCAACGGGCTCGACGAGCAGCTGCACGGCGGTGATTTCGGCGGGATCGGCGTCTACATCGTTCAGGATCCCAAGACCGGTTCGATCGTCGTCGATCCCATCGAAGGAAACCCGGCCATCAAAGCCGGCGTTCGTCCCGGCGACGCGATCCTCGCCGTCGACGGAAAGTCGACGATGGGACAGAAGCTCGACGCGGTCGAGCGCGAGATCCGCGGACAGAACGGCACCGTCGTCACCTTGACGCTCAAGCGCAAGGCCGACGACTCGCGTGCCAGCGTGTCGGTCACGCGGGCCCAGATTCGCGTTCCGTCGATCCGCGCGAAGATCGAAGACAACATCGAATACGTGCGCCTGGCCGATTTCGGCTCGAACTCCTCGGACGAGGTGAAGCGTGCGCTCCTGAACGGCAAGAACCACAACGTGCGCGGGTACATCCTCGACCTGCGCTTCAACGGCGGCGGCCTGCTCGACGCGGCAGTCGACATCTCGAGTCTGTTCATTCCGCAAGGCACGATCGTCTCGACGATCGACCGGGCGGGAAACCGGGACGTGAAGAGTGCCACCGGCGGGGCGATCGGAACGAAACCGCTCGTCATCCTCGTCAACCGCTACACCGCGAGCGCCTCGGAGATCACCGCCGGCGCGGTGCAGGACTACGGCGCCGGAACAATCGTCGGTGAAAAAACGTTCGGAAAAGGCGTCGTGCAAAGTTTGTACACGCTGCCCGACAAGGGCGCGCTGAAAATCACGACCGCGCGCTACGTCACGCCGAAAGGCCGCGACATCCAGCACAAGGGGATCGTCCCCGACGTCACCGTCGCCCAGCGCATCGATCTGCCGATTCTCGACACCGCCAAAGACCTGCAGCTCGCTGCCGCCAAGAAGATCATCGCGAGCAAGAAGGACCCCCAATGAAACGCCTCATCCCCATCGCCCTGGCCGCCCTGCTGACGCTCGCGACCGCTCCCGTTCCCGCTGCGACCGCTGCCGCTGCCGGTTTGTCGCAGACGCAAAACCAAGAACTCGTCGAGAGCTACGCGCACTTGACCGGTGACTTCTACAAGAAGGTCGATCGCCAGGCGGCGCTCGAGGGCGCGCGCACGTCGATCATCGAGCTGCTCAAGAAGCGCCACGTCACCAACCCGACGCTGCCGCAATTGCATGCGACCGCCGAAAACGACGCGACGAACGCCGACGAACTCTCGCGTGAAGTCTCGACCGCGATCGCGGCATACGGGCCGAAGATGGAAGCGTTCGATTCACAGTCCCCCGCGACGCAGATCACCTACGCGGCGATTTCGGGCGTGCTCGGTTCGGTCAAAGATCGCTACACCGTCTTCCTCTCGCCCAAAGAATACGCCGCGCTCAACGACAACCTCGACGGCACGTCGTTCGGCGGCGTCGGGATCTCGTACTCGATCGACGACAAGACGAAGACCCTGCACGTCGAGAACGTCATCCTCGAAGGCCCCTCCGACAAGGCCGGCCTGTTGTCCGAGGACTACATCACGGCGATCGACGGCAAGCCGGTACCGCAGCTGCTCGAAGGCGCGACGACGGTCGAGCTGCAGCAGAAGCGCGTCACGCAGGCGCTGCGAGGCGACCCCGGAACGCGCGTGCGCCTGGCGATCTCGCGCGGCGGAAAGAGCCTGGATCCGGTAACGATCACCCGCGAGACGATCCACCAGCCGAGCGTCGCGGCGAAGATGCTGCCCGGGAACGTCGGCTACGTCGACCTCTCGGTGTTCGGACAGACCACCGGTCAAGAGTTGACGACCGCGCTGCGCCATCTGGACTCGCAAGGCGCCAAGGCGTACGTCCTCGATCTGCGATACAACGGCGGCGGCTATTTGAACGCCGCGGTCGACGTCGCATCGAAGTTCATTTCCAACGGTCCGATCGTCAGCGTCCAATCGCGCGCCGGCACCGACACGGAGTACGACGCGGAGAACACGGCGATCGCGCCGCGTCCGCTGGCCGTGCTCGTGAACCAGTACACGGCGTCGGCATCGGAGATCACCGCCGGCGCGATTCAGGACTCCGGCGTCGGCACGCTGGTCGGCGTGAAGACGTTCGGCAAGGGCGTCGTCCAAACGATCTTCCCGATGCGCGACGGCTCGGCGGTGAAGATCACGACCGCGCGCTACTTCACCCCGAAGGGCCGCGACATCAACACCGTCGGCATCGAGCCCGAGATCCGCAGCGATCTTCCCAAAGATCTCAAGGGCATTCGCATGGGCGATCCCAAGACCGACCCGCAGCTGGTCGCGGCGCTGACCTTCATCACCGGCCGGATCGCGCAGACCGATCCGGCCGCCGCCTCGTCCGCCTCGTCCCCCTCGACCCAGCCGGCACCGCACCGCTAACCGCGCCCGGCCGCTGACGCCAAAACGCCGCGCTCTCGTTCGAGGGCGCGGCGTTCGCGTTGTAGGCGACGGTTACCGGGCTAGGTCTTCTTGCGGGATGTCGTCGTCTTCTTGGCCGCGGCGGTCTTGCGGGTCGCGCTCGGCGCCTTTTTGGCACTACTCGCCTTCGGCGCTGCGGCCTTCGCCGCGCGGGCCGGGGCCTTCTTGGCCACGCCCGCCTTGGCAGCGGTGGCCTTCACCGCCGTCGCCTTAGCGGCCGCGGTCTTGGCCGCCGGCGCTTTGGCGGAGACGGTCTTCGCCGCCGGCGCCTTGACGGCAGCGGTCTTGGCCGCCGGCTTCTTGGCCTTTGAAGCGGCCGTCGCTGTCGACGTCTTGCGAGCGGGCGCCGTCGCCTTGGCCTTCACGGCTGCCGGCTGCGCTTTGGTGCGCGTCGGCTTGGCTGCCGGAACGGGCGTGCGCACCGGTGCGGGGAGCGCGCGCACCGGAGTGGCGGCCTCGATCTGGCCGCCGCGCT
Source organism: uncultured candidate division WPS-2 bacterium (assembly GCA_937927945.1). Taxonomy (GTDB): domain Bacteria; phylum Vulcanimicrobiota; class Vulcanimicrobiia; order Vulcanimicrobiales; family Vulcanimicrobiaceae; genus Vulcanimicrobium. The sequence goes on along the minus strand of CALEYW010000097.1, from coordinate 192,563 downwards.
GGAGAACCTCGGTCTCCGCGCGGGGACGACGGCGCGACGGACGCGCGGTCTTGACCGCGTCGGTTGGTTCCGGCGGGGCGGTGATGACCGGCGGCGGCGCTTCGATCGCGACGTCTCCCCGTTTGCTGTTCCAGGGAGCGATCGCGCGCGATGGGACCGGGGGAGCGGTCTCACCGGTCGGATGCGCCGCGCCGTCCGCATCGACGCGGAAGATGTGACGATCCGGGACCGCCGCGCTCTCGGCGGCGATCGGCTGGCCGTCGGCGCCTCCGCGGCCGCGGCGGCGTCGGCGGCGACGCCGCCGCTTGCGATCGGCGCTTTCGCCGGCGGGGCCGAAGACCGCGGCGGCGGCGGCATCGGCCGCGTCGTCCGCTTCATCCTCCGTCATCGTCACCGTCGCGACGGCGCTCGCGCCGGCTGCGTCGCGCAGGGGTGCCGCGCCCAGCGCGGCGGCTTCAGAGCCGGGTCCACGGCCACGACCGCGACCGCGGCGGCGGCGGCGACGCGGTGCGCCTTCCTCACCCTCGTCGCCCTCGGCGGCGGCAACTGCGGCCGGCTCCGGACGCCCGTCGACCGGCTCAGGGTCACGGATTGGCGTCGAGGCGGCTGCCGGACGGCCGGAGCCGATGCGGTCGCCGGAGAGCCTCTCACCGGGCAGGACACCGGCGACACGGGTGCCGGAGAGCTTCTCTGCGGGCAGCGTCGCCGCGACGCCGGCGCGCGGCGCGCGGAGCGATTCGCCCGACAAGAGGGCGACCGAACCGTCGGCCGCCTTTTGGGCGGTCGTCTTCGGCGAAGCACTCTTCGCGGCGACTTCTTCGGTCGTCGAGATCCCGATGGAGGTGCGGCCGCCGAGGCCCTTTTCGGCCTCCTCGGCCAGCTCGCGCAGTTCGGCAGCCTGCTCCGTGGCGGTCAGCTCGACGCCCTTGCGGCCGCGGCCGCCGCGGCGGCGCTTCTTCTTGCCTTCGCCGATCGCAACGGCGGATTCGACCGGCGTGCGCGGTTCGGCGAGGATGTCGCTGCCGTCGACGTCGATGACGCGAATCTTGATCGTCTTGCCGACGGCGTTCGCGGCGTTCTCGACCTCGATGATCCGCCCGGCCACGATCGCCGCGGCGGAAGTCGCGTTGGGCAGACGCGTCTGCAGCAACTCGACTTCGTATTCGTCGCCGACGCGGATGCTCGCGAACGGCGGGAGCTTGTCGTCGCCCCAGATGATGCGCGGCCGTTCGGGATGCACGGCGGGATCGACGAACACGTCGATCGCGGCGCCGACCCGCTCGGCCAGCTGCAGCCGCTCGTCTTCGTACCAGTATTCGGCCTGCGTCGCAACGATCGGGGCCGCCGCGATGTGCACGTGCTTCGCATCGCCGTTCTTGTGTGCGAGGATCTCGCGAAACGCTCCGATGGTCACCGACTCCGGCGACATCACGCTGCCGAGGCCTTCACACGTCGGGCACTTGCCGCGCAATTGCTGGCCGAGATCCTTGCCGACCCGCTTGCGGGTGAACTCCAAGAGTCCGAGCGGCGAGAACGACTGGATCGTCGAGCGCGTGCGGTCTTTGCGCAAACCTTCCTGCAGCGCGGAGATCACGCGATTGCGATCGGTTTCCGACGACATGTCGATGAAGTCGCACACGATGATACCGCCGATGTCGCGCAGGCGCACTTGGCGCGCGATCTCGGTCGCGGCCTCGACGTTGGTGCGAACGATCGTGTCGTCGAGATTCTTGCCGCCGGTGAACTTGCCGGAGTTGACGTCGACGACGGTCAGCGCTTCGGTGGATTCGATGACGATCGAACCGCCGGAGGGAAGTTTGCACGTCGGCTTCATCAAGCGCGCGATCTCTTCTTCGATCTTGAAGTCCGCAAAGAGGCGCTTGCCGTGCTCGTAATATTGAATGCGATCGACGTACTGCGGGCCCAGCAACCGCATGAAATCCTTGACGTTCTCGGTCTCGGTCTGGTCGTCGAGCCACACGTGGCCGACCTCGGGCGTGATGAAATCGCGCGCAGTCTTGTAGACGAGGTTCATGTCCTTGTGCAGCAGTGCCGGCGCGGGAACGCGTTTGTACTGCTCGAGGATGCCGTGCCACATGCGGATGAGGATGCCGAGGTCGGCGATCAGCTCGGCGTTGGAGACGCCGGCCGCCGCGGTGCGGACGACGGTCGCCATGCCGTCCGGGCGGATCGCCTTCATGATCGCCTTGAGCCGGTTGCGCTCGTCGGCCGACTCGATCTTCCGCGAGACGCCGCTGAACTTGCCGGTCGGCATCAGGATCAGGTAGCGGCCGGGAAGCGAGATGTTGGTCGAGACGCGCGCCCCTTTGAGGCCGCGCGGTTCCTTGACGATCTGGACCAGAACGTCGTCGCCGCGACTGACCTTCTCGGTGATCGTGTAGCCGCTGCGGCCTTCCATCACCTCGACGTCGCCGATGTTCAGCGGCGTCTTGTTGATGTCGTCGACGTAGAGGAAGGCGTTGCGGCCGAGTCCGATGTCGACGAAGCTGGCCCCCATCCCGGGCAGGACGTTGACGACCTTCCCCTTGTAGATGGAGCCGATGACCCGCTCTTCGCGTTCGACGTAGATTTCGGCGAGACGACCGTCCTCGAGGATCGCGACGCGGTTTTCCCACGGATCGCTCGAGACGAGTATGTCGGTCGACAAGTGTTGTGTTCTCCCGGACTCCGGCGGCCGTCATCCGCTCGCACATCGCGACGACGCGCGGGTGCGCGTCATCGAGCGGGCGTCGCGGGCGGACGCTTTCCGTCCCAATTCGAGTTTCGTGAAATCTGAACGCACCCGGACGCTCCAACGCGAACCCACCGGGCCCGACGCGATCGCCTCTCGAGTACTCTCACCTTACAGGTTCCGGCACCCGGCTGGATGGTCCTTTGCTGCTACCAAGGTCGCATCGGCGTGACCGGCGGGCACGCCCCCTTCGCCCGCTTGTGGGCCGGTCAGACGGCGAGCGTCTTCGGCACGTCCGTCAGCGCGCTCGCTTTGCCGACCGTCGCGATCTTGAGCATGCACGCTCCGGTATTTCTCGTCGGCGTGCTGGAGGCAGCGCAATTCGCAGCCTACCCATTCTTGGGACTTGCCGCCGGCGTGTGGGTCGACCGCTGGTCGCGGCGCCGCACCATGCTGATCTCCGACGTCGTGCGCGGCCTCGTGCTCTGCACGATCCCGCTGGCCGCGGTCTGGCACGTCCTCTCGCTCGCCCAATTGGTCGTCGTCGCGCTGCTCGTCGGCGCGGCGTCGGTCTTCTTCGACATCGCATACCAAGCGTTCGTCCCTTCGCTCGTCGAGGCGGCATGGCTCGAACACGCCAACGCGCGGCTCGAAGCGTCGAACGAGGCGGCCATGCTCGCCGGAGCCGGAATCGGCGGCGCGCTGATCGCCGCGATCGGCGCGCCGCTCGCGGTCGCGGTCGACGCCGGGACCTACGTCGTCTCCGTCTTCGCGCTGAGCGGCATTCGCGTCCGCGAAGCGCATCGCGACGCGCTCGAGCGCAATGCGCCGGTCGCGTTTCGCGCGGCGCTCGTCGACGGGTTGCGCATCGTGTTCGGCTCGCCGGTGCTGCGCGCGATCCTCGGTTCGACCGGCTGCGTCAACTTCGGCTGGTCGATCGTGAGCGCCGTCTGGCTGCTGTACTTCTACCGCGTGCTGCACTTCTCGCCGCTGCTCGCCGGCGTGATCGTCGCGTGCGGGAACCTAGGCTTCGTCGGCGCGCTGGCCGCGCCGGCGCTGGGCCGCCGCATCCCCGCCGGGCGCTTGATGATCGTGACGCTGCTGGGCACGGTCGCCGCGACGCTCGCGATCCCGCTCGCCTCCGTGGTGCAGCCGATCCCGGTCATGATCGCGGTGCAGATCACGGCGGCACTCTGCATCCCGGCATACAACGTGACGCAGCTTAGCCTGCGCCAGCGCCTCGTCGCTCCGGAGCAGCTCGGCCGGGCGAGCGCCACGATGAAGACCGTCGTGTGGGGCGTGATGCCCGTCGGCGCGTTGGTCGGGGGCGCGCTCGGCAGCACGATCGGGATCGTTCCGACGATCTGCGTCGGCGCGGTGGTGATGCTCTCCGCGATACCCTGGCTGTTCACGCCCGAAATCCGCGCATTGCCGCGCGCCGCGTGAACGTGCGCCGCTATTCGTCGGTGATCGTGCGCCCGAATTCCTCGGCCGACTCGGGGAAGTCGGCGAGCTCGTCGAGCGCGGCCCGCAGCCGCTCCTTGACCAGATCGATCCGCGCGCCGGCGCCGAAATCCCCGCCAAATGCTTTCGCCCGCACCGCGACCTCGGTCGCCAGCTCCTCGACCTCACGGCTGGCCGCCTCTAGTCGCTCCAGCGGCGTATTGGACTCCATGGTGCTGTCTTTCTACCCGTGGCGGGCGGCGTCGCCGAAGACCAGCTTGTCCTTCTGCAAGACAATGTTCAGGAGAATGCCGACGGCGATGTAGTCGGTCATCAGGGCGCTGCCGCCGTACGACATGAAGGGGAGCGGGATGCCGGTGATCGGCATGATGCCGATCGTCATTCCGACGTTGACGACGACATGAAAGGCGAGCAGCGTCACGAGCCCCACCGCGAGCAGCACGCCGAACCGATCCTTCGCCGCGAAGACGGCGCGCAGCGCGAAGCCGATCGTCACGACGTACAGCGCGATCAGCAGCAGCGCGCCCAGGAAGCCGGCCTCCTCACCGAGCGCGGTGAAGATGAAGTCGCGCGAGTTCTCCGGGACGAACGCAAGCTGCGTCTGGGTGCCGTGGAAGAGTCCCTTGCCGAACCACTCGCCGCTGCCGACGGCGATCTTCGACTGGTTGAGGTTGTAGCCGACGCCTTGCGGATCGACCTTCGGATCGAGAAAGACGACCAGCCGCGCGCGCTGGAACGGCTTGAGCATGTGGTCGCTGGTGAAGACGTACGCCGCCGCGGCCGCGACGCCGCCGACGTAGAGTCCGAAATCGACCAGGTTCGGCAAGCCGAAAAAGAGTTCCGCGGTGAGAATCGCACCGATGACGAGCGTCGTCCCGAGATCGGGCTGCTTGAGAATCAGCACCGCCGGAACCGCGACGGCGAGCAGCGGAAGCCACAGTTCCCCGATGCGCTTGTAGCTGCCGCGGCAGAGCAGGGCGGCGATCGCGATCGCCAGCACGACTTTCGCCGGCTCCGACGGTTGGAACGTGAACGAACCGATCTTGATCCAGCGCGCCGCGCCGAGCGCCTCGTGGCCCTTGAACGTGATGAACGCGAGCAATCCCAGCGTCACGACGTACATCGGGAGGGCCCACTTGCGCCACACGCGATAGTCGACGAACGCGACGCCGATCATCAGCGCGATCCCGACGACCGCGTAGAGGAGCTGGCTGCGCCACTCGTTCGCCGCCGACCGATCGTGCAGCGTCGCCGACCGAATGAACACGATCCCCAGGATCGTCGTCAAGATCGGGGCGATCGCCAACGGCCAATTGAAGCGCGTATACCAGGGACGTTCCACCGCCTGCGTCTCTTCCGGGAACGCACGGCAGCCGCCTCGCGTCCGCTCGGATTTCCCCGCCGTGCCTGGTCAGTCAGCGCGACGGGGTAACGGGCCGGTCGAGGCCTCTTCGCCCGGGCAGCGAACGCGCTCTCATGCGAAAGCTCGCAGCGCCTCTCACGGTGATCGCGGCGGCCGCCGGACTCGTCGCTACGTCGGTGGTGCTCGGAGCGACGATCTTTCGGCAATCCCCTCCCGTGACGAGGGTCGTCTCCGTCGTCGAGCACATCTTCGTTCCGGAGCCGGCCAAGCTCTTCGGCAAAGACCATCTCAGCGTGCTCCTCATCGGGCTCGACTACGATTACGACAAGCTCGATCAAGAGACGTCGAAGTGGTCCCGCAGCGACGTCATCATGGCGCTGAACCTCGACTTCAAGAATCATCGCGTGAACGAGTTGTCGGTGCCGCGCGACATGGTCGCGACGATGCCCAACGGCCAGAAGGCGAAGATCAACCAGGCGCAGTCCGACGGCGGCATCAAGGAGTCGAAGGCCGTCATCGCCGACTGGCTCGGGATCCCCGGCTTCGACCGTTACGTCGTGATGCGAATCAACACGTCGAAGGACGTCATCAACGCGATCGGCGGCATCGACGTCGCCGTGAAGAACTCCGACGCGCTGAAAGGGACCGGCCCGAACGGACCGGTCGACTACGACGACAGCTGGGGCCACTTGCACGTTCACCTCAAACCGGGCTTGCAGCATCTCGACGGGGAGCACGCCGTCGGGTACGCTCGGTTCCGGCACGACTGGTGCAGCGATCCGTGCCGCATCATGCGCCAACAGCAAGTCGTCCGCGCGATCATCGAGCGGATCACCCACAATCAGCTCAACACGCTCACGCATGCGCGGGCGCTGCTCGACGTCGTTCGCAAGGACGTCGAAACGGACTTCACGACGCAGGAGCAGCTCTCGGCCGTCGTCGCCCTTTCCCACCTCACGCCGCGCGATATCCATACCGCCCAAGTGCCGTATGTCGGGACCGTCATTCTTCCCGACTACGGCGACTCCATCATCGCGGACGAATCGGCGAAGCAGCGGCTGGTCGCCACGCTGCTCCGAGAACCGGCGGCCGTCGACGTCGCGGCGACCGCACCGAACACACCCGCAAACGCCGTGCGCATCCGCGTCGAGAACGGCACCACCGTTGCGGGACTCGCCAAGAGAGTCGCCGGCGATCTCCGGCGCAAGGGCTTCAACGTCTCGGAAGTTCGCAATGCGACGACGGATGATCTCGCCGTCACGCGAATAGAAAGCGGCCCCTCGGCGGTCGCGGTGTCGCACCTCGTGCAGCAGGCGCTCGCACCGACCGCGACGATCGTACCGGTAGCCATGCGGCCAGGAGGGCAGAACGGCCCGGAGATGACGATCGTCCTGGGCCGGGATATCGTGGGTACAAATCACTAGCATGAGGCATGGCGGGCTGCGAACCTTTCTCGTCACTAGCAGCGTCGTCGCGACGCTCGTCGCGTCGCCATGCCGTGCAAACGAACCTGGCTACGACGTCTGGTTCGCCGGTCACGTGCTTTCGGTCGACCCTCATCGAGGACGCATGCGCATCGCACGCGGTCCGACCGAAACGTCCGGGCGCGCCGTCGAAGAATGTCTAGTGGGCGGCCCGGCCCTGCGGCTCGTTCGCCCCGGCATGCTGGTCGAGGCTCAGGCCGACACCCGGCGCCGGCCTTGGCGAGTGCTTCATCTGCGGGTCATGGAGCGCCGGGCGCACCCGCAAGCCGCCTCGTCGGCGTTCGCCTTCGTCCCAACACCGTTCTCTTAAGCGGACGAACTGAACGGTCCGTGGAGCCTGCGGCGGTCAAGCAGGTGGACTCCGCCAAACGGAAACCGAAAACCGCAACCATTTCTTCGGTTGTCTAGGGACGGTATACGAGTCTCCATTTCGTATCGCGCCGAAGAAGCCGTAGAAAACCCGAGGCGGCGGTCGATGGAAAGCCGAGAGCTGCGGTTGCGCCCCGGGGTCAAAACGTCGAATTGGAACCAAACCACCCCGCTCGAACAGCGCTTCGTACCGGGCGACGGCTTCGCAAATGACAGGATATTCGGTAAGATCGGAAATCCCGATGAACCGCCCGGAGCGAGGACACCCCGAAGCAGTGAATCGTGCCCTACCACGTCCAGGGTCCGGGCTACTTCGTTCAGACAATTCTGGATGACGATGAGATGAACGCCCACACCGCACGTCCGCATTCGATCCACCAGCGCTACGAGTTCCGGCAGCGGTCCACCCCCAATGAACAGGACCCGCAAACCGAACGCTGATGAAGCTCGCAGCGTATCGCATGGAATCGCATCGAACGCTTCGGCGGCCGTGTGGACGTAATGCGGATAATATCCGAGTAAGTAGGCGTCAACGAGTTCTGGATCGCCATAATCGAGTTCAACATTGGGAGCGCGGTATGCCGCCCGCAACTCTTCCAGCCGCTGCCCGATCCGGCTCAGATACGGTTCAGCGGCGGAAAAACTCTTTCCGCGAATGACGTGCGCGAGGGTTCTCTCGTACAAGATCTCGATCGTTTGCGCTCGCATCGATCACGCGAAACGTGAGGTTGATTCGCTCACCCGACGCATCCCTCTCCCTGGGCACTTGGTGCTTCCAACACTGCTGGGTAACACCCGACATGACGAGTAGACTCCCGTGCTCGAGATTCACCGAGACGACTTCTCCGGTGACACGATGCTGCAATTGAAAGAGTCTTGCAGCGCCGAGGCTCAGGGACGCAATGACCGGCTCGCGACCGAGTTCACGCTCGTCGTCGGCGTGCCAACTGAGGCTGTCCTTGCCGCTTCGATAGCGGTTCAACAGCACGCTATTGAAGGAAATTCCGTGACTCGTTTCCAGCGCGCGGCGCAGACCATCGAGCACATGGGTCCAGGGAAACGGATCGTTTCGGATACCGGAGTACACGTACGTTGCACCGGGATCACCATACCAGGCCGTCAATCGAGGAATAGGAATCGTCCTTAGGTCGGTTGAGGGCGCGGTGCTCCTTGGACGCCCTGCTTGCGGCGCCGACGGCGGCCGTTTGCGCCGCCCGGCTTTGCCGGCGGCTTGGCGGCAGGCGCCGTATCCGGAGCGGACGGCGTTGCCGTTGCCAGCGCGGCGCTTGCGGCGTTTCCGTCGGGCAGCCCCGGCGGCGCGGACGGCGGCGTTGCGGGCGGCGGCGCCGGCGGTTTAGGACGCTGCATGCCGAGGATCGGGATGTTGGCGAGCATCGCGATCTGTTTGTCCTGGCGTTCGAACGTCACGTCGCAATTGGCGGCGTCGACCTCGCAGTAGCGCGAGATCACCTCGATGAGGTCGTTCTTCAGCGCTTCGACGACATCGGGCGCGAGCGAGAGATGATCGGAGAGCAGGACGAGGCGCAGGCGCTCCTTCGCCATCGCGCTGGAGGGCTTCGCTCCGAACAGGCGGTTGAAAAACTCGAACACTATGAACGGCTCCCGAAGAGCTTTTCGAAGAACGTCTTTTCGCGCGGGATCTCCGGCGCGGCGGTCGACGCGCCGGTGATGCGCCGCGCGATCGCCCGATACGCTTCGCCGACCAGCGAGGTCGCGTCGAGCGCGACGGGCTCGCCGCGATTGGTCGAGACGATGACGTCGGGCGCGTCGGCGATGACGCCGAGCAGCGGCAGGTGCAGGATGTCGTTGACGTCGTCGACCGAGAGCATCTTCCCTTTGCGCACGAGCGCGGGGCGCAGCCGGTTCACGATCAGCGTGACCTTGCGTCCCTCGCCGAGCAGGCCGACGACCCGATCGGCGTCGCGCACCGCCGAGACTTCCGGCGTGCACACCACGATCGCTTCATCGGCGCCGGCGATCGCGTTGGTGAAGCCCTTCTCGATCCCCGCCGGGCAGTCGATCAACACGAAATCGAACCGGTCGCGCAGCGTGCCGATGAGCTCGGTGAACGCGGCGGTGTCGACGTCATCCTTCTCGCGCGTCTGCGCGGCGGCGAGCAGCCGCAGCGAGGGCACCCGCTTGTCGGTCACCAGCGCGTCGTCGAGGGTGGCCTGCCCCTCGAGCACGTCCAGGACGTGGTGCCGCACGCGTGCCTCGAGACCGAGCACGATGTCGAGGTTGCGCAAACCGACGTCGGCATCCACCAGCACGACCGTCGCACCGCCCGCGGCGAGCGCCGCGCCCAGGTTCGCGGTGGTCGTGGTCTTGCCGACCCCGCCCTTGCCGCTGGTGACGACGATCGCGCGGCCGCGCTTCTGCGGAATGGCCGCGGTCGCCGGCGCTTCTTGCGGGATCACGTTGTTGACCATACTACCCTGCCTTGCCGAAGAGGCGTTCGAACAAACCCGGCGCGGTGAGGCTGGTGAACGGGACCAGCTCGCCTTCGAGCCGCCGCGCGATCTTCGCGTAGATCGCCGCCAAGCGTGAATCGGGACTCAGGGCGATCGGCTCGCCGCGGTTGGTCGTGTCGATCACTTCTTCATCGTCGGGAACGATGCCGACCAGCTCGGCGGCGAGGATGTCGGTCACATCTTCGACGGAGAGCATGTCGCCGCTGCGCACCATCTCGGGACGGATGCGGTTGACGATCAAGCGCAGCGGCAGGCCGCGTTCGGTCAGCTTGCCGATCACCCGGTCGGCGTCGCGAATCGCGCTGACTTCCGGCGTCGTCACGACGATCGCCTCGCTCGCGCCGGCGATCGCGTTGCGGAAGCCGTGCTCGATCCCGGCCGGGCAATCGATCAGCACGTAGTCGCACATCTCGCCGAGCTGCGCGGTTACCTCGGCCATCTGCAATTCGCTGATCGACGTCTTGTCGCGCGTCTGCGCGGCCGGCAGGATCGAGAGGTTCTCCAGCCGTTTGTCTTTGATCAGCGCTTGACGCAACTGACAGCGCCCTTCGACCACCTCGACGAGGTCGAAGACGATCCGCTTCTCGACCCCGAGCACGAGATCCAGATTGCGCAGCCCGATGTCCGCATCGACCAGCACGACCCGCTTCCCGCTCTTGGCGAGCGCTGCGCCGACGTTCGCAGTGGTCGTCGTCTTCCCAACACCACCCTTGCCGCTAGTAAAAACGATGCGCCGAGCGCTCACTTTAACGGCGCTCCGCCCAAGGCTGCGCGTCCCCCACGCCTATGGCGCGGGGGCCCCGGTCCGAGCTCGGAACAGCGTTGCGGAATCGGCGCGACGCGGCTGCGCTCGCTCCATGACCGGATTCTCATAGTTGCTCCTTTTTCAAATCGGCCTCGGCGAACGGGACGACGGCGATGCGTTCGTCGATGATCGAGGCGTGTTCGGGGCCGCGTTTGCCGCGATCGTCGCCGCTGGTCGCGATGACGGTCGCAATGCGCAGCTGCGTCGGCGCGAGTTCGAGCGCGATCACCCGGGCGCTGCGGTCGCCTTGGGCGCCGGCGTGCGCGACGCCGCGCAGCGCCCCGAAGACGACGATGTCGCCCGACGCGACGAGCTCGGCGCCGGGATTCACGTCGCCGATCACCACCAAGTTGCCGAGGTTGTGCAGCGCCTGGCCGCCGCGCAGCGTTCCGCGGTGGTACAAGGTGGAGATGCCGACGGGCACCGGGCGCGGCTGCTGCGGGAGCACGACCGCCGCCGAGGCGACGGCCATGCTCGCGCCGCTGGTGCCGACGTGGCGGCGGCGCGCGAGGTCGGCACGGGCGCCGGCGAAATCGGCGACCAGGGAGCGCGCCTCCTCGGAGAGGCGGACTTCGCGCGGGGACCGCTGGCGGGGCAGTGCGGCGACGTCGGCGGCCTGCGCCGAGCCCAGATAGGCAAGATCCAGCTCGGCGGCGAGCGGCGCAATCGCTTCGACCCCGCTCACGCCGTCCAGCTCGATGCCATATTCGGCGAGCACGTCGCGAAACGCGGCGATCTCGGCTGCGGCCGGCTCGAGCGCACCGAGGTTGGCGACCGCCCGGCTTCCTCGATAGAAGTCCGGCCGCTCCGCGAATTGGTCGCGCAACTCCTGGGCTGCAGCGGCTAGCGCCCGATCGACCGCGATCTCGAGATTGCGGCCGCGCCCACGAACGCTGCTCATCGGCATCCCTGCGTGATCATGATCCCGCCGCGGTTCCTACGGCCGCTCAGGCGGCCCTGCGCGTTCCACACGACATGCACAAGAAGGTGCGGTTCTCCACAAGCATTCCTCAGAAAGGTCTGGTAACGGTGGAGAGTATTCGGGGTCCGTCGAATGGTACGGCCCCCGGCGCAGCCCCGCCGTGAGCCTCGGAAGGAAGTCGTCATGATGTTCCGTCGCATCGCCGTCATCACCCTCACTCTAGTGATGGTGAGTGCCACCATGCCGGCACCCGCGCTCGCCTTGCCGACTTCGACCGAGATCCAAATCGGCAAAGAGTACGACAAGGGGATCACCGACTCGAACGTGATCGTCACGGATCCGCTCTTGAACCAATGGGTCGGCGACATCTCGAACAAGCTCTGGTCGCAGACCGCGCGCAAAGACGTTCCGTACTCGATCAAGATCATCGACGACTCGGAGATCAACGCGTTCTCGACGCTGGGGGGCTACATCTACATCAACGAGGGGACGATCGACTTCGTCCAGTCGGACGACGAGCTGGCCCACGTGATCGGCCACGAGACGGGCCACATCGAACGGCGTCACGCCGTCACCGCGCAGAACAAGGCATCGATCCTCAACGTGCTGATGGGCATCGGCTCGCTGTTCTCGCCGATCCTGTACCGCTTCGGCCAATTGATCCAGGCCGGGGCGATGGCGCGCATCGCGCGCGATGACGAGAACGAGGCGGACAAGTACGGCTTGATGCTGATGGCGCGTTCCGGCTACGACCCCGACGCGGCGCTCTCGTTCATGGCGCATCTCGGCGCGACCGAACACGCGAGCAAAGGCGCGCTCGACAAGTATCTGGCCGATCATCCCGGCACCGACAAGCGGCTGGCGAACCTCCGTGGCGATCCGGAGCTCAACCCGACACTGCGCACCGACGATCAGCGGCTCGCGCAGGGGATTCACGACCTCGACACCGCGCGCTACGCGATCGCGTCGCGGAAGTTCGGCGAGCTGCTGACCCGCCGGCCCGACGATTCGACCGCTCGCTTCGATTTGGGCGAAGCGCAGCTCGCCATGGGTCAAGTCTCCAAGGGCGAGCAGAACCTCGCGGTGGCCGCCGGAAAGGTCTCGCCGCAGGCCAAGGCACTAGCCGACGTGCGCATCAAAGGCTTGCGCGACGCGGAACGGCGGCTCGACCTGCTCCATCCGGACCTGCGCCCGCTGCGCGAAGCGCTCGCCACCGCGCAGAGCAACGAGACGCAGGCCGGCGCGGCGATCGCGACCCGGCGCCAGCAAGGCCTCGATCAGCTCAAATCGATCAACTCGCGCGTGCAGAACATCGTCTACGGGATGCCGGATTTCTCGCGCGTGCAGCCGCGCAAGGACTCGCGTCTGGAAACGATGCTGCACAACGTCAACACGATGTCCAAGTCGCTCGCCACGGCGACGAGCAAAGCGTCGGAGACGATCGGCGGCGTCGGCACGCTCGAGCGCAACAAGCAGGGCGGTCTGCTCAAAGAGAACGCCGACATCCTTGCCGAGCTGGGGGCGCCGCTGAAACTCGACGCGCCGCCGCCTCAGGCGATGGCGACGTTCTCGTCCTATCCACGGATGTTCGCCTCGATCGGCGCGGCCGACGGCGACATGGTCCGCGGCGTCGACGCGGCGCGCGCTTCGCTGGCGTTGCTCGACGTCGGTGCGGGGGATCTCGACATCTTCGTGCGCGAGCTGCAGCACGTTGCGCTCGATGGCACCGGCGACATCCAGCTCGCCGACTACAAACGGATCGAACCGCTGATGACCAAGGCCGTCGATTCGCTGAACAAAGCTGCGGTAGGCGCCACGCAAGCATCGCAGCTCTTCAACATGGCGCGCTCGCGCCAGCTGGTGACGCGCATCGACATGCTCGGTCTGCAGCAGTCGCCCGACCGCTACGCGACCTTCCAGCACGCGCTCGACGTGCGCTTCCACACCAAGGGCGTCGACTACGATCAGCTGGCCCGCCAGGACCTGACCCCGGGCGAGGTCGCGGCCGCCGTCATCGTCGGTGCCGACACCAACGCGGCGCCGCAGGCCGTCTTGGCGGAAGCCAAGGCGACCGGCCGCAGTGTGGTCGACCTCGCGAACGCGCGCGGGATGTACGCGCAGGCGCTCGAGATCTTCCTCGGGCTGGTGTATCTCGCATACACCGACGACCCGGACAAGGAAGCGCTCGGACGCACGTAACCCCGAGGAGCGCAGCGGGGTAGGAAGTCTTTGTGAACCCTACCTCGGCTGCGGCCGTCTTCGAACGTCTACGGGGCAAGCTAAACGTCAACGCGGTCCACGCGGGCGCTCGCCGGCCGTTCAAGTTCTTCTTGGCGGGCGACCCGGCGCTCACCAGCGCACTGCGCTCCGTTTTGCTCGCGGGCCAGGATGGCGATTCGATCCCGCCCGAGGCCGCCGCCGCGTTCGAAACGCTGGCGAGTGACCGGTCGGTCGACACGACCGACGCGCGCGCCGTCATCTGCTGTGGGCGTCCGGGCGACCGCGCGGCGATGCCGCTCGAGCGGTTCATCGCGCTGCGCTTGCCGGTGCTCTTTCTCACCGTCGACCCGTCGGCTTCCGCGCCGACCGGCCCCGTCCAGGCGCCCGCGTCGGGGAGCGTCGAGGAATACGTCGTCGACCGGATCGCGATCGAGACGCTCCGCGGGCGCTTCCTGCCGCATTTGATCGACTGCTGCCGCGGCATCGAAGTCGCCGTCGGCCGGCGCCTGCCGGCCTTGCGCGAAACCGTCGCCGCCAAGCTGACCCGCGATGCGGCGCTCAACGCGCTCAAAGTCGCCGGTGCCAGCGCCGTCGTCGATCACGTGCCGGTCCTGGGCGTCGTGCTCGGCGCCTTTGCGTCGGCCGGCGACATGATGGCGATCACCGGCATTCAGATGACGCTGATGATGAACATCGGCGCGACCTACGGCCGTGATCCCGATCTCAACCAGATCTGGGAATTGCTGCCGATCGTCGGCGGCGGGTTCGGCTGGCGCGCGCTGGCGCGCGAACTCTCCGGCTTCATCCCGGTCGGCGGCATCTTCATCAAGGCGGCGATCGGCTACGCCGGAACGGTCGTCGTCGGCGAGGGCGTCTCGTACTACTATCGCAACGGGCGCCAGATGAGCCTCGACGACGCCGCGCGCGTCTACGAAGATGCGAAATCCTCGGCGATGACGTTCGCCCGCGATCTGTTCGCCCGGTTTCGCGGCAACGGCAGCGACGGCAACGGCAACGGCTCGCACTGATCGAGCGATGCGATTGACGGCACCGCGCGCCGCGTGGTAAGGTCCCCGAACATGATCTCGCTTGCCGCCGCCCACCTGGGCGCCTGCTGTCTCTGTGCCGAGTCTTCCGATACGGCGTAGAGTTTTCGCGCGCACGAGTGACGTGTCCCGAAGCCCTCGCCGATCTGGCGGGGGCTTCGTCGTTTCCGCGCCTCCCATCACCCGAAAGATCGCTGTGAATTCCTCAGCTCTCCGCGCCGTCGAAAGCGCGGAACGGATCGTCCGCCGAACCCTGCACGAGCACGCAGGCCGCGTAGCGCTGGCCTGTTCGTTCGGCGGCCCCTCCGGGATGGCGCTGCTCGACCTGACCCTGCGCGTCGACCGCAGCGTGCCGATCTACTACCTCGACACCGGCCTGCTCTTCCCCGAGACGCATGCTCTGATCGAGCGGGTCGCGCGCCGCTACGCGATCGCACCGATCGCCGTGCGGCCCGAATTCACCGTCGATCAGCAAGCCGAGCGGGAGGGACCCGCACTCTGGTCGACCGACCCGGATCGCTGCTGCGCGCTGCGCAAGGTCGGGCCGAACCGCGCCTTCCTGCGCACCTTCGACGCCTGGCTGAGCGGCGTGCGCCGAGCGCAGTCGACGACCCGGACCGACCTCGACCCGGTCCAGTCCGACGCCGACGGTGTCTACAAGGTGAGTCCCCTGTACGATTGGACCGACGACGATGTTTGGGGCTACGTCAACGCGAACGGGGTACCGGTGAACGCGCTCCACTCGGAGGGATATCCGAGCATCGGCTGCCTCCCGTGCACCCGCCCGGTCGCGCCTGGAGAAGGCGCCCGCGACGGCCGCTGGGCGGGCTTCGCGAAGACGGAGTGCGGGCTGCACGCGCCGGCGCCGGTCGCGGGAGCCTGAGATGGATCTCGGCGTCACCCTCGCGGGGCTGCTGGTCGGAATCGTCGCCGGGATGTCGGGGATCGGCGGCAGCGCGCTGCTCGCACCGATCCTCGTCCTGGTGCTGGGCGTGCCGCCGACGGTCGCCGTCGGCACCGATCTCGTGTACAGCGTGCCGATGAAGCTGC
The DNA here is from genome assembly GCA_937927945.1 of uncultured candidate division WPS-2 bacterium. Taxonomy (GTDB): domain Bacteria; phylum Vulcanimicrobiota; class Vulcanimicrobiia; order Vulcanimicrobiales; family Vulcanimicrobiaceae; genus Vulcanimicrobium. The sequence goes on along the minus strand of CALEYW010000097.1, from coordinate 176,656 downwards.
TGGCGGCGTTCGCGCACCTGCGGCAAGGGACGATCGACCGCGGCGTGATCGTCCGGTTGTGCACGGGCGGCATCCCCGGCACGCTGGGCGGCCTCGCAGCGTTTTGGTTCCTGCGCGCACACGCCGGCGTCGCCCAGCTCGACGAGCTCGAACGCCACGCGATCGGCATCGTCATCCTGGGCGCCGCCGTATCCGCGCTGATCTTGTTCTTCTTCCGCGGGAAGATTGCGCAGCGCACCGGGACTGCGCGACCGGGCTGGACGACCGCGATCGGAGCCGTGGTCGGCTTCCTCGTCGCTCTCACGTCGATCGGGTCGGGCTCGATCACCCTTCCGCTCTTGATGTTCGCCTTGCCGATGGTCGGATTGCGCTCGCTCATCGGCTCCGAGATCGTCTTCGGCGCCGCGATCATTCCGATCGCGGCGCTCGGCCACGGTGCCTTCGGCAACGTCGATTGGCGGCTCGCGCTGGAGCTCGCGCTCGGCGCGGTCCCGGGCGCGTACATCGGCGTACGCTTGTGCGGGCTCGTCGGCGACGCGTTCCTGCGCCCGGCCGTTATGTGCATCCTCGCCTACGCCGGAATGAAACTGCTATGACCGACGATCTCGACCTGCTCGAACACTCCGCGATCACGATCGTGCGCGAGGCCTACGCGTCGCTGCGTCCGCTCGCGATGCTGTGGTCGATGGGCAAGGACTCGACCGCCCTGCTGTGGCTGATCCGCAAGGCGTTTTACGGCGAGGTGCCGTTCCCGCTGGTGCAGCTCGACACGGAACTGGAGCTCGACGAAGTGTACGCGTTTCGCGACCGGCTCGCACGCGAGTGGAAACTCGATCTGCGGATCGAGTTGTGCCCGCCTGAAGACGACATGGATCCGACCCTGCCGCCGGCGACTCGCGCCGCGGCGCGCAAGACCGAAGGTCTGAAGAACTACCTGCACGACGCGAACCCGCAGGGAATCATCGTCGGCATCCGGCGCGACGAACAGGCGACCCGCGCGAAGGAACGCATCTTCAGCCCCCGTTCGGTCGGCGGAACGTGGGACGTGCGCGCGCAACCGCCCGAGCTGTGGGGCTACTACACGACCGACGTCCCGCACGGTGCGCACGTGCGCGTTCACCCGCTGCTGCATTGGACCGAACTCGACGTGTGGCGCTACACGCAGCGAGAGAACATCCCGTACGTCGCCCTCTACCTGGCACGTAACGGGATGCGCTACCGTTCGCTGGGAGAGAAGAACATCACCGTGCCGATCGCCAGCACCGCAGCGACCCTCGACGAGATCATCGCCGAGCTCGCCGCGACGCGCGAACCCGAACGCGCCGGACGGGTGATGGACAACGAGAGCGAGGACTCGTTCGAGCGCCTGCGCTCCGCGGGGTACATGTAGTGCAGCTCGAAACGAAGCAGCCGGCCGCGCATTCGACCGAACACGACGTCGCGCGCATCGTCGTCGCCGGCCACGTCGACCACGGGAAGTCGACCTTGATCGGCCGGCTGATGTACGACCTCGGCCTCTTGCACCAGTCGAAGATCGACGACGTCATCGCGTCGAGCACGCGGCGCGGCGTCGCGCCGGAGTGGTCGTACGTGCTGGACTCGCTCCAGGAAGAGCGCGACCAAGCCGTCACGATCGACACGACGCGAATCTGGTTCACTCATCGCGATCGCCGCTACACGATCATCGACGCGCCCGGGCACCGGCAGTTTCTCGCCAACATGCTCAGCGGCGCGTCGGAAGCCGACGCGGCGATCCTGGTCGTCGACGCGGCAGCCGGGATCGGCGAGCAGACGCTGCGCCACGCCTACCTGTTGGCGTTTCTCGGGATCCGGCACGTCATCGTCGCGGTCAACAAGATCGACCTGCTCGACGACGCCCGCGCTCGCATGGCCGAACTCGAGGGCGCGATCCGCGCGGCGCTGCATCGGACACCGCCCGTCGCGATCGTGCCGATCAGCGCGACGCAGGGTGACAACGTCGCCGCGCGCGGCGCCTCGACGCCGTGGTACGACGGGCCGACGATCGTCAATGCGATCGAGTCGACCCGTCGCGTTGCGGCACCGGTCGAGCGCACGTTCCGCCTCGCCGTACAAGACGTCTATCGCCGCAACGGCGAGCGCATCGTCGCCGGCACCCTCACCGGCGGTTCGATCGCCGTGGGCGACCCGCTCGTCCTACTGCCCGCGGGCGTGCACGTGCGGGCCGAGCGACTCGTGCGCTGGCCGGAAGGCGACGTCGCACACGCGGAGGCCGGCGAGAGCATCGGGATCGTCCTCGACGGCGACCGGTTCGTCGGACGCGGCGACACGCTGTCCCCGCCCGACGCGCAGCCGGCCGTCGCGCGCCGCGTCGCGCTCGAGACGTTCTGGCTCGACGCGCGCGGGCCGCTGCAAGGCGAACGGCTGCGCCTCAAGCGCGGCACGCAAGACGTGCCCGTGGTCGTCGACGGCACGCCGTCGGCCTACGACATCGAAGCGGCGCGCGAGCTCGGCGGGGCCGGCGACGCGCAGCACAACATCGTGCGGCTCCACGTCCGCGCGACGGCGCCGATCGTCTTCGATCCGCGCGCCGTCGACGCGCACGGCGCGCGCAGCGTCCTGCTGCGCGGCGGCCGAGTCGTCGCGATCGGCTTCACGACCGAAGCGATCGCGGCGCACGCCGACGACGACGGATCGGTCACGCTCGGCGAACGCGAACGGCGGTCGGGCCACCGCGCGTCGATCGTGTGGCTGACCGGACTCTCCGGCGCCGGCAAGTCGACCCTCGCGCGCGCGGCGGAGCGGCGCCTGTTCGACCGCGGCATCCCGGCGACCGTCGTCGACGGCGACCTGCTGCGCGGAACGCTCAACACCGACCTCGGCTTCTCCGCCGACGACCGCGCTGAGAGCGTGCGCCGTGCGGCAGCGGTCGCCGGCATCCTGGCCGAGTCCGGCCAGATCGCGATCGTGTCGCTGATCTCACCGTTCGCCGCCGACCGCAACGCCGCGCGCACGCTCGCACGTCATCCGTTCTACGAGATCTACGTCAACGCACCGCTCGCGACGTGCGAGGAACGCGATCCCAAAGGCCTCTACCGGCGCGCGCGCAACGGCGAGCTGCATTCGTTCACCGGAATCGACTCGCCGTACGAACCGCCGGCGGCGCCGGATCTCGAACTCCGCACGGACCAAGCGTCGATCGAAGAGGCCGCTGGGGAACTGGCGCGCTTCATCGACGAGCGCACCCGCAGCGAACGCGAGGGCCCTCGCTAGGCATAACGAGCCTGTGCCAAGCCGTGTCGCACGGATGAGGACTCGCTAAACTTGGCTATTGCCCGGCCAAATATTCGAGCAATCCCTCATCGTCGAGGTTCGTGTACGACGCGACGAGCGTCGGACGAATGCGGTCGGCGATGCGTCCGGCGAGTCGGACGCGCGCCGAGGGGTCGAGCGTTGTGCGCCGGGCGAGAAACCGTTCGACCAGCAGACGATCCGCTTCGGAGACTCCGGTCTCACTTCGCGTCGGGCGAGCAAGATACGCATCGAGGTCGGGCACCGCGGCGGCGCGGTCGCGAACGACGATCGTGCCCGCCGCGAAGTCGCCCAGCCGCTTGTTCTCTTTCGAGATCAGCGCGCTGATCGCCGAGATCGTATAGAACCCGAGGCCGAGTTCGACCAACCGCACGAGGTTGCGCACGACGGCGGCGCCGGCGTCGAGCGGAAACCCGCCGTCACGGACGACGCGCAGCCCGAGCGCGCGTTTGCCGGGCGTCCGCCCCGACCACCAGATCTCGAAGACGATGAACCATCCGATGACGATGACGAACATGACGAGCACCAGCGCGGCGAACAGCCACGCCGACACGTTGGCCGCATGGGGCAGCATTCGCTCGAGCGCCGCACTCGAGTACGTGAACGCGATCAGTACCGCGATCGCGATGACCGTCTGCGCGATCCCATCGACGACCACCGCCAAGAACCGGCTGCCGAGGCCCGCCAACTCGTAGCGTATCTCTACGGCCTCACCGGTACGAATCTCAAGCGTGCGTTCCAGTTTAAAGGCGCTCCGCCCTAGGCTGCGCGCCCCCCACGCCTATGGCGTGGGGCCCCCGGGTTCGACCTCGCAACGACGGTGCGCGACGCGGAGGATGCTGCTGCGCTCGGTCCATCACCGTTCTGCCGTCTGCGAACGTGGCGTTCATGACCATGCTGCTGTTTGCGACCGGGACGGCGAGCTCCCTGGGCGAAGCTTCCACCATGCGCGAACGGCGATTCGTCTCAGTCCGGCGCCAGCGCTGGGATCGGTTGGGGGCGCTGGTGGATCGGGCGGCGGCTCGGGGGGTGCGGGCGTTGTCGGCTGATGAGGTCGATGAGTTGGCGCTGACGTATCGGGCGGCGACGAGCGATCTGGCGATTGCGCGGACGCGGGGTGAAGATCCGGTCATTCTCGATCATCTCAATCGGTTGACGGGACGGGCGCATGCGGTCGTCTATGTCGCTACGGCGCGGAGCGGGTGGAGCCGGGTGCGCGCGTTCGTCGTGCGCGACTTTCCGCGCGAAGTGCGCCGCTCGTGGATGCCGATCGGGTTCTGCACGCTGATCACCGTCGTCTCGGCGCTCATCGCGTTCGCGTCGGTGTGGAGCGATCCGGCGAACGCGCACGCGCTGCTGCCCGGGATGCCGCTGCCGCCGGTGACGAAGGCGCTGCACGACACCAACTTCGGCTTCGACCGAGCCTATTCGCCCGCGGTCGCCTCCGAGATCATCACCAACAACATCCGAGTCGCCGTGGTCGCGTTCGCCGGCGGGATGACCGGGGGGCTCCTGACCGGGTGGATCATCCTCACCAATGGGCTGATGGTCGGCGCGCTCGGCGCGCTCTACGGAAAGGTCGGGTTCGGTCCCGACTTCTGGGCGACGATCGCACCGCACGGCGTGATCGAGCTCAGCGCCATTCAAATCTCCGGCGGCGCCGGACTGCTGCTCGCGGCCGGCTACTTGCGGCCGGGACGCGCCCGCCGCTCCGACGCCTTGGTGCTCGCCGCGCGCCGCGCCGCGACGCTCGTGATCGGGGTCGCGCTGCTGCTGTGCGTCGCGGGCACGATCGAGGGGTTCATCTCGCCGCAGCGCCTCTCGATCCCCGTCCGCGGCGCGATCGGTGCCGCTACGGCGATCGCTCTGCTCGCGTACCTGCTCGGCGCGGGGTCACAACAGGCCGCGCGTCTTGACGTCAACGTAGGCGTCGAGCAGCGCGACGGTGAGCTCGGCCGCGGGGACGTCGACGACCAGGACCCCGCGCTCGCGTAGCGTCGCCACGGCGCGCGCTCGCTCTTCGGACAACCTCGCCGCGACGGCAGCACGGTAGGCATCCTGGGCGTTGCGCGGCGTGCGGCGCAGCGCCGAGGCGATCGCCGCGTCGTTCATCAGCACCACCAGCACCAGATGACGCGGCACGAGCAGTTGCGCGGCACCGAGCACGACGCTCGACGCGACCGGATCGAACAGATCGGTGAACAGCACGACCAGGCTGCGCCGTCGAAGCGAACGGCTCAGATCGATGAACGCGCGCTCGTAGTCCGATTCTTCGAAACGCGGCTCGAGGTCCGAGAGCGCGTCGGTCAGCCGCGCCGTGTGCTGCGTCCCCGTTCCGGGCAGCACTTTGGCCAGCGCCTTTCCCGCGAAGCCATATACTCCGACGCGGTCGGCGGCGAGCCGCGCCATCGCGGCGATCGCCAAACCGGCCGACACCGCGTAGTCGAGCTTGCGGCGGTCGCCTAGGCGCGCCGTCATCAAGCGTCCGGCGTCGATCGCGACGACGATCTGCTGCGCGCGCTCGACTTCGTACGTGGCGACCATCGCCTTGCCGCGCCGCGCCGACGCCTTCCAGTCGATCGCGCGAAAGCTGTCGTCGGGACCGTACTCGCGTAAGCTCGCGAACTCGCCGCCCGCGCCGCGCCGGCGCAGGCGCCGCACGCCGGTCTCGAGGAGTTTGGTGCGGGCGACCAGATCGCCGCTGCGGTCCAGCGCGGAGAGGTCGGGCGTCACCCGCAGATCGACGGGTGCCGCATACGCGCGGCGCCGCTCCACGATGCCGAGCGGCGAACGGATGCGCGCGTGGTACGAACGCAGCGCGGTGCGCCCGCGCTCGCGCGGGACGACGCCGATCTGCACGCTTACGCGCGAGCGCGGCGGAACGACGGCACGCGCCTCACCGGTGTCGATCGCGAGCCGGGCGGCCGGCGCTTCGACCAGCGCGACCGTGCGCGCAACGCTTCCGCGGTTGCGAATCTCGTACGAGAACGCATCGCGCCGCGCGAGCGCGAGCCGCGGCGGTTCGGCCCGCACGATCTCCAACGGGTCGCGCAGCAAGGCGAGATCGAGTCCGACGAGCGCCGCAAGCGCCAGCACGCCGGCTGCGACCGCGGCCGGCCACGGCTGCGCCCACGCCAGCGCGTAGGCCAGCACGCCGATCGCCGCCACCGCCGCGACGCCGCGTGGCGCGATCCAGTACGGAACCTTACTTCTCCGGTGCCGGCACGCTCGCCAACACGCGAGCGACGACGTCGTCGGCCGTCGTCCCGTCGAGTTCTGCTTCCGGCCGCACGATGATGCGGTGCGCCAGAACGACCGGTGCGACGTCCTTCACGTCGTCGGGCGTCGCGAACGCGCGACCGTCGAGATACGCCGCTGCTTGCGATCCGACGACGAGCGCCAGGGCGGCACGCGGGCTCGCGCCGAGTGCGGCGTCGGCCGAGGCGCGGGTGCCGGCGACGACGTCGTAGATGTACCTTTGCAGCGATTCGGCGAGGTGGACGGTGCGCACCGCGCGTTGCGCGGCGAGCAGCTCTTCGCGCGTCACCACCGTCGTAACGCCCGCCGCGTCGAGATCGCGCGCGTCGAATCCGGCCACCGCCCGCGCGATCAGCGCGCGCTCGTCGGCCGCGCTCGGGTAGCCGGTGCGCACGCGCACCAGAAACCGGTCGAGCTGCGCTTCGGGCAGCGGATACGTCCCTTCGAACTCGATCGGGTTCTGCGTCGCGCAGACCAGAAACGGCGCTCCCAGCTCATGCGTCGTTCCGTCGATCGTGACGTGCCGTTCCTCCATCGCTTCGAGCAGCGCGGCCTGCGTCTTCGGCGGCGTGCGATTGATCTCGTCGGCCAACAACACGTTGGTGAAGATCGGACCCTTGCGCAGCGAGAACGTCGCGCTGCGCTGGTCGAACACCGTCGTTCCGACGACGTCGGACGGCATCAGATCGGGGGTGAACTGAATCCGGCCGTAGTCGACGCCGAGCAGCCGCGAGAGCACGCGAACGGTCAGCGTCTTCGCGGTTCCCGGAACGCCCTCGATCAGCGCGTGACCGCCCGCGAGCAGCGCGACCAGCAGTGCGAACGCGACGCGGTCACCTCCGACGACGACCTGCGCCAGCCCGGCCCGAAGGCGTTCGACGGGGAGTGATTGCGGCGTTGCGTCCTGCACGGATGGTCTCCTCACGAGCGGTTCGGGCGAGAGCGGCGACGGCGACGAGCGTCGCGTCGTCGGGTACGGGATCTGCGGCGGCGCCGGCGATGCGCACCGCTAGCGCGAGGTTCGTCGGGGTGCGCGGCAGGCGCTCGAGGTTGTGACGCGCATCGGCGGTCAACGCGTCGCGCGCGTGCTCGCGCGCGCGGACGCGGGCGTAGAGCGCGGCGACCGCATCGACGAATTCGCGCGAGGTCGGTTCGCGCGGCGAGCGTAGCCGTATCGGCGGTCCGAGCGGGAAGAGGCCGTAGGCGAGCCACAGCAGCCCGGCCAGCAGAAGAAACGCCAGCGCGACGAGCTCGGGAACGTTGAGCGCAAGATACCAGGGCTTTTCGGTGACGTCGCCGCGGATCGTCTCGTCGAAGGCGACCGTCCCGCCGCTGCGGCGCGGCCGCGCCGCCAGATACGCCAGGCGCGCGGTGTCGCCGCGAGCGAGCGCCCGATTCTCGAACGCCGCGGCCGGTGCGATCGCGATCACCTCACCGCGGCCGAGCGTGTAGCGCGCGACGAGCGGTCCCGACTTGTCGCGCAGCAAGACGTCGACACGATGGTGCGGCTGCGGCACGAGCCGCAACGTCCCGCGCGCGGGAAGCGACGAGACTTCGCCCGCCCAGGGGCCGCGGAGAGGGCCGTGGTCGACGGGCTTGTCATCGCCGAGGACCGCTTCGTCTTTGATGTCCTCATCGCGGCCGACCGAGGGCGTGATCCCGATGTCGATCAAGCGGCCGCCCGCGCGCACCCAGGCTTGGAGCGCGTCGCGCTCCGAGCCGTCCCAAAACGCGCCGCTCCCATCTTGCGGAAACGACAGGACCAGCGTGTCGACCCCAGCCGCCGGCAGCGCGTCGTGATGGTCGTGAAAGCGGGCGACGCGCACGCCTTCGCGCGACATCAGCTGGTACCAGGCGCGGTAGCCGCCGAACGAATAATCGTCGCTGGCGTGCGTCGCCCACTTCGGAGGTTCCGGCCCGCGCGCCGTCAGCAGCGAGACGAGCGCGATTGCAGCGACCGCCAGAATCGCGACGACGACGTCGCGTCTCACGCGGGCGTCACGATCGTGTCGTACGCGCGACGCATCCGCGCGACCAACGCTTCATCCACGGAGCGGTCGCCGAACAGCGCGATCACCGCGTCGCGCGCGAAGGCGTCGAACGCCGGGTCGCGGACTTCCCGGCGCCACTCGCCGGGCGTGCGCGCAGCGTCGTAGCGGACCCGCCCGATCTCGTCGAGCGCGCGCAGCGCGGACGCCCACAGCAGCGCGGCGGCGTCGTGGTACCGACCTTCGTTCGCTGCGGCGAGCGCGCGCGCGCGCAGCGTCGCCGCATCGCCGTCCTGCGCGAGCGCGCTTGCCGCGGCACGGGCGCGCTCGCGCCGCGTTCGCAAATACGGACGCGCGAATCGGTAGGCCACGTAGGCAAGGAACGCCACCGCGACCGTCAGCACGGCCAGACCCACGATTTGGGTGACGACGTCGTTGCCGAGTACGTGTCCGAGCGGCGCGGTGAGATCGTTCCACCACTTGCGCACGGCGTCCCACACCAGATCCCACAGCGTCTTCGGCGCCGGCCGCGGCAAAGCGTGGTAGCGACGATCGGAGAGGATCGCCTTCGCGACCGCCCGCGGATCGCCGTGCGGCCAGTTCACGTTCACGCCGGCACGGGCATCTCGAGCGCCGCCTGGAGGTCCGTTCCTTCAGCGCGCAAACGATAGTCGATCGCCGCGATGGTGGAGAGTCCTGAGCCTACGGCCGTGGTGATCATCAAGGCGACGAACATTCCGGGGAGCGCCAGCCACCAAAGGCCGCCGAGCACCTTCGCGACTTGATCGAGCGCGATGCTGATTGCGATTGCGGGGGTTTCCACCGCCACGACCATGGCCGCGCCGAGCAGCCATGTGCGAACGTATCCGCCGCGTCCGGCACGACGCCGTGCGTTGCGCAGCGTGCCCCACGGTCCCGTTCGTTCGAGGATCAGCATTGGGTAGACGATCGCGAGAATCGCAAACACCATGGGGAGCGCAGCCAGCGTCGGCAGGCCGAGCACGACTCCCACTACGATTGCGTCCGGAAGGTGAGCGAAGAGATAGCCCACCGCAACGGCGAAGATGAGCAGCAAGATCGGCACAAAGATCGCGGTGCCGATCAGCAGATTCGCGAGCAGCGAGCGCCAGAAGTCGCGTGCCGCCCGGCTGAGCACGTCTGCGACCGAGCGCGGCTCCGCCTCGTCGGCGAAGATATGGATGAACGCGGGGTAGATGAACACACCCACGACCGCACTGCAGACGAGGTAGACGACAAGAGCTGCACCCGTCGGATCTTGGCCGTGCGATGCGGCGCGCGCCAGAACGCTCGGTATGGCACTCAGGAGCGCGAGGAGGACGATCGGCCGCCATCGCCGCACGGCGAGCGTCACCGTACGGTCGAAGATCTCGGCGATGGTCAGCGGACGGGCGACGATCATACCGGGGCGGGCTCCGTCAGCGCGATCAGGTCGAGCCCTTCACGCCGCACGCGCACGTCGGTCGAGAACACGACCACGAACACCGCCAGCACGCCTTCGACGACGATCGTGCCCAGACCCAGGATGACGAACGACAGCTGCGCGACGTGCGCGAGCGACGCAACGAGAAGGCCCAATCCGACGAACACGAGCGCGGCGCCTTGCGTGAGGGTCAGTGCGATCAATCCGGCGACGACGGTGCGCCACCACGTTTGGCGCGCGAAACTGCGCCGCAGCGCAGCGGTGATCGCGGCAATCGGGTTCATCGACTCGATCACGACCGCGGCGCTGGCGAGCTGGTACGTCATGTAGACCCACGCACCGAGCAGCAAGAATCCGCCCAGCACGACGATCGCCGCCACGACGCCGAAGATCGCCGCGACCACCTCCGCATGGAGCGCGATGAGACCGAAGACGACAGCGATCGCGATCGCATAAGCGATCAGCACCGGGACGAACAGCACCGACCCGATGATCGCGAAGGTGACGGCGACGACGGCCTGAGCGGGCCAGCAGCGGAGCGCCAGCCGATACGCCGTGCCGAACGTCGTCGTCGCGCCGGCATACGCGGCCGACGCGACGGCCAGGATCGCGCTCCACATCAAGAGCCGCACGACGATCGAGAGCAGTATCACGATCGCGTATTGACCGGCGCCTGCCTGATCGCGCGTGAGCGCGGCGGCCGCCGCGACCGAGCCGCTCCCGCCGTTCGTCGACGTCAGCACGCGGCCGAGATCGGTGAACATCCGCGCGGAGCCGGGCGCGATGAGCGCCTCCGAGAGCATCAGCGGCACGATCGCGATCGACAAGACGGCAACGATCGGAACGAAACGGCGAACGAACAACGTCACCGCACGATCGAGAATCTCGCCCGCGCCCAACGGGCGCAGCTCCGTGTTCTGCACGCGGCGGGAGCGTTCGCGCGGGCTCGTCACGAATCCCCGGACGGTATGGACATCGGGACGATCGCCGCACTGTGGCGCTATCCGGTCAAGGCCCTCAAGGCGGAGCCCCTGACGCGGGTCGAGATTCTCCCCGATGGACTCGCCGGCGATCGCACTACGGCACTGCTCGTCGAGACACCGACCCACGCCCGCGCCGGAAAGCCGTTCCGCGGCAAGGAATCGTCGCGGCTGCACCTGACCGGCGATCCGGAGACTGCCGCCTCGTATGCCGCCGACGCGAACGTCCTCGTCACGCTGGCGCGCGACGAACCGCGCTGGTTCGACGCGCGTCCCGTCTCGATTCTCCTCGACCTCTGGGTGCACGACGTTGAAGCGCTGGTCGGCGAATCGCTCGACCCGCTCCGCTGGCGCCCGAACGTCTTCGTTCGCGCGGCGCCCGGATTCGCCAACCGCGAAGGCGACATGGTCGGCGCGACGATCCGCACCGGCGACGTCGTCCTGTACGTCGTCGACACGATCAAACGCTGCGTCACCACCACCTACGACATCGCGACCGGTGAAAGCGACCCACGCGTCCTGGGCGAAGTCGCCCGCACTCGCGCCAACGTCATGGGCATCTACTGCGAGGTCGTCATACCGGGAACGGTAGCGATCGGAGATACGCTCGTCGCCTCACTTTCTACAAGCCCCGAGTGACAAAAACAGCACGCATCATAGGGGCCGCACGCAAACGGGCCCCACGTCATGGGAGCCGCACGGTCATTGCGAGCTTGACGATCACAACGTGCGGCGGCCTTCGATCGCGCGGGCGAGCGTGTTCTCGTCGGCGTAATCGAGGTCGCCGCCGATCGGCAAGCCGTAGGCCAGGCGGGTGACGTTGACCCCGCTCGGCGCGAGCAGCCGCGAGAGGTAGAGCGCCGTCGCTTCGCCTTCGGCATTGGGGTTGGTTGCGACGACGATTTCGGTCGGCGCTTCCGTGGCGACCCGGTCGACGAGTTCGCGCACGCGAAGCTGCGAGGGGCCGATGCCGTCCATCGGCGAGATCAGGCCGCCGAGCACGTGGTAGCGGCCGTTGTACGCCGACGTCCGCTCGATCGCGAAGACGTCCTTCGCCTCCGCGACGACGCAGATCATCGCGCCGTCACGACGCTGATCGTCGCAGATGTCGCACGGATCGTCCTCGGTGATCGAGAAGCAGCGCGTACACATCCGCACGCGGTCCTTGAGCGCGACGATTGCGTCGGCGAGCGCTTCGGCATCGGCACGCGGGCGGTTCAGCAAATGGAAGACGAGCCGGGCAGCCGTCTTCGGGCCCACCGTCGGCAGCTTGCTGAACTCGTTGATCAGCGCTTGAACGGGGGCCGCGATCGTGGTCGAGATCGTGCTGCTCCGACTACATTCCCGGGATCTTGAGGCCGCCGGTGACGGCGCCCATCTTGGTCGAGTTGAGCGTGTGGACTTTCCCCAGCGCGTCGTTGAGCGCGACGACCAGGAGGTCTTCGAGCGTCTCGACGTCGTCGGGATCGACGGCGTCGGGCTTGATCGTCACCTTCTTCACCTGGAACTCGCCGGTGATCCCCACGGTCACGAGTCCCCCCGACGCACTTCCCTCGACGACGGTGTTCGCGAGCTCTTCCTGGACGCGCGCCATGTCCTGCTGCATCTTGCGAATCTGCTGCATCATCTGAGCCTGGTTCATCGTGTTCGTGATCCCTCGCGTGTGTCGGTAGGCAACGTGTCGAGCGCGTAGCGCATCAGGTCGTCGGGCGGTTCTTCGCCGCCGGCGTCGGCGACGCCGGTCTGGGGCTGCGGCGCGCTCGCGCCGCTGACGACGCGCACGTCGAGCGCGCGGCCCGTGACCGCCGCGATCGCGCGCCTGAGCGCCGGCAGCTCGCGCTTGACGACCTCGGCCATCGGCGGAACCGGGATACGCAGCACGATCGTGTCGCGCTCGAGCCCTTCGACCGTCGCACGGCTCAACGGCGCGTTGAGCGACGGCTTCACCTCTTCGGCTCGGGTCCGGATCTGCTGCCAGAGCGTACGCACCTTCTGCAGCGAGAGCTCTATCGGCGGCACGGCGGCGCCGATCGGCTCCACGCTGGCGGCGGGCCGCTCGGCGGGCGCCGGCTCCGGTCGCGCGGCCGGAGCCGAGACCGGCAATGGGGAGATGGCTTGGGCGGGCGGCGGCGGTTCGGCGCGAACCGCGGCGACCGGCTCGGGCCGCGACTCGGCGGGCGGCGGCTCCCGACGCGGCGGCGCCGGCGCTGCAGGGCGCGGCTGTCCGCCTTCGAGCGCGGCAAGCCGGGCTGAGATCGCGTCCAGCGTCGGATCCTCGCCTTGGAGGACGAAGCGGAGCACGACGCTCTCCAGCTCGAGGCGCGCGTTGCCGGAATTGCGCGCCGCAGCGAGCGCGTCGGCGAGCAGGCGCAGTGCGCGCACGATCCGGGCTTGCGGGGTCGCGGCGGCACGCTCGCGCGCGGCCTGCGCGTCGTCTTCGGCCAGGTCGCGCGAGAGCAGGTCGGGATTGACTCGGGCCACCAGCAGGTGCCGAAACTCCGCGACGGTGCTGCGGATGAGTCCGGTCATGTCGGTGCCGGCGTCCGACGCGTCGTCGATGATGCGCAGGGCTTCCGCCGCATCGCCGTCGAGCGAGACGTCGCGCAGCGCGCGTGCGAAGGCACGCCCGGTTTGCCCGAACGCCGCATCGACGACCACGGCGTCGACCGGTCCGTTCGCAAAGGACGCGACCTGCTCGAGCATGGTCAGCGCGTCGCGCAGCCCGCCGTCGGCGCGATACGCGATCGCGCCCAGCGCGGCATCGTCGATCACGATCCCTTCGGCGCCAGCGATCTCGCGCATCCGCGCGATCATCGTTGGGATCGCGATCCGGCGGAACGCATAGCGCTGGCAGCGCGAGAGGATCGTCGGCGGCAACGCTTCCGGCGCGGTGGTCGCCAGAATGAAGACCGCCCACTCCGGCGGCTCTTCCAGCGTCTTGAGGAAGGCGTTCGCACCTTCCTTGGTCAGCATGTGGGCCTCGTCGATGATGTAGACTTTGCTGCGCATCGTCGACGGCGCGAACTTCACCGCATCGCGCAGCGCACGGATCTCGTCGATTCCTCGATTCGACGCGGCGTCGATTTCGAGCACGTCGAGCGCGGTCCCATCGAGGATCGCGCGGCAGTTCTCGCACGTGTTGTCCGGGTAGGCAGTCGGCCCGTTGACGCATTCGATGCAGCGCGCCAGGATTTTCGCGGCCGACGTCTTGCCCGAACCGCGCGGGCCCGAGAACAGGTACGCGTGGGCGAGCCGGCCGGTCTCCAGCGCGGTCGTAAGCGTTTTGACCACCGCGTCCTGACCGACCAAGTCGGCGAACGTCCGGGGCCGCCAGGTTCGGTAGAGCGACACCTCCGGGCTTTCCGGGAGCGCTCCGGCGGCTCCCGTTCACGCGAGAGCGAGGCAAGCCGGGGCGTGTCCGCTGCCGCCCGAGCTGGCCCATAAAGTGGCCGTCGATGAGCAACCGAACGCCGTGCGCCGACGTTTTAAGGAGAGCCGGGTCGGGTACCCGGAATGCGCCGGCCCTTTCGACGGTCGCCGCATCCGCTTTCTCAAGCGGGTGTGGCCGTTCATCGGGTCGGCTGGAGAGGAACGATGGAGCCCACCCACGATTTGCACGGTGCGCTGCGCGAGAAGTTCGGTTACCACAGCTTCAACCCGGGCCAGGTCGAAGTGATCAGCCGCGTCCTCGAAGGCGAGGACACGCTCGCCATTCTCGCCACCGGTGCCGGGAAATCGCTCTGCTATCAGCTGCCCGCGCTGCTGTTCGAAGGGACGACCATCGTCGTCTCGCCGCTGATCGCCTTGATGAAAGATCAGCTCGACATGCTGGCCGAGCGCGGTGTCACCTCCACCGTCGCGCTCAACTCGACGCTCTCCGAAGACCAAGAGATCGCGGCCATGGCGCGCATCGCGTCCGGCCAAATGAAGATCGTCTTCGTGACGCCGGAGAAACTCGAAGACGACGCGTTCGTGGGCCTCCTGCAAGACCTCCACGTTCCGCTCTTCTGCGTCGACGAAGCGCACTGCATCTCGCAGTGGGGCCACGATTTCCGGCCCGCGTATTTGAACCTCGGCAAAGTCATCAAGCAGCTGCGCAATCCGACGGTGCTCGCGCTCACGGCAACGGCGACGCCGGCCGTGCGCGAAGACATTCTGCTCCAGCTCGGCATACCGCACGTCAAGCCGATCGTCAAAGGCTTCGACCGCCCGAACCTGCAGTACGAAGTCCGTCGCGCCGAAAGCGAAGCCGGCAAGCTCAAGATGCTCAAGGATCTCTTCCTCAAGGGCGAGCTCGACGGCACCGGAATCGTCTATACGGCGACTATTAAAAACGCGCTCGAGGTGCAGCAGTACCTGCACGATGAGCTCGGCCTGCCGGCCGCCGTCTATCATTCCAAGCTGCAGAAGCATGACCGGACCGCGGTACACGAGCTCTTCATGCAGGAAGCGATTCGCGCGGTCGTTGCAACCAACGCGTTCGGCCTGGGCATCGACAAGCCGAACATCCGCTTCGTCGTGCACTTCGATCTGCCGGGTTCGGTGGAAGCCTACACGCAGGAAGCCGGGCGCGCCGGACGCGACGGCGATCTCTCGAAGTGCGTGCTGATCTACCGCATGAGCGACACGCGCGTGCAGAACTACTTCCTCACCGGAAAATATCCCGACATCGAGGAAGTGCAGAAGGTGTTCGGCACGCTCGAGATCTTCGGCGAGCAGGAGGGCGGCGTGAGCCTGACCGACCTGCGCAAGATCACGCAGCTTCCGCTGACCAAGCTCAAAGTCGTCCTGGCGCTGCTCAAGAAGGGCGGCTTCATCGAAAACGGGATGCGCAGCAAGTACGTGCTGACCGACGCTGCCCGCGAGCAGCGCGAGATGGTCCTCAACCTCGCCAACTACGAGACCAAGAAGAAGTACGACCAGTCCAAGCTGGCGATGATGCTGCAGTATGCCGAGACCACAGGCTGCCGCCGCCGCTTCATCCTGAACTACTTCGGCGAGGACTACGCCGAAGAGACCTGCGGCGCGTGCGACAACTGCCTCCAGGGTCGCCGCGATTTCACCTCGTCGGGCTACCGCATCGCGGACGTGGTGTACCATCGCAAGTTCGGGCAAGGCACGGTCGAACGCGCCGAGAAAGACTTGGTCACCGTCCTGTTCCCGAACGTCGGGTACAAGACGCTTCTCGCCTCGGCCGTCTCTCGGGATGCCGGCGACGCGAAGATGATCGCGTAGCCGTACCTATCCGTAAAAGGAGTCGCTTGCGACGCGTCATCGCGCCGTTCTCTAGCCTCGCGTTCGTGTGCGCCGTCGCGCTCGCCGCGGCAGCTCAGGTGAATCCGCCGGTTCCCGCGCCCAGCGGAGCGGTGAACCCGCCGGGAGCGGTCACGACGCCCGCACCGCCGCCGACGCCGCCGGGTGCCCCCGCGTCCCCCGGGCCCTCGGCGTCCGGCTCGCCGGAAGGCGTCCCCTCACCGCTCGAGTCGCCGTCGGCGGCACCCGTCGCCACGCCGACGCCGACGCCGCCGCCGATCATCGTCGACCCGCCGCAAGTCGGCGTCGAGCCCGGTAAGACCGCGAACGCGCGAATCAACGGCGTCCTCGGAGCCGTCACCGCGACCGTCGCCGATCCGACCGTCGCGACGGCCGTCGTCGATCAGGTCCAGCGCGTGCTGTACGTGACCGGCGTCAAGCTCGGGACGACGACCGTCACCCTCACCGACGCGCGCAACGTGACGCGCGACGTTCCGGTGCGCGTCGCCTACGCCGCCGGCACCGCTGCCGACGAGACGACCCTGCGCGTTACCGGGAACCCCGCCACCGCGGACTACCTGCGCGAGGCGATCGCGAATGCGGTCGAACACGCTGCGACGTTCCGTCCCGGCGCGTCGGTCTCGGTCTCGCCGGACAGCGTCCCGATCCGCCGCGACGTCGGGCTCGACAATCGCGCCGAGGTCGACGTTCCGGTCACGATCGTCGGCGACGGCTACTTCACCGTCACCGGCACGACGCACGTGGTCATCGAGAACACGGCGCTCCCGCCGATCGAACCGGCGCGGCTGCTAGTGAGCGACTATCCCGAGCGGCTGACCGCCAACGGCGTGCTGTTCACCGCACGGCTCGACCGCGCGCAAGCGCAACGCTTCCTGTACTACCACTACAATCCCGGGACCGAGCCGGCGCGGCGCATCCTGCTCAAGGCGCGCAACTCATCGAACGCGCCGGCGACGGTGCAGATGATCGAAGGCAGCGCGGGTCCGGGCACCAACGAGATGGAGGTCGGCCATCTCTCGACCAAACGCTTCCTGGTGCGTCAGGCGCGCAACGAAGGGTCGGTGACGACGATCCCGCCCGGCGCGACCGTCAACCTCGTCGATCATCCACTCCCCGCGACGAACATCGTCAGCGCGATCCTGCAGCTGCGCCTCGTCACCGGCGATCCGGTCGACCTCGCGCTCGTCGCACAAGACGCGAAGGCGCCGGTCGATCAATCGACCGACACCACGCAGCTGCTCGCCGGCGGCGCGCCGCACGCGCGCGGCGTCTATCCGGTGCCGACCTTCTACTTCGACCGCTACTACGACGTCGACGGCGAGGATCTCGAGATCCCGATCGGTCAGCTTCCGCTGCCGAACCTGCGTTCGGGTGAAGCGCTCAGCGGCGACTACGGCGTCCAGCAAGCGATGAACGTCGTGATCGTCAACATGACGCGCGGGGCGCGTTCGATCGCCCTGTACGCGAACCCGCGCGGCGGGCGGGCGACCGGCACGTTCTTGATCGACGGCACGCTCGTCCAGGCGCACGCGCTCGCGGCGTTCTCGAAGTTCAAGATCTGGCAGGAGACGATCACGGCGGGGACGTTCCGGCGCATTCGCGTCGTGACGATGCCGGAAGGCGGGTCGACGTATCCGCTGCGCTTGATCTTCGCCCAGGATGATGGGTCGGCGGCGCCTGGCGCTCCTGGGTCGCCGATCTACTAGCCTTTTTGGATTGTGGCTCGCGGGGAGGGCGGGGGTGCGTGCAGCGAATCGGCGACGTTCGTGTGCTACACGATGCGTTCGTAGAGTTGCCGCATTTGCGTTGCGGCGGTTGACCAGGCGAAGCGGAGCACTGCTTTTGCGCGGGCTGCGGTGTGCTCCGCTTCGGTGCGATGCGCGAGCAGCGCTTGGGTTGCGTCTGTCCAGGCTCCGACGTCGTCGGGATCGAGTAGCGGGATTGTGCCGTTTGCTACTTCGATGAGCGAGGATGATCTCGCGGCGAGTGCGGGGAGGCCGGCGCATATTGCCTCGGCGAGAGCGTAGCCGAAGCCTTCGTAGCGGGAGGGGATTAGGGCGCACGCTGCGCGTGCGTAGAGGTCGTCGAGTTCGGCCGGGGTGACGTAGCCGCGCAGGTCGATGCGGTCGGCCACGTCGAGTTCGGCGGCGCGTTTGCAAACCTCGTCGGCGTAGGGCGTGTGCGGGCCTACCGAGACGAGGCGCAGCGTCGGGATCGACGGCAGGGTCTCGATGAGGACCAGGAGGTTCTTGCGTGCTTCCACCGTGCCGACGACCAGCGCAAACGGCGATTCGTCGGGCGTGCGCACGATGCGGGCGAAGCGTTCGTCGACGCCGGGGTAGATGACGTCGACGTTCGCGTGCGGGTCGATGAGCTCGCGGTATTCGTTCGCGCTGAAGTGCGAGTCGCACACGATCGCTGCCGCGCCGCGGTATGCGCGGGATTGCAGCGTGCCGAAGTAGGCGCGGGCGTAGGGGCGCGTGTGCGCTTGGACGCGGTGCCAGGCGAGATCGTGGACGGTGACGACGGTCGGCAGCGTGCGCAGCAGCGGCATCGTGCCGGCGGTCGCGTGGAGGAGCGTCGCGCCGCTGCGCGCGGCCGCGAGCGGGAGCAGCGCTTGGTCCCAGAGCACGCGGCGATCGAAGCGCCACGGATCGAGCCAGGGCGCGCGCAACACGCGCACGTCGGTGCCGGCGACGCACAGCGCCGCGGCGAGATCGCGCTGGTACACGCCGATGCCGGTGGCGGTACCGACCGCGAGTTGTCCGTCGAGCGCGACGATCACTGCGTGCAGCGTTTGAGCGGGGCGCCGACGACGGCATTGTCGGCCGGGTCACCGTGCGCGGCCGTCGTCGTCGTTGCGTAGAGCGTGCGGGCGCGGGCGAGTTCGCGGCGCGCGCGCGTGCAGTCGCCGGATGCGGCGGCGACCCAAGCGAGGCCGGCGTACGCATCGGCGCTGTTGGGGACGACTTCAGCTGCGCGGGCATACCACCGTTGCGACGCGGCGACGTCGCCGTTCGCGAGCGATTGGAAGCCGGCGGCGAGCAGATAGGTCTCTTCGTTCGGGCCGAGCGCAAGCGCGCGCTCGTACGACGTCTCGGCATCGCGCCAGTATTCGGCGCGTCCCACGGCGTCGCGATAGCCGGCGGCGGCTTGCAGCTGGCCCAGGCGCCACCATGCTTGTCCCGTCACCTCACCGGCGGCGGCGTTGTTTCCCAGGCGCGTGACCAGGCGCTGCTGGTCGGCGAGCGCGCGAGCGGGATCGACGGCGGAGAGCTCGTCGATCAAACGTTGTGCGCGCACCACGTCGCCGGCGCGCACGTAGTCGTCGATCGCTTCGTCGCGCCGGCCGTTGGCCTGTGCCAGGCGGCCCCGCAGGTCGAACGTCTCGGGATCGTCGGGCAGCGTCGCGACGATCGCCTGCGCGCCTGCAAGATCTCCGGCCTGCAGCGCCGCGGCCGCGCGCGCGCGCGGGCCGCCCAAGGCGGCGTGCAGCAGATTCGGCACGCGAGCGTGGAGCGCGGCGGGCAGCGACGGGCGCACGGCCAGGTCGCCGTACGCCGCGGACGAGGCGAGCTGCACCGCGCCCAGCCAGACGGCGAGCGCGACGGCGGCGAGCACGAGGAGCAGTCGGAGCACGATGACGACCTACCACGAGAATGCCCCGGGACCTCGCGGTCCCGGGGCATTCTGTTCGCAGAACGGCGGATCGGTCCGTCAGGAGCTCAGAACCGGATCGTGAAGTTGAGGTCTTCGCGATTCTGGTTGAAGTTGTACGTCGGAAGCACGTTGTCGGTGTACTTCTGATTCCGGAAGAACGCGGTGATCGAGCTCGTCGTCTTCGGGATGTTGTACGTGAGCGAGCCTTGGTACTGGTCCTTGCGCTCGGCGATGTTCTGGCTGAGCGTGGTGCCGTACGCGCCGCGGAAGGCCTGGCTGCTGGCGTTGACGCCGAGCGTGAGGTTTCGCGCGACGGGCACCGACGCGCCCGCGGCCAGCGTCGTGTGCGTTTCGTCGATGTAGTTCGGATAGAACAGCGGCGCCGTCGCCCCCGGGGTGGCAAGATAGGCGTTGAGCAGCGCCTGGCTGCTGGGATCGGGTCCACCCGTCACGGGGTTGAACGGAACGTATGGGCGAGCGGTTTGGTCGTGGCGATACAGGTGCTCGGTGGCGGCGCTCAGGTTGACGGCGACGTTCTGACCGAACACCGGGAGTCCGAATTGCAGGCCGCCTTCGAACTTGTCGAACTTGAGCTTCTGGCTCGACGCGAAGCCCGGGCCGTACGCCAGCTGGCCGAAGCCGTTGGGCGTGAGCTCTTGGAGATGCTGTCCCAGCAGGCGTCCGTTGAGCTTGACGTTGCCGACTTGGATCGGCGTGTTCACGTTGAGCGTGAAGCCTTGCGAGTTGGGCGCGAACGCGCTGAAGAACTGCGGGCCGCTCGCGACGAACGGGTTGAACACCGGATAGATGTACGTGAGCGTCGAGTTGCCGGACGACGACCCGCCGATCTGGTCGAACGTCTTGTTGATCCCGACGTTGTTGGCGAAGCCGTAGAACTGCGGGAAGTAGTTGCCGCGCCAGAATTGGAACGTCGAGGGGCTCGGGCCGAAATAGCGCAGCGGCGCGCCGTCGAGGAAGTTCGGACCGACGGCCTGATACTGCAGCGACGCCGTGACTTGGGAGATTTTGAGGCGCAGCCCGACGACCGCTGCGCTGTCGGTGATCGCCGGCGTGTTGTAGAAGTCCGGCGTGAACTTGCTATATGCGCCCTCGGCGAAGAGCACCGGGTGCTGCGAGCGGTCGCCGCCCAGGGTCACGAAGGCCAGCGGCAGCTGCGTATCGAGCCCGAACACCGTGTCGCTGACGACGCCGAAACCGTTGCCCGCCGCGTTCGAGTTCGGCGCCGACTGGTAGAAGTTCGTGCCTTGCGAGTTCGAGAGGTCGGCGAAATCGAAGATGCGGCTGACCGAGAGACCGACCTCGGCGCCCGGCAGACCCTTGATCTTCTGGTTGACGCGCGCGTTGAAATGGTAGCGCTGGTACTGCGAGTTGTTGGTGTACGTAAGGCCCGTGTAGGTGATCGCCACGACCTCGCCGGGGGGCAGCGGAACCGTGAACACGACCTGATTGGTCGCGTCGATGTAGTACCAGCCATTTCCGGCGATCGGGCAGCCGGCGGCGGTCGGCGTGCAAGCGACGCCGCCGGCCGAGCTGATGTACACCGAGCCGACGACGGCCTTGCGGGTGAGGTAGACCGACGCGAGGCCGCCGGACCCGGCGGTGAAGACGTCGGTCTTCAGCGCGCCGGCGGCCGACCCGGGAGCACCCGGCTGAATGTAACTCGTCTGCGGGCGATCGATCGCGTAGAAGTAGTTGTTGTTGGCGAACTCGCCGCTCGGATCGGCGACGTTCGTCAGCGTGTTGATCAACGTCTGATCCATACGGGTCCACGAGAACTGGAACTCGGTGAGCCCGCTCAGCACACCGCCGATCTCGTAGCCCTTCTCGTACGGCTGCAGCGGGTTTTCGTATCCCGGACCCTGCTGCGTCGCATCGGGAGCGCGGTACGTCAGCCCGACGCGCGAGGACTTGAGGTTGTCGAGCTGACCGTCGCGCAGGTACAGGTTGGTCAGCGCGCCGGCCCTGGCGATGTTGACGACGACGTCGGGCTGGATCGAGTACTTCGCCTGCGGCGTGAACTCGCCGCCGTACTGGTAGTTGATGATGTGGACCGGGATCGAGACGGTCAGGTTCTCGTTGATCGTGTACGTGAAGTTGAACCGGTCGTCGAAGCGGACGAGGTTTCCGGCGCCGGCCTGTTCGAGTGGGCTGTTGTTGTCGGGCGAGGTGAGGAACACGTTGACGAACGGATCGATCGCGCCATGCGAGATCGTCTGCGGGACGCCGTAGCGCTGGCGGTACGAGTTGTTGTCGAGGATCGAGCCGTGCAGCTGGATCGACTGCGCGAACTTGGTGCGCTTGTCGAGCGCGTCGAGCGCGTCTTCGAGATTGGTCACCCGCACGCCGAGCGAATCGAGTTCGTCCTTGAGAGCATCGATGAGCTTCTGCAGCTTGTCGAGATCGGATTTCGAGGCGTACCCGGCGCCGTTGGCCTGCAGCTTCGCGATGACGCGTGCGACGATCACCGCCATCTCGTAGCGCGTCAACGGGCGGTCGCCCTTGAACTTGCCGTCGGGATACCCCTCGACCAGACCGTCCGCGGCCAGCGACTGAATCGCTTGATAGGCCCAGTGACTCGCCGGCACGTCCGAAAATGGGGTGGCGGAGACGCTCTGACCCAACGCCACGAGCGAGCTCAATCCGAAGCCCGCTGCGAGGACGAGGGTAGCGAGACGCTTCATCGTGTCCTCCGTGAAAAGTGGGACGTGCTATCGGCTTCGGTTGCGCACTCGCGGCTCGGACGGACCATCGGGTTTCGCTGTTTCCCCGAACGATACCGGCGCCAAGAACCCGTCTCGGAATCAACCGCGGCGGGCACGACGAGGACGCGCTCGAAACGGAACGCATGCCAACGTCGCTATACCGAAGCGACCGTTGGGAGTCCTCCCCTGCTTCTATTAACGTCCCTTGAGGTAACGCTCCGCAATCAGGAGGGCAGCGTAGTCGTCGATGGGGCGCGGTGGGAGCAGCATCCCGCGCGGAATCAACCGGCGCCACCCGCGCGGCGGATGATCCGCAAAATAGCGAGCTCGCGCGAGCAGGGTCGTCTCACGCTCGTCGACCAGTTCGACGTTCAGGCCGAGCGCGCGCACCGTCTCGGTGATCGCCGCGGCGTTCGTGCCGCGGCCGATCGCCACGACGTCGACCGGCGTTTCGGCGACGATCGCGCGCAGCCGCGCAGCCAGCGCGTCGATCGGGACGATCTCGAGCGTCGGCGGTGCGCCGGCCTCCCGCACGACGGCAATCCCGCACTTGCGCGTTCCCGGATCCACGCCCAGCACCGTCACCGCCGCCGGGATCACGACCGCGGCTCCAGCGTGACGGCAAGGCTGAATTGCGCGGAGTGGGGATAGAGGTCGCCTTCCGAGCGCGCGACCAGCCGGAAGCGACCTTTCACCCGCGTGATCTGCGCCGCCGCCGCTTCGACTTTGGTGGGGTCGAAGCCGCTGGGGAAGGCGAAGAACGGGTACGGCATCCCGCGTTCCGAGAGCGCGCGGAAGGCGCGGGACTGGATCGCACTGTAGTCGGCCTGACTGAGCGGCCGCCCGCCCTCGACGTCGATCGAGGCAACCTCTTCGCCGTCGCCGTAGAGCCGCTTGTCCGGCCAGGATCCGAACGAGATCGAGACCGGCTCGCTGCGGAACAGATTCTGCGAGGCGACGGGCAGGAAGAGCAGCGGGTACTTGGCGTCGCCGGCGGCGGCCCAGTGATCGTGCGCGTCGCGCAAGACGGCCAGCAGGTCGTTGCGCACCTGGGGATCGGTGGACTTCTTTTTATCGGGCAGCAGTCCGACCCGGCGCGCGTTCTGGTTCGCGATCCGGACCGTGTCGTCGAAGAATGCCGAGAACACGCGGAGTTCTTGCGCCTCGCCGAGCGACGTCTGGATCAGCGCCCCCGGACCCAGCAATCCGCCCTTCGGGATCGCGATGTTGGCGTTGCGGGTCGTGTTGAGTTCCTGCTGCTGCGCGACCGCCTGGGCTTGCAGCGCGTTGATCTGCGCGTTGAGTTGGCCGAGCCGGAAAAAGGCCGTGCGAACCTGGCTCGACGCGACCAGCGCGACGAGGGTGACGGAGAGCGCGATCAGCATGCCCGTCGCGACGGCCACGATCGTCGACGTGTACTTCGGGCGCAGGCCGAACATCGTGAGCCGCTTGCGGCCCACCTGATGGCCGACGCGGTCGCCGATGTACGCGATGACGCCCGCGACGACCGTGATCCCGAACACCGAGAGAATTCCCGGCAAGACGCTGATCATGCTGCGCTAGCGTTCCATCAGACGCGCGACGCCCGGCGCAGCAGCGTCGCGCCGATCACGGTGAAGACCAGGTTGGGCGTCCAGGCGGCGGGTCCGGCGAGCCAGGTCGCAATGCTCCCCAGCGTCAGGAAGATCGTCGAGAACACGTAGTAGATGAACACGATCGCGATCGCGATGCCGAAGCCCAGGCCCGTTCCGCCGCCGCGCACCGCGCGCAACCCGAACGAGACGGCGATCAGGGTGAATACGAACGCCGAGAACGGGCGCGCCAGTTTGGCGGCGTAACTCGCGGTGAAGAGCCGCTGCTGCTGAGGCGAGAGCTGACCCGAATCGAGCCGCTCCTTGATCTCGGCACGCGAGAGATCTTCGGGGTTGGTGATCGAGAGCGATTGTTTGGCGACTTGATTGGGCCGCTCGCCGATGTCGACCGCCAGCTGCGGGAACGTCGAAACGGCAGTCGTGCCGTCGGGCGAGAAGCGGTAGGTCTTCGCGTTCTCGAACGTCCAGGTCGGCGCGACGTACGTCGCGCGATCGGCGATGATGAACTCCTGCGGCTTCTGCCGCGCATCGTACCGGATGACCGTCACGTTGAGCAGGGCTTGCGTCTGCACGTCGAAGGCGCTGGCGATCGTCACCTGTTTGCCGCCGCCGGGCAGCGGGGTGACCGCGGAGAGGTTCGACAGCGCTCCGGATGCGTGTTCGATGACCGATTGACGCACGAACGCCGCTTTGTCGTTGGCGAACGGCACGAACAGTTCTTGCGCGATCAGCGAGAACAGCGAGACGAGGAAGCCGACCAGCAGCAGCGGCGCGACGATGCGCGAGAGCGAGATCCCGCCCGCCTTGAGCGCGGTGACCTCGCTTTCGCCGGAGAGCCGCTGCATCGCCAGCAGCGTCCCGAGCAGCATCGCCATCGGGATGACGAGCAGCAGATAGTACGGCATCTGAAAGAGGAAGTATTCGACCGCGGCCCACAGCGGTGCGTGCTCTTCGGAGACGAGCCGCCCGATGGCGAGGATCTGGGTCGCGACGAAGATCAGCGTGAACGCCGAGAGTCCGAACAGAAACGGACCCTGCAGCTCGGCGACCAGGTAGCGGTCCATGATCGTCGGCGGCCACAGCGGCGCGCGCGCTGCGGTGTGTCCGAGCGCCTGCGCCGGCGTCGCCGTCACAGCTTGAAGCCCTCGCCGAGATAGAACTTGCGGGCGATCGGCGAGTCGAGCACGTCCTGCGCCGAACCGCTGACCTCGATCTTGCCGTCGTTGAGAATGTACGCGCGATCGACGATCGTGAGCGTCTCGCGCACCTGGTGATCGGTGATGAGGATGCCGAGCCCCCGGTCGCGCAGCTGGCGGATCATCGTTTGGATGTCGGCCACCGCGATCGGGTCGATGCCGGTGAACGGTTCGTCGAGCAGTAGGAAGGCCGGCTCGGTCGCGATCGCGCGGGCGATCTCCACCCGGCGGCGTTCGCCGCCCGAGAGCGAGTCGCCACGCGCGTCGATGAAATCTTCCAAGCCGAACTCGCTGAGCAGTTCCGGAAGGCGTCGCTCGCGCTCCGCGCCCGGGACCCCGTTCATTTCCCAGATCAGCCGCAGGTTGTCGCCGACCGAGAGCTTGCGGAAAATCGAGTTCTCTTGGGCCAGATACCCGATGCCGGCGCGCGCCCGCTCGTGCATCGGCGCACCGGTGATCTCGCGCGCCGTACCGTCGCGCTCGAGCACGACGGAGCCGCCGTCGGGGCGAACCAAGCCGACGACCATGTAGAACGTCGTCGTCTTCCCGGCCCCGTTCGGACCGAGCAGGCCGACGACTTCGCCGCGCTCGACTTCGGCGCTCACGCCCTTGACGACCGTGCGCGCGCCGTACGCCTTGACCAGCTCGCGCAAAACGATGCGATCGGTCACCCTCGACCCCCGGACCAGACCTTGACGTCGTGGAGCCGCACGTCGCCGTCGAGGTGATCGCCGTTCAGCTGCAAGCCGTTCGGACCGGTCAGCACGACGTGCCCTTCGCCGTGGAGTCGCTCGGTTGTCGCGTCGTACCGCAGGTTGTCACAGGTCAGGATGCCGCCTTCCGCAGTTCGCGCGCGAACGCCGCCCATCATATCGATACTGTTGTCGCGTTGTTTCACGGTGGCCTTCGGTGCGTCGGCCACCGTCGCGGAACCGGTGCGATCGATGAACGTGATGTGCGGCCGGTCGAGGACCGCCGAGCCGTTCGTCCCGCCGACGGCGTTGCCGACGAACGAGAGCGCGCGAATCGTGTAGATCTTCCGGTTCGCTTTCGACCAGGTCATGACCGCCGGGGTGCGCGCGTTGCCTTGGCCGACGACGTGGACGGGCACCTGGGTCGCGGTCGCGACCGGCGCGGCCGAGGCGGCCCGGGCGGCCGGAGCGGGTGAGGGCGCGGAGACCCGCCCGGCGCAGCCCGCCAAGATCAGCCCGGCGATGCCGGCGACCACCTTAGATCGCATCGTTGCGTACTACGGCGAGAGCAAGCGGCACGACCTGGAGACCGAGCGCAAAGAAGATGCTGATGGTGTTGATTCCGCAGTCGATCACGAGCGCGATCAAACCGGCCGCCAAGCCGAGCGCGAGCGCACGAGGCACCTGCTTGGCCGCGCGCGCCGCACGAAAGGTCCGGCGCAGGATGACCACGAGCGAGAAGGTCAGGGTCACGACGGCCAGGAGACCGCCGTCCGCCGCGAACGCGATCGGGAGTGAATGGGGGTCGAAGGCGACCGGCGTCTGCGGGCCAGGCGCTTCGGGCGGCCGCAGGGCGTCGTACGTCTTCGAGAACCCGAGCGGGCCGACGCCCAGCAGCGGAAAGCGCTCGAATGTCGTCAGCCCCGTACGCCAGGCGACGGCGCGCGATTCCGTGTCGCGCGGATTGTGGTGCTGGGCCCCGGCCAGCGCGTTCAGCCCGATCCCGGCCAGTGCGGCGACGAGTGCCGCCGCGAGCAGCAGCCTCGCCCGGCTGGCCAGCGCGTACACGGCGACGCCGCAGACCGCACTGAGCGCTCCCCAGCGAGAGAACGTCGCGCCGAGCGTCACCAGCAGCACCGCCGCGGTGACCGCGGCCAGCCGATTACGCGCGACCGCCGCGAGCGGCAGCGCGATGCCCAAGCCGACCAGCGTATATGCCGCGAGCTCGTTCGGGTTGATGAACGTCCCGACCGCACGGCCGTTGTCGTACGAGTAGAGCGCGACCGGACGATGCGAGAGCACCATGGCGAGCGCCAGCAGTGACGCCGCCAGCGCCGACCAGAGGAAGGCATGGAGAGCGGCGCGCGTCGTGGCGGCATCGGCATCGCGAGCCAGCGCGAGCCCGGCCCCGCCGAGCCCGAGTACCAGGATGCTCAAGCCGACTCCGGGCGCCGGGTCGAAGCCGGTCAGCGACGAGATCAGCGACGCGATCCCCGGCGCCAGGAACGCCAGCGTCAGCGTGTCTCGCCGGGCCGAGCGCAGCGCGGCCGGGACGACGGCGGCCAGTGCCGCCAGTGCGAGCACGCCGATCGCGATCGTGACCGCGGCCGGGACCAACGGCGGAATCGGCGGGCGAGCCGGATCGAGCGCGACCAGCGTACCGTACAGCGGCACGAACGCGCTGAGCACGATCTGACCGAGCGAAGAGAGGCGCATCAGGCTGCGGCTAGCCCGGCGATCGCGTGCGCGATCGCGCGTGCTCCGCCCGGGCCGCCCATCCGCTCGCGGCCGGTCGTGCCCATGCGCGCGCGCCGCTCGTCGTCGGCCAGCAGCGCGCCGATCTCGGCGGCCGCGGCGTCCGGTTCGCCCGGAACGATCAGCAGCGCCTCGCCGAGCAGACCGCGCTGGCGCTTGCGGTACCAGGCGTCGCGGGGCACGCCGTCGAGCTCGAGCGCGACGACCGGCAGCCCTTGCGCCGCGGCGGCTTCGTTCGCCGTCCCGCTCTGGCCGAGCGCGAGCGTCGCACCGTGCAGGAGCGCGCCGAGCGCGCCGTTCCACGATCGCAGCCCGCCGCGTTCGAGCGCCGGCGCGAACCGCGCGGGATCGAGGTTCGGCGCGATCGAGAGGACCGCGTCCAGCGCGCCCGTGCGGGCGCGCAGCCGCGCGACGACGTCGGCGAGCCGCAGCGCGTCGCCGTACGCGCGCTCGCGCGAACCGGGCAGCAGCGCGAGCCG
This sequence comes from uncultured candidate division WPS-2 bacterium, assembly GCA_937927945.1. Lineage (GTDB taxonomy): Bacteria > Vulcanimicrobiota > Vulcanimicrobiia > Vulcanimicrobiales > Vulcanimicrobiaceae > Vulcanimicrobium. The sequence continues at coordinate 148,327 of CALEYW010000097.1, read as the reverse complement.
TACCGGCGCGCGCCAATCGACGCGTTCGGCGGTCGCCAGCAGATCGACGATCACGTTGCCGGGCGCTTCGGCCGCGACGCCCCGTGCGCGCAGCTCCGCGGCCGTCGCGGCATCGCGCACGAAGATGCGGCGCGCGGCTCCGACGATGCGCCGCTCGCCCGGACCGTAAGCTGCGACGTACACGCTCTTCGCCGTGCCGACGAAGACGAGCGGCGCGCCGGCGATGCGCGCCAGGGCGCACGCGTAGGCGTCGCCGACCGCGACGACCGCGGCGTAGCGCCCGCGCGACGCGCGCAAGAACGCCAGCTGACGCGCGAAGAGTCCGAGAAAGCCCGCGCCCAGATCACGTGCGAACGCGCGCAGGTTGCCCATCGCGACCAGTCCGCCCGACGGCATGGTGCGCTGCGGTCCGACGTCCGCGAACGCGCCGTTGCCGAACCCTTCACCGACCAGCCCGAGATGTTCCGTAACCAGCGGTGCCAGCGCGCGCAGCTCTCCGGCGATCCGATCGGCGATGGCGGCTTCGCCGTGGCCGTTGGTGATAAAGAGCACTTTAGGCAAGGGGTTCCAATGCGAAGTCGGCGATCGTTGCGCGGCCGGCGGCGTCCTTGACCAACTCCGTTCGCGATGCGTACGCGCCGTACGGACCGGCGTGCACGATCGGCACGCCGCCGACGTACTCGGGAGCGGGCAGCGTGTCGTGGCTGTGGCCGCCGAGGATGAGTTCGAGCCGCGGGACGGCGCGCGCCAGCAGACGATCGTGCCGCAAGCCCAAGTGCGAGAGCGCGATCAGCGTGATCTCGGGCGGCGTCTGGTCGGCGATGCGCGCCGCGGTCTCGATCGGATCGAGAAACCGCCAGCCGAACAGCCGCTCCCAGGGCGAACGGGTCGGATACTGCACGACCAGCAGGCCGAAGAAGCGCAGCGTCCACGGCGTGCCGTCGTCGTCGCGCCGCAGCGTCACGTCGGCGCTGAACGGGAGCTCGCGTCCGCGCGTGTCGACGAGGTTCGCGCAGACGAAGCGATGCCGCATCTGCGCAACTCGCGACCGCACGGCTCCGTAGAGGTAATGGAACTCGCGATTGCCCATCGCTTGCACGTCGACGCCGGCGCGATCGAGTTCGGCCAGGATGGGCTCGCGGCGGTGAAAGATCGTCTGCGAACCACGCAGGCTGTCGCCGCAATCGACGTAGAGACCGGGCCGCGCGCGCCGCAGCGCCGCGATCGGTTCGGCGATGTGACGGCGGTCGTGCAGATCGCTCGTGTGATAGATGCGCATCAGGCCGGCAGCACCGCGCCGACCGCCTGGCTTTCGGCGACGGTGCGCAGCACCCACTCGGCGTTGCGCTGCAGCGCGTCGGCGGGTCCGAGCGCGGCGCGGACGCGCGCGTATCCATCGCGCTGACTCGCCGGATCGGCGAGCAGCCCCAGCAGCGCGTCGGCGAGCGCGGCCGGCGACGCCGCTTCCTGCAGCAGTTCCGGGACGATCGGTTCGTCGAGCACGAGGTTCGGCAGCGTGACGTAGCGCCCGCGGTAGATGCGCCGCGCCAGCTTCATCTGCGCTTTGGAAAGAACGTAGAGCGCGACGGCCGGCGTCTCGACCAGCGCCGCTTCGAGCACCGCGGTCCCCGAGGCGATCGCGGCCGCGTCGGCCGCGCGCAGGACGGCGCGCGCGTCGCGCGCGATCTCGACCGGCAGCGGCGAGCGGAAACTCAGCAGATGCTCCATGTGGCGCTGCGCGTCGTCGTCGGCCGCGACCATGACGGCGCGCACGTTCGGCCGTACTTCGCGCACGCGCGCGATCGCGTCGAGCAGCCGGGGCGTGTGCCGCGCGATCTCCGCCCCGCGACTGCCGGGCAGGAGCGCGACGACGCCGCCGTCGGGCGGCGCGGCAGGACGCGGCGCGCGCGCGGCGATCGTCGACACCAGCGGATGACCGACGTACCCGATCGGCAACCCCAGGCCGCGATAGAACGCCGCCTGGTGGCCGAAGAGCGTGAGCGGATCGCTCAGCGACGCGACCGCGCGCGCGCGCTTGGGATTGTCGAGCCACGCCGACGGCGGCGCGTAGTACACGATCGGACGGGCGTATCCGAGCCGCCGCAGCATCCGCGCGAACCGCACGTTGAATGCGCCGAAGTCGACCAGCACGACGACGTCGGGCGGGTCGGCGCGCAGACGCAGCGCGTTCCGCACTGCGGCGAAACCCAGCCGGGGAATGTTGCGCAGCGCGTCCATCAAGCCGATCGAGGCCCAGCCGCGCGTGCGCTGCACGATCTCGACGTCCGCCCGCGCCAGCCGCTCGTCGCCGATTCCGCGCGCCTCGACCGCGACGCGCGTGCGCAGTGCGCCGAGCAGTTCGACTGCGAGCAGTTCGCCCGATGCTTCGCCCGTGCTGAAAAAGACGCGCATGGGCGAGTCCGCGGTTATTTCAAGATCCCGCGTTCCGAGGGGGCCTCGAGGAACGCGAGCAGCGCGCGTCCCTCGTCGGTCTTCACCGTCTCGCGCAGTGCGGCGACCGCCTGGGAGACGTTGCGCTCGGAGCGGTAGATGATCTTGTAGGCTTCTTTGAGCTCGGCCAGCGCTTCTTTCGAGAAACCATGGCGGCGCAATCCGACCGAGTTGAGGCCGTAGACCGCCGGCGGGTTTCCGTCCGTCAAGAAGAACGGCGGAACGTCGCGGCCGACCTTGGTGTAGCCGCCGACGAACGCGTACCGGCCGATCCGCACGCCTTGATGGATCCCCGCCATCCCGCCGATCCCGGCGTGGTCCTCGACGCTCACCTGGCCGGCGAGCTGCGCCAAGTTCGACATCGTGACGAAGTTGCCGATGCGGCAGTTGTGCGCGACGTGCACGTAGGCGAGCAAGAGCGAATCGTTGCCGACCGACGTCACCGAATTGTGGCCGGTGCCGCGGTGGATCGAGACGTACTCGCGAATGACGGTGCGCTCGCCGATCGTCGTGAACGACACTTCATCGACTTCCGCTTTGCGGTCCTGCGACGGAGCGCCGATCGACGCGAACGGATAGATCACGGCGTCCGCTCCGATCGTCGTGCGCCCGTTGACGACGACGTGCGCGAGCAGCTTCGCGCCGACGCCGATCGTGACGTGCTCGCCGACGACGCTGTACGGACCGATCTCGACGGACTTCGCGATGTTGGCATTCGGATGAACGATGGCGGTCGGATGGATCACAGGTGGAGAACCGAGGCATCGTTCGCGAACGCCGAGGGGTCGACGGTGATCGAAAACGTCAGCTCCGCGGAGACGACGTTCTTGCCGTCGACCGACGCTTCGCAGGCGACCCAGCCGATGTTCAGCTTCGTGCGCACGACGCGCGCTTCCATGTCGAGCCGGTCGCCCGGGACGACCGGGCGGCGAAACTTCGCCTTCTCGATCGCCGCCAGGTACGGGACCTTGCGGGCCATGTCGCCGCGCTCGAGGATCGTGGTGCCGCCCAGCTGCGCCAGCGCTTCGATCATGTAGACGCCGGGGAAGAGCGGGTTGCCCGGAAAGTGCCCGGCGAACATCGGTTCGTTCGCGGTGATGTTCTTGTAGCCGCGCGCGCGCACCATCGGTTCGAGCTCGGTGATGCGATCGATCAGCAGCAGTGGATAGCGGTGCGGCAAGATCTTCATGATCTCGCGCACGTCGAGATGCGCCACGTCCCGCGATCCTACTGCGACTGCATCGGCCGGCGGCCGGCGGCGGCTTCGTCGTGCTGCGATGCGGCGACCAGTTCCCGCACGGCGGTGCAGTGGAGTTTGTGTCCGCTCTTCACGGCGATGACCTCGCACTGCGGGTACGCGCCCAAGAGCGCGAAGTCGCCGATCAGGTCGAGCATCTTGTGACGCGCCGGTTCGTTCGGGCTGCGCAGCGGCGCCACCGGACCGTCCGTGCCGAACACGACCGCGTTGTCGAGCGTCCCGCCCTGCGCCAGTCCGCGCTTGATCAGCGCCTCGACCTCGTGCAGAAAACCGAACGTCCGGTTCGGCGCGATCTCGCGACGGTACGTATCGGGCGTGATCTCGGCCTCGACGTACTGCGCGCCGATCGGCGCCGGGTAGTCGACGATCATGCGCACGCGGAAGCTCGAGGCCGGCGCGACGATCAGCAGTTTGTCACCGTCGCGGAAGAGGTGCGTCTCGGTGGGCACCCAGCGCCTGCGTGCCTCGTGCAGCGTCGTCAAGCCCACCGCTTCGATCGCATCGCAGAAGACTTTGGCGCTTCCGTCGGCGACCGGGATCTCCGGTCCGTCGACGGCGAGCAGCGCGTTGTCGACGCCCGAACCGAGCAGCGCGGAGAGCAGATGTTCGACCGTCGAGACGCGGTGCTCGCCGACGCCGACCACCGTCGCCCGCACGGTTTCGACCACGTAGTCGGCCCGCGCCGGAAACTCGACCGCGTCGTCGACACGAAAGCGGAGGCCATGGCCGGCCGGCGCCGGGAGCACCCGAACGCGAGCCGCCGCGCCGGTGTGGAGACCGGCCCCTTCGAACGCGATCGCATCGCGCAACGTCGTCTGATACTGCACTAGTGGGTTCGCCTTCGGCGAACCCGTCGCGTTCGGCCTTCGCCTGGTACCCCGCAGGCTCATCGCTCGCGCTTCTCGAGCTCGTCGACCCGCCCGAAGAGTTTGGGCAGCCGGCGGATGTAGGCCTGAAGACGAACCTCGTCCCGATGGTTCTGGGCCGGCCGGCCAGTGACGAAGGCGTCATCGGGGACGTCGCCCCAGATGTGTGATCCGCCGCCGATCGTCACCCGGTCGCCGACCGTCATGTGGCCGCGGAACATCACCTGACCGGCCACCCGGACGTAGTCGCCGATCGTCGTCGTCCCGGCGAGGCCGGCAAACGCCGCGATCGCGGAGTGCTTACCGATGTGCGCGTTGTGGCCGATCTGGCAGAGGTTGTCGATCTTGGTCCCGGTGCCGATCGAGGTCACGCCGGTCTGGGCGCGGTCGACGCAGGTATTGGCGCCGATCTCGACGTCGTCGGCGAGCTCGACGATCCCGACCTGCGGGATCTTCAGCAGCCGGCCGTCCAGGAACGCCCAGCCGAAGCCGTCGCTGCCGATCACCGCACCCGCCTGCAGCACGACCCGGTCACCGGCGACGCACCGGTCGGCGAGGTAGGCGCGAGGGTGGAACAAGCAGTCCGCGCCGGCGCGGGCATCGTCGCCGATCACCACGCCGGCCGCGAGGACGGTGCGCTCGCCGATCTGCGAACGTGCGCCGACCGCGACGTGCGGCCCGATCCACACGCCGGTGCCGATGACTGCCGAGGGGGCGACGGCTGCGGTCGGATGGACGAACGGGCCGGTGGGGCGGGGCGGCTCGAGGGCCGCCAACAGCGCGGCCAGCGCCACGCGGGCGGACGGGACGGCGAGGATCGGCTTGGGATAGGTCTCCGCGACCGCGACCAGCGCCTCGTCGGTCAGGACCGCGCCGGCCTTCGATTTCATTGCGGTGCGCAGATAGCGCTCGTCCACCGCGAAGGTCAGCGCGGTCTGGTCGGCCTCGTCCACCGCGGCGATCCGGTCGACCCGAACGCCGGCGTCGCCGACGACGCGGCCGCCGGTCCGCTCGGCGAGCTCTCCGAGCGTGCCCAGCGGCGACGTGGTCATGGCGCCGGAGTCGCCTTCTCCTCGATCTTGAGGATCTTCTCGACGTCGGGCGTGATGTCGACGCCGCCGTATCCGACGTACTGCCGGGTGAACACGTACGTCAGATGTTTCTCGCCGGCGACTTGCTTGGCCGCGTCCGTCACGTCGTTCGAAAGCTCGCTCTGATCGCGCACGAAGCGCTCCTGCAACGCGGCGCGCAGACGCTGCTTCTCCCGATCCGGTTTGTTGGACCGCTCGATCGTCTGGGCGTCGTTCGAGAGCTGGTTCTGATAGTTGAGAAACTTCGGCCAGTTCGCCTTGATGCGCTCCTCGTCCACTAGCCCGATCGCCGGGCCGCTGCCGCCGGAACAGGCGGTGAGCGACGCCAGCAAGGCCGTCGCGATGATGATCCGTCTCATTGGTTTATTCGTGCAGGCTTTCGATGTCTTTGAGGGCGTCCGGCGTGAGGTCCACACCGCCGGCGGGCGCGACGACGTCGCTGAGAACGACTGCGATTCCGCGCTGCTGCGCGATCACGCGAACTTCCCGGTCGATCTGCGCAGTGATCTGAGCGTAGAGATCCTCGCGCTTCTTGCGCAGTTCGAGGACTTGGGCTTGCGCGCCCCGCTGCGCCGACACGTCGACGCCGTGCAGCTCGGCATAGCGGCGCGAGAGGTCCTCGCGCGTCTTCTGGAATTCGGCGATCGTGGTCTTCGCGTCGTCCTGGAAGCGCTTCTGATAATCTTGATGGAGCTGCTGGATGCGCGTCCGCAGCTGGGGCGGCAGATTCGGGTTGACCTGCTGCTGCGGACGCCCGGCGACGGTCGTACTTTGGACCAGCGAGCCGCCGACCGACTGGATCTGGCGCGAGAGAGTCTGCTGACGAGCGGCGAGCGAACTCAAGGAGCGCTTCTGAATCGTCGTGACCTGCGCGTTGAGGTCGCGCACCATCTGATCGTGCAAGCGCACCTGCACCGCCGCGAGGGTCTGCTGATCGCGATTGCGCTGCGCGGCCCGCGCGTCGGCTTCCTTGCGGTCCAGCGCCTCGAGCTGCTTCTGAGCGTCTTCGCGCGCCGCGTCGTCCATCGCAAGCGAGGTCAGCTTCGTACGCAGCGACAAGCGCGTCGAGGCGTCCTCGTTGGCCATCGCGAGCTGGAGCGCCGACTCCTTGGCCTGCAGCTCTTCGGCCCGCGCTCGGTACTCGCGGTCGGCTCGCTCGCTGAGCGTCTTCTGCAGCGCCATGACCTGCGCTTGGTCTTGCTTCTGCAGCGTCGCGCGGTACGATTCCAAGTCGCGCTGCGCTTGTGCCGCGACGCCGCCCTGCTGGCGGCGGGCCGTGGCGTCCACGGTGCCCGCCATCTGCAGCGCGCTCGAACCGCCGATCCCCGCACCGCGCAGCGCGGCGGCGATGGCCTGCGATTCTTGCTGCTGATACTGCTGCTGCTTCTGGTCGAGCAGCTTCTTGGTCCGGTCGGCCGCGACGCTCAGCTCCGTTTCGAGCTGCTTCTCGCGCTCGCGCAGGTGCGGGTCGGTCGCGGCCAGCCGCGGGGCGGTCGAGGTGAGATCGAACGCTTCGATGCTGCGGTCGTAGCGCGCGAGCTGGTCGTAGAGGGGGTGCTTCTGCACCAACTCCTCCATGCGCACGTAGCCGATCGTTCCGGTACCCGGTGCGGTCGTCGTCGCGGTCGACGACGCGTGTCCGCACGCCGCCAGCGCGGCCACGGCGAGCAGCGCGGCACGCGAAGGGGGCCGCAGGATGCGGCGGATTCCGCCGAAGGCGGAATCCATCACTTCAGCTTGGCGGTCACGTCGGTCGTGATGTCGGTGCCGCCGAACACGACGTTCCCGCGATCGACGACGAGCATGAGACCCTTCGCCTTCGCGACGTCGGCGATCGCGCCGCGCGTCACGTCGACCATCGGCTTGAGCGTCGCGGTCTGCTTGTCGTCGAGCGTCTTGCGATAATCCTTGAGGACCGTCTCACGGTCCGCGTCGGTCTTCGCGGCCTTGAGCTTGTCGCCGTAGACCTTGTCCTGGTCGCCTTTGAACTTGAGGAACTCGTCGGTCGCCGCTTTGACCTTCGGCGTCGCATCGATCGCCTGCTGATCGACGTAGCCGACCTTGGAAGGCGGCGGCGTCGACACGGGCGGCACCGGATCGCCGATACCGGTCAGCAGATCGCGGACGTTGCTGGTGATGTCGGAGCCGCCGAACACGACGATGCGCCGGTCGACCACGACGGTGAGGTTCTTCGACGATGCGACCGACGCGATCGCCACCTGCGCGCGCTGGAGCAGCGGTCCGAGGAGCTGCCGCTGCTTCGCCGCCATCTTCTGCTGGAATTCGGAGGCGAGCTGCTGCTGCTGGCTTTGCGACGCGTGCGCGGCTCGGCCGGCGAACTGCTTCTGCAGCGACTGCTGGTAATCGGCGATCTGTTTGTTCGCCTGCGCGAATGCCGGCAGCGCGGCGATCGCGCTCTGGTCGATCGCGCCGATGTCGGTGACGTCGGTTGCCCCGATCGCCGGCGTCGCCACGATGGCAGCGCCGAGTGCGAAGGCGAGCGCCGCGCTGCGGCCGCGCGTTGTGAACATGTTCATCCTAGAAGCTTTGTCCGATGCCGAACGAGGTGTGCGTGCCCATGTTGCCCTTCGCGAAATCGAGGCGAAGCGTGTGCAAGCCGAGCTGCGGAACGTCGAAGCGCAGACCGACGCCGACGTCGCCGCGGAAGTTGTACTTGTCGAGGTTCACGAGCGTGCTGCCGTTGTTCGAGGTGCCGCCGCGGATCCGCGTGGCGCCCGATTCGGCGAACATCACGATCGCGAACTTGCGGTCGGACGTCAGCGGGATGCGGAGTTCGGCTTGACCGAGCAGGATGTCGGTGCCGTAGGCCGGGTCGGTGTACCCGCGCAGGTCCTGATCGGAGAAGATGAACAGCTTGTTCGTGGGGATCGCGCCGGTTGACGAGCCGACCCGCCCGTGGAAGCCAAGCGTCATGTTCTTGGCGACCGGGAAGAACTTCGCCGCATCGAGCGTGATGATCTGGTAGGTGAAGGCCGAGCCGAGCGCGCGGCTGCTGATCTCGTCGCTGACGCTGGCGTTGATTCCGCGGCGCGGGTTGAACACGTCGTCGCGCGAATCGGCGCCCAGGCCCAGCACCACGCTGCGCAAGCTGTACGACTGGCTCGAGTTGATCTGCGCGATCGACGGTGCGGAGATTCCCAGCGCGTTGTTGAGGGTGCAGCTGTTGCCGATGAGGCTCGACGATGCGCCGGTGCAGCTGCTCTGCTGCAGCACGTTCTGCGGGTTCGGGAAGAAGTAGCCGCTCGGGAGCTGCGCGTTCGCGGCGACCTGCTGGACGTTCGCGCCGGCGGACACTTTGTAGACGTCGGAGAGACGGCGCCCGATCGTGGCGGAGAAACCGGTCGAGCGCGAGCCGTAGGTCGACACGATCCCGTTGACCAGGTTGGTGGTGGTCGAGGGGATGATCTCGACGGGGAAGGGTTGCCCGGCGGCGGGACACGGCGCCGGCGTCGCGGTGGCCGCAATGAAGCCGGGAGTCGTGGTCGGCGAGCCGATCCCGCCCTGCGCGCCGGCTCCGCCGACGCAAGCGGCGTACACCGGATAGAAGTTCGTCTGCTGCTGCGTGAAGATCGTCGCGCCGAGGCTGTAGCGCTGCGATTTCTCGGTTTTGCCGAGGTACGGCACGGTGAACGAGAGCGACGCGTCGCTGATGCGCGAGCCGCGCTCCAGGCGGATCGAGCCGCCGTTGCCGGTTCCGTTGATGTTGTTCTCTTGGTACGAGAGCGTGCCGGTCAAGCCGGTGCCGGTGAGGCCGCCCGAATAGCCCGCGCCGAGGGTCGCGGTCCCGGTGCGCTGCTCTTTGACTTGCCAGTCCAGCGTGACCAGGCCCGGCCGCTTGGGATCGGGACCCGGCTTGGCCTGGAAGTCGATCTTCTCGAAGAAGCCGAGGTTGTTGAGGCGGTCGTAGTCGCGGCGCAGCGCGGCGTCGGTGACGACCATTCCCGGCCGCAAGCGCAACTCGCGGCGCACGACGTCGTCGTGCGTCTTCGTGTTGCCGGTGATCTCGATGGCGCCGACCCGCAGCACGCTGATCGAGTAGCGCACGTCGGCGGTTCCGGCCTTCTGATCGATCGAGGCGGGATCGACGCCGGCTTCGACGTCGCCGATCTTGAGGTCGTACTTTTCGTAGAGCGCCTTGAGCGCGTCATAGTCTTTGTCGCGCTGCTGCTCCGAGTACGGCGCGCCGGGCTTCGTCACGAGCGCCGCGATGATCACGTTCGGCGGCAGCACCGGATCGGAGTCGGGCGGCGGCGTGATGATGATCGACTTGACCGTCAACCCTTCCTGAACGGTCAGGGTCAGCACGCCTTGCGGCGTGATGTTGACGTCGGTGACGTGCGAGGGCAGCTGGCCGCCGAAGCCGATCTTGTCGTAGTAGCTGTTGATTTTCAAGACGTCCTGCTGGTACGTCTTGATATTGAAGACCTGACCGGGCGCGGTGTCCATCAGCGCCAGCAGCGTGTCGGCCGAGACGCTCTTGTTGCCGGCGAACCGGATCGAGGTGACGACCGGGTTCTCGATCACGCGGTAGGTGACCGCGACGCCGTCGGGCCGCTGGCGGATCACCGGCGGGGCCTGATCGGAGAAGAAGCCCATGTCGGCGATCGCACGCAGGTCCGCCTGGACTTTCGCGGGATCGAACGGGTCGCCGACCTTCGTGGTGAGCACGGAGAGGATGCGGTCGGTGGGAATGTGGGCGTTCCCGGTGACGGAGACGGCGACGACGGTGGGTGCCGCGGGCGCTGAAATCGCCGGGGGCATCACGAGGGCCAGAAACGCGAACACGGCGAGCACGAAGCGCGGCGTGCGGCGGAGCCGTTGGAACAAGCGGGAGACGTCCTTCGGGAAGGCCCCGGGCGCCGTGGGCGACCGCCGGGCTGCTTAGACCACTTCTCTCAAGTGCACACTCGCGGAAGATTTCCGTAGGACCGGACGTCCGAGAATGGTCACTTGCCTTGGGTGGTCCCTAATACGGGGTTAACGCGCACTCGGCCGCGCACGTTCCCGGTCCCCAGGGTACGACACACTGCCGCGAGGGCCTTCGAGGCTTCGCGGCACGGACCCGGGCTCCGGTCGGCCGAGCGTCTTCTTTACGGATATTTCCGGACGATGTTGAAGGTGAACCCTCCGTTTCCGACCAGCGGCTGCACACCGCGCAATCGCTGGATCGAATTCCCGTTGGTGGCGATCGCCAGATAGCCGTGCTGCTGGAAGTAGTTGAAATCGATCGAGGTCGTCGCGTTCGGGCGGGCCGTGAATCCGACCGTGGTGCGACCCGGGTACGAGAGCGTCTGGCCGAAGCTGGCATAGACGTCGCGCTTGCCGATCTGTTTGAGCATCGTGTAGCCGACGCCGCCGCCATAGTCGACCGTCAGTTCCAGGTCGGCCAGGCTGAGCCGGTCGATGATCACGCGCTCGACCGGGGCCAGGAAACGCTGGGTCACCTGGCCGTTGAGGATCGAGAACGCCTCCTGGTTGAAGTTGATGACGCCGGTCTGGTACGGCGTCACGCCGGGCGGCAGCAGCACGTTCGACTCGCCGGGCGCGCCTCGCAGAGACGTGCCGTTGGACACCTGGCCGAAGTTGACCGCGCCGAAGAGCGACGCATCCAGCAGCAAGCCGACGATCTGCTCCTGCGAGTACGCGGGGGTCGAGCTGAACACGATCGCGTTCCCTTGCGCCAGCTCGTCGGCCGGGCCTTGCACCGTCACGGTGATGTCGGCGCTGCCGATCACGTTGCGGCTCGGATCGGGGTCGGGGTTGGTCACGTGGGCGTAGGCGCGCAGGTCGAGGTACGGCACGACGCCTTGCGCCGGGTCGAAGCGAACCGTCGCCTGCTGCACGCGAAACACGCGATTGTACGTCGAAAACAGGCCGCCGGGCGTCGCGGTGAGCACGCCGGCCAGCTTCGGCGAGGACAACGTTCCGGTCAGGTCCACCGTTCCGGTCGTCCCGATGTCCATGATCGGCGACTGCACGCGCACCTTGCGCCCGGCCGTCGCGACCACGTCGAACGCCACGTCGAACGGCAGTGCTCCGCCGGCGGCCCCGGCTCCGCCGGAGCTTGCGGCGCGGTAGATCGAGGCGAACGGGATCGACGCATTCGACACCGCGACGTCCCCGGAGAGGACCGGCATCTTCGCGCCCGCCGTCAGTTTCAGCGTCCCGTCGATCGTGCCGCGTCCGAATTGCGGGTTGTCGATCGTGGCGCCGTGCGCGCTCAGCGCGATGCTGTATCCGTTGGTGCGCACGCCCGGGAACGGCAAGTCGAGCTGCCCGCGGCCGTCGAGCGTGCCGCTGCCGACGTTCGCGTGCAGCGCTTCGAGCGCGACGCTCGTTCCTTGGAACGTCAGGCGCGCGTCGGCATGCGTGATCCCGGCCCGGTCGAGGTTCGAGACGTACGTGCCGCCGGCCAGCGCGATGTTGCCGGCGACGCGCGCTGCGCGCATCGTGCCCTCGATCGAAAGCCGGCCGTCGACCGTTCCACCCAGTTTCGTCTGCGGCCCGGGGACGAGCGCGGCGAACGGCGCGAGATCGAGCTGACTCAGCGCGAGCGTGAACGAGAGCGGCGCGTTCGGGGTGACGCCGAACGGTTGCAGGCGCAGCGGAAGCGAACCGGCGACGAGCACGTTGCCTTTGGCGAACGTCGCTTCGACGTCGTTCACGACGAGTGTCGCGCCATCGTAGGTGACGCTGCCCAGCACGCGCGGAATCGCGAGCGACGCGTAGCGCGCCTGCGTGAGGTCGAAACCGGCCGCCACGCGCGGTTTCGCGATCGTGCCGCCGACGCGCGCGTCGGCCTGCACCACGCCGTTGACGTCGTAGCGCGGACCTTTCGGCATCACGGCAGCGAGCACGCCAGCGAGATCGGGCGCCGTCGCGTGCACCGAGAGCGCGAGCGGATCGCGCCGGTCGAGTCCGAACGAACCGCCCAGTGCGAAGCGCGCGAAGTTCAGGTCGATCACGCTGTTGGTGAGCGCGATCCGCGCACCGTCGCTGCGCGCATGAACGATGCCTTCCTTCACGGCGTAGCCGTAGAGCGATCCTTGCTGCAGCGTCGCGTCGCCCGCGATCGCCAAGCGCGGGAAGCGTCCGGCAACCGTGCCGCGCGCGTCGACCAATCCCAAGATCGGCGCGGTGAACCCGAATGCGGGCAACCACGAGTTCAGGTCGACGCGCTGCGCCTGCAGCGATACACGATAGTTCGCGTTGCGCAGAGCGCCGATCGCGTCGCCCTGGGCCGGCTCGATCGTGCCGTTCGCGCGCAACGCACCTTTGGGGCCGCTGACGTTCAATGCGGTGGTGAGGGTCCCGGCGCGCTGCGACCAGGTCGCGTCGGTCGTGCCGAACGCGAAGCGCCGGTAGCGGAAGTCGCGCACGTCGACCCGGCCCCACGAGCTCGTCCGATACCCGTCGTTGGCGAACGCGACGGCGATCGGCCCGGTTCCCGCGAGCGTCTCCGCTTCGTCGAAATAGTCGTCGAAGTCGGCCAAGTTCGCGTTGCCGCTGCGGGCGTCGAGCGAGAACGCGCGGTGCGCGACCGAGAAATCGCCCGCGACGGCGGCGCGCGTCGAGCCGACGGTGATGGCGCCGTCACGTGCCGAGAGGGTGCTGGACGAGAGCGTCACCGCTGCTCGCGCATCGCGGAACGCCAGACCGTTGTACGTCCCCTCGGGCACCGCGACGTTGCCGTCGACGAGCGGCCGCGCGCCGCTGCCGCGGACGCGCAGCCGGGCGGCGAAACTCCCGTAGAGGGTGCGCAGCGGCAGATGCAGCGCTTTCCACACCTGGTCGACGTCGCCGATCGGCACGTCGGCGTTCACGTCGTAGCCGAGCGCGCGCCCGACCCCCTCGACGCGGCCCGAAAAGGCGCCGTAGGTCGTGCCGAGCGCGGCCACTCCGTCACTGACGGTCGCCGTCGTTCCGGCCAGCGACAGTCCGGTCGCACCGCTGACCGGGAATCCCGAGGCGACCCCGTCGTCGAGCGCCACGATCCCGTCGAAGCGCGGGCCGCCGGCGCGCAGGTCGGCGACCCCGAACATCGCCAGACGCCCGGCCTGCAGCGGGATCCCCGCGTGCCGCAGCGCCGAGACGGGGACGGCGGGGGCCGAGACCAGGAACGGACCACCGACGTCGGCCGCGACCGCCCGGCCGCCGCCGATCGAACCGTCGGCCGCGACGATGCGCACCTCCTTGCCGTCGAGCGCGATCGTTCCGGCGATTCGTTCGACCGCGACCCCGCGCACCTGGCCGCCGGCGAGGTCCGCACCGGTGGTCTGGACGACGATGCGGTTGCCGGCGATGGTCGCGCTGACGGGACCGTGGACTGCGCCGACGGCCGTCGGTTCGAAAGTGAACGGCCGCAGCTCGGCCAGCGTCCCGTCGTACCGGCCATTCATCGCGAAGATCCCCGCCCCGTAGGCGCCGTCGCCGCTGAAACGCCCAATCGGCCCGTCGACGCGGATGCCGGAGAGCCGCACGTCGGACAGATTCCCTCTCAGACTGACGCTGCCGGTCCCGATCGGATAGCTCGCCACGCGCAGCTCGCGACCGCTGATCGACCCCGCCAGGCCGAAACTCGAGGGGGTCCCCCCGCCGGCCAAGTCGCCGTCGACGATGCCGGAGATCGGCGGCAGCGCAGGGATCTGCGCACCGGGCAGGGCCGCTTCGCGGCGCACGTCCGCCAGCCGGAAGCCGCGCAGGTGGACCCAGCCGGCGCTGCCCGAAAACGGACGGGCCAACTCGAACGCGCCGGCCAGCGATTCGCCGTCCGAGCGGGAGAACGAGAACGGTCCGAACTCGCCGACCCCGTAGCGATCGACGGCAAACGTCCCCGCTCCGGTCGTGCGGCCGTTCGCGGCGAGCGTCCCGCGCACGCCGAAGCCATAGCCGATCGGCTGCTGGAAGAGGGCGGTCGCGTCGATCGTCGCGTCCGGAGCGATCACGTCCACGTACGGCAGCTTCGCGGCGGCGCCGTGCGCGTTGAGTACGAAGGTCATGTCGCTGCCGCGATCGTGGAAGTCGGCCGATCCGCCGACGGCGAGGTCGGCGCTGCCGTAGCGAGCCGAGATGCCGTGAATCAGCAGTGAGGAATTGTAGTAGTCGGCGGTCCCGTCCACGGCCTCGATCGGGAACGCGCCGTAGGCGAGCCGCGGCGAGCTGAACGAGGTGCGGATCAGCGGCTGGGCCAGCTGCGCGGAGAGCATCGTCTCGAAATGGGCGCTGCCGCCCAGCGGCAGCCGGGCCGAGAACGCGAAGAGTGAGCGCAACGCCATGAGGTCGCCGTCGGTGGCCAGCGCGATGCGAAAGCGTGGGACCCCAAAGAGATCGTAGAGCGCGCCCTTCCCGTGCATGGGCACGCTCGCGATCGAGCCGGTCAGTCCGCCGGTCGTCAACGCCCCGTCGGTCAAGACGAACGTCCCCTGCAGACGGCGGACCGAGCGCGCCAGGGCGGGGACCGTGATCCGCCCGTCGAGGAGCCGGAACGATCCGCCGCTCCGGTAGGTGAAATACCCCTGCGGCTTGCCCAAGCCGTAGTAGCTGACCGCGACGTCGTCGATCACGCCGTCGTCGAAGCGGACGGCCTTCGAGTGGACGACGAACCCCAGCGCCCCGCGCAGCGGGAGTTCGTGCGCGCGCAGGCGGGTCAGGGCGTACCCGCGACTCGCGTCGATCAGCGAGCGCACCGCGAGCGGATACCGTTGCACCGGCGCGCCGGGCGCCCGTCGTGCCACCAGGACGCCGTTCATCTGCGCGGTGGTGCGGGCGTCGGACTTCACCGAGGCGTCGATCGAGACGCCGACGATCGTTTGGTAGGCGAGGTCGGGCTGGAGCGGGGCCGTGTCGACCAGGCGGATCACGCCGTCGCGTACCCGGGCGGTGAAGAAGTACGGAGCGGCCGCGACCTTCGTCGCCGTCGGCGGCGTCGCCGAGGTGCCGCCCGGCCGGGAGAACGTGAGCGAGCCGTCGGCGTGACGGGTGATCGTCAGGATCGGCTTCAGCATCGAGATCGCCGCGAACCCGAAGCGGTGCTCGCCGCCCGGGAAGATGTCGCGCAGCGCGTATTCGACGTCGACCCGCGACGCGTCGAGGACCGGATCGCCGTTCTTCACCACGTGCACGTCGAAGAAGGCCGCGTGCCGAGTGCCGATCTTCTGATCGCCGAAACGCACCTCGTAGCCGGTCGCGGTGGAAATCGCCGCCTCCAGCAGAACGCGCACGAGGACGTGCCGGGCGAGGATCACGACCAAGAGCGCCCCGACGATACCGGTGATGATTACCGTTCGACGGGATGCTCTCAGACCAAACACCGCTTCTCTCGTCCCCGAACGGCCATCGAGGCAAACGTAGCGGATTCCGCTAGCGGAATCCTGGGACTAGAGGTCGAGGTTGCGGACGGTCCGCGCGTGCTCTTGGATGAAGAGCTTGCGGGGCTCGACCTTGTCGCCCATCAGCGTGGTGAACATGCGCTCGGCGTCTTCGGAGGCCTCTTCCAGCGTCACTTGCTTGAGGCGGCGCTTTTGCGGGTCCATCGTCGTGTCGGCTAGCTGCTCGGCGTCCATCTCGCCCAGCCCCTTGAACTGCTGCACGGTCCACTCTTTGGGATCGCTGCCGTTGAAGATCTTTTCGAGGTCGGCGTCGGAGTAGGCCCACTCCTGACGCTTCCCTTTCTTCGCGCCGTACAGCGGCGGCTGCGCGATGTACACGTAGCCGCGTTCGATCAGCTGCTTCATCTGGCGGTAGAAGAACGTCAGCAGCAGCGTGCGGATGTGCGAACCGTCGACGTCGGCGTCGGTCATGATGATGATCTTGTGGTAGCGCAGCTTCTCGGCGTTGAACTCTTCGCCGAAACCCGTGCCCAGCGCCGTGATCATCGTGCGGATCTCTTCGTTCGAGAGCATCTTGTCCAGACGCGCCTTCTCGACGTTGAGGATCTTGCCGCGCAGCGGCAGGATCGCTTGCGTGTTCGGATCGCGGCCGCCCTTGGCGGTGCCGCCGGCGGAATCGCCCTCGACGAGGAACACTTCGGAGTCGGCCGGATTCTGGTTCTTGCAGTCGACCAGCTTGCCGGGCAGACCGCTGCCTTCGAGCACGTTCTTGCGGCGGGTGAGATCGCGCGCTTTTTTCGCCGCTTCGCGCGCGCGCTGCGCCTGCATGCACTTCTCGACGATCGCGCGAGCGAACTTCGGGTTCTCTTCCATGAAGAAGTCGAGCCGTTCGGTCACCAGCGCGTACACGATCGGACGCATCTTCGCGTTGCCGAGCTTGGTCTTCGTCTGACCTTCGAACTGCGGGTCTTGCAGCTTCACCGAGACGATCGCGGTAAGCCCTTCCATGCAGTCGTCGGTCGAAAGGTTGGCGTCGGCCTCTTTGAGCTGCCCGCGCTTGCGGCCGTACTCGTTCACCTTCGCCGAGACCGCGGTGCGGAAGCCCGTCAGGTGCATTCCGCCTTCGATCGTGTTGATGTTGTTGGCGTACGAGTAGACGACTTCGTTGTAGCCGTCCTGCCATTGAAACGCGCACTCCACCACGACGTCGTCGCGTTCGCCGTTGGTCGAGATCACCGGCGTGAGCGCATCCTTGTTCTCGTTGAGCCACTCGACGAACGAGACGATGCCGCCCTCGTAGATATAGAGCTTCTCGCGCGGCTCCTCGGGCCGTTCGTCGCGCAGCGTGATCGACAAGCCGCGATTGAGAAACGCCAATTCGCGCAGGCGCGACTCGAGAATCTTCCACGAGAACTCGAGCGTCTCGAAGACCTGCGGATCGGGCTTGAACCACTGGTAGGTTCCGGCCCCCTCGGCCCGTCCGAGTCGCTTGAGCTTCTGACTCGTGACCCCGCGTTCGAACTTGATCTCGTACTGCCAGCCGTCGCGCTTCACGCGCGTGGTCATGCATTCGGAGAGCGCGTTGACGACCGAGATGCCGACCCCGTGGAGCCCGCCCGAAACCTTGTAGCCGCCCTTGCCGAACTTGCCGCCGGCATGGAGGATCGTCATGACGACCTCGATGGCGGGCAGCCCTTCCTCGGCGATCATGTCGACCGGAATCCCTCGCCCGTCGTCTTCGACCGAGCACGACCAGTCCTTGTAGAGGACCACCCGGATGTTCTTGGCGTAGCCGGCGAGCGCTTCGTCGACCGCGTTGTCGACGGCTTCGTACACGAGTTGGTGGAGGCCCCGCTCGGCGGTGTTGCCGATGTACATGCCGGGGCGCTTGCGAACAGCCTCGAGGCCTTTGAGAACCTCGATTTGTTCGCCGGTATAGTCGTTCATTTTCACTTTGGGGGTTCGACGCGAGCACGATTTTGTCCGCGTCCGGTCATTGCGAGCCGGGGACGCCCGCCTACGGGCTCGCTTCGATCGTGCAGACGAAGTCGTAGAGATCGCCCAGGGCGTTCTTGCGCACCGCCGAATCCATCTCGAGGCGTAACGGATCGATCCGTGTTTCGAGCAGGACGAACGAACTGGCCAGCTTGCGCAGCCGGACGCGGTCGATCGGCTGGCGCAGCTTGAGAAGCTTGTTGGCGCGCCAGAGTTCGTCCCACCACGACCGCAGCAGCCGGCGGCGGGCCGTATCGTACTCTTCGGGCGTCAAGCCGTCGACCAACGCCAGCACTTCGTCCGAGCCCAGCCACGGCGCCTCGAACAGCAGCCGTTCGCAGGCATAGCGTCGGCGCCGATCTCCGTCGTCCCGGCACGGGGTACACGTGGGACCCGCATCGACCGGCGCCTCGCACAGCGCGCAGAACGTCCCGCCGCGCGAGCGGTGGGCCGCCCGGCTGCGCTCGACCGATCGCCGCAAACGCGCCAGGGCGTCGTCGAGGGTCTTCGCGGGCGGCTCTGCAAAGGCAGCCGCGGATTCTCGGCGCGGCCCGCCCGGCCGATTGCCCGCCGGGGACGGACGGCGCAGCTTGCCGACCCGGAACCGCAGCCGGGTGATCCCGGGAGCGGCGGCGAGCGCGGCGAGACCGCGCAGGATCTCCGGCTCGAGGAACGCCAGCTGGTGCGACCACGAAGCCGAGGTGGTCAGGACGATCAGGACCTCGCGCTCGATGGCGACCGGCTGGGCGGCGCGGGCGACGTCGGCGCCGACCAGCTCCGGCCAGGCGGCGCGGACCGCGACGAGCGGGTCGGACCCAGGCCCAGGCTTGGGCCGCCACGCATCGAGGACCGCCCCCAGCTTCAGCATGCGGTCACCGTTGCGGCGCGGATCGCCCAAGTGGCCGCCGCGCCGACGTGCGCCGGCAGCTCCGTCGTGGTGAGGAACGCCTGCTCGAACCCCTCGACGGCGCCGAGAAACCCGCCTGCGCGCTCCGCGTCCAGTTCGCTGAGCACGTCGTCGAGCAGCAAGATCGGGGCGTCTGCGGTCCGGGCTCGCATCACGTCGTATTCGGCAACCTTGAGGGCCAGCACCGCTGTGCGCTGCTGCCCTTGCGAGCCGAACGCCGCCAGCGGCTTCCCGTCGACCAAAAGGCGCAGGTCGTCGCGATGCGGTCCGACCAGCGTCGTGCGGCGGCGCACCTCGGCCTCGATCTGCACACCCAGCGCTTCGGCGACGTCGCCCTCGGGATTCGGCGCGTACGTCACGCCGAGCCGTTCGCGCGTCCCGCGCCAGCGCGCGTAGATCTCGGCCGTCGCGGTCGCCAATTCGTCGACGAACGCGCGGCGCGCGGCGATCAGCGCGCTCGCCGGCCGCAGCAGCTCGTCGTTGTACGCGAGCAACAGCTCGCGATCCGGCGCGATCGCTCCGCGCAGCAGCGCCGACTTCTGCTGCACGATCTTCTGGTACAACGCGAGGTCGCGGTAATACGTCGGCGAGAGCTGCGCGAGCGCCCCGTTCAAGAACGCGCGCCGCAGCGACGGTCCGCCGGAAACCAGTTGCAGGTCGGCCGGAACGAACGTTACGACGCGGGCGCGCCCGAGAAAGCGCGCGAAGCCCACGCTGCCGCCGTTCACTTCGAAACTTTTGCGCGTTCCCGCCGGCGTGCGCGTGACCGTGCAGCGCAAGCGGATCTCGCCCGCGGCGATGCGTGCCTCGCCGCCGATCTCCGCGCGCTCCGCCCCTTCGCGAATCAGCTCGCTCTCACGATGCGCGCGAAACGACTTCCCCGTCGCAAGCATAGCGAGTGCCTCGAGCAGATTCGACTTCCCTTGCGCATTCGGTCCGACCACCACGTTGAGTCCCGGTTTCGGTGCGAAGTCGAGCATCACGTAATTCCGGAAATCGGCGAGGCGAACGCTTTCGACTCGCACCCTACCGCACGTCGAGCTGCGAGGGCGCCGTGACGATGTCGCCCAAAAACGCGGTTACTGCCGCAGCGGCATCAGCACGTAGAGCTGTTCGCCCGAGTTCTCCGCGACTTCGAGCGGGCGGATTGCGGCCGGGGAAAGCGGTCCCAGAAACTCGAGCACGGTTTGCGGCGAGTCGACGTGGTTGAGGATCTCGACCAGATAACGGGCGTTGAAGGCGATCGCCAGGTCTTCGCCGGTCTGCTCGACTTCGAGCTCTTCGTAGGCATTGCCGGTGACGTCGGACTTCGCGGTGATCATCAGCGTCTGGTTGGCGACTTCGAGCTTCACCATCGAGGCGCGGTCGCCGGCGACGAGCTCGGCGCGGCGCAAGCCGCCGATCAGCGCGGCCGTGTTGACCACGACGCGGCGGTCGAACTTGGCCGGAATCACCTGCCCGTAGTTGGGGTACTGTCCGTCGACCAGCCGCACGACGATCGACGTCGTGCCGGCGGTGAACTGCAGTTGGTTGGCGTTCGCGCCGAGCGCGGTAACCTCGACCAGTTCGGCGCCGCCGAGATTGCGCGAGGCCTCGTTGAGCGCGCGCGACGGGACGATGTACTTCGCCGTCCCTTCGATCCCGCGTTCGAGCGTCGAGGTCCAGCGCGCCAGGCGATAGCCGTCGGTCGCGACGAGCGTGATCTTATCGCCGTCCAGCTCGACCAACGTGCCCATGAGCACCGCCCCGCGCGCCTCCTCGTTCGAGGCGGCGAAGATCGTCGCACTGACCCCTTCGCGGAAGCGCTTCGCGCCGATCGCGAACGATTGCCCTTTTTGTGCCGTCGGCAGCGGCGGGTACTCATCGGCGGGCAACGCGTGAAAATCGTAGTTCGAGCGTTCGGCCTTGACCGATGCCCGCGACGGCGAGCCGGTCAGCTCGAGCAGTCCGGCCGGCAAGTTGCCGAGGTAGCCGCTGAACAGACGCGCCGGAACCGTGACCGCACCCGACTCGGCGATCTCCGCCGGGAACGACTGCTCGAGCGTGAGCTCGAGATCGGTCGCCCGCACGCGAATCGCGCCCTCGTCCGCGCTGAGCAAGACGTTCGAGAGGATCGGCACCGTGGTGTGCGCGTTGACGATCTTGCTCGCCGCACCAACCGCGGAGGCGATGTCTTTCGTACTGCACGTGAACTTCACTGATCCACCGTTTCGAGAAGCGTCTGAGGTCCGGTCTTTAGGAGAAGAAAGATAGCCGTACTAGCAGTAAGGCGGTGAACAGCGGGGATTGCCGCTTGACACCGCGTGTGCCGCGAGGTTGCGGCTGAATCGGGGTGTGGACGAAAGTAAGCCTCCCTCCACGGAATCCCCATCTGCGCGCGAATCCCGTTTTTCCACGGCGTCACACCGGCCCTGTGCCCTGGCCGGGGAGAGAAACCGGGGATAGCGATTTTAAGGACGTTCCCGGGAGGGAGCGCCTTTTCCATCCCTCGGCGCGATGCGAAACGCAAGAGGCCCGAGATCGTCTCTCGGGCCCCCTCGCAGCGGCGGTGCGCGGTCTTCACTCGCTCTGTATCTGGGCGACGAGCGAGCGGATCTTGTTGCGGAACGCTTCGTCGGCTTCCATCATGTCGGCGATCTTGTCGCGGGCGTACATCGCGGTCGTGTGGTCTTTCTTGCCGAACTCCCGCGCGATCTGCGGCAGCGACGCGCCGGTGAGCTGCCAGGCGATGTACATCGCGATCTGGCGCGGCAGGGTCACGCGCTGGTCGCGGCGCTGCGCTTCCATCTCCTTGATCGAGATCGCGTAGTTCTTCGCGACCCGCTCCTTGATGAGTGGGATCGTAACGCGGTGCATCGGGGCGGCGGCGACGGCGTTCTTGAGGACTTCGGCGGCCAGCTCGACGGTGATCGTCGACTTCGTCAGCGAGGCGAAGGCGACGACCCGGATCAGCGACCCTTCGAGCTCACGAATGTTCGAGGGAATGACCTTCGCGATGAAGGCCAGCACTTCGTCGGGGACCGGCACCTTTTCGGTCTCGGCCTTCTTGCGCAGAATCGCCTCGCGCGTCTCGAAGTCCGGCGGCTGGATGTCGGTGAGCAGTCCCCACTCGAACCGCGAGCGTAGGCGGTTTTCGAGCGTTTGGATCTCCTTGGGCGGACGGTCGCTCGAGATCACCAGCTGCTTCTGCGCTTCGTGCAGCGAGTTGAACGTGTGAAAGAACTCCTCTTGGGTCTGCTCTTTGCCCTCGAGGAACTGGATGTCGTCGATCAGCAGCACGTCGACGTGCCGGTACCGGTTGCGAAATTCGACCGTCTGGTTGTTTTTGATGGCGATGATGAACTCGTTGGTGAACTTCTCCGAGGAGACGTACACGATGTTCGCGTGCGGGTTGTGTTCGAGCACGCGATGCCCGATCGCGTGCATCAGATGGGTCTTGCCCAGACCCACGCCGCCATACAAAAAAAGCGGGTTGTACGCCATCGCGGGCGCTTCGGCGACCGCCTGCGCCGCGGCGTGCGCGAACCGGTTCGAGTTTCCGATGACGAAGTCGTCGAACGTGTAGCGCGCGTTGAGGTGTCCGACCCGCAGGTCGTCGGCCGGCGCGGGACGCGCGGCCGGAATAGCCGTCGCGGGCGTCTGCGTTTCACCGCCCGGGTCGACGACGACGCGCAACGCGATCTCGCCGCCGAGCAGCTCGTGGAGGACGGCGGTGATGTCGCTCTTGAGCCGGTTCTCCACCCAATCCCGGGCGAAAGTCGTTTGAACGGCCAGCACGATTTCGGAGGGCGTAAGGGCGACCAACCGCATCGGCTTCAGCCACATTTCGAAGACAGGCTTGTTGTACCGGGGTTCGAGCCGCTCGAGCGCCGCGGTCCAGAGACCTTCTGGGGCGACCGTGCTGGTCTGGTTCATAGAGTTACCTGCCGCATGGTCCGAACCGGCGAGCAGAGTACGCGCCGGGGGAGAATGAGCATCGGGGATTGGCCTGGCGAGGGTGGCTTCCTGCGCTGTTTTCCCCCGGACTTGTCCACTTCTCCACAGGGGGCACCTTCGCGCCCCGACGAGGCCCGCCTGACGTATCCACGGCTTTGGGTCATGCAGGAATCGGGCCGGAAACCCGCTTGCAGCATGGATCGGGACCCCGCTCGCCCGCTCGGTTCTCCACAGGTCTCTCCACCGTTGTGGACAATTCAGGAACGATTCGCAGCTTTGAGATTTTCCTTGACGCCTACGCCGCCCGACTCGTATACTGTCATGTCGCACCACTCGGGGTCCGCAGTGCCGGATCCACCCCCAGGAGTACTCGCTCGTGAAGCGGACCTATCAGCCGCATAACCGACGCCGCAAGCGCGTCCATGGCTTCCTCGAACGGATGTCCACCAAGAACGGACGCCGCGTCCTCGCCGCCCGCCGTAAGAAGGGCCGTCACCGCCTTTCGGTCTGACGCGGAGCTCACCGCGGCAGCATGCGATCGTACGACTCGCTCCGCCGCCGCGGCGATTTCGCTCGGGTGACCCGGCGCGGGAAGCGCCGCGCCGGAGCGGCACTCACCTGTTTGGTCGCGGACGGCCGGCGCCGGACGCGAGTCGGGATCACGGTCGCCGGAACGGTCGGTATCGCGGTGGTGCGCAATCGGCTTCGGCGCCGGATCAAGGCGATCTTAGACGGGTATCCGCTCGGCATGCCGCCGTGGCGCGATGTCGTGTTCATCGCCCGGCCCGGGGCCGGCGAGCTCCCGTTCGAGGCGCTGGTCGATGAAGTCGAGCGAGTCTTCGGGGCACCGGCATGATCGCCCGATGGGTCGCGCTGGCCATCCTGCGGGGATACAAGCTCTTCGTGTCGCCCATCCTCCCGCCGGCTTGCCGGTTCAGCCCGACCTGCTCGGAATACGCCGCCGAAGCGATCGAGAAACACGGACTCCTGCGCGGCGGTAGGCTCGCGACGCGGCGGCTGATCCGCTGCGGACCCTGGCACCCGGGCGGCTACGACCCGGTCCCTCAGACTCGAAAGGCCCTTTGACGCCCGTGATCGCCCTGCTCGCCGCCAACATGTTCTTCGACCCGCTGGTCAATGCGCTGGGCGGTGTCCTGACCGCGATCCACTCGGTCATCCCGTCCTACGGCTGGGCCCTCATCGCGCTCGCGCTGCTGGTGCGGATCGTGATGTGGCCGCTCTCCGACATGCAGTTCCGCTCGATGGCGGAGATGCAGAAGGTCCAGCCGCTCGTCAAGCAGCTCCAGGCCAAGTTCAAGGGCGACCCGCAGGCCCAGAACGCCGCGATGATGGCGCTCTACAAAGAACACAAGGTCAACCCGGTGGCCGGCTGCATCCCGATGCTGATCCAGATGCCGATCCTGATCGGCCTCTATTGGGCGATTCAGGGCCGGATCGGCAGCCTCACCGGCGAGCATTGGCTCTGGATCGGCTCAGCGATTTCGGCGCGCTTCCCCGACATCTTCGCCTCGAGCCTCGCGGTCCCCGATATCTTCCTGCTGGTCCTCTACGTGATCTCGATGTACTTCACGGTGCGCTACGGCAGCCCGCCGTCGACCGACCCGCAGCAGGCGCAGACGCAGAAGATCATGGCGTTCGTGTCGCCGGCGATGATCGCGTTCTTCGGTTTCAAGTACCGCTGGGCGTCGGCGCTGTACATCTACTGGCTGGCGACCAACATCTTCACCGTGGCCCAGCAGTATATGATGTTCCGCCGCTACGGCCTGATCGGACCCGGCCGCGCGGCGACCCTCGCCGCCGCCGCCGCGGAGCCGCTGCCGGCTCCGGCGAAGGCCTCGAAGAGCCTGAACGGAACAGACGGCGACGGTGCCGCCGCCGCCAACGGCAAGCGGGCCTACCGCCCCAGGAAGCGCGCGAAGAGATAAGGACGGATGGAAGACTACGAAGGGGGCCGCCGGCGCGGCCACGGTCAGCGGCGACAAGCCGGACGGAACCTCGAGAAGCGGGGCCCCGTCCCGAGCAGCGGCCCCAGTGAACGGCGCTCCGGTCCGCCGCCGCGGCGTTCCGGTCCGCCGCGCGAACCGATGGCTGCGGTCGAACCCTCGCCCGAGCCGGAAGAGGCGAAGCCCGCCCGCGCGCTGCTCGAAGAGATTCTGGCCAAGATGGGACTCGACGACGTCGAGATCGTCTACATCGCGCGCAGCGAGGGCGAGTATTTCGAAGTCCGTGGTGCGCGCCTGGCGTCGCTGATCGGGCGTGAGGGCAAGACGCTCGAAGCGCTCAACCTCATCTACAACAACATCATCAACGCCGGCGTACGCAGCAATCGGCGCTACTACACGATCGACGCCGAAGGGTATCGCGCGCGCCGGGCCGACCAGCTCAAGACGCTCGCGCTCGCCACGCTCGAACGGGTCGTGCGCGAAGCGCGCCCGATCAAGCTCGACCCGATGCTGCCCTCTGAGCGGAAGATCGTCCACCTCGCGCTGGCCGATTCGCCGTTCGTGCGCACCGAGTCCGAAGGGGTCGAACCCGAACGCCGGCTGGTCGTGTACCCCAAGGCCGAGTGACGATCGCGGCGATCGCCACGCCCCCCGGGCGCGGTGCCATCGCCATCGTCCGCTGCAGCGGTCCGGATGCCCGCGCGATCGCCGCTCGGGTGTTCCGCAGTCGCGAGCCGTTGCGGGACCGGGCGGTCGTCTACGGCGAGATCCTCGACGTCGACGGAGTCGTCATCGACCGCGGCCTGGCCCTGGCGATGGATGCGCCGCGCAGCGTCACCGGCGAGGACGTGGTGGAGCTGCACGTCCACGGCAGTCCCCTCGTCGCCCGCGAGACGCTGCGCGCTCTGCTGCACGCCGGTGCGCGCGCGGCGGAAGCGGGCGAGTTCACCCGTCGCGCCTTTCTCAACGGCAAGCTCGATCTGAGCGCGGCGGAGGCGGTGGCCGACGTGATCGATGCCGAGTCGCGTGCGGCGGCGCGCGCTGCGCAGGCGAACCTGACCGGCGGGCTGCGCCGCGTCGTCGACGACGCGCGCGCGGCCCTGGCCGCCGTCCTCGAAGAACTGGCCGGTTCGATCGACTACCCGGACGAGGTTCCGGAGCCGCCGCGGCCGCGGCTCCGGGCGGCCGTCGACGAGGTCGACGCGCTGCTGGCCGGACTCGTGCGCGACTGGGAACGCGGGCGAATCGTGCGCGAAGGGACGTCGCTCGCGATCGTCGGCCCACCCAACGCCGGCAAGTCGTCGTTGCTCAACGCGCTGCTCGGTGAAGACCGCGCGATCGTCTCCGAAGTCGCCGGCACGACGCGCGACGTCATCGAGGAGAGCTTCGCGATCGACGGCGTCCGGG
This sequence comes from uncultured candidate division WPS-2 bacterium, assembly GCA_937927945.1. GTDB lineage: Bacteria > Vulcanimicrobiota > Vulcanimicrobiia > Vulcanimicrobiales > Vulcanimicrobiaceae > Vulcanimicrobium. The sequence goes on along the minus strand of CALEYW010000097.1, from coordinate 122,103 downwards.
TGCGGGTGCTCGACACGGCCGGTTTGCGCGCGCCGGGCGACGCGATCGAGCGTATCGGGATCGAACGCGCGCAGCGCGCGCTCGCCGGCGCGGCAGTGGCGCTCGTGGTCGTCGACGGATCCCGGCCGCTCGACGCGGACGCGCGCGAAATCCTCGCGGCGACCCGCGGACGGCCGCGGGTCGTGCTGTTCAACAAGCGGGATCTGGGGACGCTCGGCTACGTGTCGCGTCATCCCGCCGAGCACGACGCCCTGTGTGGTTCGGTGTACGATTCGGCCGCGCTCGCGGCGATCGCAGCTGCCGTCGCGCAGGCCGGCTGGAACGGCGAGACCATCGACCTCGCGCGGCCCCACCTCGCCTCGGCCCGCCAGGCCGATGCGGTCGCCCGGGCCCGTGAAGCGCTCGCCGGTGCGAGCGCCACGCTGGACGACGGCGCACCGGTCGACCTGCTGGCGCCGGACCTGGTCCTTACGGCGGCCGCCCTGGGCGAGATCACCGGAGCAGCGGCGACCGAGGCCGTCCTCGACGGCGTCTTCGCGCGGTTCTGCATCGGGAAGTGAGTGCCGCAGCAACGCACGGAACGCGTCCCGGGGTCGAAGCCTCTACGATGGACCCGATGGATAGCAGAGAGAACGTGGATGACCGGCAATGGACGGCGATCGCCGGCCGGCTGCCGGACGAGAGCTTCCGTTTCGGAGTCCGCACGACCGGGATTTTCTGCCGCAGCGGCTGCCCGGCGCGCACGCCGGACCGCCGCAACATCGTGCCGTTTCGCAACTCCGGCGAGGCGCGGGCCGCCGGGTTCCGGGCGTGCAAGCGCTGTGCTCCCGAAGACGCGACGGCCGATTCCGCGACGGCGCGGCTGATCGAGCGGGCGGCGACCTTGCTGGCGGCCGACCAGCCGCCAAGGCTCACCGAAGTGGCCCGCCATGTCGGGCTCAGCCGGTTCCATTTCCAGCGGGTCTTCCGTCGGGTTCTGGGGGTGACGCCCGGCGAGTACCTGCGGGCGCGACGCGACGAGCGGCTGCGGGCTCGGCTGCGGGCCGGCGGCTCGGTCACCGAGGCGATTCACGAAGCAGGGTTCGGTTCGACCAGCCGGGTCTATGGTGAGCCGGTGCTCGGGATGACACCCAGCCGCGTCCGGTCGGGGGGACGCGGCGAACGAATCGCGTTCGCCACGGCGGCGTGTTCGCTCGGGCGGGTGCTGGTGGCGACCAGCGACCGCGGGGTGTGCGCGATCGAGCTGGGCGACCGGGACGCGGACGCCGAGGCGGCACTTGCCGCGCACTTCCCGCATGCCGGGCGGGTTCGCGACGACGCCGCGCTCGGGGCCGCGCTGGCAGCGGTCGTGGCACTCGTCGACGGCGAAACCCCGCCGGCCGACCTGCGCCTGGACGTGCGCGGCACGGCCTTTCAGCGGCGGGTGTGGAACGCGCTGAGTGCGGTCGGCCCGGGCCGAACCGCGTCGTATGCGGCGCTCGCGCGGTCCGCGGGCATCCCCGGTGCGGCGCAGGCGGCCGGTGCCGCATGCGCCGCCAACCGGCTGGCGGTTGCGATCCCCTGCCACCGCGCCGTTCGCGAGAACGGCGAGCCGGCCGGCTACCGCTGGGGGGTTGCGCGCAAGCGAGCGCTGCTCGAGCGCGAGGCGCGCGCGGACTAATCGTTCGCGGCGCGTTTCGGGCCACTCGCGCTCGCATTCATACCACTCGCGCAGGCCTCGGCCGTTCCGCGTCACCGGTGTGGTACTCGTAGCCGATGCAAACCGTGGAGCGATACGCCGTAGTCGGAGCCGGTGCAATCGGTGCGTACGTCGGAGCCTCGATCGCGCGCGGCGGCGGCGACGTCACGCTGATCGCGCGCGGTGCGCATCTCGCCGCGATGCGCGAGCGCGGCGTCGAGGTGCGATCGGAACGCGGCGACTTCACGGTGCGGGTCGCGGCGACCGCCGACGCGTGCGCGGAGGGTCCGTTCGACTGCGTGATCGTCGCGCTCAAAGCGAATCAGATCGCGCCGCTGCTGCCGAAAATCGCGCCGCTGTGCGACGACCGCACGCGAATCGTCGCGATGCAGAACGGCATCCCGTGGTGGTATTTCCAGCGGCACGGCGGCGTGCACGACGATTTGACGCTCGAGAGCGTCGACCCGGGCGGTGCGCTCGCGACGGCGTTTCATCCGGATCGCGTCGTGGGCTGCGTCATCTACTCGTCGACCGAGATCGAAGCGCCGGGCGTGATCCGGCACATCGAAGGAACCCGCTACGCGCTGGGCCGGCCGGACGGGACCGTCGACGATGCGCTGCGCCAGATCTCGGCAGCGTTCGTCGCGGGCGGATTGAAGGCGCCGATCGATCCGGATCTGCGCGCGCAGATCTGGGTCAAACTGCTCGGCAACGCCGCGCTCAATCCGATCTCCGCGTTGACCCGCACGACGCTCGCGACGATGCTGCGCGATCCGGCGATCGAGTCGCTCGTGCGACGCATCATGGAAGAGTGCGCGGCGATCGCCTATGCGCTGGGCGTCGCGCTGCCGGTATCGATCGAGCAGCGCATCGACGGCGCACGGCGCGTCGGCGAGCACAAGACGTCGATGCTGCAAGACGTAGAACGCGGACGCACGCTCGAGCTCGACTGCATCACGGGCGCCGTGGTGGAACTCGGTGCGTTGCTCGGCGTTCCGACGCCGGCGACGTCGCACGTGCACGCGCTCACTCGGCTGCTCGATACGACCCTGACCGCAGCCTGACCGCCGCGCGCCGCGCGGTGGCGCAGCGCTCCGCGGCGAAGAGGCGTGCCGTGATACGGATCGACGACGACGTCGTGCTCGAACCGTTGCGCGTCGACCATGCGGACGCGTGCGCAGCGCTGATCGAAGCGAACCGCGCGCGGCTGGTGCGCTGGATGCCGTGGGCGGCCGCGTCGCGCAGTGCGGCCGACGTTCTGGGTTACGTCGAGGCGGTCGACGACTACCGGGCGCGCGACGCGGGCGACGCGTTCGCCATTCTCGTGCACGGCGCGTTCGCCGGCGCGATCGATCTGCACGACCTCAACCGCGTGAACGACGTGGCCGCGATCGGCTATTGGCTGGGCGAATCGTTCGGCGGGCGCGGCGTGATGACGCGCGCCGTGCGCGCCGTCGCCGAGCGAGCGTTTCGCTACGAGGGCGTGCACCGGCTCGAGATTCTGGCCGCGGCCGCAAACGCGCCGAGCCGCGCGGTCGCCGAACGCGCCGGCTTTCGTCTCGAGGCGATCCTGCGGGACCGCCTGCGCAGCGAGCTGGGCTACGAGGACGGCGCGCTGTACGTCCGCTTTCCGGACGATCCCGCGTAGTTTTCAGAACCGTTCCGCAGCCCTCGTCATCTTCACGCGATGGCTTGGCGGGAGCGATGGTGCGTGCCGGCGTGAGCGTGCTACGATGGCGGTCGTTCCAATGAGTACCGTTTTGCGCGGAGACGACGCCGCCGTCATCGTCGTCGGCGGCGGTCACGCCGGCTTCGAGGCCGCGCTCGCCGCGGCGCGCCTCGGCGTCGAGACGCTGCTGGTGACCGGCGACCCGGAGCGCATTTGCACGCTGGCCTGCAATCCCTCGATCGGCGGCAGCGCGAAGGGTCAGCTCGTCCGCGAGATCGATGCGCTCGGCGGCGCGATGGCGGGAGTCACCGATCGCGTCTCGCTGCACGCGCGGTTCCTCAACGAGTCGAAGGGACCGTCGGTGCGCGCCCTGCGCGCGCTCGCCGACAAGCCGGCCTACGCGCGCGTCGCGCGCGAGACCATCGTCGCACAAGCGAACCTGACGGTCGTGCGCGGTATGGCGGAGGATCTGCGCGTGAGCGGCGGCCGCGTCGAAGGCGTTCTGCTCGGCGACGGCCCGCTGCTGCGTGCGCCGAACGTCGTTTTGGCGACCGGAACCTTCTTGGGTGGCAAGACCTTCCGCGGTGACGAGGTGCGAGCCGAAGGCCGTTTCGGCGAGCCGCCGGCGATCGGGCTCTCGGCGACGCTTGCGCGGCTGGGCTTCCCGCTCGCGCGGCTCAAGACCGGGACGCCGCCGCGCGTCGACCGGAACAGCCTCGACCTCGGAGCGATGGCGGTGCAAGCGCCGAGCCCGACGCCGCTGCCGTTCTCGTATGCGAGCGCGGCCGCGTTCGCGGGACCGCAGCTGCCGTGCTGGATCGTCGAGACGAACGAGCGCACGCACGCGCTCGTGCGCGAGAACCTGCACCGCTCGCCGCTGTACGGGCTCGATCTGATCCGCGGAATCGGACCGCGCTACTGTCCGTCGATCGAGGACAAGGTGGTGAAGTTCGCCCACAATCCGACCCATCAAATTTTCGTCGAACCCGAGGGCTGGGACGAGCCGACGTTCTACGTCGGCGGCTTCTCGACGTCGCTGCCCGCCGACGTGCAGGCGGCGATGCTGCGCACCCTTCCGGGTTTCGCGGACGTGGTGATGCTGCGCGCCGGCTACGCGGTCGAGTACGATTTCGTGCAGCCGACCGAGCTGGACCCGAGCTTGGAGACGCGCCGGGTCGCGGGACTCTTTCACTGCGGTCAGCTCAACGGGACCAGCGGCTACGAAGAGGCCGCGGCGCAGGGTCTGATCGCCGGCATCAATGCCGCCCGCCGCGCCCAAGGGCGCGAGGCGGTACGGTTGGGCCGCGAGACGTCGTACATCGGCGTCCTCGTCGACGACCTGGTGACCCGCGGCGTCGACGAACCGTACCGCATGCTGACCTCGCGGGCCGAGCACCGGGTGATGCTGCGCCACGACAACGCCGACACCCGGCTGACGCCGGTCGGCCGCGAGGTCGGCTTGGTTGACGACGCCGCTTGGGAAGCCTTCGCCATGCGGCGCGAGGCGCTGGCAGCTGGGCTGCGGCATGCGAATGCGACGCGGGCGCCCGCAGTGATTGGCAGGAGCAACCTTCCGGCCGGGGCGAGTCTGGCTGATGCCTTGCGGCGTCCGGAGCTTGCGGTCGCCGACGTGCTCGATCGGTTTCCAGTTGGCACGGACGTGGGGGTCGCGGCCCGCGTCGAGATCGAGCTCAAGATGGACGGGTACGTCCGGCGGCAGCAGGCCGCGGTCGAACGAGCGGCGCGCGACGAGGCGGTCGCGCTCCCGGCCGACATGGACTACGGCGGAATCCGGGCGCTCTCACTCGAGGCGCGTCAGAAGCTCGATCGCGCCCGGCCGCGAACCCTCGGCGCGGCGAGCCGGATCCCTGGAATCACGCCGACCGACGTCGCGCTGGTGAGCGTGCACGTCCACCGGCTCGTCGCCGCCCCGGCGTGAGCCGGCCGGTCCCACTACCCGAGCCCGACGCGCTCGCGGCCTTCGCGGCGGCCGGCATCGACGCGGCACTTGCCGAGCGGCTCGCCGTGTACGTCGCGCTCGTGCTCGACGCGAACCGCCGGCTCAATCTGACCGGCGCGAAGACCGGCGCGGCATTTGCGGTCCACGTCCTTGACGCTCTGACGCTGCGCGACAGGGTGGCTTCCCCATTGATCGACGTCGGGTCGGGGAACGGCGTGCCGGGGATTCCGCTGGCGCTGGCGACCGGAGCTCGAGTCGTTCTGCTCGAGCCGATCAAAAAACGCGCGACCTTCCTCGCAGCGGCTCTCCGGACGCTCGGGATCGAGGGCGAGGCCGTGGCGTTGCGGGCGGAGGACGCGGCGCGAGACCCGGCGTTGCGCGGCGGATTCGGAACGGCGACGGCGCGAGCGGTGGCGAGCGCCCCGGCGGTTGCGGAACTGACCGTCCCCTTCCTGGAAATCGGCGGCCGGGCGCTACTGCAACGCGGATCGCTCGATCCGCTCGAACGAAACGCCGTCGCCGACGCAGCGTTGGTTCTCGGGGCCGAGCTGACGTCCGAGCGCCTCCTCGACGGCGAGCGCCGGGTCCTCGTGCTCGAGAAGCGCGTTCCGACCGGCCCGCGGTTCCCCCGGAAGAACGGCATCCCGGCTAAGCGGCCGCTCTGCATGCCGCGGGCGGCCGGAGTCTGACGGATGTTCCACGTGAGTCACAACTTTGCGTTGCAGGGTAGTGACAAACGTGAAACATTCCAGGACAGTGACGGCGAGCAGGCAGTAGAATAGGGCCTCTGTGCGCCTTCCGCTCGACGACGTTTTGATTGCCGCCCTCCCGCAAGCCGACGTCTACGCCGTTGGCGGGCGCGTCCGCGACGAGTTCCGAGCCCGGCTCGATGGCGTCGATCGGCCCCCGAAGGATCTCGACTACGTCGTCACTGGGGTGGCCCCCGAGGAGTTGCTCTCGACCCTCCGCGCCGCCGGCCGGGTCGACGTCGTGGGTGCGTCCTTTGCGGTCCTGAAGTTCCGGCACCCGGCCGGCGAGGCGGACGTCGCTTTGCCGAGGCGCGAGCGCTCGACCGGGCCGGGACACAAAGACTTCGCGGTCGAGTCCGGACCCGCGATTCCGCTCGAGGACGATCTGCGGCGCCGGGACTTCCGAATGAACATGATCGCCCGCCGCATCACCGACGACGCGGTGGTCGACCCGTACGGCGGTATCGAGGACATCCGGTTCGGCCGGATCGACATCGTCGACGAGGCGACGTTCCAGGAAGACCCGCTGCGTATGCTGCGCGCCGCGCAGTTCGCCGCCCGGTTCGTCTACGCGATCACCGGCCGTACCCACGCCGCCATCGTAGGGTCGGCCGGCCTCGTGACGACGGTCTCCGCCGAGCGCATCGGTGAGGAGTTCGCCAAGCTGATGGCAGCGGCGACGCCGTCGGTCGGCATCGAGATTCTGCGCACGACCGGGGTTCTCGGGCACGTGTGGCCGGAGCTGTTGGAGGGCATCGACGTCGATCAGAACGACTGGCACGCCTACGACGTGTACCGCCACAACCTCGCGACGCTCGACGCCGCATCGCCCGGCGACATCACGCTCCGGCTTGCAGCGTTGCTGCACGACATCGGGAAGCCGCGCACCGCGGCGCCGCGGCCGGACGGCCGAGGCAACACGTTCTACCAGCACGAGCACGTCGGCGCCGACATGGTGCCGGCGATGCTGGCGCGCCTACGCCTTCCCAACGACACCGTCGAAGCGGTCGTCCATCTGGTCCGCCAGCACATGTACTCCGCCGACCCCGACGCGCAGGACAAAACGCTGCGGCGTTTCGTCCGGCGGATCGGGCGCGAGCACTTGGACCGGCTGTTCGCGCTGCGCTGGGCCGACATCACCGGCTCGGGTCTTCCGAAGCGGGACGATGCGAACGAACGCTTCGAAGCGCGCGTCGCCGACATCCTGGCGCAGGAACCGGCCTTCAGCGTGCGCGATTTGCGCCTGACCGGTGCCGACGTGATCGCGGCGTTCGAGCGCAAAGGGCTTGTCGAACCGGGGTTCGCGGGGGATAGCCGAGTCGGAGAGGTGCTGCGTGCGCTGTTCGAGGAGGTCACCGACGACCCGTCTCGGAACGAGGCGGGCTTGCTCGTCGCGCGTGCGGAACGCTACATCGACGAGCACTTCGCTGTGCCCGAGTAGGTCGGTTTTTTGTCCGCCGTAGCCTCAGCCAATTCGACGGCCCGCGTCATCGCGATCGTCAACCAAAAAGGTGGAGTCGGAAAGTCGACGACCGCCGTCAACCTCGGTGCCTCCCTCGCACTGATGGGTCGTCGCGTGCTGATCGTCGACATCGACCCGCAGGGGAATACCACGACAGGTGTCGGCATCGACAAGCGTACCGTGCAGCGCGACATCTACAACGTGCTGCTGCAGGACGCCGCGATCGCGGACGTCCGCCACGCGACCGAAGTCGAGAACCTGGCCATCGTGCCGGCGACGCTCAACCTTGCCGGCGCCGAGATCGAGCTCGTCTCGGCGCTGCAACGGGAGAATCGCCTCAAGACCGCCCTCGCCGCGGTGCTCCGCGACTACGACGAGGTGCTGATCGACTGCCCGCCGTCGCTGGGCCTCCTGACGATCAACGCGCTCACCGCCGCGAGCGAGGTCATCATTCCGGTCCAGGCCGAGTACTACGCCCTCGAGGGGCTCAGCCAGCTGGTGGCGATCGTGCGGCGTATTAAGGAAGGCCTCAATCCTGACTTGATGATTCGCGGGGTGCTGATCACGATGTTCGACGGGCGCACGAAGCTCGCCGGCGAGGTCTTGGAGGAGGTGCACCGCTACTTCCCCGATCGCGTGTTCCAGACGCAGATCCCGCGCAACATCCGCCTCTCCGAGGCGCCGTCCTACGGCAAACCCGCGATCCTCTTCGACGTGAAGAGCCGCGGCGCGCAGGCGTACCTCTCGCTCGCAAAAGAACTCGTGCCCGCGCTGCAGTCGCGCGGTCCCCTCGCGTGAGCGCCGCGAAACGCGGGCTCGGCCGGGGCCTGGGTGCGCTGCTCGGCGACGGCGGCACCTCCGACGTGACGGCGGCGCCGGCGCCGAAGCGCGATCTCCAGCAGCTGCCCATCGCGCGGATCCGTCCGAATCCCCGTCAGCCGCGCCAGACGTTCGCGGCCGGCGCGCTCGACGGACTCCGCGCGTCGATCGCCGCGTTCGGCGTCCTCGTCCCGATCATCGTGCGCGAACACGGTGACGGCTACGAACTGATCGCCGGCGAACGCCGGCTGCGCGCCGCGCAGAGCGCGGGCCTCACCGCGATCCCGGCGCTCGTGCGCGCGGCCGACGACCGCGAGTCGCTCGAAGTCGCGATCATCGAGAACCTGCAGCGCGAAAACCTCGATCCGCTCGAAGAAGCGATGGGCTTCGCCCACTTGATGGACGCGTACGACTTCACCCAAGAACAGGTCGGCGAGCGGCTCGGGCGCAGCCGTTCGGCGATCGCCAACGCGCTGCGGCTGCTCTCGCTCTCGGACGCAGTCAAAGCGTACGTGCGCGAAGGCAAGCTCAGCGCGGGACACGCGCGCGCGATCATGTCGTTCCCGCCCGAGCGGCGTGAGGCGATGGCGCGCCGCGCGGTCGACGAAGAACTCTCGGTGCGCGCGCTGGAGCGGCTCGCAGCCGACGCCGCGCCGAAGCGCGTGCGCGCGCGTACCGCGCCGGCGCGCGATGCGAACGACGACGCGTTCGTCGAACGGCTGCGCTACAAATACGCGACGCAGGTTCGTCTCCTCGCGCAGGAGCGCGGCGGAACGATCGAGCTGCGCTATGCCGATCCGGCGGACTTGCTGCGCATCGTCGATCTGCTGCTGGGAGAATCGCCGTGAAGCTGCTCGTCGCCGCCGCGTGCGCGCTCGCGGTGGGGACGCTCGGCGCGGCGCCCGCGCCGCGCTACGGGCCCGTTCCGAGCAGCCCGCAAACCGCCGTCGTGAAGAAGTACGTCGCTGCGCTGCGCGCCGGCCGCTTCGAAGACGCGTACACTCTGTTGACCGACGGCGAGCGCACGTATTTCGGCGACGCGGCCGCCTTTCGCAGCGTGTTCGACGCCGACGGCTTCGAGCTCGAGAGCGCGAAGGTGCTCGGTGCGCGCGGCGATGATCGCGGACGCGTGTTCTTCGTGCGGGAACGCTTCGCGTTCGTCGATCATGCGAGCGACGAGCGCCGCGTCATGGACGCGACGGTTCCGCTCGGCGTGTTGCCGGAGCACGGTGCGCTGCACGTGAAGGATCCCGGCAAGCCGTACCGCGCGTTCGCGAGCACGTCGAGCGTCGAAGATTCGGGTTTGCGCGTGACCGTGAAGAAGGTCGACTTCTTCCCCGATAGGATTGACGTCGTCGTGACGTTCGCGAATCTCGGCGACCGTTTCGTCACGCTGCTGCCGTACGACAAGAGCGTCCTGCGCGACGACAAAGGCGGCGTCTACCGCATCATCGCCACGAAGAATTGGGCGATCACCGACAAGCATCTCTATGAAGGGATTCCGCTCGCGCCGAACGCGCGCTACACCGGTTCGCTCGCGTTTTCCGCCGTGCGGCTGAACCCCGCGCAGCGCACGTGGAATCTGACGATCGCTCCGGCGCTGCGCGAAGGCGCGGATGCGCCGTTCGAGATCGTCGTGCCCGTCGGACCGCGCGCGTAGTTTCCCGCTCGCGAGAGGAACCGACCTCGGCGCTACGGAACCGTCGCACCGCCGGCGGGGGCCTCGCGCCATTCCGCCGGTGTCGTTCCGCCCTTACGGGAGTCGCAGCCATGCGCCGCATCGCCTTCACCCTCGTCGTCCTCGGCGCGGCCGCGCCGACCGCGTGCAACGGCGGTGGGTCGGTCTTGACTTCGGCACCGGCGACTCGCCCGATGCGATCATCATGACGACGCAAGGACAAACCTCGCAGCACGGGACGCGCTCGAACAACGCCACCCCGACGATCACCACCCCGCGGGCCTCCGCCGTCGCGTACGCGCCCGACTACACGACGTATCTCACAGTCGATCCCACGAACGAGGCGAACGTCACCTTCACGCCGCCGCTGACGATGCCGGTTCCGGCGGGAAGTACCACCGGCTCGATCACCGTGGCGATCGTGAACCCCCAGTTCCCGCAGCAATAGCGAGCGCGCTCCGATGACGACGGCGGGGAGCGGCGACGCTCCTCGTTCCCATTTGCGGGGGATCTACGCACTGGTCGATCCTGAACGGACCGAACCGGTGGCGTTTATTGAAGCGATCTTGCGGGGCGGAATTCGACTGGTGCAGATTCGGGCTAAGCTGGGCATCGACGGCACGACCCTGATCGCGATCGTCGCGCGGGTGCGCGCCGCCGGAGGGCTCGCGCTGGTGAACGACGACGTGGGCCTCGCGCGCCTGGCCGACGGCGTCCATCTGGGCCAAGAGGACGCCGCGACCGTCGACCTGCGCGCGGTGCGCCGCGCGCTCGGGGCCGGGATCATCGGCCTCTCGTGCGGGACGCCTCAGGAAGCGCGCGCGGCCGACCCGGCGCTCGTCGACTACATCGGGGTCGGCCCGGTGTTCGGCACGCCATCGAAATCCGACGCCGGATACCCGATCGGGATCAGCGGCACGCGCGCCGTGGTCGAGGCGACCACGCTGCCGTGCGCCGCGATCGGCGGAATCGGCGCGACGAACCTCGGCCGGGTGCGCGAGACCGGTGCGGCGATGGCTGCCGTCATCTCGGCGCTCGACCGCGACGACCCCGAGTCGGCCGCCCGGGCGCTCGTCGAGCGCTGGGGATGACGGCGCCGGTCGTCGCGACGGTCGGGACCACTCACCCGCTCGCTTTCGCCGGGCTCGTCTTCGCGGCGCTCGCCATCGCCGACGACGGCGCGCGGCCGGTGTGCGTGGTCGCTGGGGTCAGCGCGCAAAGCGCGGCGCACGTCACGGCGCTGCGGGCGGTCGACCCGCCGGCGATCGCCGCGCAGTTCGCGGCGCTGCTGGACGCGGGCGTCGCTGCGTTTCACGTCGGCGCGCTCGTCTCCGCCGACGCGGTGAGAGCGGTCGCGGCGGGGCTGGCGCTCTTCCCCGGAATCCCGGTGGTCGTCGACCCCGTGCTGGCCGCGAGCGGCGGCGACGCCTTGGCCGACGCGCGGACGGCGGACGCGCTCCGCGACGATCTCATCCCGCTCGCGACGGTGGTGACGCCGAATCTCGCCGAAGCGGGAGCGCTCCTGGGCCGCACGGTCCTCGACGTCGGCGCGATGCGCGACGCGGCGGCCGCGTTCGTCGCGCTCGGAGCGCGCGCCGCGCTGGTGAAAGGCGGCCATCTCACCGGCGACGCCGTCGACGTGCTCGCGCACGCGGACGACGTTCGTACGTTTGCGTCACCGCGCATCGACGCGGACCTGCGCGGTACCGGCGATCTGCTCGCCGTATCGATCGCGTCGGCGCTCGCGCGCGGATCGGATCTGCCCACCGCGATCGAGACCGCGCGCGCGCGCGTGCGTGATGCCATCGAGGGCGGCGAACCGTTTGCCGGAACGCGCGTTGCGCGCAGGTCAGCCGTTCGCCGGTAGACAAGCGGATCGAGTCGCCACATATGATCGTCGAAAAACCCGCGTCACCACCCCGTTCCCGCGTCATGTCGGGACACCGGCCGACGGGCCGCCTTCACCTGGGACACTTGCTCGGCACGCTCGAAAACTGGGTGCGTTTGAGCGAGACGATGGAGGCGTTCTTCGAAGTCGCGGATCTCCACGCGTTCACCACCGGATTCGGAGATCCGCAAGCGATTCACGACGCGCGTTACGACGTCGTGCTCGACTGGCTCGCCGCCGGCATCGATCCGCAGCGGTCGGTCATCTTCCTGCAGTCGGTGGTACCGGAGATCACCGAACTGAACGCGCTTCTCTCGATGATCGTTCCGGTCGCCTGGCTGCAGCGCGTCCCGACGTACAAAGATCAGATCGACGCGCTGGGCGCCGAGATCGCAACCTACGGATTTCTCGGCTATCCGCTGCTGCAGCTCTGCGACATCGCGGTGTTCGGCGCGAACACGGTGCCGGTCGGGAAAGACCAGGTCTCGCATTTGGAGTTCGGGCGTGAGGTCGTGCGGCGCTTCAACTTCCTCTACGGTCCGACGCTGGTCGAACCGCAAGCGCTGCTCTCGGAGTTTCCCGCCGTGCCCGGCACCGACGGACGCAAGATGTCGAAGTCGTATCACAACACGATCGACCTCGCCGACGACGAAGAGACGACGGCAAAGAAAGTCCGCTCGTACGTCACCGATCCGCGCAAAGTCCGGCGCAACGATCCGGGGCGCCCGGAGATCTGCCCGGCCTTCGCGCTGCACCGTTACTCGAACGCGGCACGCGTCGAAGCGATCGGTGAAGCGTGCTCGTCGGGTGCGCTCGGATGCGTCGCGTGCAAGACCGAACTCGCGGAGACGCTCAACGCATACTTGCGCCCGGTTCGAGCGCGTCGCGCATCGTTCGATCGCGCGCGCGTCGACGAGATTTTGCGCGACGGCAACGATCGCGCTCGCGCGGTCGCCGCGGAAACGATGCGCGCGGTGCGCTCCGCGCTTCGCCTGCGCGGCGAATGAACGGGTTCGTGGTGCGCCGCGCATCGCTCGACGACGTCGTGGCCGTCGGAGGGCTCTTCGACGCCTACCGGGTCTTCTATCGGCAGGCGGCGGACCTCGATGGAGCGCAGAACTTCATCCGCGACCGCTTGGCGAACGACGAGTCGGTGATCTTCATCGCGGAAGATTCCGATGGGCAGGGCCTCGGCTTCGTGCAGCTCTATCCGACGTTTGCTTCGACGACCACGCCGCCGGGGAAACTCTGGCTGCTCAACGATCTCTTCGTGGCGGAGAACACGCGCCGCCGCGGGGTCGGGCGCGCGCTCATGGAACGCTCGGAGCGCTTGGCGCGCGAAACCGGTGCGGTTGGGCTGACGCTCTCGACGGCGGTCGACAACCTCCGCGCGCAGCACCTGTACGAAGCGACCGGCTTCCGCCGCGAGACCGTCTTCTTCGTGTACAACTGCATGCTCGAGGCCGCCGAGTAGCGGGCTGTCGTCAGCGCGTCCGGTCGGCAGCCAGCATCCCGTACGCGCACAGATCGCGGTACAGTCCGGGAGCCTCGCGGTACCCCTCGCGAAAGGTCCCTTCGAGGGCAAACCCTTCGCGTTCGTACAGCCGCCGCGCCGGGTTCGCCGCCACGACTTCGAGGTAGGCGCGGTGCGCGCCGAGATCGTCGAACGCGCGCGCGATCATCCGGCGCAGCGCGTACGTGCCGATGCCGCGCCCCGGCGCGATCGCGACGACGCGAACGAACTCGGCCAGCCAATCCTCGTGCAGGTGCAGCGCCCACAATCCGACCGGCGTGTCGCCGTCGAGGATGATGCGCTGCTCGACGTCGGTCTCCTCGATCCGCCGTCGCACCTGGTCCTCGGTCGGAGCGTGCACGAACGGGCGGGCATGCGGAGCGGCGTGCAGCGCGGCGATGAAGCCGGCATCCGCCGCGACGGCGAGCCGGTCCCGGTAAAGCCGGGTCTTCGTATCAGGCTCCGGGATACCGCGGCAGCGCCGTGCGCAGCTGCTCGAGCGCCCAGGTGATGTCGTCGACGGACGCGGCATAGGAGAAGCGCAGATACCCCTTGCCGCCCCCGCCGAAGCTCGAACCGCCCAGACATGCGACGCCGGCCTCCTGCAGCAGCCAGGCCGCGAGGTGCTTGTCGTCGTGCGTGATCTTCGAGACGTTGGGGAACGCGTAGAACGCGCCCTCGGGAACCGTGCACGACACGCCCGGAATGCCGTTCAGTCCGGACACGATCGCATCGCGCCGTTCGCGGAAGATGCCGTTCATCGTCTGGACCGGGCCGTCGTCACCGGTGAGTGCCGCGATGCCGGCGCGCTGCACGAACGTGGCGACGCACGAGAACGTGTTGTTGTTGAACAGCGTAATCGTCTTCGCGATCTCCTCGGGCGCAATCGCATAGCCGAGTCGCCAGCCGGTCATCGCGTACGCCTTCGAGAATCCGTCGATGACGATCGTGCGGTCGCGCATCCCCTCGATTTGCGTGATCGAGACGAAGCTCGGACCGTAGATGTTGCGCGAGTAGATCTCGTCGGAGACGACCAGGAAATCGTGCTTGTGCGAAAGCGCGGCGATCGCTTCGAGATCGTCGCGGGTCAGCACGCCGCCGGTCGGGTTGTGCGGCGAGTTGATGACGAGCGCTTTGGTCTTCGGTCCGACCTTCGCGGCGAGCTCATCGAGGTCGAGCCGCCAGTTGCGCGACTCGAGCAGGTGCACGGGGATCGTCTTCGCTTCCAGGTAGCCGGCCGCCGAGGCGTATGCCGGGTAGGTGGGGTCGGCGTAGACCAGCTCGTCGCCTGGATCCAGCAGCGCCGACATCAGGTTCCAGATGATCGGCTTCGCGCCGGCGCCGACCACGACGTTTTCGCGGCGGTAGGGTTCGGCGAGCCCGCGGAAGCGGCTCGCGTACTCCGCGATCGCCTCACGCAGTTCCGGTATCCCGGCCGAGGGCGTGTAGTGGCTGTAGTTGTCTTCGATCGCCTGGATCCCGGCGCGCTTGATATGCTCGGGCGTGTCGAAGTCCGGCTCGCCGATCTCCATGTGAACGATCCGCCGACCCTGCGCCTCGAGCGCTTTGGCGCGCGCCAGCACCTCGAAGGCGCTCTCGCTCCCCAGGCGGGTCACGGCATCACAAAGGTAGTCGGCGTGGTGGGCGATCGTCGTCATAGTACCTACAGCAAGCGAGGTCGGCAGTCCGGGACCGCCGAACGGAATCGGCACTGATGCGAACCCTGACGGAAGCTTTCGCGCCGGGCGTGCCTTCGTTACCCGAGGGGTTACGAACGCTCGTCGTTTCTCCCGACCGTTCGGTCGAACCTGGAATGACCGTTCGCGCGACGTTCGCATTCTACAACTTCGGCGGCGCCGCGGCGACCGGATTGCGCGTGCGCTTCAGCCTCCCGGAGGGCCTGCGCTACGTCCCCGGCAGCGCACGGGTCGACGACCGGGCGCTTGACGATGCCGCCGGTGAGACGAGCCTGCTCGCGCCCAACGGCGCCGACCTCGGCGAGGTCCCGCCGGGCGTCGAGCGGCGCATCGCGCTGTCGTACGCCGTCGCGCCGACGATCGAAAACGGCGCGCTGCTCGAGTTGCAAGCTGCACTAGCCGCGAACGAGACCGACGTCATCGGCTCGAACGTCGTGCGGCTGGTCGCGCAAAGCGCGCCGGCATTGCAGAATCCCGAAACGTTCGCGTCGCTCGAAGCGCTGCGCGTCGCCGAACCGGGCGAAGAGATTCTCGTCGCGGCGCGCGTGCACAACAGCGGTCACGCGACGGCGCACGACGTCGTCGTCGTGCTGCCCGTGCCGGACCGCACGACCTACGTCGCGGGCAGCGCGCGCGTCGACGGCCGTGAAACACCGATCGACGAACGCGGCGGGGATCCGTTCGGCTTCGGCAACGCAACGGTCGCGAGCCTCGCGCTCGCGGCGGGTGCGACGCTGGTGGTCGAATACCGCGCGCGCATCGACACGCCGCTCGACGACAACACGCGGATCGTGCTGAGCGGCGCGGTCGCGGCGAGCGAATCGCCGGAGTTCGAGCTCGCGCGCGCCGAGCTGACGGTGCGCAGCGCGAGCCGGTTCGACACCGACGCGACGCGGCTGGTCGTCGACGCGCCGAGCGAGGTCGAACCCGGCCGCCGCGTGCGCGTCGCGCTGGTCGCCGAAAACGACGGGACGTGCGCGGCCGAAGACGTCCGCGTCCGGCTGAACCTGCCCGACGGCCTGCGCTACGCGCCGGGCTCGCGCGCGGTCGACGGCCGTTCGGTCGCCGACGGCGAGACGCCGGGCAGCTTCGTCTTCACGCGGGTCGAGGCCGGCCGCCGGGTCGAGGCGTCGATCGACGCCTACGTCGTCTCGCCGGCCGTCGACGGCACGCCGCTGCCGATCTCCGGTTCGCTGCAATGGCCGACCGGAACGCGGCCGTTCGAACGGAGCTTGCACGTCCGCTCGACTCCCCGGTTCCTCGAGGGGCGCAACACGCTCACCCTCGACGGTCCGGCTCAAGTCACCCCCGGCAGCGAAGTGCGCGCGACCGTGCGCATCGCGAACGACGGTACGGCCCAAGCCACCGGCGTGCGGATCGTGGTCGAAGGCGACCCGGCGCTGCACCTGCTGCACTACGTCGACGAGGCCGGCGAGGCACGGGTCCAGCCCGGCGGCGTGGACCTCGGAACCATCGCGCCCGGCGCCGCGCGCACGCTCACGCTGGTCGGAACGGTCGCCTCGCCGATCGCGGACCGGTCCGAGATCCGGCTGCGCGCCCGGCTCGAGAGCGATCAGACCGCGGCCGTGCCGCTCGGCCAGCTCGAGCTGGTCGTGCGTTCCCGCCCGCGCTTCTCGCCCTCCGGCGTGACGATGGCCTACGCCGCAGCCGAACCGCTGCGCCCCAGCCGTCACGGCGACGTCCACGTTGCGCTCGTCAACGAAGGCACGGACGTGGCCCGCGACGTCCGCCTGCAGCTCGACATCAGCAGCGCCGCGCGCATCGAAGCGGTCGAAGGGGCGACCCGGGTCGGCTCCGCGCTCCTTTTCGGCGACGTCCAGCCCGGCGCGCGCGCCGAGGCGACGGTCCGGCTGCGCCTCGCGCGGCTGGTCGCTCGCGGCACGACGATCGCCGTCAACGGCCGGCTCGAAGCCGTCGGCCTGCTCCCTTTCGGGCTCGCGCCGGTTACCATCCCGACCGTCGCCGAACCGCGCTTCGACGAGGGTGCGTCGCTGCGCACGCAGCCGTCCGAAACCGTCGACGCGGGCGAGGCGCTGTTCGTGCGGCTCTCCGTGCGCAACACCGGCGACGGCGCCGCGAACCGGGTCGGCGTTCGCGCGCAGCTTCCGGTTCGCACCACGTACCTGCCGGGCTCCACGTCGGTCAACGACATCCCGCTGCTCGACATCGACGGCGGCTCGGTCCTGTGGTCGAAGGCCGGCCTGGCCCTGGAGGACGTCGATCCCGGGGTCGAGATCGGCGTCCGCTACTGCGTCATCGTCAACACGCCTCTGCCCGCCGGCACCTTGATCGACGCGCACGCCGACGTCACGTGGGACGGCGGCGGAACGTTGGGGCTCGCATCGACGCCCGTGCGGGTTCGCTCGACGCCGGCCTTTGCCGTGCGCGCGCACGGTCTGCCGTTCTCGGTCTCCGGCATCGCGCCGCGAACCATCGACATCTTGCGCGACGTGGCCGATCAGCGCCGGGCGCAGATCCAGCTCCCGCCGGCGCCGCCGGCCCCACTCACGCATAGCGCACCCGAACCGGGCACGTACCGCTACGACGACCCGATCGAAGCTGCCCTCACCGACGAGCGACCCACGCCCCCGACGGCGCCCGCCCACCACGGCGACGCCGCGGTCGCCGTCGCCCCACCGCCGGAAGCGGCGGCGCCCCCGCGCTTCGTCGCCGACGAACCCGAAGCGCACGCCGCGCCCGAGGCCCCGGCCGAACCCGAGGCACCCGCCGAACCCGAGGCACCCGAACCGCAATCGAGCCCCGAGCCCGAGCTGCACGCTGCGGCGATCGATACACCGCAGGCCGCGCCGACGCCGGTCGCGCCGTCGCGTGGGGTCCGAGTCGCCTTCGCCCGCGACGCGCTCGAACGCGCGCTCGCCTTCCTCGAGCAGTCGGACTACGGCGGCCTGGTCACGCACATCTTCGCGATCCGGACCCTGGCCCCGACCGCGTTCGTCGGCCTCAACGGCGACGTCCCTGGGAAACTTGCCGCGGAGCGCGAGGCGCTGCGCGGCGTCGTAGACCGCCTCTTCATCAAGATGCGCATGCCGCGCTACGCGCTCACCGCGAAAGACATCGAAGACCGCGCCAGCCGCGCGGCACTCGTCGACTTGGTGAACTCGCTCGCCGGCGCGCAGTCCGTCGACGATCCGGGGCCCGGCGACGCGGCGATCGTGCTCGAAGGCCCGCTCGACGTGCCGCGTCTCACCGCGCAGCTCGAGGCGTTGCAGAACGAGCCGCTCGGCACCGCGCGCCCGTGGCTCGTGCTGGCCGAGTTGCTGCCGTGGGCATTCGCGAAACCGGGCGGCGGTGAAGCGCTCAACGCATATCGCAGCGCACTGATCGCGACGTTCACCAACGTCGCGGCGCTGCCGAGCGAAGAGTTTCACCGCGTCCTCGCCGGCACGCAGAATGCTGCTCTCGACGCGGCGCTCCACGACGTTCGCGCGGCGCTCCGCGACGCGCTCGAAGCGACCGCCGTCACGACGTAGGTGTTCGGCCTCGATTTTCTGCACTCGGAGTTCGTAGTACCGGGACTTCTGCTCGGTGTGCTCGGTCTCGCGCTGATCGGGATCTCGCAGTTCTGGCCGCGTCCGCGCGGGGTAATCAACACGACCGAGCCGATCGAAACCATTCCGCTCCCGCGCGCCGCGGACGCGACGGGAACCGTCACGGATTTCGTTCGCGAAATCACCTGGCCGACCCGGATCGACGAGAGCGCGACGAACCTCGACGACGCCGAACGCCGTGCGCTGATCGAGGGCCTCGCACTCATCGCGAATCGCTGGAGCGCCGACCTTCTCACCGCCGCGTTCGATCAAGAAACCGGCGACCTCCGCATCGCCGTGATCGAAGCGCTCGCCGAGATCGACAGCGACACCGCCGCCCCAACCCTCGAACGCGCGTACGCCTCGTACGCGGTCCCGGAACGCTACGCCGCGATCGATGCCGCCTCACGCCACGCGAACGTCCCACTCCTCGAACGCGCGCTGCGCGACACCGACGGTTCGATCGCGCTCGCCGCCGCCTACGGCCTCCACCGCGCCGGCCGCAACGACCTCGTCGACGACCACCTCAGCACCCACACCGACGCCAGATCCAACGAAATCCGCCGCATCCTCCCCATGCTCACCCTCATCGAAGCACGATAACGCCCGCCCCGCGCCGCGACGCCAACGATCAAACGATCTGTGCATGCGACAACGACTTGTGCGTGCCGACAACGATCGTGCCTAGGGTGTGACGGGGGGATGGTGCTGCGGCGGGGCGTTTCGGAGTCGCAAAGGCCTGGAGGGCCGAGACCGACGGAGAACCGAGCGACCAGAGCGCAGGATGCGCGCCGGGAGCGTCCCCGTCGCGGCACCATTCCCCGTCACACCCTGCCACGATCCAACGCTCAGATCGGCGGAAGTTTGCGCCCGAAATATTCCGCGATGATGTGCTGCGCGATCGGTGCCGCAACGTTCGCCCCGTAGCCCCCGGATTTCTCCATGTACACGGCCAACGCGATCTTCGGATGATCGCTTGGTGCCCACGCCACGAACCAGGTCGTGTTCGCCCCATGGCCGCCTTCGGTTTCGGCCGTTCCGGTTTTGCCGGAGAACGGGAGACCTGGGATTTCCAAGCCGTACGCGGTGCCCCAGGGCTTGGTGACTTGCGACATCCCGACGCGCACTTCTTGGAGCGACTCTTGCGTCACCGGGACGTGGCGGATGATCTCGTGGTCGAACGTCTTCAAGACGCGACCGCGCGGCGAGCGGATCTCTTGGACGATGTGCGGTCGATAGAGCGTGCCGCCGTTGACGACGGTCGCCGCGACGCTCGCGATCTGCAGCGGCGTCGCCTGCATCGAGCCTTGACCGATGGCGAGCTGACATGCGTCGCTGGGTTCGAGATTGTAGCCCTTGCCGAACGTTGCTTGCACCCACTCTTGCGTCGGCCAATTGCCCGGATATTCGCCGGGAAGATCGACGCCGAGCTTCGAGCCGAGGCCGTACTGCCCGGCCCAATAGGCGAGGCGCTCGTTCTTGAGCCGCCAGCCGAGCTGGTAGAAGTAGCCGTCGGACGATGCCGCGAGCGCGCGCTCGAACGCGATCGAGCCCGAGCCGCTCGACGCGATGTCGTAGAAAGTGTGTCCGTAACACGACCACGCACCGCTGTCGTAGAGCACCTGGTGCGGCTTGATGACGCCGCTGCTGATCGCGCCCGAACCGGTGACCATCTTGAACGTCGATCCGCTCGGCGATGCCGCTCCGATCGCGCGATCGTAGAGCGGGTTCAATTTGTCGGCGAGCAGGCGGCTGTACTTCTTCTCGTCGATCGGCGTCGCGAACTCGTTGGGATCGAAAGCGGGCATCGATGCGAGCGCGAGCACGCCGCCGTTGCGCGGATCGAGCACGATGACCGCGCCGGCCAGCCGTGAGTGCCGCGCTTTTCCCCACCGCGCGAGCATCGCGGCGAGGTTCTTCTCGACGATCTTCTGCAGCCGCCAATCGATCGTCGTGACGATCGTGTCGCCCGGCGTCGGGTCGAGCGGTTTGAGGCGGCGCACCAGCGCGCCCGAGGCGTTGACTTCGACCTGTTCGCCGCCGGCGCGGCCGTGCAGCCAACGATCGTACTGGTTCTCGAGGCCGTCCTTGCCGACGACGTCGTTGGGCGAGTACCCGTCGCGCTTGCGCGCGCGATATTCGTCCTCGTCGATGACGCCGACGTACCCGAAGAGATGCGCGCCGGTCTTGCCGTACGGATAGTTGCGCACCGGCTGCTCTTCCATGTCGACGCCGGGCAGATCGCTTTGCGCTTCCGCCAGCCGCGCGGTCTGCACCGCCGTCAAATCGGTGGCGAGGATGACCGGTCCGTACGGTTCGTACGCCCTCACCTCATCGAAGTTCTTATAGTTCTTGCCGTGGTGGTGCAGCAGCCGCCGCTCCAGTTGGTCGACCGGAATGCGCAAGACGCCGGAAAGCATCGCCAGGGTCCGCTCGATGTCGGTGATCTCGGAGGGGATCAGCGCGCAGACGAACGACGGGCGCGAGCGGACCAGCACCGTGCCGTGCTGATCGACGATCAGCCCGCGCGGCGCGGCGACCGGAATGACTTCCACTTGATTGGCGCGAGCCGCGGCCGCGAACGCGTCGCCTTGAACGAGCTGCACCTGCACCAGACGCGAGACGATCGCCGCCAGCGCGACGAGCAGCACCGCGACGAATCCGAGGATGCGCGGCAGCGATCCATCGGCCGGCAATCGCTCGGCGCTCATCCGAACCGCTCGACGGTGGTCTTGTCGGTGACCAGCCGCCCGCGCACGAGCAGCCAGAGGAACGCGACGATCGCGGTGAGCAGTGCGCGCCACAGGGCAGCGTGGGCGTGCGCCGTCGCATATCCCGGCGGAAATCCCTCGATGCGCATGACGGACCAGAATACGAGGTCGCGGGCGAGCATCGCGATGCCGCACAGCACGGCCGGTGCGAACGCGCCGTCGGCGAACATGCGGCGGGACAAGCCGCCCGCCAGCAGCGCGACGATCGTCGTGGAGATCGTCCAGCCGCCGCCCGTGCCGGCGAAGATGTCTTCGAGCAGGCCGGCGGGAATGGCCAGCAGCGCGCCGCGGCGCGCGCCGACACGCACCGCGTAGAGCACGACGGCGATCGTGACGAACGACGGCACCGCGCCGCGGAACGCGAAGAGCGGGACGAGTGCGGTTTGCCCGAACGCCAGCAGCGCGGTCCAACCCAGGACCGGCCAGTACGCCGGGCCGACCGCGAGCTCGACGCTGCGGTAACTACTTCTGCGGTAGAACGAGGACACGAGAGAGCGCGCTCACGTCGACGGCAGGCTGCACGATCGCGGTCTGATCGAGCGCGCCGGCGGAAACTGGGGCGACTTCCTTGACGCGGCCGATCAGCACGCCGGCGCGAAACGAACGGCCCTCGCCGGTCACGACCCGGTCGCCGATCCGCAGTTTGGCGTCTTGCGAGACGTACTGCAGGCGCACGCGAGTCGAGGTTCCGACGGCGATCGCCCACCAGCGGCCGCGCTGCACGACCGCGGGCAGCTTCGACGTCGGGTCGTTGACCAGCAAGACCTTCGAGGAGAGCGGGCTCACCTCGATGATGCGGCCAACCACGCCTTCACCGGTGACGACGCCGTCGTCGCGGCGCACGCCGTCCTTCGCGCCGCGGTCGATCGTGACCACGCGCATTGAGGCTTCGGGGTCGTAGCCGATCACCAGCGCCGCAAGACCGTCGGGATGCGCGAGCTGCGCAGCCGCCATGCTCTGTGCGGCCGGAACGCGCGCGAGCCGTTCTCGCAATTCGTCGTTCTGCGTACGCAGCGCGACGTTCTCGCTGCGGAGCCGGCCGTTGTCGGTCGCGAGGCCGGGCGTGCGCACGATCGTATCGATCCCGCCGCGGACGCCGCCGACGACCGTCGACACCGCGAGCTGCAGGTACGTGCTGATCGTGGTTATGGTTGCGGTGAGCGGCGACGTTCGTCCGGAACGCGCGGAGTCGAGTTGGAGAAGCGCGATGAGAGCGGCAACGATGACCGCTCCGACTATCGCGAATAGCTTTCTCTCATCCCGATACGTAAAGATTGATACCACCTCGTCAACCGGTCCGCGTGCGGCCGCAGCCGTTCGAGCAAACCGGGCGACGCAAGAATCTCGCCGGCGCCGCGCGCTACGCATCCCAGGGGATCGTCGGCGACCGTCGTCGGCAGGTTCGTGCGCGCGCTCAGCTCGCCTGCGAGTCCCGTGATGAGCGCACCGCCGCCGGTCAACATGATCCCCGCGTCGATAAGTTCGCCGGCGACATCCGGCGGCATCGCTTCCAGGATCGACCATGCCGCACGGGCGATCTTGTCGATCCCGTCGCGCATCGCCTCGCCGACGAGCGCTTCCTCGACCGTCCGCTTGCCGGGGCGAAGGCGCGCCATGTCGGTCCCTGCGACGACGTAGGCGTCACGGCCCGGCGCGCGCCCGGCGAAGCCGCGCTCGATCTTGAGGCGTTCGGCGGTGAGCGGGCCGATCGCGAAGTATTCGCGCCGCAGCCGCGCGACGATCGCCTCGTCGAACGTGTCGCCGCCGACCTTGATCGAGTGCAGTGCGACGACCCCGCCCAGGATGACGACCGCGATCTCGGTCGTGCCGCCGCCGATGTCGATGACCATGCGCGGCGTCGCGCCCATGATGTCGAGCCCGGCGCCGACCGCGGCCGCGACGGCCTGGGGTATGAACTCCGTGGTGCGCGGCCCGGCCGCCCGAATCGCTTCCTCGACCGCCTTGCATTCGATGTCGGTCGCGCACCCCGGGATGCAGGCGATCACGCGGGGCGCGATCCGCGGGCGCGAGGCGAGCGCGCGGTCGACCAGCGTCTTGACCAGTGCGTGGGCGCCGCGAAAGTCGGAGATCGTCCCGCCGCGCAGTGGCCGCACGACGTGAATCCGGCCCGGCGAACGCCCGTCGAGCTCTTTGGCGGCGTGGCCGATCGCGATCATCGCGTCGTCGCTGGTCCGGTAGGCGACCACCGACGGCTCGCTGACAAGGATCCCCTCATCGTGCGAGTAGACGACCGTGTTGGCGGTGCCCAGGTCGATCCCGATGTCGGGGCTGAACGTCGCGCGGACGGTTCCGGCGAAGTTCATGCGGGCACTTCGGCCCGCGGCAACACGCTGTACCCCATCAGCCGCACGGCTCGCGCGAACGCGGCGAGCGGAAATCCGACCACGCCGAAGTAGTCGCCGTCGATGCGCTCGACGAGGGTTGCTGCGAAGCCTTGGATCCCGTAGGCGCCGGCTTTGTCCATCCCGTCTCCGGAAGCGGCGTACGCCGCGATCATGTCACTATCAAGATCGGCAAATTTCACGCGCGTCGACACGATGTCCGCAAGCGAGACCTCGGTCACATCGTCGCGCAACGCGAAGGCGGTGTGCACGGTATGCCAGCGGCCCGCCAGCCGGGTCAGCATCGCCACCGCCTCGGCCCTGTCGACGGGCTTGCCGAGCGCGTCGCCGTCGATGTCGACGACCGTGTCGGCCGCGACGATCAGACGGTCGGACGGCACGGCACCGGCGGCCTTGCCGGCGGCGTGCGCGGCGGCGAGCTCGGCCGGACGCAGCCCCGCCAACGGCTCTTCGACGTAACTGCTCGCAACGACGGTAACGTGTAAGCCGAGCGACGCGAGCAACTCGCGGCGGCGCGGGGATGCGCTGGCGAGCGCGACGGAGTGGAGCGGCCGTTCGTATGCGATGTCTCTAGTGTACGGGGCGTCGTGCGCTCTGACAACATTTGCGGGAGAAATTCGCGCCGAACGGCGCGCCGCGTCACAGTGCGTCGAGCCGCATGACGTCGTCGGCGGACTCACCGCGCACCACGCGGCGATGGTGACCGTCACGGACGAAGACGACCGGCGGGCGGCCGAAGCGGTTGTAGTTGCTCGCCATGCTGTATGTATAGGCACCGGTCGTGCGCAGCGCGAGCATGTCGCCGGCGGCCAGATCGCGGGGCAGGATGTAGTCGCCCATCTCGTCGTTTTCGCACGACCGGCCGACCAAGGTTGCCGGTTCGTCCGGACCCAGTGCGCGCGCGGTCAGGACCTCGGCGGCATGGTGCGCGCCGTAGAGAATCGGGCGCGGGTTGTCGGCCATCCCGCCGTCGACGACGATGAAACGGCGCCGTCCCTGCGTTTTGACGGCCATGATGCGGTAGAGCGACGTTCCGGCACGAGCGATCACAGCGCGGCCGGGCTCGACGGCGACCCGGTATCCGCGGCCGGCGACCCGCTCGGCGAGCGCCGCGGCGAGCGCCTCGACGTCGACCGGATGCGGGTCGTCGGGTCCCTCTTCGACGCCGATCCCACCGCCGCAGATCAGCTCTTCGACCGGCAAACTCATGCCGCGCGCGAGGTCGGCCGCGCTCGCGAGTTCGTCGACGTTCGCAAGAAACGGCGCCAGCTCGGCGATCTGCGAGCCGATGTGGGCGTGCAGTCCGATCAGCCGCAGTTGCGGGAGCTCCGCGATGCGGGTCAGCACCGCCGCGAGCCGGTCCAGCGGGATCCCGAACTTGGTGTTCTCGCCGCCGGTGCGGATGAAGGCGTGGGTGTGAGCCTCGATCCCGGTGTTGAGCCGCAGCATCACGTCGACCGGCGCCGCGCCGTCGGCGAGCGCCGCGAGCCGTTCCAATTCCTCGACGTTGTCGATGACGTCGAACGCAACCCGGCGCTCGACGACCGCCCGCAGTTCGTCGCCGGTCTTGCCGCAGCCGTGGAAATAGAGCCGCCCGGCCGGAAACCCGCCGCGTTCGGCGGTCACCAGCTCACCGAGCGAGCAGACGTCCAGCCGCAGCGGGGTCGCTGCGAGATGCTCGGCCAGTGCCATGCACAGGAACGCCTTCGCGGCGTAGCCGACCGCGATGCCGCGCGGTTCGCACGCCGCCAGCAGCCGGTGCACCTCGAGGTCGAGCACGTCCAGGTCGATCGTGAAGAGCGGCGTCCCGTAGGTCGCGGCGAGTTCGTGGGCGGGGATTCCTCCGATGCTCTTCGCAACGGCGAGCGGTCCGGCGATCATCCTTGGTAGAGACCTCGTTCTTCGATGTAACGATACACCGGCTCGGGGACCAGGTACCGAACGGTGCGGCCCTCGGCGAGGCGGTGGCGGATCTCGGTCGCCGAGCCGCTGACGACCGGGACGTCGAGCAGCCGGATCTTGGCCCGGCGCTCGGGCGACAGATCGTCGAGCGCGGCGTCAAGGTCACTGCCGGTAACCTCGCCGCGGGGTGCGACGACGAACTCTTCCACCGCGTCGACCACTTCGTCGAGCCGTTGCCAGCGCGAACGCACCAGCGAGTCACCCCCGACGATGAACGTCAGGTCTGCTCCGGGATAGCGCGCCTTCAGGCGCGGCAGCAAGTCGGCCGTGTACCCGCTCGCGTCCGGCGCGAGGTCGCTCTCGTCGAGCGCGAAGGCGACGTTGGCGGCGATCGCCAGGCGAATCATCGTTGCCCGTTCGGCTGGCGCCGCGCTCATCGCGCCGCCGCGATAGTGCTGGCCGGCGCGCGTCGGAACGAACAGCACGCGGTCGAGCCGCGAGGCTTCGCGTACCGCCTCGGCCACGAAAAGATGGCCGTTATGGATGGGGTCGAACGACCCGCCGAAGACGCCGACCCGCATGGTGATCCGCGGCGCGTTCGCGGCGGTACCGACCGGACCATGCGAGATACGACCGGACGATCGGCGATGGAGACGATCTCCGTCACGACGACCGCCTAGCTGTAGTCGAACTCTACGCCGGCGATGCGCACGGTGTCGCCTTCTTGGACGCCGAGTTCGCGCAGTTTCTTGTCGACGCCCATCTTGGCGAGGATCTGCTCGAAACGCGCCAGCGCTTCGTCGGAATCGAAGTCGGTCATGTGCGCGAGGCGCTCGACGCGCTCGCCGCTGACGATGTAGATGCCGCCTTCGACGATGATGTCGAACGGTTCGTCGGCGGTCAGCTGAATTTGCGCCGGTTCGGGCGTCACGATGTCGGGTACCGGCGTGGAGCGGATCGTTTCCCAGGTCGCGTAGATGAGTTCTTGCACGCCCTCGCCCGTCGCGGCGGAGATGCCGCGCAAGCCCGGCATCGCGTCGCGCAAGGCTTCGTACGTTGCGCGCGCGTCGGGCAAGTCGATCTTGGTGATCGCGATGATGACCGGCCGGTCGAGCAGCGCGGTGTTCCACGCGCGCAACTCGTTCTCGATCGTTTCTTTGTCGGCCAGCACTTCGTCCAGCGGCTTGTCGCCGGCGATCAAGTGCACCAGCACGCGCGTGCGTTCGACGTGGCGCAAGAAGCGATCGCCGAGCCCGGCGCCTTCGTGCGCGCCTTCGATCAGACCGGGAACGTCGACCATCACGAACGATTCGAACTCGGCGACGCGAACGACGCCGAGCTGCGGTTCGAGCGTGGTGAACGGATAGTCGGCGATCTTCGGGCGCGCGGCGCTCACGACGCTGAGCAGCGTCGACTTGCCGGCGTTCGGCAGGCCGATCACCCCCGCGTCGGCGAGCAGTTTCAACTCGAGCTTGAGCTCGCAGCGCTCGCCGGGCTCGCCGTTGTACGCGAAACGCGGCGCCTGCCGCGCGGCGGTCGCGAAGTGCTGGTTGCCGAGGCCGCCGCGTCCGCCCTTGGCGACGCGCAACCGCTCGTACGGCGTACTGAGATCGGCGAACAAACGCGAATGGCCGCGGTTGCCTTCGGCGTCGATCTCGGTGCGCGTGACGAGCGTGCCGACCGGGACCCGCACGACCATCTCGTCGCCGGCCTTCCCGGATTTGTTCGACTTCATCCCTGTCCGGCCGAGCTCGGCGGCGAACTGCTTCTTGAACCGGAAGTCGACCAGCGTTCCGAGCTCGGGATCGGCGAGCAGCACGACGTCGCCGCCGCGGCCGCCGTCGCCGCCGGCCGGTCCGCCCTTGGGGACGTATTTCTCGCGCCGCCATGCGACGATGCCGTCGCCGCCCTTGCCGGCGGCAACCGTGATCGTGGCTTCGTCGATGAATTGCACAGGGGTCTACAAAACAAAAAGAGCCGCTAGGCGGCTCTCTGCGCTGGTCGCCGAAGCGAACGCTAGGATCAAACCGCGGCCGGCACGACGTTGACGTGCTTGCGGTTCTTCGAGGCGGTGAAGGTCACGTGGCCCTCGACGACCGCGAAGATCGTGTGGTCCTTGCCGAGCATCACGCCGGCGCCGGGATGGAACTTGGTCCCGCGCTGGCGGACGATGATGTTGCCCGGGATGACGTGCTCGCCGCCGTAGCGCTTCACACCGAGCCGCTGGGAGTTCGAGTCGCGGCCGTTGCGCGTGGAGCCTGCGCCCTTCTTGGACGCGAAAAGTTGGAGGTCAAACCGGAACATAGCCGCGAGATCATACCAGGTGTGGCGGCTTGAGGTCAAACCAAGGTCTGTTCGTTGGATGGTGGCGGGCGTGGTGGCGGGGGATGGTGTGGTGACGGGGACACTCCCTGCGCGCCATCCATGGCGCTCCGGGAGCTCGGTTGCTTCGTCGCTCTCGCCCTCCGGGCTTCGCTCCTTCGCAAACGCCCCGACACCACGCCATCCCCCGCCCCCATGCCAGGCACCGTGTTGGCTGGGTGGTTTGAAAGCGGGGGTTTTGCAGGGTCGTGGCGGTCATGTCACCCCGAGCTTGTCGAGGGGCCCTCGTCGCGCATGGCGACCTCGCCACACGTTAGGCCGGGATGCGGGCTGGGTGGCGGATTTCTACCTTCATCGTGATTGGGCGGCCGGGGCGCAGCGTGACCAGCGGATCGAGGGGGACTTCGGTCTCGTCTGTCAGGTGGAAGCGGTGGCGGTGGGCGAGGGTCGCCAGGACCAGGACGGCCTCGGTCCAGGCGAAGGACTCGCCGATGCAGATTCGGGTGCCGCCGCCGAAGGGGAAGTAGGCGTATTTGGGGAGGGCGTCGGTTTCGCCGTTGGACCAGCGCTCGGGGCGGAAGGCGTTGGGGTCGTTCCAATAGCGCGGGTTGCGGTGGGTGACGATTTGGGAGGCGAGGACGACCGAGCCGGGGGCCAGCTCCCACTCGCCGAGTTTGAAGGGGCGGATGACGCGGCGGCCGAGGATCCAGGCCGGCGGGCGGATGCGCATCGTCTCGGCGATCACGTCGCGGGTGAAGCGTAAGTGGGGGACGTCCGCGGGGGCCGGATCGCGATCGCCGAGTACTGCGTCGAGCTCCGCATGCAGGCGGGCTTCCACCTGAGGGCTGCGGGCGAGGGCGTCCCAGGCCCAGGTGAGCGCGTTGGCGGTGGTCTCGTGGCCGGCGAGGAGCAGGGTCAGTGCCTCGTCGCGGACCAGCTCGTCGGGCATCGGCGCGCCGTCTTCGTCCCGCGATGTGAGCAGCATCGAGAGCAGGTCGCCGCGGTCGACGCCTTCGCGGCGGCGCTCGTCGATCAGCCGGTACATCACCCCGTCGAGCTTGGCGCGGGCCGACCTGGCGCGGCGGGTGGCGGGATGGAACGGCACGTGATCCAGCAGCTCGCTGAAGGCGGAGAGTGAGGCCGGGAAGATTGCGAGGGCCTCGTTCACGGCCGAGCCGATCGTGTCCGCGTCGTCGTCGATGTCGGCCGAGAATAGGGTCGCGGCGGCGATCCGTAAGGCCAGCCGGTTCATCAGCCCATCGATCGCGACGGTCTCACCGTCGCGCAGCGCTTCAGCCGTGCGGCGGGCAGCGGAGATCATCGTCGCGGCGTAGCCCGCGACGCGTTCGCGGTGGAACGCGGGCTGGACCAGCCGCCGCTGCTTGAGGTGCAGCGGCTCGTCGCTGGTCAAGAGTCCCAGGCCGAGCAGCCGCCGCATGCGCCGCAGCCCGCGTCCCTTGACGACGTCGTAGCCGCTGGCCGTCATGAGCGTCTCGATCAGGCCCGCGTCATCCACGAACCAGAATCGGCCTCGCATCATGTGCCAGGACGCGATCGGTCCGTACGCTTGGGACACGCCGCTCAAGAACGCTGGTACTCGGTGCAGGCTGCCGCCGCCGCCCATTCCGCGCATCGCGGCGAAGGTCGACGGGCCCGGCGGGAAGGGGCGAGCGGTCATGATCCCTGCTTACGCACCGACGGGCCGGAACGCTTCAACCGCTCGGCGGGGAGGGGCGGCATCACGCTCTCCGAACCGGAATGCGTTTTGGAGAAACGCCGCGTCGTCATCACCGGCCTGGGCGCGATTACGCCGCTGGGCAACTCGTGCGAAGCTTTCTGGGAAGGTTTGATCACCGGCCGCAGTGGGGTCGGGCCGATTCAAGCCTTCGACCCGGGGAAGCTCACCACGAAGATTGCGGCCGAGGTGCGCGACTTCGACCCCGATGCCTTCTTCGGGCGGCGCGACGCGCGCCGCATGGATCGCTACGCGCAGTTTGCGCTCGCCGCCGCGCGTGAAGCGATGGCCGACGCCAACCTGCCGGACGATCCCGACGTGCGCGAGCGCACCGGGGCGATCGTCGGCACGGGGATCGGCGGCATCATCACCGTCGAGAACACGACCTTCGAAGTCGGGCCGGAGAAGAAGTGGGATCGCATCTCGCCGTTCTTCGTGCCGATGCTGATGGCCAACGCAGCCTCGGCGCAGATCTCGATGACGTATGGGCTCAAGGGTCCGCTCTTCGCGGTGTCGAGCGCGTGTGCGAGCGCGAACGACGCCATGGCGATCGCGTACGACAAGATCCTTTTGGGCGAGGCGATCGCGATCGTTACCGGCGGCAGCGAAGCGACCGTGATCCCGACGGCGATGGGCGGCTTCTGCTCGATGAAAGCGATGTCGACGCGCAACGAGGACTACTTGCACGCCTCGCGACCGTTCGACGCGGAGCGCGACGGGTTCGTGCTGGGCGAAGGCGCCGGGATCCTCGTCATCGAGGAACGCGAGTTCGCGCTCGCGCGCGGAGCGCGCATCTACGCCGAGGTGCTCGGCTACGGGCAGTCGGCCGATGCGTATCACATCGCGCAGCCTGATCCCGAATCGAAAGGCGTCATTTTGGCGATGGAGCGCGCGTTGCAGCGCAGCGGCGTGCGGGCGGAACAGATCGGCTACATCAACGCGCACGGCACGTCGACGCCGCTGGGCGATCTGGCCGAATCGCAAGCAATCGAGCGCGTCTTCGGCGCGCACGCGCGCAGCGGTCTCGCGGTCTCCTCGACGAAGTCGATGCACGGTCATCTGCTCGGCGCCGCCGGCGCGATCGAAGGGATCGCCACGGCCCTCGCGCTCCAACGCGGCATCATTCCGCCGACGACGAACTACGCCGTCCCGGATCCCGAATGCACCCTCGACTACGTCCCCAACGTCGCCCGTAAAGCACCCGAGCTCGCCTTCGCCATGTCCAACGGCTTCGGCTTCGGCGGCCACAACACGTCGGTGGTCTTCGCTAAACATGGCGGGTGAGAAGCGGCGCGCGCGGCTGCGCGCGCTGCTGAAGTTGGCGGGCGCCGCAAATCTCGAGCCGGCCCAGATCGAGCCGGCGTTCGTGCATGCGAGCGCGGGACGCGAACAGTCGCTGGTCTCGAACGAGCGGCTGGAGTTTTTCGGCGATGCGATTCTGGGATTCGCCGCGTCGCGTTGGCTGATGAAGAAGTATCCCCAGGACTCCGAGGGTCTGCTGACCCGGCGCAAGGCGAACCTCGTCAGCGGCGCGGCGTGCGCCGAGACGGCGCGGCGGCTGGGCTTCCACGAACTGATCGTGCTCGGCCACGGGATGGGCCGCAGCGGCGGAAGCGGCAACGAAAGTATCCTGGCCGACGCGTTCGAGGCGTTCCTGGCCGCGTTGCACGACGCGACCGACCTCGAACGGGTCGCGGCTTTCCTCGAAAAGGAACACTTCGTCCCCGTCGACCGCCGCGACGTCGGCGAACGTGACGCGAAATCGGATCTCCAAGAGTTCGCGCAGGCGATGCTGCGTCTCACGCCGCTCTACTTCGAACGCGCCGAGGGGCCGCCGAACGATCGCCGGTACACCTCGCAGGTGCGGATCGGCGACGAGGTGCTGGGCGAGGGAATCGGCGGTTCCAAGAAGGCCGCGCAGCAGAGCGCTGCTGCGATGGCGCTCTCGACGCTGCGCCAACGCCATCCTGCTGAGGCGTCGCGGCCCAGCGCGGCGAAGGATGACGGCCGCGTGATCGCCATCGACCGCCGCCGCACCCGCCGTGTCCCCCGCGAACCCGAGCCCGGAGCGCCCCTGTAACCCCATGCGCCTGAAATCCCTCAAAGTCTTCGGCTTCAAGACGTTCGCCGAGGCGACGACGCTTGAATTTCACGACGGCACGACTGCCGTCGTCGGGCCGAACGGATCCGGAAAGTCGAACCTCGTCGACGCGATCCGCTGGGTGCTCGGCGAGCAGTCTTCGCGCAGCCTGCGCTCGCAGAAGATGGAAGACGTCATCTTCGCGGGCAACCAGCAGCGCAAACCGCTCGGGATGGCCGAGGTCTCGCTGACGTTCGACAACGCCGACCATCAGCTGCCGCTCGATTTCAGCGAGGTGCAGATCACGCGGCGCGCGTATCGCGCCGGCGAGTCGGAGTTCTACATCAATCGCGAGCAGGTGCGCCTGCGCGACGTGCACGAGCTGCTGATGGGAACGGGGCTGGGCCCGGGCTCCTACGCGATCGTCTCGCAAGGGCAGATCGACGCGATCCTCTCGTCGAAGCCGACGGAACGCCGCGCACTGTTCGAGGAGACGGCCGGCATCGGCAAGTTCCTCGCGCGCAAGAACGAGGCGCTGCGCCGGCTCGAAGCGACCGAACAGAATGCGATTCGCGTCAACGACCTCATCGCCGAGCTCGAGCGCCGCGTCCCCGAACTCGACGCGCAGGTGCGCCGGGCGAAGCGCTACCGGCGCGTCACCGCGCGCGTGCGGGATCTCGAGATTCTCTCGTACCTGCGGGCGTCGACCTCGCGGCGGGAAGAACGCGAGCGGGTCGCCGCCGAGCTGGAAGGACACGAGAACCGGCGTGCCGCCGCGGCCGCGCGCGCGGCGCAGCTCGGCGCGCAGCTCTCGACGTTGCGCGAGGGACTCTACACGCTCGAGCTGGAGCTCGACAAACATCGCGCCGACGCGCAGGCCGCGCGCGCCGAACTCTCGCGTATCGAAGCCGATTTGGCGGCGGCGGTCGCCCGGCGCGACGGTCTCGAACGCCAGTCGTCCGCGGTCGTCGCGGATCGCGACCGGGTCGAAAGCGAGCGGGTCGCGCTGCGCGAGCAGATCGCCGGGCTCGAAGAGCGGCTGACGCCGCTTTCCGCCGAGACCGACGGATCGCGCGAACGCGAACTCGCCGCGTCGAACGCGGTCGCCGAAGCGCGCGGCGCGCTCGACGCCGTCTATCAGGAGTTGCGCGCCGTCGAAGCGCTCGCCGCCGAACAGGCGGCAAGCGAAGCCGAGCGCCGCGCCCAGATCCACAGCGCCAAAGCCGAGATCGAACGTCTCGAACGCGAACACGCGGCGGCGCTGACCGACCGCGGTACGCACGCGCGCGCGGCGGAAGAGGCGCGCCAACGGTTCGGCGAGCGCGAGACGCTGATCGCGCGCTACGAAGCGGAAGCGGCGGCGCAGCGCGAGCGCGCCCGCGTCGCGCGCGAACGCGGCGAGGCCGCGACGCAGCGGGTCGCCGACCTGCAGCGCGGCCACCGCGAGATCGCCTCGCAGCTCGCCGGCGCGGAATCGCGGCTGCACACGATCGAGGAGCTCGAAGCGGCGCTGGAAGGCCACGCGCACGGTACGCGCTCGGTCGTCGAGGCGTCTCAGCGCGGGCATTTACGCGGCCTGAACGGCGTCGTGTCGAACCTGATCTCGACCGACGAGCAATATGCCCGCGCGCTCGATGTCGCCTTCGGCGCCGGCCTCTCGAACATCATCGCGGAGACGTCGGAAGATGCCGAGGCGGCCGTTGCGTATCTGCGCGAGCGCGAGCTCGGCCGCGCCACGTTCTTGCCGCTCGACACGCTGGCGCAGCGCGAGGGACGCGAACTCGGCGGCCTACGCGGCCGGCCCGGGGTGATCGGCTACGCGCACACGCTGGTCCGCGCGGAGCCGCGCTATCGCGGCATCGTCGCCTTTTTGGTCGGGCGCGTGCTGGTCGTCGACGAGCTGCGCACCGGGATCCGCCTCACCCGCAACGAGGGGTTCCGCGATTCGATCGTCACGCTCGAGGGCGATCAGATCATGGGCGGCGGCGCGATCACCGGCGGCCGGTTCCGCAAAGAACGCTCGATCCTCGCCCGCCGCGCGCAAGCCGATCGCTTGCGCGAAGAGATTCCCGAACTGCGCGCGCGGCTCGAATCGATCGAACGCGACGGGCTCGCCGCGAAGGCCGAGCTCGATGCCGCGAGCGCCGAGCGTGACGAAGCGACGAAGCTCGCCAACGACGCGGAGGTCGCGTTGCGCGACGTGCGCACGCAGCTGCAAGGCCTGGCCGTCGACATCGAGCGGCTCGATGCCGCCGCGGCCGCGTCGGTTGCGCGCATCACTGCGCTCGCCGCGTCACGCGATGAAGTCGGCTCGCGGCTGCACGCGCTCGAGCGAGTCGCCGACGATCACGTGGATCTGGGCGAACAGCGCGCGACGCTGGAGACCGTCCTCGCGGCGGCGCGCGAGCGGATCGCCGCCGTCGAGGCGGCGCAGGCCGAGGTCGCCGCGGCCGCGAGCTCGCTGCGCGAACAGATCGCCGGGCTCTCGGCCGAACGTGAGGGCGCCCTCACGCGCTTGGGTCTGCTCGACGCCGACGCGGAGCGGGCGGGCGCGGCGCGCGAGACGATGCTGCGCGAGCTGGAGGCGCTGCGCGCACGCGTCGCCGAGTTGGACGTCGCGCTGACCGCGGCGCGCGAACGGGTCGCGGTCGCCGACGCCGCGGTCGAAGGCTCGCGGCGCAGCCGCGAAGCAACCGCCGACGAAGCGAATCAGCACGAAGCCGACGAACGCATCGCGCAAGCCGAGGACCGCGAGGCGAGCGGGGCCGGCGAGCTCGGCCGCCGCCGGCTGGCGGAGATCGATGCGGAACTCGGGATGCTGCAGCAGAACTTCGCGCAGAACCCGGCGACCGAGGAGGAACAACAGGACGTGCTGGCGCGCTACGCCGGAGAGCCGAGCGAGATCGTCGAGGAGTTGCCTCGCCTGCGCGAAGAGCTGATCCGGCTGCAGGCCAACGTCAACCTCAACGCCGAGACCGATCGCGACGAGCTGACCGAGCGCGAGCGCTTCCTGCGCGAGCAGATGGACGATCTGCACCGCGCGCGCGAAACGCTGCTCGCGACGATCGCGGAGATCGAGACGTCGTGTCAGGTGCAGTTCAACGCGACCTTCGACGCAGTGAAGGGCAAGTTCGCCGAGGTGTTCGGTCAGCTGTTTCCGGGCGGGCAGGCCGAGATGTGGCAGACGAACCCCGACAACCTCAGCGAGACGGGGATCGAGATCTCCGTACAGCCGCCGGGCAAGAAGATGACGGCGCTCGCTGCGCTCTCGGGCGGCGAACGCGCCATGACCGCCTCGGCGTTGATCTTCGCCCTGATCGCGGTGAAGCCGTCGCCGTTCTACCTGCTCGACGAGGTCGACGCGGCGCTGGACGACGCCAACGTCGAGCGCCTTTCGACCAAGATCCGCGAAGTCTCCGATACCTCGCAGATGCTGATCGTCACCCACAACAAGAAGACGATGGAACTGGCGCAGCGGATGTACGGCGT
Organism: uncultured candidate division WPS-2 bacterium; assembly: GCA_937927945.1. Lineage (GTDB taxonomy): Bacteria > Vulcanimicrobiota > Vulcanimicrobiia > Vulcanimicrobiales > Vulcanimicrobiaceae > Vulcanimicrobium. The sequence goes on along the minus strand of CALEYW010000097.1, from coordinate 86,759 downwards.
GACGATGCAAGAGCCCGGCGTCAGCTCGATCATCAGCGCGGTGCTCGACGAGCTTCCCGCCGCACCGCAGAGCGAGGCGATCCGTGAACCCGCCCTCATCTGATGCGGCGCTGATCTCGGTCTACGACCGGACCGGCGTCGTCCCGCTCGCGCGGGCGCTCGCCGAACGGGGCGTACCGCTCTACGCCACCGGCGGCACGCGCGCGCACCTCGCCGAAGCGGGGATCGAGGCGCACGACGTCGGCGAGCTCACCGGGTATCCGTCGCTCTTCGACGGCCGGGTGAAGACGCTGCACCCCAACGTCTTCGGCGGCATCCTGAAAGACCGCTCGAACCCGGTCCACCTCGAAGAAGCGCGCGAGCATCACATTCCGACGATCTCCACCGTCGTCGCGAACCTGTATCCGTTCGAGTCGACCGTCGCGCAGGAAGGCGCGACGCTGCAGGAGGCGATCGAGCAGATCGACATCGGCGGCGTGGCGCTGCTGCGCGCGTCGGCGAAGAACTTCGACCACGTCTCGGTGCTCAGCGACCCCGCGCAGTACGACACGTTCATCGCCGCGCTCGACCGCGGCGGCCTCGACCACGCAACGCGGCGCCGCTACGCCACGATCGCGTTCGAACGCACCGCCGAATACGACAGCGCGATTGCGCGCTATCTGGAGTCGGGACTGGTGGCCAACGAGCTGCCCGGATCGCTGGCGCTCACCATCCCGATCGAGCAGCCGCTGCGGTACGGAGAGAACCCGCAGGACCGTGCGGCGTTCTACCTGGCGCGCGAGGCGCAGCTGCCCGAGCAGCTGGGCGGCAAAGCGCTCTCGTACAACAACCTGCTCGATCTGGACGCGACGCTGCGCCTCTTGGTGCGCGCGCCGATCGGCGCCGGCGTGCCGTACGAACGTCCCAAGCTCGCCCGCGCCGCGATCGTGAAACACACCGTGCCGTGCGGCGTCGCGGAGCGGAGCTCCGTCGCCGAGGCCGTGCGGCTCGCGCTCGACGCCGATCCCGTCTCCGCCTACGGCGGGATCATCGCGGTCGACGCGACGATCGATCTCGCGGCGGCCGAGCATCTCGCCGGATTCTTTCTCGAAATCGTCGCTGCACCGGCGTTCGAGCCGGCGGCGCTGGAGCGCTTGCGCCGCAAGAAGAACTTGCGCATCATGCGTTTCCGGCCCGGAGCGCCGGAGAAGATCGCGGCGGAGCTGCGGGTGCGCAGCGCGCTCGGCGGCGTGCTCGCGGAAGACGACGACCCGCAGGCGCCGCCCGAGCGCTGGACCGTCGTCTCGAAGCGGCAGCCGGATGCGAACGAATGGCGCGATCTCGCCTTCGCCTGGGACGTCGTACGCCACGTGAAGTCCAACGGCGTCGCGATCGCCCGCGACGGCGTCTCGCGCGGCATCTGCGCCGGCCAGACGAACCGCGTCAGCGCGGTCCAGATCGCCGCGTATCGCGCGCACGATTTCGCGCACGGCGCCGCCTGCGCCAGCGACGGGTTCTTCCCATTCGCCGACGGCCTGCTCGCCGCCGCCGACGCCGGCTGCACGGCCGTCATCGCCCCGCAGGGCTCGATCCGCGACGCCGAAGTGATCGCCGCCGCCGACGAACGCGACATCGCGCTCGTGTTTTCCACCTACCGGTACTTCCTGCATTAGCATAGGACGAATCTGGTGATGGACCGAGCGCAGCAGCATCGAAAACAAGCCGACATCCCATTGCGAGGTCGCGTTCGGGGGCCCCACGCAAAGCGTGGGGGGCGCGCAGCGAGAGCGGAGCGCCGTTAAAATGATCCACTTCATCATCAGGTTGGTCGGGTACGCGCTGTTGTTGGGGGTGTCGTCGCGCATCGCGCAGACGCTGTGGTCGAACGATGGTCTCGACGGCAACGTCATGCTGCAGCCGTTCCACGATACCGGGATCACGGTGCTGCTGGTCGCGCCCGTCGTGCTGGCGCTGCTCGGCGTGGGCATCTTGCGGGGCGCGTGCGTGTTCGTGGGGTGCGCGCTGGCCGGGGCCGCGATCACCGCACCGTTCGTCATCGCCCGCGTCGCCGGAGGATAGACGCGGACCGACTGTCTCCTGTAGGATCGCGCTTGTCCGAGGAATAAGGCGCGGAGCATGCTTGCTCGATGGGTGTGTCTAGCGGGCGCCGTCTTGGCGTTCGCTGCTCCGGCGTCCGCGGCCGGCGGCACGAAGGTGGTCGCCAACGGCGCCTGCGTCGTGATCGGCGGGATCCGCACGCAGTCCGGGACGCCGGCGGCGGCCTGGGACATGTGGCAAGAGATCTTTCTGACGAGTTCGCCGACCTGGCTGGCCGCGCACACGCACCACGGTGCGGAGTGCGTCATGAACGTCTACGGCGTGACGTCGTGGTGGTTCGCGCACGCCGGCGACGCGCCGTCCGCGCCGCCGACGATCGTGCCGCTCACCTTCGGGAAGACCGCGTATACCGCGCAGGGCAGCGTGCACACGGCGGGTGACGCCGGACCGCGCATGCAGGCCTATCTCGGCATCCACTTGCTCGAGCAGGGTTCGCTATTCAACTATCCGGTGACCGACCCAAGCGCGCCGCCGGTCGTGAAGACGAACCCGATCTCGATCTTCAAGAACGACATGCCGAATCAAGTCCCGAGCAAAGGGACGCTCACGATCGCCAACCAGATGATCGAGTTCACGCCCGGCGGGACGCTGGCGATCCCCGCGTCACCGGCGCTCGGCTACTATACGGTCGTCGGCGGCGAGGCCCGGATTGCGATGGGCGGCGCACCGGAGCTGATGCTGCCGGGCAAAACGTACATCGTCGGTCGCGGCGTCGCAGCGACGATTCGCGCAGCGTTGCCGACGAGTCTCGTCGCGACCGAGTTGATCCCGGGCATTCACCGCTAGCGCGCCCGCATCCGCGGGGCATCGCTAGGTGTCTGGCTGATGTGTCTGCGCGCGCTGTGACGAACCTCGTCCTCATCGTTCTCATTGCGCTGGGCTGGGGACTGCTCGGTCCCGGCAGCAAGGTGCTCTTCGCGGCGGAGCCCGGTGTGTTCGACGGGTTCACCGTAGCGGTCGCGCGCGCGGCGTGGTGTCTGCCGATCTTCCTGATCGGTCTGGGCGTCGCGTGGCGGCTGGAGCGGCCGCAACTCGACGCCCGCCGCTGGCTCGCGCTGATCGGCGCGGGCGTGTTGTTCGGCGTCGCGATCACGGTGCTGTTCTCGGTCGCCGCGCAGCACACGTCGGTCGCGCACATCTCGTTTCTGATCGGCCTCTCGCCGGTGACGAACACCGTCGCCGCCGCGCTCGCCTTTCATACGCGTCTGCACCGCCGTGATTGGACGGCGCTCGTGCTGGGCGTGTTCGGCGTATCGCTGCTGTCCCTCACGCATTCGAGCGATCGCTCCGGTGTCTTCGGCGATCTGCTGATGCTCGCGTGGCTAGCGGCGTTCGCGGCGTACGCGGTCGCGCTGCGTTACGTCGGCGCGCGGGTCAACACGATGTTCCTGATCTGCACGATCGGCGTCGTGTCGATGGGTACGCTGCTCGCGGCCGGCATCGCGCTGGGGTGGACGCGCGGCATCGACCACGTCACGGACAGCCCGGCGATCGCCGGCTGGTTCTTCGGCGAGATCGTGCTCGGCTCGACGCTGATCGCGCAGCCCGCCTTCGCCGCGGCGGTCCGCCGCATGGGCGTCGCACTCGCGACGATCGGCGCAGAGTACACTGCGCTCGCGATCGGCATCGCCGCATCGCTGGCGGCGCACGAAGCGTGGACGCCGCTCACGGTCGTCGCCGGCGCGGTGCTGTGCGCCGCGCTCACCGTCACGTTCGCTCCGATTCCGTGGCTCAACACCCCGGAGCGCCGAGCGGCCTGACGCCTATTCGGTTCCGCGGATGCGTTCGATCGGATCGACGCCCGGCGCGCTGCCGTCGTCGCCGCCGTGACGACGGCCGGTGCGCCGCAAACCGATCGCTTGGTAGTAGCGTTCCAATGCGGCGGCCATCCCGTGGCGCTTCTTCTCGTCGGGCTGCCCGGCGGCGGCGACCCGCTGCCACAGTTCCTGTTCGCGCTCTGGGTCGTTCACACGGGCCTCCTGACCTTCGCCACGAGTATACCGCGTAGCGATCCGGGGAAGCACGCGGGGTTTTGGCTAGCCGCCCAGCGCCTCCATGATCGCGGTTCCGATCGGCGCGCCGAGTCCGGTGCACGCGTCCCAGCCCGGCGCGACATGGTAGAGGCCGAGCGTTCCGGTCAAATCGTTGTTCCCGTTCACGATGCTGCGGAACGACGTCGTCGACTTGTACAGCAGCGGGTTCACGAACCCGGCCGTGGGTTTGCCGAGCGAGGCCAAACGCTGATTGATCCGCGCGAAGAGGCCGGCAAAAAGCGGCGCGACGGCGCTCGTGCCGCCGAGCGTCGTCCGCTTCCCCTGGAAGAAGACCTCGTAGCCGGCTGAGCTGGCCCCGTTCCCGGCAACGTCCGGCGTGCCGCGGCCCACGTGACCGTTCGGCGACGACGGCATCGTCAACCCCAATTGGTAGCCGGGTGGCGCGAACGGCCGCACCACCGAAAAAAACGGCGCGCACACCAAAACGACCTCCGGGCTGCCGGTCGCCATGTACGCGACTTATACGACCGTGGGGTCGTCGCCTTCGCTTCGGCCGCCGCCGCGGGAAGCGGCCGCGGTTTGCGCGTACCCCGCCACCATGCCTCGCTATCTGCACACCTCGATCTTCGTGAGCGACATGGACGCGTCGATCGACTTCTACACGAACAAGATGGGCCTCAAGCTGCTCGGCGGCCCGCATCACTATCCGGGGAATGCCGACATGGCGTTCGTCGGCTCGAGCTGGGATGCGTACATCGAGCTGGTCTACGATCTCGAAGACCATCCGCCGTACGAGCTCGGCAACCGCTACGAGCACCTCGCGCTCGAGGTCGACGGCGACCTTCCGGCCGTGATCGAACGGCTGCGCGCGCAGGGCGTCAAGATCGTCAAGGAGCCGAAGAAGTCGCCCGGCGGGACGCGCGCGATCGCGTTCGTCGAAGACCCCAACGGCATCCCGGTCGAGCTGCTGGAACCCCGCGAAGGCCCGATCGCGTAAAGTGTAGTTTTGTCTTGGCGAGCGTCGTGGACCTAAGCGGACTATCGTCTACACGAACTTTACCAATGAGATCGGCATTGGGTCGGGCGTGTCTTTCATCGGCCTACCGGCCGCCGCTGATCCCGATCGCTGCAGGGCGAAGGCGCGCCAACTCTTCAGAGCGCACGAAGATCACATCACCATCGCGAAGTTGCGGCGCAATGAGCCGCTAACGAAAACGAGTTTCTCGCCGGCAGAAATCTGAATGCGAACTAGCTCGAATTCGTGAACGTGGTCGTCGAACACCTTACGGCGCGTGGCGCGGTGGATCCACGTTGCTCTATGAATCGCCCTTTACCGATATCAGCCCACTGGGGGCTGCCGGCGTGTTCTCCGACGATGACGTCACCGAGGTCGTTGACATCCTCGCGGCGATCAGGAACGATGCCGCGGCGTAGATGCCAGCGCGCTACTGCCAGAGGCCTAACAATTGTGAGGTTCGGCGGCTCTCATACACGCGTTGATTAAGCTGAAAATATGCGGTCCACAACCGCCAGACCAGACGCCACTGCTCACTATTCATGTCAGCCTGAGTAACGGGTAAGCCCGCGGTGGCAGTCTCTTTTGAGCCGAACAGCGCTGCGTGGGTACTTCGAGAATCGACGAGCGCAGATTGAAGGCTCTGCTGCAATTCGTGAGCCTCATCGTCGGACCGATCAGGATTGCTCTTCAACGCCTCGAGCAATTGGTCGGATGTGCGCGCTAAGGCCGATCTTGCTTACTGGACCGTTATCGCAGTTACGTCAGTAAGCAGCGACGCATAAATCGGATACGTTTGCGGAAGCTCCTGAACGCGCCTAGCCGCGTCCTCGACGCTCGCGATGATGTCTTTGGCGGATACGAGGACGCCGGGTTTCAGTTGCATCTGGGGATCGACCGGACCGAGGTCACTTGCGGGACCCATGAGAATCCGATGCGCACCCAGTGCAAGCAGCGTCCCGGCACTCTTCGCAACGTCCGGAACGATGACGGTAAAATGCTTGCAGCGTGACTGCATTGAGCGCGCCAATCGAACGGCAACCTCGCCGTCTCCGCCCGGTGTGTTGAGCAGAAGGTGCAGGTCAGTCTTGGCGTCGGCACCGTGAAGAAGTTCTTCGCATAACGTCACGCTGTAGCCGAAGATCATGTCGTTGAGAACGATTAGCCGACACCGAAAAGCCTGTTCGTACTGTCCGATCAGCGCCTGCCGGATGTAGCGCAGTTCCTGCTGCGCGTGAAAAAGCGGGCTGTGCCCGAGGCCGCTCAGGACTTCGGGATCAGGCCCAGTGCCGGTCGACTCGGCGCGTTCTTCCGCATCTCGGCTCCCGCCGACCTCGCTTCGCGCGCGATGCGGATCCGCGTCTCCCAGTCCGCGTCCGTCGTCGCCGGCTTCGGAAGAGCGGGTGCCGGCCGATTCGCGTCCTTCTTGTCCATCTTGCTCTCCCTCCGATGTACTCACGACTACCTCGACACCGTCCCCGGTTCAGCGTGAAGGTTTGATCATTTGCGCGACGTCACAGGCGGTCCGGTCCCTGACGACACCCGCAGGTCGACGTCGGTTCCCAGAGAGGCTATCCGGCGCCAATAAGAGGTGCGGACGTATTGTTGTATTACAATAATACGCTGAGAACGCCTGTCGTCTAGCCAATCAAGCCTTTTATGTGGTACGGAAAACGTCCACTCTCAACCCACCAGTAAGCCGTGACTGCGCCAACTTCACCTCAGCGTCGGCGAGGCCGACCGAAGAAGAGCGAGATAACCAGGCGTGTGCCGATCAAGGCGCGGGTCCTACCGCGCACGCTCGAAGCGCTTAGGGCCGCGGCCGAGGAACGGGGCGAGGTAGTGGGCGTTTACCTCGACGGACTCGCTGCGTACGTAGCTCCAGTGAGGGGTGAGGATGGGGTGCACCCGCCTATCACTCAGCCGGGGCCGCCGCGCAAGGGGTAGTGACCCACGCGCCGCGGTCTGGCGATGACTGCTCCATCATGGGCGCCGACGTCGTTCGCCTATGTCGGCGGCCTGCCGACCACGCGGTGTGGGTGGGCGACCGATGACGGCCTAGCTTTGTGCGTCGCGTGCCAGCCGGGTCGGCCGCCGGTGATTCGCGCGTCAGGAGACGAGCGAGAGCACCTGCCCGTACACGGCGTTCCGTTCCCGATCGCCGGCGGCACGCGGAAGCGCAAAGACCGCGCTCGGACCCGCGAACGCGGCGATCGTTTCAACCGTCGGCTGCAGCGCGATCCCACCGCGGCTCTCGTTCACCAGGACCGCTGCGAGCGGCAGACCGCGGCTCCGCAGCACCTCGATGCACGTCAGCGTGTGGCTGATTGCGCCGAGGTAACTGCCGGCGATCAGCAGTGTCGGGACGTTCAGATGCGCAATCCAGTCCAGCACCGTGCGGCGCTCGTCGAGCGGAACCATCAGTCCACCCACGCCTTCGATGATGACGGTCGCGTTCGCTACGGCGGCGATTTCTTGCCGGCAAAATGCCACGACCTCGTCCAGATCGATGGAGCGGCCTTCGGCGCTCGCCGCCATGTTGGGTGAGAGCGGCGCCGCATAACGCCACGGGGAGATCGCGGCGATCGCCTCGTCGCAGAGAGGTATGCCGAGCGCATCCAGTAAGAGGGCCGAATCGCTCGCGGGGGCGGCCACGGCATCGAACCCGCTGATCACCGGTTTGAGTGCGCGCACGGGGCGTAGTGCCGCACGGAGATGTCGGATCAAGCCCGCACAGACAAACGTCTTCCCGATTTCCGTCCCGGTGCCCGTTACGAACAACGCAGGCATTCTAGGCGGCAGTGACGCGGCGAATCGCGTCCGCGAGCGCGTCGACATCACCTTCGTCGTGCCCCGAGCTGAGGGTCACGCGCAAGCGCGCCGTCCCCGCGGGGACCGTCGGGGGCCGAATCGCGACGACCAGAAAGCCCTCCTCCTCGAGACGCTGCTGCGCCGCGACGGCGCTGCGCGCGTCACCGACGATGAGCGGAACGATCGCGCTGGCGGGCTCGGGAAGCGCCAGGCGGGCCGAGAAACGCCGCGCGAGCGCGAGCGGGCGCGCGACCAGCTCGGCGTCGCGCGCGATGAGGTCGAGCGCCGCGATCGCGGCGGCTACGGTCGCCGGCGGAAGAGTCGTCGAGTATACGAACGTGCGGGCACGGTTCTTGATCAGCTCGACGACGGCGCGCGAGGCGCACACATATCCCCCGTAGCTCCCGACGGCCTTGGAGAGCGTGCCCATCTGCAGCGGAATGTGCGCCGTTGCTGCGTGCGCAAATGCCGATCCGCGCCCGCCCCCCACGACGCCCAGTCCATGCGCGTCATCGCCGAGCAACCACGCGTCGAAGTCGGCCGCGAGCGTCGCGAGCGCCGGAAGCGGTGCGAGATCGCCGTCCATCGAGAACACGCCTTCGGTGAGGACGAGCGCACGCGCGTGAGCGGCGCGGTGCTCACGCAAGAGGCGCGCGAGGTCGTCGACGTCGTTGTGCCGATAGGCGAGCGTCGTCGCGCCGCTCAGCCGAGTCCCGGACCACAGGGAGGCGTGTGCCGATTCGTCGACGAGCACGAGATCGTCGCGTCCGCACAGTGCGCCGACGATTCCGGCATTGGCAAGATATCCCGAGCCGAAGACACAGGCGGCTTCCGTGCCCTTCATCGTTGCAAGGCGCTCTTCGAGCTCGGCGTAGAGCGGATGATTGCCCGTCACCAGATACGAGGCGCCGCCGCCGGTCCCGTATCGCTGTATGGCCGTAGCCGCCGCTGCGCATACCGCAGGGTGCAGGCTCAACTGCAAATAGTCGTTCGAGGAGAACGAGAGCAAACGGCGGCCATCGCGCTTGACCCACATCCCGCCGCACCGATCCGTAACCGGCGGATAGCGACGCAGATCACGGCGAGCGAGCTCTGCGAGCTTCCCGGTTGCGTAACTATCCAGGCTTTTCATACTTGCCGTCTGCTCAGGAGCTGACCGAATCGTCATGTCACAAATGTTGTACCATACTCGCGATCTCGCGCAATTTGCAGAGTGGGGCATTCCTCGACACGATTGGACGCGCGAAGAAGTGCGCGTGCTCTTCGCGCTGCCTCTCCCGGAGCTGATCTTCCGCGCGCAGCTCGCGCACCGAGCCACGTTTGCAGCGGACGTCGTACAGATCTCGACGCTGCTCTCGATCAAAACCGGCGGCTGCCCGGAAGATTGCGCGTATTGCCCGCAGAGCGCGCGCTACGACACCGGGCTGCCCGCGTCCGGTCTGCTCGATCTCGAAACGGTGCTCGCCGCGGCGCGAGATGCGAAGAACGCGGGAGCGACGCGGTTCTGCATGGGTGCCGCCTGGCGCTCGCCGCGAGATCGCGATCTCGAGCGCGTCTGCACGCTGATCGAAGGCGTGAAGGCACTTGGCCTGGAGACGTGCGTGACGCTGGGGATGCTCACCGCCTCGCAGTCGGAGCGGCTCAAGGCCGCCGGACTCGACTACTACAATCACAATCTCGACACGTCGCCCGAATTCTACGGAAGCGTCATCAGCACGCGCACGTACGACGACCGGCTGCAGACGCTCGCGCACGTGCGCGATTCGGGGATCAACGTCTGCTGCGGCGGAATCGTCGGACTCGGCGAATCTTCCGAGGACCGCGTCGGGATGATCGCAACGCTCGCGACGCTGCCGCAGCATCCTGAGAGCGTACCGATCAATCTCCTCGTGCGCGTGGAGGGAACGCCTTTGGCCGGGAACGACGATCTCGATCCCATCGAGTTCGTCCGAACGATCGCGGTAGCGCGCATCACGATGCCGAAGGCCGTCGTTCGGCTCTCCGCAGGCCGCGAACAGATGAGCGACGAGCTGCAGGCGCTGTGCTTTCTCGCCGGCGCGAACTCGGTCTTCGCGGGTCCGAAGCTGCTCACGACTCCCAATCCCGAACCGGACGAGGACGCGCGCCTCTTCGCGCGCCTCGGGATGACGGCGCTCGCGACGTGACGCGCTCCCCGTCGACTGCGGACTGGTTTCAGCGCGGAGTCCCCCATCTGTGGATGCCGTACGCGCAAATGAAGACCAGTCCACCGCCGCTCGCCGTCACCGAGACGCGCGGAAGCCGCATCGTGCTCGAGGACGGACGCGAGCTCGTCGACGGGGTCGCGTCGTGGTGGACCGCGGCGCACGGATACAACCACCCGCACATCGCGCAGGCGGTTCGCCGTCAGCTCGACGTCATGCCTCACGTGATGTTCGGCGGACTCGTCCATCAGCCGGCGGCCGAACTCGCGACCCGGCTCGCGGCGCTCCTTCCCGGCGATCTCGATCGCGTCTTCTTCTCGGAATCCGGCTCCGTCTCGGTGGAAATCGCGATGAAGATCGCGGTTCAGTATTGGCTCAACCGTGGGTTCCACGGCCGTACGCGTTTTCTCGCGTTCAAGGGCGGATACCACGGCGACACGTTCGCGACGATGGCGGTCTGTGACCCGGACGTCGGCATGCATGCGCACTTCGCCGGCGCACTTGCGGAACAGCCGATCGCCGAGCTTCCGATCGACGAGGAGAGGACGCAGGCGTTCGAGATGCTTCTTGCACGCCACGCGCCCTCGTTAGCCGCCATCATCGTCGAACCGCTCGTCCAAGGAGCCGGCGGAATGCGTTTCCACGAACCCGCCGTACTGCAGCGCCTGCGGCTGCTGGCGGACCGGTACGATGTCCTCCTGATCTTCGATGAGATCTTCACCGGGTTCGGGCGCACCGGAACCCTCTTTGCGTGCGAGCAGGCCGATGTCGTGCCGGACATCATCACACTCTCCAAAGCGCTCACGGGCGGCACGCTTCCGCTCGCGGCGACCGTAGCACGCCGCGGCATTTTCGACGCCTTCTGGTCCGACGATCCCTCGCATGCGCTGATGCACGGCCCGACCTACATGGGGAACCCGCTTGCATGCGCGGCGGCGAACGCCTCGCTCGATCTCTTCGCACAGGAGCCGCGACTCGCGCAAGTCGCACGCGTCTCGCACGGCCTTCGTGCGCTGGAAGCCTGTCGCGAGATCCCCGGCGTGCGCGACGTGCGCGTGCTCGGCGCGCTCGGTGTCGTCGAGCTGGATCGGATCGACCACCTCGACGCCCTCAAACACTGTTTCATCGACGCGGGCGTGTGGGTGCGGCCGTTTCGAAACGTCATCTATCTCGCGCCGTCGTTCACGATCGATCCCGATGACCTCGCGTTCCTCACCGACGCGGTCGTGCGGATCGTCGCGCAATGCGCTCCTGCATCCGCGGCGGTCGGGACGAACGGTCTCCTCGCCCGGGATCCGCCGCTTCGCCGCCGTGCGGGCGAACGGAGCCGAGCGGCGAAGCCCACGGGTCGACCGTGACTCCGATCAGCGCCCCCCGCGGCACCCAAGACATCTCTCCGCCCGAGTCCGCCCGGTGGAACCGCTTCGAGAGCGATTGCCGCGACATCGCGCGGCGCTTCGGCTACGGCGACATCCGCACGCCCATCTTCGAGGCGACCGAGCTGTTCGAGCGCGGCGTCGGCGAGACGACCGATATCGTCGAAAAAGAGATGTACACGTTCGTGGACAAGGGCGGCCGCCGCATGACGCTCCGTCCGGAGCTCACGGCGGGCGCGGTGCGTGCGGTGCTGCAGCACAACCTGCTCGCGCAGGGCGCGCAGCGGCTGTACTACATCGGCCCCTTCTTCCGCTACGAACGCCCGCAAGCCGGGCGGTACCGGCAGGCCCATCAATTCGGCGTCGAGTGCTTCGGCGTGGCGGGACCGGAAGCCGACGTCGAGGTGATCCAGATCGCCGCGGCGCTGCTCGCGCGGTACCGCATCTCCGACGCGGTCTTGAACATCAACAGCGTCGGCGATGCGAACTGCCGCCCGCAGTACCGCGAAGCGCTGCTGGCGCACTTCCGGCCGCACGCTGCGGAACTGAGTCCCGATTCGCAGCGCCGGCTCGAACGCAATCCGCTGCGCATCCTCGATTCCAAGGATCCGCAGGATTTGCCGTTCGTCGCCAGCGCGCCGACGATGATCGAATCGCTCTGTGACGAGTGCGCCGCGCATTTCGCAGCCCTGCGCGGCTACCTGGACGCGCTCGGCATTCCGTACGTCGTGAACCCCCGCATCGTCCGTGGGCTCGACTACTACACCCGCACCGTCTTCGAGTTCGTCTCCTCGGTGATCGGAGCGCAGAGCACCGTCTGCGGCGGCGGCCGGTACGACGGCCTGGTCGAAGAGCTCGGCGGACCGCCGACGCCCGGCGTCGGGTTCGGCTTGGGCATCGAGCGCTTTCTGATGGTGGTCGAGAAACTGGCCGGCGGCGACGCTCCGCCGCGCGCCGGATTCCAGGCGGTCGGGCTCGGCGCTGCGGCGCGCGCGCGCCTCGTGGCGATCGTGGGGGCGCTACGCACGGCTTCACCGCACCCGACCTTCGCCGAATGGACCGACCGCAAGCTGACTGCCCACTTCAAGGCTGCCGACCGCAACAACGCGCGCTGGGCCCTGATCCTGGGCGACGACGAGCTGGCCGCCGGCCAGATCGTCCTGCGTGACCTCCTGAGCCGGGAAGACCGGCGGCTGCCGCTGGCCGGGCCCGCGGCGGAGGTCGCCGCGATGCTTGTCGAAGCCACGACGTGATGGACCAAGACGAAGCCGCGCGCGTCCGCGCGCTGGGCGAGATTGCTGCGGAGTTCGACCTGGACGCGATCCGGGTCCGCACCGGCGAGACGGAGATCGAGATCGTGCGGCGCGACCCCGCCCAGTATGCGGCTCAACCCGTGACGTACGCGATGCCGGCTCCCGTGGCGGGTGCGCTCCCGACGGCCGGGCCGTCCGGCGCAGCCGCGGCACCCGTGGCGGCGGCAAACGTGCGGCGAGTGACCGCGCCGGTCATCGGCGTCTTCTACCGCTCGGCGTCGCCGGGTGCCGACCCGTACGTCGAGGTCGGCCAGCGGGTCAGCGTCGGCGAGACCCTCTGCATCCTCGAAGCGATGAAGCTGATGAACGAGATCACCAGCGACTACGCGGGCGTCGTGTCGCGCGTACTGTGCGAAAACGGCGAGCTCGTGACACTGGGCCAAGAACTCTTCTGGATCGAACCGTGAGCGCGTCGCATGCCTGAGTACAGCGGACGCCGTACGTTCGACGAATTGCTCGCCGATCGCAAAGGGCAGCTCGAGCGGCCGCGCTATGCCGAACAGGTCGCAGCGATCGTCGCCGCGATGACGCGCGCGTTCCGCGAGGGCCACAAGGTGCTGTGGTTCGGCAACGGCGGCAGCGCCGCCGACGCGCAGCATCTCGCGGCCGAGTTCAGCGGCCGCTTCCTGCGCAAGCGCAAGGGACTGCCCTCGGAAGCGCTCACCGTCAACTCCTCGGCGGTGACGGCGATCGCGAACGATTTCGGCTACGAAAACCTCTTCGCGCGCATGGTTGAGGCGCACGCGAACCCCGGCGACGTGGTCGTCGGCATCACGACGAGCGGCACCTCGAAGAACGTCGTGCGCGGGCTCGAGACGGCCAAAGAGATCGGTGCGACGACGATCGCGTTCACCGGTAACGGCGGCGGCACCGTGGGCGAGATCGCCGATCTCGTGCTGCTCGGCCCGGACGGCTACAGCGCGATCGTGCAAGAAGTGCACATCACGATGGGCCACATCATCTGCGATCTGGTCGAGCAGGAGCTGCTCTTCGCGTGACGCGCCCGGCGGCGTTCCTCGATCGCGACGGCACCCTCATCGAGGACAGCGGGTTCATCGGCGATCCGAACCGGGTGCGGCTGCTTCCGACCGTCGTCGAGGCGCTGCGCTTGCTCGCGCGGCACGGCTTCGCGACGGTCGTCGTGACGAACCAGTCGGGTGTCGCGCGGGGATACTTCGACGAAGCGGCCGTGCGCGCGGTGAACGGCGAGGTCGCGCGACGGCTGGAAGACGACGGCGTGTCGCTCGACGCGTGGTACCATTGCCCGCATTGGGAGGAGGGCTGCGATTGCCGCAAACCCTCGCCCGGAATGATCCGCCGCGCGGCGAGCGAGCACGGTCTCGACGTCGTGCGCAGCGTGGTGATCGGCGATCGCGGCAGCGACATTGCGCTGGCTCACGGAGTCGGCATTCCCGGGGTGCTCGTGCCGGGGCCCCAGCGCTACGCCGGTCCGGAACCCGACTATCGTGCCGCGACGCTGCTGGAAGCCGCCGAGTGGATCGTCGCCCTTCGAGGGGCTCAGGGTGACATGGTGGGGCGTGGCTGAGATGATCGCGGTCTCTCGGGCGACGGAACTGTTGGGGCGGATGGCCGGACGCCGGATCGTCGTCGTCGGCGATGCGATGATCGACGAGTGGATCTGGGGTGACGTCACGCGCATTTCGCCGGAGGCGCCGGTGCCGGTCGTCGCGGTCCGCGAGCACACGTTCACGCTGGGCGGGGCCTGCAACGTGGCGAACAACTTGCGCGCGCTCGGCGCGCGGGTCGCGTTCGTCGGCGGGGTTGGCGACGACGTCGAGGGCGCGCGGCTGCGCGAGATGTTCGCGGCGATCGACGTCGAGACGGCGGGCGTCGTGACGCTCACCGACCGGCCGACGACCCGCAAGACGCGCGTCGTCGCGCACAGCCAGCAAGTGGTGCGGGCCGACTGGGAGTCGACCGCGATGCTCGGCGAGACGGACCGCTCGCGCGTCGTCGATCGGGTGCGCGCCGCAGTGCGCGGTGCCGACGCGGTCGTGCTGAGCGACTACGCCAAAGGTTTGCTCCATCGCGACCTCGTCGAAGCGGCACTCGGCGCACCGGTCGTGATCGCCGATCCGAAACCGCAGAACCTCGCCATGTACGCCGGCGTGACGTGCATCGGTCCCAACGTCGGCGAGGCCGCGCGCGCCAGCGGGATCGCCATCGTCGACGACGCCTCGCTCGAACGCGCCGGCCGCGCGCTGCTGCGCATGCTCGATTGCCGCTACGTGCTGATCACCCGCGGCGAACACGGAATGTCGCTCTTCGCGGCCGGCGCGGAACGCTTCGACGTCCCAGCCGTCGCGCGCACGGTCTACGACGTCTCGGGCGCCGGAGACACCGTCGTTGCGGTACTGACGCTCGCGCTCGCCGCGAAGATCCCGGCCGAGACGGCGACGCAGCTGGCAAACTTCGCCGCCGCAGCGGTCGTCGAGAAGCTCGGTACCGCCACCGCAAGCGCGGACGAGATCGTGGCCTTGATGGGACACACCCATGGCGCCTGACGACTTCGCCGGCCTCATCCTCGATCTCGATGCCGCCGTCGCGTGGCGCGACGAGCAGCGCGCGGCCGGGCGACGCGTCGTCTCGACCAACGGTGTCTTCGACCTGCTCCACGCCGGCCACGTGGGATATCTCGCGTGGGCGCGCGCGCAGGGCGACGCGCTGATCGTGCTGCTCAACGAAGACGACACCGTCCGCGCCCTCAAAGGGCCCGAGCGTCCGATCGTGCCGTTCGCCGATCGCGCGCAGGTCGTCGCGGCGCTGCGCAGCGTCGACGCGGTAGCGGGTTTCGGCGAACGCACGCCCGAGGTCGCGCTCGATCGCCTGCGGCCCGACGTGCACGTCAAGAGCGCGCAGTATCGGCTCGAGGAATTGCCCGAACGCTACGTCGTCGAGAAACACGGCGGCCGCATCGTCCTCGCCCCGCATCAGACCGGCCGCAGCACGACCGACCTCGTCGCGGCGATCCGCACGCGCGCCTAATGCGCTTGGCGATCACCGCCAACGGACCCGGCGAGTTTGCCGGATGGGTCCGGCCGCTGATCGCGGCCGTGCTCGCGCGCGATCCGTCGGCCGAAATTCACGTGCTCGGCGTGCCGGACGATTTCGCGACCGGCCGCGAAGCGTCGTACATCACCGGACTCTTTCCGTCCGTGCACGCCTATCCGCCGGCTGCGTACGTGCGGTTGGCGTTCGGCCGCCCCGTCGAGGGACTGCCGGCGCGGGTCGATCGCGTGCAGTATCTGGGCGGCGATCTTTCGCACGCGGTGCGCGTCCATGCGCGGCTGGGCGGCGTTGCGTCGTCGTACAAGTTCTCGCGCAGGAAGTACGCGCGGACGTTCGAGCGCGTCTTCGCGGTCGACGAAGCGAATGCGGCGCAGCTGACCGGGTGGGGCGTCCCGCGCGAGCGCATCGTCCTCGTCGGCAACTTGGCGATCGACGGCGCGCTCGGCGAGGCATCCGGAGCATACGGCGATCCGCCCAGCGACGCGGCGCGCGACGGCATCGTCCTCTTTCCGGGCTCGCGCAAGCACGAGGTCGTCAACGGGTTTCCGCTCTTCGTGCGGGTTGCGCTGAACCTGCGCCGGATGCTGCCCGACGTTCCGATCGCCTTCGCGGGTTCGCCGTTCGTGCCGGACGCCGTGCTGCGCGCGGCGCTGCTGAAGGGAGGCGAAATTCCACTCGCCTACGGCGCGCCCGCCGAGTTGCGTGACGGCGACATCGTCGCCGAGGGAGCGCGCTTTCCGCTGCTGCGTTCGGCGATGGGCGCGGCCTCGCGCGCGCGCCTGGCCGTCACGATCCCGGGCACGAAGGTGATCGAGCTCGCCGCGCTCGCGATTCCGGCGCTGGTCTGCGTCCCGTTCAATGCGCCGGAGCTCGTGGTGATCGGCGGACCGCTGCAATACGTCGGCAAGCTGCCGCTGATCGGACGCCCGCTCAAGCGCGCGGCCGTCCTGGCATTCGCTTCACGCTTCGAGCACTTCGCGCAGCCCAACATCGACGCGAGACGCGCTATCGATCCCGAGATCGCGGGAACCCTGCTCCCCTCCCAGGTGGCCCACGTCGCGGCGGAACGCTACGCCGACGAGGCATGGTGCCGCACGACCGGCGACGAGCTGCGCGCGCTCTACGCCCACCACGCCGGCGCCGCCGAGCGGATGGCCGCCGCCCTTCTCGAAAAGCCTACGTCGTGACGCTTAGCGTGGTTATCGCGACGAAGGACCGAGCCGGGCTACTCGACGGTGCGCTTGGTTCGCTGCGTGCGCAGAACGATGCGCCGCCGTTCGAGATCATCGTGGTCGACAACGGTTCGAACGACGCGACGCCGGAGGTCGTGCGCAAGCACGGTGCCCAGTATGCGTTCGTCGCGGAGCCGAATCGCGGCAAGGCGCGCAACGCGGGGATCGCACGCGCGACCGGCGAGGTCGTCCTGTTCGTCGACGACGACGTCGTGACGCCGCCGCACTTTCTCGCCGCCCACGCGAAGGCGCACGACGCCTCCGACGCACCGCTGGCGGTCTCCGGCCCCATTCTCAACATCCCCTCGCTCGACGACCGGCCCGAGCCAACCGCGGCGAACTTCTCACGCGCGTTCTTCGTCACGTGCAACGTGTCGGTGCCGCGGGCGCCGCTGCAAGCGGTCGGCGCGTTCGACGAGAACTTCGACCTGTACGGCTGGGAAGACACCGAGCTCGGCGCGCGGCTGCGCGCGCACGGCCTGCGCCGCGGCTTCGCGTGGGACGCCTATCTCTGGCACGTGAAGCCGCCGACGCCGGAGTCGCTGGACGACGCGCTCGGCAAGGCGATCGAGAAGGCGCGCATGGCGGCGCAGTTCGTTCGGAAGACGCCGACCGCGCGGGTCAAGCTCGCGACCGGCGCGTATGCGCTCAACCTGCTGCGCGCGCGCGTTCTCGCACCGCGGGCGGCGCAACCGGTGTTCGCCGGCCTCGCGACGAGCCCGCGCGTTCCGGCGCCCGTCGCCGCCTTCGCGCGAGGCCTGCTGCTCGACAGCGTCTACACCGAAGAGCTCGACCGGCAACTGCGCCGCACGAGCTGACGTGCGCGTCCTGCTCGTGCGCCTCGACGGGGTCGGTGACGCCGCCGTCTGCGTCCCGCTCGTCGCCGGACTGCGCGCGGCCGGACACGAGGTCGGCGTCGCGCTGACCACCCGCAACGCAGGGATCTTCGCGCCGAACGCGATTTGCGCGCAGCACGTCCTCGAGCGCATCCCGTGGCCCGCGCACGGCTCGACGCCGGCCAGTACGGCCCGCGCACGCGACGAGATCGCGGCGATGCGGTACGACGCGGCGCTGATCGCAAGCGAAGAACCCGAAGCGTACGCGCTGGCGCAGCCTATCCCCCAGCGGATCGGGTTCACGACCGGCTGGGCGCGACCGCTCAAGTCGCTCTGGGTGCGGCGCCGCGTGACGCGAGCGGTGTCGCGCGAGCAGCGCACCGGATCGGGCGACGCGCACGAAGTGGAGATCCTCTACCGGCTCGGCGCCGGACTCGTCGCTTCGCGGGAACCCTCCGCCGACGCCGCGACGTTGCGTACCGTCCTCGCCGATGCACATGCGCCGCCGCGGGACGGCGTGCTGCTGCAAGCCGGCGCGAAGTGGCGCTCGACCGGCGTGCCGGACGAGGTGCTGCGCCGCGTCGTCGCGGCGCTCGTGCCGCGCGGTCTGCGCGTCCTCGCAGCTCCCGCGGAGACGGCAACGGTGTCGGAGGCGCTCGGCGTGACGGCGGAGACGTTCGCTTCACTTCGTGACTGGGTTGCGGCGATCGATGCCGCCGCGACGGTGATCACGGTCGACACCGGCGCCGCGCACGTCGCGGGAATGCTGGGCGTGCGCGTGCTCGACGTGTTTCCCGATCGGAATTTCGCCGCCCAGGTCCGGCGCTGGCGGCCGTGGGCCGCGCCGTATTCGGCCCTGCCCGCGTCGTCGTTCGCCGGCGGTGCGGGGCGACCGCTCATCGAACCGGTGCTCGATGGCGACTGAACGCGCGCTGCTCGTCGCAGCCGGAGGGGGGATCGGCGACACGCTCCTCGCGGGTGTCGTCGCTCGCGCGCTGCGGACGCGGTACGCGGCCGTCGACGCCGTCGTGCTCCCGGCGCACGTGCAGCTTGCGGGCCACATCCCGGCCGTCGAGCGTGTGATCCCCATCGGGGGGAGGCTGCCGGCGCGCTACGACGCCGCCGTCGTGACCTGGGCGACGCTGCGCACCGCGCTGTTGCCGTTCGCCGCCCGCATCCCCGTCAGAGTCGGGCAAGCGCGCCGGCTCTACTCGCCGCTCTTCTCGAACCGTGTCGTGATTCGCAGCGAGCTCGGCGATCGCACGACGCATTGGACGGAGATTCTGCTGGACTACGCGCGGGCGATCGGCTGCGATCTCGCCGATCCGCAACCGGAATTCGCCGTGCATCCCGCCGATGATGCGAGCGCCGAGACGCTGCTGCGCGTGCACGACGTCCGCGGCGAGTTCTACCTGCTGCATCCGACGCGCGGATTGTCGGCGCGCCACGCGCGCTGGCCGACCGAGCGTTTCGCCGACCTCGCGCAGCGCCTGACCGAACGCGACGGGGTGCCGGTGCTGGTCAGCGGCGGGCCGGACGATCGCACGATCGCCGAGACGATCGCCGAAGGCGCGGGCCGCCGCACGATTCCGATCGCCGGCGCGACGTCGATCGGCGTCTTCGCCGCGCTCGCCGCACGCGCGCGTGCCGTGCTTGCGATGGACTCCGGTCCCATGCACGTCGCGGCCGCGGCCGGCGCACCGACGGTGGGCATCTTCGCGCTGCAGGCGGACGAGCCCGACCGCTGGGCACCGCGCGGACGCCGCGTCGCGGTCGTGCGCCCGACCTACCCGTGCCCGCCGGCGCATCGCAAGGAAACCTGTCCTGATTTCGCTTGCGTCAGCGCGCTCGACGTCGAGCGCGTCATCGCCGCGCTCGACGGGCTGCTCGTTCCGGCTGCCGATGGGTCCACTCACGCGCGTCGAATGACGCAATCGTGATCGCCTATGACGACTTCGCACGGATCGACGTGCGCGCGGGGACCGTGCTCGCCGCCGAACCGCTCGCCGGCGCGCGCAAGCCGGCGTACCTGCTGCGCATCGACTTCGGCCCGGAGCTCGGCGAACGGCGTTCCTCGGTGCAAATTACGCGCCGGTACGCCGTGGACGAGCTGGTCGGCACGCAAGTGTGCGCGGTCGTGAACCTCCCGCCCAAGCGCAGCGCCGGCGTGCAGAGCGAGGTGCTGGTGCTCGGTATGGACGATGCGGACGGCGCCGTCGTGCTCGTGCGCCCGCAGTTCGCCGTCCCCGACGGCGCGAGGATGTATTGATCGCGGCCACGATGCGGGTCGTCGGGGCGGACGATCCCGCGGTCCCCGCACTGGCACGCGTGATGGCGGATGCATACCCGGTCATGGGCATCGCTTCGGCAGACGCGCTCGCCCAACACGCCGAGCGGCTGCGCGCGAGGCTCGAACGTGCTGGAACGCGCTACGTCGTCGCGGAGCGCGACGGCGCGGTGGTCGGCGCGATGCGCCTCTACGACTACACGATGAACGTGCGCGGGATCGACGCGCCGGCCGGCGGGGTCGGTGCGGTCGCGGTTTCGCTTGCGCACAAGCGCCAGGGGATCGCCCGCGCGCTGATCGGGTGGTATCTCGACTTCTACCGCGAGCGCGAGGCGCCGTTCGCTATCCTGCATCCCTTTCGGCCCGACTTCTATCGCGCGCTCGGTTTCGGCTACGGTACGCCGGTTCAGCGGTACGGTTTTCGCCCCGCGGCATTGCGCACCGACGGCGCCCGCGGCACCGTGCGCCTGCTCGACGAGGGAGATTTCGACGAGATCGTCGCGTGCACCGAGCGGGTGCGCCGCACGACCAACGGCGCGATCGCGCAGCAGCCGTGGGTGCTTCGCCAGACGCTCGGGGATCCGGTACGGTTCGTCGGCGTCGAGGAGACCGGCGCCCTGCGCGGGCTCATGCTCACCGCGGTGAAACTCGGCTCGCCGGAGACGCAGAACCGCAACCGGCTCGCCGTGCGCGACCTCATCTACGAGGAGCCGGCGCATCTCGCCGCGCTGCTCGGCTACCTCCGCGCGCAGCAGGATCAGTTTGCCGAAATCCTCATCGAATCGCAGGACCCCGTCATGTACCTTGCCGCCGAGGACCCGCGGGACGGTTCCGACCGCATCGTCGCGCCGCCCGGGGCGCACCGCGTTGCCGAGACGGCGCTCGGCATGATGTATCGCATCCTCGACCTCGAGCGGGCGTTCGCGCACCTCGGCCCGGCGCGAGAACCGCTGGTCCTGCGCGTCGACGTGAACGACGCGTTCTACGCACCGACCGCGCAAGCGATGACGTTCCGGTTCTCCGCGTCCGGCGCGCCGCAACGTGATGACGATGCGGTGCCCAATGCAACGCTGCGCATCGGAATCGCGGACCTGTCGTCCGTTCTCGTCGGCTCGCTGGCGCTGCGCGATCTCGTGCGCCATCGGCTGGCCGGCATCGAGCCGGCTTCCGCACTCGCACCCGTCGCGCGCGCATTTGCGGCCGACCAGCCGCCGGCATCGACGGCGAGGTTCTGAACGCGCTTATGAAGTTCACCATTCAGCTCTGCACCTACAATCGTGCCCACCTGCTCGGGCGCGTCCTCGAAGCGTGCTTCGATCAGACGACGCCGCCGGAGCACTACGAGGTGGTGCTCGTCAACGACGGATCGCAGGACGACACGGCGGCGGTGATCGAGCGCGCGCGCCGCATCGCGACCTGCCGTTTCACCGTCGTCGATCAGGAGAACGCCGGGCTCGCGCGCGCGCGCAACGCCGGGATCGCGCAGTCGACCGGCGAGCGCATCGCGTTCATCGACGACGACGTGCTGCCGACGCCGGTCTTCGTCGCCGAGCACCTGCGCAGCGACGCCCGGCACGGCGACGTCGTCGTGCGCGGCGCGGTGATCAACACCGAGTCGTTCGACTCGCTTCCCGTCCCGGTGTGGACG
This sequence comes from uncultured candidate division WPS-2 bacterium, assembly GCA_937927945.1. GTDB lineage: Bacteria > Vulcanimicrobiota > Vulcanimicrobiia > Vulcanimicrobiales > Vulcanimicrobiaceae > Vulcanimicrobium. The sequence continues at coordinate 64,937 of CALEYW010000097.1, read as the reverse complement.
CCGAAGAACTACAGCGCGAACTGGTTCTGGACGTCCAACGTGTCGGTGCGCCGCGCGCGGCTCGATGCGGCCGGCGGCCGCTTCGACGAGTCGTTCAGCGAGTACGGCTGGGAAGACATCGAGCTCGGCCTGCGGCTGCGCGCGCTCGGCACGAAGGCCGTCTTCAACAAGCTCGCCGTCGCGTTTCACTACAAGCCGCGCCCGAAGGGGACGAACGTCGGCGGGATGCTGCGTCAAGTCCGCGCGCAAGCCCGCACGGCGGTGCGCCTCGCGCAGCTGCATCCCGGCTGGCGCGTCGCGCTTGCGATCGGCGACACACCGCCGCAGCGCCTGCTCGCAGACGCGCTGCGGCGCAGCGGTCTGGTCGCGCGCCTGGAGCGGGCCGTCGGGGATGCATCCGGCGACCGGAAGCTCTCGCCGGCGAAACTGGCCGCCGCGCAGCTTCTCGCCGCCGCAGCCTATTACGACGAGCTCGCCCGGGCGAAACGCGCGTAGTGGCGCCGATGAGGATTCTGCTCTCGCGCACCGACCGGGTGGGCGATCTCATCTTGTCGACGCCGGCGATCGCGTCGGTGCGGCGTTCGTTTCCCGACGCGCACATCACGCTCGCGTGCAGCCGCTACAACTCGGTCGTGGTCGACCGCTCGCCCGATGTCGACGAGCTCGCTGTGCTGCCGGCGCAGGTCAAGCCGGCGCTGTTCGGCGCGCGGTTTCGCGGCGTCGATCTGGCGATCGCGCTCGCACCGCGCGACGTCGACCACCGCATCATCGCCGCGACCCGCGCGCCGATGCGGGTCGGATACACCTACGCCAGGCGCTACGCGGCGCGCCTGATGCTGCACACGATGCTGACCGACGTCGTGATCAGCCAAGCCGATCCGACCACCGCCGAGCGCAACCCGAGCCTCACGATCGCGCACGAGGTCGAGCAGGTCTTGGCGGTCGCCGCGGCCGGCGGCGCCGGCACCCTCGTGCGCGATCTCGTCCTGCCCGTCTCCGACGCCGACCGCGCCGCCGTGGCTTGGCTGCCCGAGCGGCCGATCGTGATCCAGCTCGGGAAGCGCTGGACCGAGCGGGGCTCGACCACCGCCAGTACCCTGACCCTCATCGCCGAGCTGCGGGCGCTCGGGCGGCCGCTGGTGGCGACCTTCGGCCCGGACGCGCTCGAGCTGGGCGAGGAGATCCGGCGGTCCGAGGTCGCCGACGCCGTGCTGGGCAACCTCGAGTTCCACCTGTGGGCAGCGGTCTTCGAGCGCGCCGCCTGCGTCCTCACCATCGACACCGGTGCGACCCATGTCGCAAGCGCCGTCCGCGCCCCGACAGTCGTCCTCTTCGAGCACCGATGGTTTCGGCTGGCCTCTCAGGAATGGTCGCCCTACCGCGTGCCGAACGCGATCCTTCGCAAACCGGCGGACGAGTCGGACGCTTCGCTGCGCGCTTCGCGCGCGGAGATCGTCGCCGCCGTCGCCACTCTTTTATGACCACACTACGCATTTCCGTCGTCGTCCCGACCTACAATCGCCTCGACACGCTACGCCACGTCGTCCCATCGCTCGTCGCGCAGGATCTGCCGCGCGGCGAGTTCGAGGTCGTCGTCGCCGACTCGAACTCGACCGACGGCACCGCCGAGTACCTCGCCGAGGTCGCGCGCGAGCATCCGTTCGTGCGCCATCTGCCCGGACCGTACAGCGGCCGTGCCTCGGCCCGCAACGCGGGGATCGAAGCGGCGCAGGCCCCGATCGTCATGTTCACCGACGCCGACATCATCGCGTCGCCGGACCTGCTCTCGCGTCATCTGGCGCACCACGTACAGCCCGGCGCGCGCGCGGTCGTCGGCATGGAAGTGCAGGTCAGCTCGTTCGAGGACTATCTCGCGAAACGCGCCGACCGCGCCAAGCGCGATCCGCTGCACGGCGAGAAATCGAAGCGGCTGTCGTGGTTGTATTTCTTGACCGGCAACGCGTCGTCGCCCAAAGCTGAGCTCGACCGGGTCGGCCGGTTCGACGAAGATTTCACCGGCTACGGTCACGAGGATCTCGAGCTCGGCTATCGCCTGCAGCGGGCCGGCGTCCCCATCGTGTACGAACCGAGCGCGGTCGACTACCACTGGCACCCCGTACCGTGGGACGAGCAGCAACAGAAATACGAGCTCGCCGGCCGCTCGACGGTGCGGTTCTATCGCAAGCACAGCGCCTTCGACGTGCAGCTGCGGCTCGGGATGACACCGTTCTCGCTCGCGCTGCACGGCGTCGTGGACGGCGTTCCGGCGCTCAAATCGTGGATCGAGGGCGGCGCGCACAAACCCGGGTTCGCGCGCACGCTTTCGTACCAGTATCACTACCTGACCGGAGTCAAGGCTGCCCTGCGTGGATAACTCGTTCGCCCGCTTTCCCTGCGGGGCGCTGACCGCGGCCGACGTCGACCGCGCCGTCGAACTCGACGGCTGGGTTCACCGTCGCCGCGATCACGGCGGCTTGATCTTCATCGACGTGCGCGATCGCACCGGCCTCACGCAAGTGACGTTCGATCCGTCGAAGGCCGCGGTGTTCGCGCTGGCCGAGACGCTGCGCAGCGAAGACGTCGTGCGCGTGCGCGGCACGGTGCGCCGCCGTCCCGCCGGCACCGAGAATGCGAAGCTGCCGACCGGTGAGGTCGAGCTTCCGGCGGCCGACCTCGAAGTTCTCAACCGCTCCGAGACGCCGCCGTTCGTCATCGCGTCGGAAGAAGAGCCCGACGAGAACGTCCGGCTGCGCTATCGCTATCTCGATTTGCGCCGTCCGCGGATGCAGCGCAATCTGACGATGCGCCACAAGATCGTCAAGGCGATTCGCGACTACTTCGACGCGGAAGATTTCCTCGAGATCGAGACGCCGACGCTCATCAAGTCGACGCCCGAGGGCGCGCGCGACTATCTCGTGCCGTCACGCGTGCATCGGGGCACGTTCTACGCGCTCCCGCAGTCGCCGCAGATCCTCAAGCAGATCCTGATGATCGGCGGCCTGGGCCGCTACATGCAGATCGCGCGCTGCTTCCGTGACGAAGACCCGCGCGCCGATCGTCAGCCGGAGTTCACGCAGGTCGACGTCGAGATGACGTTCGTCTCGCAGAACGACGTGATGCAGATGATGGAGGGCTGCGTGCGCGCAGTGTGGGAGCGCGTTCTGGACGTCGCGATTCCGCGGCCCCTGCCGCGTCTGACGTACGCCGAAGCGATCCGCGACTACGGCTCCGACAAGCCGGACCTGCGCTTCGATCTCGAGCTCGCCGACGTCGACGACCTCTTTCGCGGCGGCGAGTTCGGCCTCTTCGCCGGGCTCGCCCAGAGCGACGCGAACCGCATCGCCGCGGTGCGCTATCCGGGCGGCGCGGCGCTGTCGCGACGGGACTTCGATGCACTCACCGAGCTCGCCAAAGGGTTCGGCGCGAAGGGTCTGGCGTATCTTTCGTTCGCGCCGGACGGGGTCAAGGGTTCGATCGCGCGGTTCGTCGACGAAGCCCTCGCGGCGCAGCTGCGCGAGCGCACCGGTGCCGTCGAGGGCGATGCGCTGCTCTTCGTCGGCGACGCGCGGGCGACCGCATCGGACGTCGCCGGGCGGCTGCGCCTCGAAGTCGGCGACCGGCTCAATCTGCGGCCGGCGGACGCGTTCGCGTTCTGCTGGGTCAGCGGGTTCCCGCTCTTCGAGAAGGATCCCGAGAGCGGCGAGATCACCTTCTCGCACCATCCGTTCACCTCGCCCGAGCCCGGCCAGGAAGCGCTCTTCGACAGCGATCCGTTGGCCATCACCGCACGTCACTACGACCTCGTGCTCAACGGCTACGAGCTCGGCAGCGGCTCGATCCGCAACCACACCGCGAAATTTCAGCGCCGCGTCTTCAAACGGCTCGGATTGAGCGACGAGCAGATCGAAGACCGCTTCGGGTTCTTCATGGAAGCGCTGCGGTACGGCGCGCCGCCGCACGGCGGGATGGCGCTCGGCATCGACCGCATCGTGATGCTCGCCTGCGGCGAAACGTCGATCCGCGACGTCATCGCCTTCCCGAAAAACCAAACGGCCCGCGACGTCATGATGGATGCGCCATCGACCGTCCCCGACCAGTCTCTCAAAGAACTCGGCCTCGTCATCGTCCAACCGCCGGCGCCGTAGCAACCCAACGGCCGCGGGCGGCTAGAAGGGGTGGATGTCCCTGCGCGTTTCGCGATAGAGCATCTTCTTGTTGAGCTCGCGCAGCGCGTCGATCGATCTCTTGTGTTCTTCGGAGCGGCCGTACTTCGTCGCCGCGCGGAGCGACGCGTCGAGACTACGCTCGCGGGCGGCGTAGACCAGGAAGGCGCTGAGGTCGCGGTCGTCGATCCGGTAGTGCATCGTAGCGAGGAAAATACCCAACGCCGTCGATGACTACGCTTGCTTGAAAAAGAAACACAACATAACGACAAAAAAGCGCACGCCCGTGCAATGTCGCTTAGGTTTTCTCTACCCGGTTTCGACGCGAGTCAATCCGCCGCGCGTTCCGCCGCGAGCGCTCGCGCGCGCGTGAAGACGGCGTCGAGCATCGGTTCGGTCAGCACGCCGGTGTTCGTGTTCTGCCGACTGGGATGGTACGAAGCGAGAACCGTGGCGGCGCCGCCGTGCGGCAGCTCGACCCGCGTCTCGGCGAGATGGGCGAACGGCGCGCGCGGCGTGCGGTAGGTCGCGCGTTCTTTGAGCAGTGAATGGACCGCGTCGTCGGCGATCTTGCCCAGCGTCACGATGACCCGCGCGTCGCGCAGCGCGGCGAACTCGGCACGCAGGTACGGCAGACAGCGCGTGCGTTGAACGGGAGTGGGCTTGTTCGCCGGCGGGGCACAGCGGACGGCGGCGGTGATGAACGTATCGTGCAGCAGCATTCCGTCGTCGCGTCCCACGGCGTGCGGCTGGCTGGCGAGCCCCGCGCGGTGCAGCGCGCGATACAACCACTCGCCGCTGCCGTCGCCGGTGAAGACCCGGCCGGTCCGGTTCGAGCCGTGAGCGCCGGGCGCCAGCCCGACGAGGACGATCCGCGCGGCGGGATCGCCGAAGCCCGGGACGGGCTTGGCCCAGTAGTCCTGATCGAGGAACGCGCGCTTTTTCACGCGCCCAACCTCGGCGCAGTAGGCGCGCAGCTCGGGACACTTGCGGCAGGCGACGACGCGGCGTTCGATCGCGTCGAGCGTGGAGAGGGTCACCGGGCGGTCGTTCGACGGCGCTCACGAGGCAGCCCGGCGTCACCGCCCGCACGAGGGGGCGACCCCCGGCTCGTTGCACTTGGAAGACATGGGAGTGGATGGACCGGCGCCGCCGACGGCGGACCTGTTCCTGTTCGGCCCGTTCGCGCTGGACGGGTTCGCGCGGACGCTGCACTCGCACGACCTCGCCGTCCCCTTGCAGCCCAAGACGTTCGAGCTGCTGGACCATTTCGTGCGCAACGCGGGACGGTTGCTCTCGATGACCGAGATCCTCGACGCGGTGTGGCCGGCCGAAGCGATGACCGCGAGCAGCTTCACCGAGCAGATGCTCGTGCTGCGCGGAACGCTGGCGCGCCACTCGCCGCGCGCGACCTACATCGTCACCGAGGCGGGCCTCGGCTACCGATTCGTCGCGCGCGTGATCGCGCCCGAGCCCTGCACGGCGGCGGAGGATCTCGAAGCGAACCGCCTGTACGCGCGCGGCCGCTACTTCTACGAGAAGCGCACCGCCGAGTCGCTGCACCGCAGCATTCACTATTTTCGCCAGGCGATCGACCTCGATCCCGACTTCGCCCGGGCGCACGCCGGGTTGGCGAACGCGTTCGCGCTCTCGGGCGAATACCTGCTGATGGCGCCGTCCGATGCGAGTCCGCGCGCCGCGTCGGCCGCGCGGCGAGCGCTCGAACTCGACCCGACGCTGGCCGACGCACAGATCGTGCTCGGAAACGTCGCTTGCCGCTACGACCGCGATTACGTCCGCGCGGAGCGCCACTTCGCGCAAGCCGCGGCGCTCGCGCCGAACTCGGGGAACACCGTCGTTTCCCGCGCGTGGTTCCTGTGCATCATGGGCCGCGCCCAGGAAGCGGCGCAGACGCTGCGCGAGGCGCTGCTCGCCGAACCCTACTCGCTCATCCTGCAGACGACGCTCGCCGTGTCATCGATCTTCCGGCGCGAGTACGGCGAAGCGATCCGCTTGCTGCAGGGCGTGCGCAAACTCGACGCCGACTACGTGCACGGGCGCTTCTACTTGGCGGTCGCGACGCATCTCGACGGCCGATTCGCGGACGCGGTCGCGCTGTCCGAGGGAACGGTACCCGACGGCTACGAGCAGCAGTTCATGGCGCTGCGCGGCCGTTCGCTTGCGGGCCTCGGGCAGCTCGCAGAAGCGCGCGCGATCGAAGACGCGATGCGTGCGCTGGTGTCGCGCGGCCGTTACGTGTCGTGCTTCAATCTCGCGTGGATCGCCAACGGCTTGGGTGAATCCGGGCACGCCGTGCGCTTGTTGGAGGCGGGATTCGCAGAACACGATCCGTGGACCGTCTGTCTGCCGGAATTTCCGCTGTTCGACACATTGCGCGGCGATCGCCGCTTCGAGGCATTGATTCGCCGCATCCGTCCGTGAGAAGACCGCGCGACGGACGCTACCGGCGCGTCTGCGCGCGCGCTTCGCGCAGGAAAGCGGTGAACGCGCGCGCCGCGGCGCTCGCGGGGGCGTTGCGCCGCGTCGCCAGCGCGATCGTTCGCACCAGCGGCGGATCGCGCAGCGCGACGCTGACGACCGGCGGTCCCGGCTCGTTCAAGAACACCTGCGGCAGTAACGCGATCCCGAGATCCTCGGAGACGAGCGAACGCAGCGTCAGCGCGTCGCCCGACTCGACGACGATGCGTGGCACGAAGCCGTCGCGACGGGCCGCGTCGTGCAGGGTCGCGTGCAGTCCGGAACCGCTGCGAAAGGCGACCCAATCGGCGTTGCGCAGTGCGCGCAGCGTCGTGCTCGGCTGCGCCGCGAGCGGATGGTGCGGCGCCACGGCGATGGCGAGCTCGTCGCGGTAGAGCGTCTCGAACGCGAACTCGGGATATGCCGCCGGGTCGTCGACGTTGACGATCGCCAGGTCGAGCTCGGCCGCACGCAACGTCGCCAGCATCGGATGGCTGACGTCCTCACGCAGCACGAGGTCGACGTCGGGATGGCGGCGGTGGAACGCGGCGAGAATCCCCGGCAGCACGGTCTCGCTGAACAGCTGGATCGAGCCGACCACGACCCGGCCGCGCACGGCGCCCGCATGCTCGACCATCTCGCTGCGCAGGGCATCGACGTCGGCGAGGATGCGGGCCGCCCGCTCCACGAACGCGGTGCCCGCCCCGGTCGGCCGCACGCGCCGGCTGGTGCGCTCGAACAGGGAGAGGCCCAGCTCGCGCTCCAGCGCCGCGATCGCCTGCGAGAGCGCCGGCTGCGCGACGCCCAGTCCCTCCGCGGCCCGGGTGAAGCTGCTGGTCCGAGCCACCTCGACGGCGGCCCGCAGCTGCCGCAAATTCATAAGCTGGACTTATTGGACCGAGACTGTCGATAGTCTTGTTGGATGGGGTGCGCCGTGCCAAAATGGGTCGGTGACCCGTCTCGACGTTCGTGCGATGGCGCTGCTCGCGTTCGCCCACGTCGCGGATGACTGCAACCAGAGCTTCATTCCCGCGCTGCTCCCGTATCTGATTCTGTGGCGCGGCATCTCGCACACCGAGGCCGGAACGCTGGTCTTGGCGCAGGCGATCTCCTCGTCGGTCGTGCAGCCGCTCGTCGGCCACCTGGCCGACCGCCGCTCGATGCCGTGGCTGATCGCGGTCGGCCTCGTCCTGGCGGGTTCCGGCGTCGCGCTGGTCGGCTTCATGCCGACGGTCCCGCTGATGCTGATCGGCGCGCTGATCAGCGGCCTGGGCGTCGCGCTATTCCATCCCGAGGCGGCACGCTTCGCGAACTACGTCGCGGGGTCCAAGAAGGCGACCGGGATGCGCTGGTTCGCCGCCGGCGGAAACGTCGGGTTCGCCGTCGGCCCGCTGTTCGCGACCGCGGCCTTGGCGGCGTGGAAGCTGCCCGGTACGCTCGCCGCGGCGATCCCGGTGACGATCCTCGGCACGATCGTGCTGCTCGAATTGCGGCGACTACGCACGTTCATCCCGGCGCATGCGACGTCGCGCACCGGACAAGGCACCGACGACTGGACGTCGTTCGCGAAGCTCTCCGCGTTCGTGACCGTGCGCGCGATGGCGTATTTCGGATTCGTCGCGTTCGTGCCGCTGTACGCGCTCGAGGTGCTGCACGCCACGCCGGCAGTCGCCGACATGCTGTTGTTCGGCTTCCTCGCGTGCGGCGTGCTCGGCACGCTCTCCGGCGGGCCGATCGCCGACCGGTTCGGGCGCCGGACGGTGCTGATCTGGTCCACCGCGCTTGCCGCGCTCATGACGGCGGTGTTCGTCGGCCTGACGCATCACGGGAACTTGCTGCTCGCGATCCCGCTGCTGATGGTGACCGGTTTCGTCTTCGTCGCATCGCAGTCGGCGTTCGTCGTGCTCGGTCAGGAGTTTCTGCCGAATCGAATGGGGCTCGCATCGGGCGTGACGCTCGGCCTCGCGGTCTCGCTGGGCGGCGCGTTCTCACCGGTGATGGGCATGATCGCCGACGCGCACGGCGTCTCGGCGTCGATCCTCACGGCCGGTGGCCTCTCGGTCGCCGGCGCGCTGATCGCGCTGACCCTGCCCGGCGAGCGCCGCTCGATCGCCGCCCGCACGCCGGTCGCGCGCGCGAGCTGAGCGCGTCCCCGCCGCAACCACCGCGGCGAGCGTCGCGGTCATGCGGGCGGCTTCATGACGATTCCGTTCTCGGTTCTCGACCTCTCGCCGATCCTTGCCGGCTCCGACGCGACGCAAGCGTTTCGGAACTCTCTCGACCTCGCTCGACACGCCGAGCGTTGGGACTTTCACCGGTACTGGCTGGCCGAGCACCACAACATGCCGGGGATCGCCAGCGCCGCGACGTCGGTCGTGATCGGCTACGTCGCCGGCGGAACCTCGACGATCCGGGTGGGTGCCGGCGGGGTGATGCTGCCCAATCACGCTCCGCTGGTGATCGCCGAGCAGTTCGGCACGCTTGAGTCGATGTATCCGGGTCGAATCGACCTCGGCCTGGGCCGCGCGCCCGGGACCGACCAGCGCACGGCTCGCGCGCTGCGCCGAACGCTCGCCGGCGACGCCGATTCGTTCCCGCAGGACGTGCTGGAGCTGCAATCCTATTTTCGGTCCGCGCAGAACGGGCAAGCGGTGCGCGCCGTTCCCGGTGCCGGACTGCACGTGCCGATCTGGCTGCTGGGATCGAGTCACTTCAGCGCGCAGTTCGCCGCGATCCTCGGGCTGCCGTTCGCGTTCGCCTCGCACTTCGCGCCCGCGATGATGGAGTCGGCGATCGACCTGTATCGCCGCGAGTTTCAACCCTCCGAGGTGCTCGCGCAGCCGTACGTGATGTTGGGCATGAACGTCATCGCTGCCGACACCGACGCCGAGGCGGCGCGCCTCGTGACGTCGCTGCAGCAGCAATTCGTCAACCTGCGCCGCGGCGTGCCCGGTCCGCTGCAGCCGCCGATCGACCCGAGCGATGTGCAGTGGGCGCCCCACGAACGGGCGGGCTTGGAAGAAGCGCTCTCGTGCTCCGTCGTCGGCTCGCCGGATACCGTGCGCGAAGGCATCGAGCGTTTCGTCGCCCGCACCGGCGCCGACGAGCTGATGGTGGCGGCGCAAATCTACGATCACGCCGCGCGGCTGCACTCGTACGAGATCGTCGCCGGGGCACGCGACGCGTTGGCGAACGCGGCTGCTTAGCTGAGCTCGGGGAACCCCAGCCGCGCCAGCGCCGCGTAGGTCACGACGCCGGCCGCCGTCGAGAGGTTGATCGAGCGGACCGCGCCGGCGCGCATCGGGATGCGCAGCGCGCGGTCGGCATAGGCGTCGAGCAGCGTCTGCGGGAGCCCGGCGGTTTCTTTCCCGAACACGAGCGCGTCGCCGCGCGCGAATTCGGCGTCGGCGTAGGCGCGCGAGGCGCGGGTCGAGAGCAGCCAGATGCGCTCGCGTGGGAACGACGCAACGAACGCGTCGAGCGACGGGTGTACGACGACGCGGAGCGCGTCCCAATAATCGAGCCCGGCGCGCTTGAGCTCGCGGTCGTCGATTGCGAAGCCGAGCGGCTCGACGAGATGCAGCGCGCATCCGGTCGCGGCGCACAACCGTGCGACGTTGCCCGTGTTGGGCGGGATCTGCGGCTCGACCAAGACCACGTGCAGCGGCGCATCTTGGACGGCGTCCGCGGCGACGACGCGGCTCTGCGGTTGCGTCGTCATGCGCCGGCGGCGCGCTCGACGCGATTGGCCAGCGCGACCAGCGCCGCCGTGCGTTCGCGCGGCGCGATCAGGTACGCCACGCCGCCGTGCTCGCGAAACACCGCGTCGAGCGCGGCGCGCGGATATCGGGTCGCGACCGCCGCATGGGCCGGATCGTTGACCAGCACGTGTGCGGTGTCCAGTCCGCGCACGACGATGAGGTGGCCGTCGCTCCGCTCGAGCGGCGCGCCGGGGAGCTCTCCGCGCTCCCAGCCGATCGAGATCGCGACCGGAAAGCCCGACGCGACGAACGCCGCTACGTGGTCGATCCCGCGCAGATACGCCGCGACCGCGCGCATGCCGCGCGCGCCGGCGTAGGCGGCGTTGAACGCCCAGTTGCCCGTCCCGTCGTACGACGAGTCGAAGACGCCGCGCGCAACGGTCGGTACGTCCACGTCGATTCCGTGAAAGCCGAGCAGCATCGCGAGCGACGCGGCCGAACACCAGCCGCGCTCGTGCGGATACGCCGGCACGTACTGCGTCAGCTGCGGCACGTCGAGGGCGGCAGCGTGCCGGCGGACGGGTGCGCGCGCCTCCGGCGGCGGGGGCGTCGAAACGGCGATCGCATCGAGTTCGACCGTGCTCTCGAAGCCGATCCCGGAAAGCGGAACGTCGCTGCGCACGATGTCGACGGCGATGCGCGTCTTCGCGTCGGCGCCGTCGAGCGAACGGCGTTCGTCGGGCGACCACCGCGCATAGGGCAGCGGCCCGGAGACCGATCCGTCGGTGCGATGCGCGACGAGCTCGATGCCGCCGGACGGCGCGGGGCTGTTCCAGGAGACGAGCGCGCGCGCCGCCGGCGGGAAGCGGAGCAGCGCGTGCTGCCCGGGGTGCTCGATCAGCCGCAGCATCGTCGCCTCAGATGCGCCATTCCCAGCAGTTCCAATAGTTCGAAATGTACGACGCGGGCTTCCAGTTGCGCAGGTCGCTGTTTACCGCCGAATACGAAGTCTGCCAGTAGAGGTAGACGACCGGAACCAGTTCGTGAACTCGCTCGGCTTCCTGTTGGTAGAGCGCCTTGCGTTTGGCATGATCGTACGTCAGCAGCGCTTCGTGGCTGGTGCGGGTGAGCACGGGGTCGTTCAGCCAGGTCGTGTTCGCGCCGTGCGGCGGGATGAACTTGCCGCTCCAGAGCCCTTCGTTGTCGGGGTCGGGGGCGTTGGTGTAGATGGTGAACTCCGAATCGAACTTGCCGGTGTAGATCGGGCCGTTCTGCGCGAAGAGCACGTTGGGCGGGTAGTTCTTGATCTCGAGCTCGACGCCGATCGCTTTGAGCTCTTGCTGCATCTGCACTTCGGCCTGCACGTTCGCCGGCTTCGAGGGCGTCGTCGAGACGGAGAACGTCAGCGGCACGCCGTTCTTGGCGCGCGCGCCGCTGGGCCCCGCGATCCAGCCGGCGGCGTCGAGCAGCTTCTTTGCGGCGGTGAGGTCGTACGGATAGTTCGTAATGCCGGTCGGCGCGGCCCACGAGGTCGGCAGGACGTCGCTGACGGCGCGCACGTTGTAGCCGTGGTAGATCGTGCGATTGATCCCGTCCCAGTCGACCGCTTGAGCGACCGCACGGCGGACGCGCACGTCGGCGAGCTGCGGCTGGGCGGTGTTGAATTCCAGCCGGCGATAGTTCGCGCTGAGCTGTTTCGTGACGGCGTAGCCGCTCAGCCCGCTCAGGCGCGGGATCTGGATCTCCGGCACCGACTCGTACACGTCGACTTCGTGCGTCTGCAGCTCGTTGAAGAGCGTGTCGGCGTTGGGAACGATCTTGTAGACGATCTGCTTGAGGCCGGGCTTGCCGCGCCAGTAGTAGGGATTGGGCGCGAAGACGAGCGACGAGCCGTGGTTCCACCGGGTGAGCACGAACGGGCCCGAGGAGATCGGGTTGGTGTTGAACGGGGCACGGTTGATGTCGGGCAGTTTCTCGAGCAGGTGCGCGGGCAACGGCGGGAAGGCGGCGCCGCCGAACGCCCAGATCCCCAAGATCCCGGAGTATATCTGCTTGAGGTGCACGACCGCGGTGTACGGATTCGGCAGATCGATCGTCGTGATGATGTCCCAACCGACACGGAGCTTCGTGTTGTTGCGATCGTTCATCACCGCGTGCCAGGTGAACGCGAAATCGCGCGCGTCGAACGGCGCGCCGTCGGACCAGCGCATCCCGCGGCGGAAGTGCAGCGTGATCGTCTTGCCGTCCCGCGCGATGCCGCCGTTCTCCAGCGTCGGAACCTCGCTGACGGCGGCCGGCACCAGATTGCCGTCGGGGTCGTACCGAAAAAGCGGTTCGTCGATGAGGTTGGCGATCTGATCGGTCGCGTCGCTGTGCGCGAAGAGCAAGTTGAGGCTGTCCGGCTCCTCGCCCGCCGTCCCGATCACGAGCCGCCCGGGATGGGTCCAGGCGTTGCGGCCCGACGCTGCGACGTCGTGCTGCGCGGGTGCACATGCCGCGGCGAGCAGCAGTATCGTGGCGGCGGCGATCGCCGAGAAGACCTTAGGCATGCAGCGGTTGTCCTTTGACGATCGCCGGCGCCACGGCATCGTAGAAGGCGTGCGGGCCGTTGCGCACGAGGTCGTCACACGGCAGCCCCGTTTCGGCCCGCGCGCGTTCGATGTGCTCGCGCGCTTCGTCTTCGCTGCAGTCGCGCGTGTTCAACGCGATGCCGATGACGCGCGCCGGCTTCACCGTGGCGCACAGTCCTTCGTAGGTGCGGATCAGGGCGCGGTACGAGAGAACGGGGATGTCGTAATCTTCGATCGTGGTGCGAGAGACGCTGTGCACGAGGACCAGCGCGTCGGGCGCGCCGCCGAACAGCAGGGCCAACGTCACCGGCGCGAAGGCGGGATTGTTGATCCCGCCTTGGCCTTCGAGAAAGAGCACGTCGCTCGCACGCCGCTCTCCTTCGAGAACCAGCTGTTCGGCGGCGCCGGGCGCGAAGTCCGCGACGACGCGGTCGATCGCGGTTCCCCAGCCGGCGATCGCTATGCCGATCTGGCCGGTGGCGACGAACGCGGCGTCGACGCCGCGTTCCCGTGCCGCGCGAAGCAATTCCAGCGACGCGGTCATCTTGCCGACCGCGGCGTCGCTGCCGACCGTGAGCACGATGCGTGCGCGCACGTCCCAGGCAGCGCCCGAAAACAGCGGCGCGGCGGGCGGCAAGCGCAGATCCCAGATCCGCGAGTCGTGCGCGCGAGCGAGCTGCGCGAACTCGTCGTCGTCGTTGAGCATCACGTGCAGACCGCTCACGATTTCGAGACCGGCGCGCAGCCCGCTGCGGATTGCGTCGCGGAACTCCTCGGGCAGCCGGCCGCCGGCGGGCGCGATCCCGACCAGCAGCGACGTCGGACCGTACTGCATCCCCTCGTCGAACGTGGCGACGATCGGGGCGTCGCTCTGCAGATACGGCAGCACCTCGCGCAGCGTCTTGCCGGCGTGATCCGGATCGACGATCGCGACGACGGTATCAGCGGAGTAGCGAATCACCCCATGCGCCATCTTCGCCGAGCGCGAGGTCAGCGCGTGCGGCGCGAGCACGATGTAGCGTCGCGTCACGCAACGCCAGCGCCGTCAAGCGCAGTGTCGAGGACGCCCAGCCCCGGTCCGTCCGGCAGGACGATCTTGCCGTCGGCGTAGGTGATGCCGCTGAACGGATCGCGCGAGGTGAGGAACGGCCCGTCGAGATCGGCCCAATCGACCAGCGGGCTCAGGTGGGCCGCGGCGGTGGTAAGGATCTGCGACTCGACCATGCAGCCCAGCATGATCTTGAAGCCCATCGCGCGCGCCGTGTGGATCATCGCCAGCGCGCCGCGGATGCCGCCGCATTTGACGAGCTTGACGTTGATGCCGTCGACGCAGCCGAGCAGCGCCGGCAGATCGCTCGCATCTTTCGAGTCTTCGTCGGTGACGATCGGGATCGGCGAGCGCTCGCGAATCCAACGCAGGCGTTCCGGCGCGCCGGCCGGGATCGGCTGCTCGCAGAATTCGATGTCGTGCTTCGCCATCTCGCCGAGCAGGGCGACGGCCGCCTCCGGTGTCCACGCCTCGTTCGCATCGATCCGAATCGTGCCGTGATAGATGGACCGGATCGCCTCGATCGTCTCGAGCTCCGCGCCGTTGCCGAGCTTCACCTTGATCACCGGATGCGCTCCGACTTCGCGCACCTTGTCGAGCGTGTCGGCCAGCGACGCGATGCCGATGGTGAAGGACGTGCGCGGCGTGCGCGCCGGATCGAGTCCGAGCAGTCGCCACAGCGGCCGGTCGAGGTCCTTGCCGATGGCGTCGTGCAGCGCGATGTCGAGCCCGCACTGCTGCGCGGGCGTCAGGCCGGCGAGGAGCGCTTCGAGCGCGTAGGGGTCGTCGCCGAGCGGATGCCGTTCGAGTCCGGCGCGCACGCTGGCGACGTCCTCGCCGTAACGTCCGCTAGGCGCGCTCTCGCCCAACGCCTCGATCCCGTTCCAATGCAGCCGCACGACGGCCGTCGGCGCGACGGACTCCGATGAGCGGGCGATCGTAAACGGATGTTTGAGCGGGAGGTCGAGCGGCTCGACCGTCAACTGCATCAGCGTCACGCGGAGGCGTTCACGCTCAATCGAGCGCCGCCTTCTCGCTGCGCGGGTAGCGTATGGTGAGATGACGCGCTACCCGGTTTCGATCGTCTGGCTCCGCCGGGACCTGCGGCTGGGCGACCACGTCGCGCTGCAGCGTGCGGCCGAAGGCTCCGAGCGGCTGGCCTGCGCCTTCGTGCTGGATCCGGTTCTGCTGCGCGGCCCGCGGGTCGGCGCGCCGATCGTGCAGGGTTTCTTCGACGGCCTGCGGTCGCTGCGCGCGGAACTCCAGGCGGCGGGCTCCGATCTCGCCCTGCTGGAAGGCGATTTTGCCGGCGAACTCCGTGCGTTCGCGGCTCGGATCGGCGCGCGCGCCGTCTTCTACAACGAGGACTACGATCCGGATGCCCGCGCGCGTGACGAGCGCGTCAGCGGGCGGCTTCGCGATGCAGGCGTGGACGTGCGCGCATTCACCGACCACGTCTACTTCGCGGCCGGCGACGTGCTGCAGGACTCGGGCAAGCCCTACGTGGTCTTCACACCATATCGGAAGCGCTGGACGGCGCGTCTTGCCGCGCATCCGAATCCGCCGGTGGCGTCGGCGCGTGACGCGCTTGCGACGCTGCTGCCGCGTCAGGCGATCGGCGCGACGCGCGATGTTCCCTCGCCCGAGGACTACGGCCATCAGGCGAGTCCGGCGTATCCGCGTGTCGGGGCGAGCGAGGCCCAGCGCGCGCTCGCGGCGTTTCTGGACGAACCGGTCGCGCAGTATGCCGAGCGGCGCAACGCCCCGGCGCTGGCGGGAACGTCGCACCTTTCTCCGCAGCTGCGCGCCGGAACCATCGGCATCCGAACGCTCGTACACGCCGCGCTCGAACGCCGCGCGCGGGCCGCCTCGCCGCATGCCGTCGCGAACATCGATGCGTGGCTGGGCGAGCTCGTGTGGCGCGATTTCTACCAGCAGCTTCTCGCCCACCATCCGCGTATCTCGCGCGAACCGTTCCTCGACGCGGCGCGCGCGATCCCGTACGCGAACGATCCGCACGGCTTCGCCGCCTGGTGCGAAGGACGCACCGGCTATCCGATCGTCGACGCGGCGATGATCCAGCTGCGCACGACCGGCTGGATGCACAACCGCCTGCGCATGATCGTCGCGTCATTTCTCACCAAGCATCTGCTGATCGACTATCGCGCGGGCGAACGCTGGTTCGAACAGTGCCTCGCCGACGCCGATCTCGCCGCCAACAACGGCGGCTGGCAGTGGGCGGCGTCGACCGGCACCGACGCCGCGCCCTACTTCCGCGTCTTCAGTCCAATGCTGCAAGGCAAGACGTACGATCCCGTGGGCGCGTTCGTGCGCGCGATGCTTCCCGCGCTCGCACGCGTCCCCGATCGCTACGTGCACGAACCGTGAACGCTGCCGCCGCTCCTGCAAGCGGAGTACGGCTGCGTCGTTGGGCGAGACTATCCCGAACCGATCGTCGATCACGCGTTCGCCAGAGCGCGCGCGATCGTCGTGTACGGCACCGCCTTCGGCAATCGAAAATAGGGGTCCAGAAAAGCGAACCCTGTCAAGTCCTTGACGAGGGGTATACGATACAGCAGCGACGACGACTGCGGCGGAGCGCGTAGGATCCACGGTGGTGGACCAACGTCGAAACCAAGGGAGCATCAGCTCCGGATACGACCGGTTGCCCGACCCGTAAAAACGGCCGGACACTGGGCGCCCGGGCCGCACCCACCTGCCACAGGCAGGTCTTCAACCAGGATCTAGACGATCGCTGCGGTCTCGTCCACTCTTTCTTGCCGGAGTCAGCGCCTCGTGAGGCGACCTTCGGCCTGCGCGTCGCGCAAGGCGTGAACGTAGGCGCCGAGCTCGTCGAGCGGTTGCTCTGCGCCCGGCGCGTCGACGATGACCCATGCGGTCCGCGCAGCAGCGGCGATCTTGGCGGAGTCGTCCGCCGTCGTCGCCGAGAGCGCCGGAAAGCGGTCCTTCGCCGAGAGCGCGGCGGGGTCGGTCAGCGCCGAGGGGCACGCGCGCAGCCACGCGCTGTCCACGTCTTTGAGCAGGTGCTTGACCGCGGTGAGGTCTTCGCCCAGCGTCCTAGCGGCGGGCGCGACGATCAGCGTGACGTTCGCCGCCTTGGCCGCGCGGCTCGCTTCCTTCGCCGCCGCCACGGCCTCCACGAAGCTGGCGGGCGGGATCTCCCCGGGCGCCGGCAGCACCGTCCGGACGACGGCTGCGCCGAACGCCTTCGCCAGCGCCAGCACGTCTTGGAGCGATTGCGGCGCGGCCGAGGGGTCGAGCAGCGCCGGAGCGTCGAGACCGAACGGGACGAGGCCGAGGTCGATCGTCACCTTGCGCAGCTGGGCGACGTATTCGTCGTCGGCCCGCGGGAAGTCAGCGACCGCGGCGACGATGCCGTCCGCCTCGAGCGCCGTCGCGCAGCGCTCGACCCACTCGAGCTGGGTCAGCTCGCGCAACGCAAGCGGTCGACGAAACGAGCTGCTCGAAATGGCGATGCGCACTCGCGCACCTTCCCCGGAGACCCCCTGTGTCCATCGTCCACCCCGCCCTGCCGTCGCTCGCGCGATGATCGATCGGCAGACGCTGGGGAATCTCGTCCCCCTGGCCGCCGTGGCCATCGCGCTGGCGGAATATCTGTTCGACCACGCGTACCCGCGCTACGCCAGCCCGTGGTTCTGGATCGCGCTCGTCGCGACGGTCGGACTGCTGGTGATGGTGCAAGTCCTGCGCTTCACGGCCCCGCGCCGCAAGCCCGTCGCCAAGCCCGATTACTCCGCGACTACCCTGATCCGCAAGCGCAGCGATCCCGAGGATCGCGGGTAGCCGCACGGGCAACCGCGACGGCGGCGGCGAATTCGCGAAGCTTCCCCGACGACCGAGGCTGACACACACCGATGCAATTGCTCTCCCCCGACACGCTGGCCGCCCAAGATCCCGAGCTCTACGCGACGATCGAAAACGAGGAGCGCCGTCAGCGCGACAACCTCGAGCTGATCGCCTCGGAGAACTACGCCAGCCGCGCGGTGCGCGAAGCGATGGCGTGTGTGATGACCAACAAGTATGCCGAAGGGTACCCGGGCAAGCGCTACTACGGCGGCTGCGAGTACGTCGACGTCGCCGAAACGCTCGCCATCGAGCGGCTGAAGAAACTGTTCGGCGCCGACCACGCCAACGTGCAGCCGCACGCCGGCGCGCAAGCCAACATGGGCGCGATGATGGCGGTGCTCAAGCCGGGCGACACGATCCTGGGGATGTCGTTGGCGCACGGCGGTCACCTCACGCACGGCACCAAGGTCAGCTTCAGCGGCAAACTCTACAACGCGGTCGCGTACGGCGTGCGCAAAGACACCGAGCTGATCGATTTCGACCAAGTTCGCGAACTCGCGCGCGAGCACAAACCCAAATTGATCATCGCGGGCGCCAGCGCCTACCCGCGCACGATGGAATACGCTCCGTTCCGCGAGATCGCGGACGAAGTCGGTGCGCTCTTCATGGTCGACTTCGCGCATATCGCCGGCATCGTCGCCGCCGGTTTGCACCCCTCGCCGGTGCCGTTCGCGCACCTGGTCACCTCGACCACGCACAAGACGCTGCGCGGGCCGCGCGGCGGCCTGATCCTCTCGACCGCCGACCTCGCGCAGGCCGTCGACAAGAGCGTATTTCCGGGGATCCAAGGCGGTCCGTTCATGCATGTGATCGCCGCCAAGGCGGTCGCGTTCGGCGAAGCGCTGCAGCCGTCGTTCGCGACGTACCAGCGCCAGACGCTCGACAACGCGCGGGCGATGGGTGAGGAGCTCACTCGCGCCGGCGTTCGTCTCGTCGGCGGCGGCACCGACACGCACTTGCTGCTGGTCGATCTGGGTCCGAAGGGCCTCACCGGAAAAGCGGTCGAGGAATATCTGGACGAGATTCGCGTCACGGTGAACAAGAACGCGATCCCCTTCGATCCGCAGAAGCCGGCAGTCACCAGCGGCATCCGCATCGGCTCGCCTGCGATCACGTCGCGCGGCTTCAGCGAAACCGACGCTCGCGAGGTCGGCACGATCATCGGCGAAGCCCTCACCGACGTCGGCACCGGCGAAAAGAAAGACCGGCTCCGGGCGCGGGTCGCCGAACTGACCGCACGCCACGACGTCCCATAGCCTTTGCCGCTCGAAACCGAACGTCTGCGGCTCGAGCCGTATGCTCCGCAGCATGCCCAGGAGATCCTCGACTACTACTCCCGCAATCGGCCGCATCTCGATCCGTGGGAGCCGGCGCGCGCTGCGTCGTTCTACACCCTCGACTATCAACGCAACGAATGCGAACAGGCCGAAGCGGCGAACCGGCGCGGTGAGTTCGTGCGGTTCGCGGCGTTCGCGAAAGACGGCGGCGCGCTCGTGGCGCTGGTCAACCTGTGGAACATCCGGCGCGGGGTGATCCACAGCGCGACCATCGGCTATTCCGTCGACGCCGCGCACGAGGGGCGCG
The DNA here is from genome assembly GCA_937927945.1 of uncultured candidate division WPS-2 bacterium. Taxonomy (GTDB): domain Bacteria; phylum Vulcanimicrobiota; class Vulcanimicrobiia; order Vulcanimicrobiales; family Vulcanimicrobiaceae; genus Vulcanimicrobium. Next base: position 45,505 of record CALEYW010000097.1, on the reverse strand, counting down.
GGTACGCGACCGAAGCGGCGGGGGCAGCCGTCGACCACGGGTCCGGCGCGCTGAACTTGCACCGGGTCGAGACGAGCTATCATCCGACCAACGAGCGCAGCGGGCGCGTCCTGCGCAAGCTCGGCTTCACCGTCGAGGGCTACGCGCGCGACTACCTCTACATGCGCGGAGCGTGGCGCGACGCGATCCTCGTCTCGCGGACGAATCCCGCCTGGGTGCCGTCTCCCGTGTAGCGGACGCGCATCCCGAGGGGGCGTGCGCCCGGTGACGAAGGCCGCCGCCGTGAGCGTGCCGCTGATCGTCGATCATCCCGCAGTCCAGGACCGTCTTGCGCGTTTGCGCGACGCATCGACACCGACGCCGGTTTTCCGCCGATTGGTCGAGGAGCTCGGCCAGCTGCTCGCCTACGAGGCGACGCGCGATCTGCCGCAGACCGAGATCGAGCTGCAGACGCCGGTCTCGCTCGCGAAGGTCCGTCGCATCGCGACGCGGCCGGTCGTCGCACCGATCTTGCGCGCGGGCCTCGGCCTGCTGCCCGGCTTCATGGGCGTCGTCGACGACGCGGTCGTGGCGCACCTCGGCTTCTACCGCGATCCGAAAACGCTTGAAGCGATCCCGTACTATGCGAACCTCCCCGACGATCTCGCCGCGCGTGACGTCTTCGTCCTCGACCCGATGCTCGCGACGGGTCACTCGGGTTCGGCGGCACTGAGTTTGCTCGCCGAGCGCGGTGCGAAGTCGCCCGTCTTCGTGTGCATCATCGCGGCGCCCGAAGGGATCGCCACGCTCGCGCGCGAGCACCCGACCGTGCGGATCGTGACGGCCGCCGTCGACGAAAAACTCAACGAACACGGCTACATCGTGCCGGGCCTCGGCGATGCCGGAGACCGGATGTTCGGCTCGACGAGCTCCGTGCCGGTCAGCGCTCGCCCACGGTAAACGCTATGCGGCGTCAGGGCGGTAAGCGAGGCGCAGCGCGCCCCGGCGGCCGGCCCGGCTGGCGCCTCGCCGACGGCTCAGTTATGGTAAGGACGATGAACCGCACCGCCGGGCGCGCGCGCCGTGCAGCCTAAGAAGCCCTCGCATCCCGACCCCTTCGCGGCTGCCTTCCTCGAACGACTCCAGGACCGCCCCGAGGCCGAGCAGTTTGTTCTGGGCGGCGGCTTCGCGCTCAAGCACTACCTGGATTACCGCGCCACCGCGGACGTGGACGCATGGTGGCGCGGATCGGTCGATCCGAACGCATTGGACGCTGCGCGCGCGGCGTTCGCCGACGTCGCGCGCGAGTTCGGCTACACGGTTCAGGAGCGTCAGACCGGGACCATGACCTCCATCGAGGCGGTCGACGGGAAGCGCAAGGTCTTCTCGTTCCAGGTCGCGCTTCGGACCGTCGAGATCGAGCGGCCCGTACGGAGCCCTTGGGGTCGCTTCCCCATCGAAACGTTCGACGAGAACGTCGCGGCGAAGATGAACGCCCTGGTGAACCGGGGCGCACCGCGGGATTTTCGCGACATCCGTGAGATTGTCGCCGCGGGACTCGCGACGCCGGAGCGCTGTTGGGAACTCTGGGCCGCGAAGAACCCAGGGAGCAACGTGGCCGACGCACGGCTCGCAGTGCAAAATGGAATCGCCGGAATTGCAGCGCGCACGCCGCTCGACCGCATGGATCCGGCGGATCGCGGCCGCGCAGCCGAGTTGCGCGCATGGTTTCGCGACGTGTTCGCGGCGGACGGCAGAGAGCACGACGACCACGACGAACGGTACATGCAGTGATCGACCACAGCGTCTACCCCGACGTTCGACACGGCGACGACTTCGAGGACGACTACGACCGGGCGGACTATGTCCACCGGATCTGCACGGCGTGGGACTTCGGCGTACCGCCGGAGGCGTACACCGTCACGCTGCTCCGGAACTGGCGCGACGTCTTCGACCACTTCCCGATCGCACCGTCCCCGGCGTATCACGCGTTCCGCGCGCATTTTGGCTGGCCCGCGCTCACCATGGAACTCTGCGTAGCCCCCGCGCACTGGGAAACTCTCGACGCGCTCGAGGATCGCCAGGATCCGTTCCGCCATCGCGTGTAGGTCCACGAACTCGCGGCAGTACTCTTCGACAACTCCTTTGCGAGCGAGTCGTGGGCGCGGATACGGCAGCATGCGAAGTCGAGATGAGCGGCCAACTCGACAGTCCTAGAACGCGATCGGCGTTGCCGGCAGCGCCTGGTGGCCGTTCTGCTGAACAACACAAGTGAACGAGGGGGGCGCTGCGGCACGCACAACGGAGCTTGCTTAGTCTTAATGCGCAGGCACCGTCCCTCTTAACGCGCTCCATACACGGTGTGCGAAGTGAGCCGGACCGTCGGGGCGCGAGCCCGCGACGGGCGCGGGGCGCTCCGGTCCATCCGGTGGGCCAACACGAGCAGGAGCCTGGACGAGCGCTCGCCTATGCGAGGCGTGTGGATCAGTCCCGAAACTTCGCCAAGGCAGTCACGGGCGAATAGAGGCGTGCACGCGCGCCTGCAGCAATCTCGCGCCGCGACGATTCGGATCGCCGTCGAACGAGCGACGCTGCCGCGCGCGCCGGCCGCCGCCCTTGCAGTCGCGCCGCATCGTCTCGATTCGATCGAGGTCGGACCGCGCAACGTCCCGATTCAGCGCTTTCCGTTCGTGGCCGAACATCGCCGAAGTCAGCGGCGCATGCGCATCGACGACGCCCGCGGCGCGCTCACCGCGACGCAAACTGCCGGTGATCCGCAGGACCTGCACTCCGGAGAGGCGAGCTACCGCGTGAACCGCGGCAGCATGGACCTGCTGCACATCCAGTCCGACCCCGTGGAAGGCAGCGGCATCGGGAGCTTGCTGATCTTCTACGTCGCGGAGATCGCGCGGCAAAACTCCTGCCGGTCGATCGTAATTGGGATGGCGGCGGGAAGCGCGACGGGATTCTACGAGACGATGGGCTTCGTCCCCGCGCAGCCGCGAGCGGCGCTCGAACGCGAGACGCAACTGCTGCAAGATGAGGATCAGCACACGCGGTACGGCGAGATTCACGTTGGCGATCGGGCACGCATCGAGTACAACTCTGATCCCGCCAATCGGCGCGCCGGCCGAAGCTGGGCGGACGTCGGTGGCGCAGAAGAGGCGAACTTGATTCGCGCGCAAGAAGACGCGTTCGAGATGCTTCCCGAGGACGAGCGGCGCAGGATCACGTCCGCGCGAATCCACGGTGCTGCCGTCGGCATGACCGGCGGCATGGTCGGGCAGACCGCAGCCGTTCGCGATCGTGCGCTCGCGGTGATGCAGCGCTATTGGCTGGACGACGCGTGGGTGCGCGCGTTGGACTCGCGCCACGACCGCGCCCACCTCACCGAATTCCCCCGCGCGGCCTCCGAGTAGACGCCGGAACGGCACGTGGCCTTCGGATCTTGCCGAGGAAACGGCGCTTCAATTCCAAAAGCATCTTCGCTTGCATGAGGCTCGCCGACTCATGCTGTGCGAGGAAATCGGTGCGGCCACGACCGCCATGCGCGTTGGACACGAAAGCGTCACGCAGTCCAATCGATGAATATCGGCGGCTCTTCGGCGCGCCGGCGATTCGCGCCGAGACCGAGCGCCAGAGTCTGTCGCTACGACGTTTGCGAGTCGCCCGGAGCTTGGAGCGGTGGGCCGGCACTCTGGAACGTTTGGTGGACGATTACGGGCTGTTGATCCTGGCTCAGAGCCCAAACCAGGGAGACGACCCAGCCGATAAGAGACCAACCGAGGAAAAAATTCAGGACGAGAATCGGAATCTTGTTCGATTTGTTGCGCCCGAATGCCACGATGGTCGGGACGAAATAGAACCCAATGCCGGCCACGAAAAGAAAGAGGACGAAGATGCCGGCTCCTGCGCTCGATGCATTGGCAAGGAGAATGGTCACGAAACGCCCCCGCTAGCGGATGAAGTGAGCATTGCCGGCAAAGCGCCGCAGCTGGTTCGGGTAATCGGTCAGCAAAGCAAAGGACCTTAGCCTCGGTCGAAAAGGATAGGTGAACAGGCGATCGCGAGAGGCCGTGCGGTTGATCCTATATCCCGCAAAGCCAGGGATCCCGGCCGCGGTGGGGCGGTCGGAAACGGCGCCCCGGCGAATAGCTAGACCTCGGTGCATGAGGACGAGCGGCGCCCCGGCTGGGACGCGTATTTCATGGAGATCGCGCGGACGGTCGGGACGCGGGCCACGTGCCCTCGGGCGAGCGTGGGGGCGGTGCTCACGCGGGACAAGCGGATCCTGACGACCGGGTACAACGGGGCGCCGCGGGGCGTCCCGCATTGTACCGAGGCCGGGTGCATGATGGTCGACGGGCACTGCCAGCGCGCGACCCATGCCGAGGCGAACGCGATCGTGCAGGGTGCGCTGCACGGCGTCAGCTTGGCCGGCGCGACGGCGTACTGCACCCACCAACCCTGCGCCGGCTGCTCGAAGCTGCTGATCAGCGCAGGCGTTGTGCGCATCGTCTACGCCGACCCGTATCCCGACGCCGTCTCGAGCGAGCTGCTCGCGGCGGCCGGCGTCGAGCTGGAACCCTTCCTCCCGGATCAGGTACGAGCGCACACGTGAACTCCCTCATGATCGTCACCGTGCTGGTCCTCGCGTTCGCGACGGCGGCCTTCACGACGCCGTACGTCCGCAAGCTCGCGCTCAACGTCGGGATGCTCGATGCGACCGGCGAGCGCCGTATGCACGACCAGCCGAAACCGCGCATCGGCGGCATCGCCGTGTATCTGGGCTTCGCGTTCGCGCTGTTCTCGGCGCTCGGCTATCTGGTCAACACGCACCAGCTCAACGACATCGGCAAAGTGCACGACGTCGTGCAGAGCATCGTCGGCCTCATCTTCGGCGGGACGTTGATCCTCATGGTCGGCATCTGGGACGACGTAATGGGGATGAGCCCGCGCGCGAAGCTGCTCGCGCAAGTGCTCGTCGCGTCGATCTCGATGCTCTACGGCTTCCTCATCCAGTTCGTGCGCAACCCGTTCCATCACGGCGACGTGATCTATTTCCCACTCTGGCTGAGCATTCCGATCACGCTGGTGTGGTACGTCGGGATGATGAACGCGATCAACTTCATCGACGGGCTCGACGGCCTGCTCTCGGGGCTCACCGCGATCGCCGGAATGTTCTTGCTGGTGATCAGCCTGACCCAGGGACATCCCGAGATCTCGCTGATCCTCGCGGCGCTGGTGGGCGGCGCGCTCGGCTTTCTGCCGTACAACTACAACCCGGCGAAGATCATCCTCGGCGATTCGGGTGCATTGTTCGTCGGCTACGTGTTCGCGACCGTGTCGATCCTGGGCGCCAGCAAGGTCGCGTTCACGATCTCGCTTTTGGTTCCGCTCGTCGTGCTCGGGCTGCCGATCATCGACACGGCCGCCGCTATCGTACGCCGCACGCGCGCCGGCAAGAAGATCTACGAAGCCGATCGCGGGCACTTCCACCATCAGTTGATCTTCCGCTTCGGCCTCAACGTCCGCCAAGCGGTGCTTCTGATCTACGGCCTCTGCATCGCGCTGGGGTTGGTGGCGTTGTACCTTTCAGGCGGCGTCGGCGCGCTGAAGTTCGCGTGAGCGCACCGCTCCGCATCATGGCCGTGATGGGGACGCGGCCCGATACGATCAAGATGGCGCCGGTCGTGCACGCGCTGCTGGCGGCGCAGCCGGACGTGGAGCCGATCGTGTGCGTCACCGCGCAGCACCGCGAGATGCTCGACGAAGTGCTGCGCCTCTTCGAGATCACGCCGGACGTCGATCTCGACATCATGACCAAGACGCAGTCGCTGACCGACATCACGACCCGCGTGCTGATCGGGATGGAGCGCGTGCTGGTCGAGCGGCGGCCCGACGTCGTGCTCGTCCACGGCGACACGACGACGTCGACCGCCGCCGCACTCGCCGCGTTCTATCAGAAAATTCCGGTCGGCCACGTCGAGGCGGGGCTGCGCACGTCCTCGATCGCCGAGCCGTATCCGGAAGAGGCGAACCGGCGGCTTACCGGCGTGCTCACCTCGTTTCACTTCGCGCCGACGTCGCGCGCGAAGTCGAACCTGCTCGCCGAGCGGACGCAGCACGCGCACATCGCGGTCACCGGCAACACGGTGATCGACGCGTTTCTGGCAACCGAACGGCGGATCCGGGAACGCGGGATCGCGACGCCGTCGCTCGACGGTCTCGATCACGGCCGGCCGCTGATCTTCGTGACGGCGCATCGACGCGAGAACCACGACCAGATCGGCGAGATCGCCCGGGCCATCGCGACGATCGCCGCCTTTCCGGAGAGGCCGCAGATCCTCTGGCCGGTCCACCCCTCGCCGCAGGTCGCCCCGGTCGTGCACGCCGTGCTCGACGGCAACCCGCACGTCCGGCTGGTCGACCCGCTCAACTACGCCGAGACGGTCGCGGCCGTCGCGGCGTCACATTTCGTGCTGACGGACTCCGGCGGTCTTCAAGAGGAAGCGCCGACGCTGGGCAAGCCGGTCCTCGTCATGCGGCGGGAGACCGAGCGACCCGAGGGCCTGGAGGCGGGGACCTTGCGCCTGGTCGGCGCGGAGTACGTCGACATCGTCAGCGAGACGCATCGCTTGCTGACCGACGGCGCCCTCTACGCGCGCATGGCCCGCGCCTCGAACCCGTACGGGGACGGGCACGCCTCGGAGCGGATCGTGGCCGGCCTGCTGGCCGTGCTCCGCGGCGGACCGGTACCCAGCGAATTCGCTCCGCTCCCAGCCGCCGTATGATCCGGCTCGTCGCCGCCGCGGCCGCCTTCAGCGCGACCGTGGTCGGCGGGTTCTTCCTCGGACTGCTAGTCGCTCGGCTCACCGGAGTCGGCGTCTGGATGCCCGTCGGGCTCTTCGGCGGGCTGGCGCTCGGCATCGTGGCGATCGTGCTTGCGCTGCGCCCACTCTTGAGGCAGAATTGACGCCCGCTGCGAGAAACGTCGAGGAGGGGACGCCCCACGGCGGGCACAATGGAAGCGGCGCCGACCCGACAGCTGAATTGCGCGCGTATCACGCCCGCAAGAAGCTGATCTCCGTGCGGACGTCGCTCTTCCTCGTCCCGCTCGTCGCTATCGCGGCGCTGCGGAATCCGGTTGCCGGTCTCGAACTGGCGCTGGGCGGGGTGCTCGGCGTCCTGAATATGTTGGCGACGATGCGTGAGAACGAACGGCTGCTCGAAGGCCGGCGCTCCCGTGCGATCTTCGCCCTCAGCGCTCAGATCCGCATTTTCGCGGTCGGCATCCTCCCGGTGGCGCTTGCGTTCCGCCTCGATCAGCTCTGGACGATCGGACTGTACTTCGCCGGGTTCTTCACGCCGCTCACGCTTTACGCGATCGAGCTTCGCAGATCGATTCGACGAGGAGACTAGTGCACGAGACAATCGGCGAACACGCGACCTGGCACATCCCGGGCGTCCCCGGGCTGTTCGGGGAGCTGCACGCCGACACCATCCTCACGACGTGGGTAGCGATGCTCCTCGCGCTCGGGTTCTTTTGGTGGCTCGGGCGCGAGTACCGGACCGGCAACCGCGTCCGCAAGACGCAGGCGACGTTCGAGGGCATCATCCAGTTTCTCTCGGACCTGGCCGTCGGTACGATCGGGCCCAAGGGCGAGATGTACGTCCCGATCTTCGTCGGGATCTTCCTCTTCATTTGGATCCTCAACGAGTTCGGGGTGCTGTTCCTCAAGGCGCTGGGCCTGCCGTTCGGCGGGTCGCCGACCGCCGACCTGAACACGACCGCGGCGTTCGCGATCACGGTGTTCTTCGGCATTCAATTCTTGGCGATCCGCAAGAGCGGCATCAAGGCCTACGCGCACTTGTTCAAGCCGTACGCGGTGCTGTTCCCGATCAACCTCATCGAAGAGATCGCGCGCCCCGTCGTCCTGGCGATGCGCCTCGCGTTCAACATCCTTGCCGGCGAGCTGCTGCTCTTCGTCATCGCGACCATCATCGTGTCGAACGTGACGGTCGGCCCGGTCAACATCTCCGTCCTTGCCGCCGTCGCACCGATCGGGATCGAGTTCTTCAACTTCCTGATCGGCACGATCCAAGCGTTCGTGTTCACCCTCCTGAGCATCGTCTATCTCTCGCTGGCTACGGCCGACGAACACTAAGCAAATCCTGAAAGGCACATCGTGACTCCTGAAACCGTACTCGCCGCCGTCCTGATCTTCGGCTTCGCGCTGATCGTCGCGGCCGTTGCCCTGGGCTCCGCCGTCGGTGACGGTATCGTCGCCTCGAAGGCCGTCGAAGCGATCGCGCGTCAGCCCGAAGCGCGCGGCAACATCTTCACGTTCTTCTTCCTCGGCGTCGGTATTCTGGAAGCGTTCCCGATCATTGGTCTGGTGCTCGGCTTCTATCTGTTCTTCGCGATCGGCGGCGGCGTCGGCGGCCTCGTCACGAAGATCCTCGGGGGCCACTAGAACCGACGTGACTTCCTGCATGCCTGCGAGCGGAGACCACCACTAAACCATGCTCGCTCTCGACGGGACGCTCATCGTCCAGCTCGTCAACTTCATCGTCTTCCTCGTGATCCTCAACGAGATCTTCATGAAGCCGGTCGGTGCTGCCATCGCGCGGCGCCGTGCGTATATCGACGGGCTGATGCACGACATGGAGCAGCTGCAGCGGGACGCGAAGGAACTCCGCGGTCAAGCCGAGGAGCGGCGCTTGGGCGCGCGGCGCGAGGCCGAAGAGGCGCTCGCACGCGCCCGCGTTGCGGCGGCGCAGGAAGCCGATGCGCTCGTCATCGCCGCGCAATCGCGCGCCGGCGAAGTCACGAAGCAAGCCCACGCGGAGGTGGCGCAGGAAGTTGCCTCCGCCCGCAGCCAGGAAGCGCGCGTCGTCAGCGTGCTGGCGAACGAGATGCTGAACCGCGCGCTCGGAGACGTCGCATGAGCCTCGAGCTTCTCGCGCAATGGTCGCAGATCGTCGGCGCAATCATCTTCTTCATCGCCGTCGTGGCGATTTGGAACAAGTGGATCGCCCCGGCCGTGAAGGCGTACCAGGTCTCAAAGAACGCGGAACTTGCCGAAGCGGAGAGCCGTCGCGAGCGCCTGCGCGCCGCGGTCGGCGAAGCGCGCGGCGAGGTCGAACGGGCCGACGCCGACGCGCGCACGATTCAGGCGCGCATCGTCAGCACGGTCGCGGCCGAGCGCGCGCGCATCCTGGCGGACGCCAAGGCCGAGGCGGACCGCATGGTGCGCAATGCCGAAGGCGAACTCGCCCGGGCTCGGCTCGCCGCGCGCGACCGCCTGCGTTTTGAATTCATCGAGAAAGCGCTTGCCAAAGCACGCGTCGAGGCGGTCGGCCGGATCGACGCGACCGTCGACGAGCGGCTCGTGACCGCGACTGTCGAAGATCTCACGCGAGGACGGGCCTAGATGGCGAACGAGACACTCGCCCGCCGCTACGCGACGGCGATCTTCCAACTGGCGCAGGAAGCCTCCAGCACCACCGGCGTCCAGCACGATCTCCACACCTTCGTCGAGTCGCTCGCGGCTGACGAGGACGTGCGCCGATTCTTCCGCTCCCCGGTCGTCGACCGCAAGGAGAAGGCCGAGATCGTCGCGAGCGCGTTCTCGCGGCTCGATCCGATCGCGTTGCACAGCGTGTTGCTGCTGATCCGCAAGCGCCGCGAGATGCTGATCGAGGAAATCGTGCGCCAGTACGATGACATCGAGCGTGAGGCACGCGGCGCGCAGCCGCTTGAGATCACCAGCGCCCGCCCGCTGCCGCGTCCCGAGATCGACGCGATCGTCGCGCGGCTCGCCAAAGCATACGACACGAAATTCGACGTCACGCAGTCGGTCGACCCCGCTCTGATCGGCGGCGTCCGCATCACGATGGGCGACAAGCTCGCCGACGGCACCGTCGCCGGCCGCCTCGACGACATCGCCCGCCTCCTCAGCACGAATTAACTCGAGTCCAGAAAGCACGTCATGATCAACGCCGACGAAATCGCCGGAATCATCAAACAGCGCATCGCGACCTACACGACGGGGACGAACGAAGCCGAGATCGGCACCGTCATCGAGGTCGGCGACAACATCGCGCGCATTTACGGCCTCGACGCCGCGCAGTCGTCGGAGCTCGTCGAGTTCCCGAACGGTCTGAACGGCATCGTGCTGAACCTCGAAGAGGACAGCGTCGGCGTCGCGATCATGGGACCCGACACCGAGATCAAAGAAGGCGACAAGGTTCGCCGCACCGGCCGCATCGCGTCGGTGCCGGTCGGTGACGCCGTTCTCGGCCGCGTGGTCAACGCGCTGGGTCAACCCGTCGACGGCAAGGGTGAGATCGTCTCGAACCAGTACCGGACGATCGAGAATACCGCGCCGACGGTCATCGAGCGCCAATCGGTCAAGCAGCCGCTCCAGACCGGCCTGCGCGCGATCGATGCGCTGGTCCCGATCGGCAAGGGTCAGCGCGAGCTGATCATCGGCGACCGCGGCACCGGCAAGACGGCGATCGCGATCGATGCGATCATCAATCAAAAGGGCCGCAACGTCATCTGCATCTACGTCGCGATCGGGCAGAAGAACTCGACCGTGGCGTCGGTCGCACAGACGCTCGAGAAGCACGGCGCGATGGACTACACGACGATCGTGGTCGCGTCGTCGGCCGAGCCGGCCTCGCTGAAGTGGATCGCCCCGTTCGCCGGCTGCGCGATGGCCGAGTACTTCATGTACGAAGGCAAAGACGTCCTGATCATCTACGATGATCTCACCCGCCACGCGCAGGCGTATCGTGAAGTCTCGCTGCTGCTGCGGCGTCCGCCGGGCCGCGAAGCGTATCCGGGCGACATCTTCTTCCTGCACTCACGCCTTTTGGAACGCGCCGCGAAGCTCTCCGACGAGAAGGGCGGCGGGTCGATCACCGCGCTGCCGATCATCGAGACGCAGGCCGGCGACGTCTCGGCGTACATCCCGACCAACGTGATCTCGATCACCGATGGCCAGATCTACCTGCAGAACGGCCTGTTCTTCCAGGGCATCCGTCCGGCGGTCGACGTCGGCATCTCGGTCTCGCGCGTCGGTTCGTCGGCGCAAACGAAGGCGATGAAGGCGGTCGCGGGCCGGCTCAAGCTGGATCTCGCGCAGTACCGCGAACTCGCGGCGTTCTCGAAGCTGGCTTCGGACCTGGACAAGCAGACGCAAGCCCAGCTCAACCGCGGCGACAAGATGACCGCGATCCTCGTGCAGCCGCAGCTCGACCCGCAATCGATGGAAGACGAAGTCATCGTCCTCTATGCGGCGACGCGCGGTTACCTCGACAATTTCGAGACCTCGCGCATGCAGGACTGGGCCCGTCGCTTCGTCGCCTTCGTGCACGAAAAGTATTCGAAGATCACCGACACGATCCGCGACACGGGCGCGCTCTCCGACGACGTCGAGAAGCAGCTCATCGCAGCGATCGAAGATTTCAACAAGGGATTCTAGGCCGCACGTATGCCGACAGTTCGCGATCTTCGCGACCGGATTCGGTCGCTGAAGAACACGCAGCAGATCACCAAGGCGATGAAGCAGGTCGCCGCGGCGAAGATTCGCCGCGCCGAAGCGCTGCAGAAACAGTCGCGCCCCTATGCGGACGCGATCGGTGCGATGCTGCGCGATCTGATCGCGAATGTGGGAGCGGTCGACCATCCGTTCATGAAGCCGGGACGCGAAGGCGTGCCGGGCGGCGTCATCGTCATGACCGCCGACAAGGGTCTCGCCGGCTCGTTCAACGGCAACCTGATCCGCGCCGCCGAGGTCCACGCCCGCGAGCACGCGGACTTGGCGTGGTACTCGATCGGCATCAAGGGCCGGAACGCCCTGCGCCGCCAGCGCGGCGAGATGCTGCAGTTCTGGCCGCTCGCGCAGGGCGACATGTTCGCCAACGCGCGCGACCTCGCCGAGCGGGTCACCGTCGACTTCGTGGGCGGCAAGATCGGCACGCTGACGCTCATCTCGCCGAAGCTCGTCAACATGATGACGCAGCGGCCCGAAGTGCGGCAACTGCTCCCGATCACGGCCGACGAGCCGAACGGCGAGAAGACCGGCGGTTCGGTCGAGTTCGAGCCGTCGCCGGAATTCGTGCTCGGCCGGCTGCTGCCGAAGTATCTCGAATTCACCCTGTACTCGGCGATGCTCGAAACCAACGCATCATTCTACGCGGCGCAGCTGATCGCGATGAACAACGCGACCGACAACGCCAAGAAACTGATCGACGAGAACACCGTCGAGATGAACAAAGCGCGCCAAGCGGCGATCACCAAGGAGATCTTGGAAATCGTCGGCGGCGCCGAAGCTTTAGCAGGATAAGGAAGCACCATCGTGAGCGCCACCGCCACCCCCACGACCCTCAAGCCCGGCAAGGTCGTCCAGGTCCTCGGCAACGTCGTCGACGTCGAGTTCACGGCCGATTCGCTGCCGAACATCAACAACGCGCTGATCGTGCACATCGGCGGCGGCACCGCGGGCGCCAACGGTGCCGGCGCACATCTCGCCGACGGCATCAAGCTCTCCGGCACCGCGATGGCCGAGCGCGATCTCGTCCTCGAAGTGCAGGGCGAGCTCGGCAACAATCAAGTGCGGTGCCTCGGGATGGGTTCGACGGACGGTCTCGTGCGCGGTGCGGTGGTGCAGAACACCGGCGCGTCGATCACGGTCCCGGTCGGCGAAGGTACGCTCGGGCGCATCTTCAACGTGCTGGGCAAGGCGATCGACTCGGACGAACCGGTGAAGGCCGCCGCGATGTGGCCGATCCACCGCGACGCGCCGACGTTCGCGCAGCAGGATCCCACGCCGAAGATCTTCGAGACGGGGATCAAGGTCGTCGATCTGATGGCGCCCTACACGCGCGGCGGCAAGGTCGGTCTCTTCGGCGGCGCCGGCGTCGGCAAGACGGTGCTCATCCAAGAGCTGATCCGCAACATCGCCGCGGTCCACAAGGGCTTCTCGGTATTCACCGGCGTCGGCGAGCGCACGCGCGAAGGCAACGACCTTTGGGTCGAGATGAAAGAGTCGGGCGTCATCGCGCAGACGACGCTCGTGTTCGGTCAGATGGACGAGCCGCCGGGCGTGCGCTTCCGCATCGCGCAGACCGGCGTCACGATGGCGGAGTACTTCCGTGACGAGCTCGGCTCGGACGTGCTGCTGTTCATGGACAACATCTTCCGCTTCATGCAGGCCGGCTCGGAAGTCTCGGCGCTGCTGGGCCGCATGCCGTCGGCCGTCGGATACCAGCCCTCGCTCGCGACCGAGATGGGTCAGATCGAAGAGCGGATCACGACGACCAAGAACGGTTCGATCACCTCGGTGCAGGCCGTCTACGTCCCCGCCGACGACTACACCGACCCCGCCGTCGCCACGACGTTCGCGCATCTCGACGCGACCACCGCGCTGTCGCGCCCGATCTCGGAGCTCGGCATCTATCCCGCGGTCGATCCGCTGGCATCGTCGTCGCGCATCCTCGATCCGGCGATCGTCGGCCAGGAACACTACGACGTCGCGCGCGGCGTTCAGGAAACGCTGCAGCGCTACCGCGACCTCCAGGACATCATCGCCATCCTCGGCGTCGAAGAACTCTCCGACGAGGACAAGGTGGCCGTGGGCCGCGCGCGCCGCATGCAGCGTCTGTTCTCTCAGCCGTTCTTCGTCGCCGAGCAGTTCACCGGCCGCTCCGGCAAGTACGTCAAGATCGAAGAGACGATCGCTTCGTTCAAGGAAGTCCTCGACGGCAAGTGCGACGACATCCCGGAACAAGCGTTCCTCTACGTCGGCGGCATCGAAGAAGTCAAAGAAGCCGCCCGCGCCCTCGGCTGGAAGGGCTAGGCTCACGCTCCATGGCCAATGCCATACCGTTCCAGCTGATCACGCCGCTGTCGGTCAAGTTCGATGGGCAGGCGGAGCTGGTCATCGCCGTGGGGACCGAAGGTGAGGTCGGGATTCTGCCGTCGCATGCGCCGTATCTGACGGCGCTGCGGCCGGGCGTGCTGCGCGCGAACGTGCAGGGCACCGGCGGCGCGACGGAGCGGCTCGAACTCGCCTGCGGAGAGGGATTTCTGCAGGCGCTGCCCGGCAAAGTGACGATTCTGGCCGACGCCGCGCTCAGCCGCGACGAGATCGACATCCCGCAGGCGCGCGAAGATTTGCAAGCCGCACAGGACGAACAAAAAGCCGCCGGCGGCGACCTCGCAGCGTGGCGCCGCGCGCAGGCAAAGATCGACTTCGCGAACGCGCGCCTAAGCGTCGCCGGGTTGAATCCCGGGCACTAGTCCGCGTCGCGCGCGCGACGCTTCCAGAGACCCTGCGACGGGATGCGCAGCGCGCGGTTGAATTTGCTCGAGGCGTTTTCCCAGGCGATGATCTCGGTCAGCTCGACGATCTCGTCCTCGTTGAAGATGCTGCGGACGCGGGCGAAGAGCTCGTCGTCCACGTCGCGGTCGGAGAGCGTGATGGCATCGGCGTACGACAGCGCGACGCGCTCCCGTTCGTCGAAGAGCTCGCTCGCGCCGTAGGCGTCGAGCGCGAGCAGCTTTTCATCCGAGAGTCCGAGAGCGCCGCCGACCGCAGCGTTGATGTCGGCTCAAAACTCACAGCCGTTCAAACGCGCGACGCGCCGGTTCAGCAGAGCCTGCAGAGCGCCCTCGATCAGCCCGGATCCTTCGATCCCCGCCCACATTCCGCGCACGCCGCGGAAAATGGCGGGCCTTCGAGCGTAGACGAGGTGATTGAGCAGCGGCCCGCCCCAATGCTTCGCTTGCGCCTCGAAAACGCGCTGCGCGTACGGATCGGCCGTGTTCGGATCGACTCCAGGAATGCGCGACATGTGACCCCCCTTGCGGCGCCTTCTCGGACCCGAGAGACTCTCCTTGAGTCCGAGGAACGGCACGCGCAGGGACCTCCGAAGTCCGCCGACGGAACCGGTGGATCCCGCCCACTCGATCTTTGGTGAGGACGCAGCGATGGAACTCGAACCGTCAATCGTTTCGCCGGCTCGCCAATGGCCGAAGACGTGCCTCCCGAGGCGGGCGACAAGATTATGCATGCCAACTTCAAATCGCCGACGTTGAAGTTCTGGCCTCGGACAACATGCGCCAATATGAACCGGCAGGCAACGTCTCGCTCTCGCTCGGGACGAAAGATCAGGACGAAGCGAAGCGCGTGTTCGGCAAACTCTCCGAGGGCGGGAAGGTCGAGATGCCGCTGCAGGGCACCTTCTGGGGTGCGCTCTTCGGGATGGTGACGGACAAATACGGGATTTATTGGCTGATGAATTGCGAGAAATCGTAGCGGCGCGGCAGGAGCTCGACACGCACGCTATCGTCGTCGACCGGTTCGGTGATCCTTCGGTTCTGGAGCGGCGCGAGGTCCCGGATCCTGTGCGGGGGCCGGGCGAACTCTCGATCCGCGTGATCGCGACCGGCGTCAACTTCGCCGACGTCATGCGCCGGCGCGGCGGGTACCGCGGCGCGCCGCCGCCGTTTACGCCGGGACTCGACTGCGTCGGCACGGTCATCGCCGTCGGCGACGGCGTGCACGATTTTCGCGTCGGCCAGCGGGTGGCGGCGTTCCCGGACTCCGGTTCCTACGCCGAGATCGCAGTCGCGCGGCCGGTGCGGACCTACGCCGTTCCGGACGGCGTCCCCGATGAAGCGGCCGCGTCGCTGACCGTCCTCGTCACCGCCTACGACGTGCTCGCCGTGGCGCGACTCCAGCAGGGCGAGAGCGTCGTCGTCGCGATCGACCATACGTCATTATCATCGACGCGGTCGCCGGCGACACGTTCGCGCAGCTCGTCCCCGCGCTCGCGACGTTCGGCGGCTACGTCATCTACGGAGTGGCGGCCGGGACGCCGGGGACGCTCACGACCGACGTCCTCCACACCGGCAATCGCGCCGTCCTCGGCTATACGACCGGCGGCTACCGCGCCGAGCGGCCCGAGGCGCTGCGGCCCGGGGTGGAGGCCGCATTCCGATTGGTCGCCGAAGGCAGGGTGCACATCACGGTCGGGAAGCGCTTCGCGCTGCGCGACGCCGCCGAAGCGCAGCGGTTCGTCGAGTCGCGCGCCAGCACCGGGAAGGTGCTGCTCGTTCCCTAGAGCATCGTGCCGCTGCCGCAGTACCAGAAGCAGCTGCGTTTGCTGGAAGCACGCCGGCGCATGCTCGCCGGCGGCATCGACGCTACGCGCGCCAGCCGTGAATACGTGCGCATGTTTGGT
Organism: uncultured candidate division WPS-2 bacterium; assembly: GCA_937927945.1. Classification (GTDB taxonomy): domain Bacteria; phylum Vulcanimicrobiota; class Vulcanimicrobiia; order Vulcanimicrobiales; family Vulcanimicrobiaceae; genus Vulcanimicrobium. The sequence continues at coordinate 29,266 of CALEYW010000097.1, read as the reverse complement.
GCGCCGCCAGGCCGCGACGTCGCCGCCGTTCGTATGGCCGCCTCATAGCAGCCCGGCGTACACCTCGGCGACGTGCAGCGGGCGGCGCTGAGCTCCGTGCTCGATCTGATGCTTGCAGCTCATTCCGTCGGCCACGATGAGGGTCGCGTCGTCGGCTGCGCGCACGGTGGGGAGCAGGTCACGCTCGGCCATGCGCATCGAGACGTCGTAGTGCTCGCGCTCGTAGCCGAACATGCCGGCCATCCCGCAGCAGGACGACTCGACCACGTGCGCGTCCAGTCCCGGAATCGCGCGCAGAGCGCGCATGACGGCGGGCATCGCGCCGAACGCTTTCTGGTGGCAGTGGCCGTGGACGAGCGCGCGCTGCGCGACGGTGCGCAGCGGCGGCGCCCAGCGTCCCGCGTCGAGCTCGCGCGCGATGAACTCTTCGAACAAGAATGCGTGTTCGGCGACCAACCGCGCACGCGGCGTCGGAACCAGCGACAGAAACTCGTCGCGCAGCGTCAGCAGGCACGACGGCTCCAGGCCGACGATCGGCACGCCGCGCTCGGCGTACGGCAGCAGCGCGGCGATGGTGCGCTGCGCTTCCGCACGCGCTTCGTCGACGGCCCCCTTCGTCAGGAACGTCCGCCCGCAGCAAAGCGGCCGCGCGCCGTCGCGTGCCTGCGCGTAGACCGGCGCGTAGCCCGCAGCGATCAGCACGCGCTCGGCCGCGCGAGCGACGTCCGCTTCGAAATACCGGTTGAACGTATCGACGAACAGCACGACTTCGCCGTGCGGTGCCGTCGCGTCCGATGCGCTCGTACCGTGCCCGCGGAACGGGCGCGCGTCCCAGTGTGGGAGCGCGCGTTTCGCGGTGAACCCACTCGCGCGTTCGGTCAACCGTGCGAGCCCGGGGATCGTGTCGCGCAGGTTCGCGAGCCGCCGCAAGACACCGGCGCGGTGGGCGATCCGCGGCAGCGCCGCGACGATGCGATCGCGCATGGACGCGCCGTGCGCCGCACGGCGCGCGGCGAGGACTTCGATCTTCATCTTCGCCATGTCGACGCCGGTCGGGCACTCGCGGCGACACGCTTTGCACGAGACGCACAGGTCGAGCGCGTCGTGCAGCTCCGGTGAGTCGAGCCCCTCGGGGCCGAGCTGTCCGGTGAGGGCGAGCCGCAGCGCGTTGGCGCGCCCGCGCGTGACGTCGTGCTCGTCGGCGGTGACGCGGTACGAGGGGCACATCGCGCCGCCTTGGTCCTTGCGGCACGCGCCGTTGTTGTTGCACATTTCGACCGCGGCGGTGAAGCCGCCCCACTCGGACCAATCGAGCTGCGTCGCCAGCGGAAGCGGCGCGTAGTCGGGCCCATAACGAAAATTGGAGCGGTCGTCCATCCGCGGTGCATCGACGATCTTGCCGGGATTGAACGTCCCCTTCGGATCGAACGCCGTCTTGATGTCGCGGAACGCGGCGACCAGCCGCGATCCCAGCATCTCCTCGTGGAATTCCGAGCGGACGATGCCGTCGCCGTGCTCGCCGGAGTGGGCGCCGCCGTACTCGCGCACGAGGGCGAACGCCTCCTCGGCGATCGCGCGCAGCTTCCCGACGTCCTCGTCGCGCTTGACGTTGAGCACCGGCCGCACGTGGAGGCAGCCGACCGCGGCGTGCGCGTAGAACGTGCCCGTCGTGCCGTAGCGGGCGAAGATCGCGTTGAGCCGTTCGGTGTACTCGGCCAGGTGCGGCAGCGGCACGGCGCAGTCTTCGATGATCGAGACGGGCTTCGCGTCGCCGCGCATCGAGGTCATGATGTTGAGACCCTGCGAGCGCACGTGCCACATCTCGGCCTGCTGCGCGGCGTCGGTCAGCTTCACCACGGCGTTGGGAAGGCCGAGCGACGCCATCAGCTCGTCGAGCTCCTCGAGCCGCTCCGCCAGCGGCGCTGCCTCGTCGCCGGCGAACTCGACCAGCAGCAGCGAGCCGGGCTCGCCGCGCACGTAGCGCTGCAGGATCGGCGCGAACTCGGCGATCTCGCGCGAGAGCTCGATCATCGTGCGGTCGACGAGCTCGACCGCGACGGGATTCAGTGCGACGAGCGCTTCGGTCGAGCGCATCGCATCGGAGAACGTCGGGAAGTGGCAGACGCCGAGGACCTTCGCGCGTGGGAGCGGCTGCAGCGTGAGATCGATCGCGGTGAAGAACCCGAGCGTTCCTTCGGATCCGACCAGCAGCTTCGCCATGTTGAAGTCGTCCTGGCGCACGGTCTGGAGCGCGTAGCCGCCGACGTGGCGCTGCACCTTCGGAACGCGCGTCGCGATCTCGTCCGCTTCGCGTGCCGCGATCGCGCGGACGCGTTCGACCAGCGCGCGGTAGCGTTCCGGCGCGAGACCCTCCGTGCGGCCGACCTCGCCGAAGTAGGCGCGCGTACCGTCGGCGAGCACCGCGTCGATTCCGGCGACGTTGTCGGCCATGATCCCGTAGCGGATCGAACGTGCACCGGAGCTGTTGTTCGCCGCCATTCCGCCGATCGTGCAGCGGCTCGCCGTCGAGGGATCGACCGGGAAGAACAGGCCGTGACGCTTCAGTTCACGGTTGAGCGCGTCCAGCACGATCCCGGGCTGGACGCGCACGCGCCGCGCCGCGACGTCGAGCGCGACGATGTCGTGCAGGTGGGGGCTGACGTCGACGATGAGGCCGTGATTGACGGTCTGGCCGCACTGCGACGTCCCGCCGCCGCGCGCAGTGACCGCGACGCCCTCCTCGCGAGCGATCGCGATCGTCGCTTCGACGTCGGCCGCGCTGCGCGGGACGACCACGCCGAGCGGCATCATCTGGTAGATCGACGCGTCGGTCGCGTACATCCCGCGCGTCGTACGGTCGAAGTACGTCTCGCCTTCGATCGCGCCGCGCAGACGTGCAGCAACCCGAGCCGAGAGTACCGGCTCGCGTGTCGTCGCGCTCACCTCAGACCGCGGCCGGCGCGGGCGCGAACCCTCCGGTGTCGACCATCAGGGCGCGGTCCGCCGGCGAGAAGAGGTCCTGGATCTGCAGGAAGTGGATGCCGCTGACGTGTGACACAGGGGTTCCTCGAAGAAGGGGGATTTCCGTGGTATTGTCGACCGCGCCTCGGGTTCTTGCCTGGACGCCCGTAACCGTCGCAGCCGCGTTTCCCTAAGACGCGGCTTCCGCCAGCGCCGGATCGGGCGGAACGACGGCGCCGCTCGGCGGTATCGAGAGCGAGTTGACGACGAGCGCGACGACGATCAAGACCATACCGGTCAGCTCCGTCGCGGAAGGGATCTCGTGGAGTTGGATCGCGGCGGAGAGGACGCCGATGACCGGCGTTGCGAGCGACGCGATTCCGGCGACGCCGGCCGGCAGACGCGAGAGGATGAACATCCACAGGAACCAGCCGAGTGCGGCGCCGCCGATCGAGATGAACGCCATCGCCGCGACGAACGGCCCCGTCACGTGGACCGGCGCGGGAAAGAGCAGCATCAGCGCGACCAGCGGGATCGTTCCGTACAGCAGTTGCCAGGTCGTGAGCGAGAGCAGCTCGACGGCGTAGCGCGCCCGCAGACGCTTTGCGTAGACCGCGCTCGCACCCCACGAAAAGCCGGCGGCAACGGCGAGCCCGTCGGCCCGAAACGAGTGCGGATCGAGGGGCGCGACCACGAAGCCCAAACCGATCGCGGCGAGCGCGAGAGCGACCCAGCGCAGCCCGGCGATGCGCTCGCCGAGAAACGGCCACGCCAGCAGCGCCGTCCAGAACGGCATCGTGTAGCCGAGCACGGCGGATTTGCCCGCGCCCGCCTGCGAGACGGCGAGGGTCTGCAGCAACGTCCAGCCGGTGGTCTGCAGCAGGCCGAGCACGACCGTGGGCACGAGCGGTGTCGGCTTCAACGACCGGCCTGTGGCGGCGAGGATCGCGAACAGGATCACCGTCGCGATCGCCATCCGTCCGGCGGCGACGAAGAGCGGCGATGCATCTTGCGTTGCGACTTTGATCGCTACCCACGTGTATCCCCACACCAGCGCGAGGACGACGAGCGCGACGTAGACCGTGGGGCGTGTGCGGGACATAGGTTTTCCGACCGGCGTGCAGGCGGTGGGGTTGCGCCCGGCCGCGATGGAACACGTCCGGCGTGATGCTCGGCGATTCCCACCTCGAAGCGCGCGCGTTGAGCGCGGCGCGCGCGTTCATGACGACGCTCCCCCACGTTGAGGCCGGCACGCTCGCGCACTGCTCGATGCATTGGGCGGCGACGCGCTACGGCTGGGCGCTCGACCGCGCCGAGCAAGGACTCGCGCTGCCCTATCAAGTCGTCGCCGATCGCGATGCCGCCGGAGGGGAGGTGCTGGTCGCCGGGATGGACCCTGCGCTCAACGCGCGGCGGCTCAGCTTGGAGATGCCGGCGGGCATCGACTACTGCGCCTCGGTGCGCGGCCGCAACTCGCACGGCGTCGCGGTGAGCATCAGCGCAATGGCCGGCGCGGAGCCGCGGGCCTTCGGCGACGCGCCGATCGACCCGTCCCTGATCGAGTTGATGTGCGCCGCCGCCGGTGCGCTGTGCGCCAAGTACGGCATCGACGCGCGCGTGCCGAGTGCGTGCTACACGCATGCCGAGGCGGCGATGTGGGACGGGTATTTTCTGGGCGACGACCCCGACCCGCGCTGGGACTTGGCGATCACCGAACCGAGCGATCTCGACCCTGCCGCACTCAAGGCGGTCACGACGCTGACCGCGGATCGCTTGCGCGCCCGCGTGCACGCGTATCGGACGGCGCTGCTCGCCGGAAACCCCTAGATGTTCCGCGCCGCGTCGGCTTCGGCGAGCCGCGCGAGCGTGAGCAGCTGTTTGCGCATCATGATGAGATCGCCCCACGCCAGCAGGCGCGCGCGCAGCGCTCCCCACCGGCCGGGTGCGTGCTGCCAGCGCAGCTTCGCGAGCAGCCGGCACGAGGTCGCCGTTACCGGCACGACGGCGTAGGTGACCGCGACGTTCCCGAAGGTGCGTTCGCCGCGCGACGTCATGCGCAGCGTCACGTGCTCGTCGCGGGTGAAGTCGACCAGTGAGAAGATCGTCATCACGCGCTGGCCCACCGCGAGGTCGTCCGCGCCGTCGGTCAACGCGCGCGGGCTCGGGCGAAAGCCGTTGTCGAGCCAGTCGTAGCTGTACGGCGCGACCCGCAGCTGACACAGCCGGCGAAACGTGACCGCTGCCGGCGCCGCGACGTCGACGCCGCGATAGAGTTCATCGCCGTGCGGTAAGAGCGCGTCGCACGCATACGGCCGTGCGCGTTCAGCCGGCGTCGTGCCCCACGTGCGTGCGATGCTCATGCATACAAAGGGAGGTGCGCGTCGACGAACACACGATAGCGTTCGTACGTTTGGCGATAGATGTCGAGCAGCGCGGCGTCGGGCGTGGTTGGAGCGTCGTAGCCGACCGCGCGAGCGGCGGTTGCCGCATCGCCGACCAGCCCGATCGCCTGCGCCGCGACGAGTGCGGCACCGAACGCCGAGGCTTCCTGCTGATGCGGCTGCACGGCCGGGAGCGCGAACACGTCGGCCAACAGCCCGCGCACAAGCGGCGCCTTCGTCAGGCCGCCGGTCAGCAGCAGGCGCTCCGCCTCGCCCCCGAGTTCGCGCATCACCGAATAGACCGCGTACATGCCGAACACGACGCCCTCGAACGCGGCGCGCAAAATCGTACGCCGGTCGTGCGCGAGGTCGAGGCCGTCGAACGTGCCGCGCAGCCCGCTGCGCCAATACGGTGCGCGTTCGCCGGCGAAGAACGGCAGTACGACCAGACCGTCCGCACCGGCGGGGATTTGCGCGGCGAGCGCTGCCGCGCACGCGAAGCGCTTCTCTTTCGGCAGCTCGGAGAGGAGCAGGCCGAAGATCCAATCGAGCGACGCGCCGGCCGCGCTCGTCGGGCCCCCGACGACGTAGCGCCGATCGTCGGCGCAGTAGCAGAACGTGCGCCCTTCGCGGTCGAAGAGCGGTTCGTCGGTGAGGATGCGGACCGCGCCCGAGGTGCCGAGGGTCAGCGCGACGTCGCCGCGTTCGCTCGTTCCGACGCCGATGTTCGCCAGCGGTCCGTCGGCCGACGCGAGAACCACTGGGCATTCGCCGCCGAGGCGGAGCTCGCGCGCGATCGCGGGGCGAAGGGCGCGCAGCGTCGTCGACGGCGGTACCGGCTGCGCCAGGCGTGAGGCGTCGATTTCCGCCAGCTGCAGTGCGAGCGGGTCCCAGTCGCGCGTGCGCAGATCGAGCATCCCGGTTGCCGATGCGATCCCATGGTCGACCAGCCACTCGCCGGTCCAGCGAAACACGACGAGTTCCTTGAGCCCGACGAACCGGCGCGCCTTCTCGAACAGCGCGGGATCGTGTTCCGCGAGCCAGCGCAGTTTTGCGACCGGCAGCATCGGATGCATCGGCGCGCCGGTGCGCGCGTAGAGCGCCGAACCGTTGCCGTCGGCGCGCCATCCGTCCGCTATGTCGTGGGCGCGCCGGTCCATCCAGGTGATGACGGGCGAGAGCGGCTCGCCGGCATCGTCGACGCACAGCACGCCGTGCATCGCGCTCGAGAAGCCGATCGCGGCGACCTCTCGGCCGCGCAGGCGCACGTCCGCGAGGACGCGTTCGAGCACCCGCATCGTCGCGCGGTAGACCGCGTCCGCGTCCTGTTCGACGTAGTCGGTGTGCGGCGTCTCCAGGCCGTAGAACTCCGAGCCGCTAGCGATCTCGCGCCCGCCCGTCGTCGCGGCGAGAACCTTGACGGCGCTCGTGCCGAGGTCGATGCCGACGACGACGGGTGCGGTATCGCGAACGTCACGCAACGGCAGGATCCGGGATCTTGTCGATCCGGCCGAGGATGACGACGTACGAGAAGATGCCGACCACCAGGATCAGCCCGGCGGTGATCAGCGCGATGTTGAACGAGCCCGTGCGCGCGACGATGATCCCGGTGATCGTGGGGGCGAAGAAGCCGGCGAGGTTGTTGAGGAAGTTCATGATCCCGCCGACTTGGCCGGTGCTGTTCGTCGGCGCGATCAATCCCGGAATCGACCAGCCGACCGGCGCATGGAACGAGATGCCGGCGACCGCGATCGTGATCCACGCGACGGCAACGTTGATGTCCTTGGTGTACGCGGCGCCGATCACGGCGAAGCCCATCACGAGTCCGGCGATCAGCACGGTTTTGCGCACGCGGTTGGCGTCGGCACCGCGTTTGATCAAGTAGTCGACCAGCCAGCCGCCGACGATCAAGTCGGTCAGCGTGCCGACGCCCCAGATCAGGAACACGTAGCCGCCGGCCTGGAGGATGTTCACTCCGAACGTGCTCTGCAGATACGTCGGCAGCCAGGTCAGCAAGAACGCGAACAGATATCCGTACGCGGCGAAGCCGATCGTGAGACCCCAGACTTTGCGCCGGCTGAGCAAATATGCGAGGCTTGCGCCGCGGGGCCGTTCGCCCTGCGGCGTCTCCGGCTCACCGCCGCCCTTGCGGATGTACTCGGCCTCCGCGTGCGAGAGCCGCTTGTCTTCGCTCGGGTTCCGATAGAACGCGTAGAACAGCAAAAAGAAGACAAAGCTGAGCGCAGCCGTCGACCAGAACATTCCGCGCCAGCCGAACATCACCAGCAGGTAGGCGGTGAACGCGACGCCGACCGCGTTGGAGAGCTTCGCCGCAGCGTCGAACAGCGAGGTCGCCAGACCCCGCTCGTTGCGCGGGAACCAGTATCCGACGGCTTTCGCATTGGCCGGAAACGTCGGTGCTTCGGCGAGGCCGAGGAAGAGCCGGGCGGTGTAGATCAAGCCGAAGTTCGGCGCGAGCGCCGTGCACGCCGAGGCGATGGTCCACAAGAACGCGCCGATTCGCGAGACCACCGTCACCCCGTAGCGGTCGAGGATGTAACCGATCGGGATCTGCGAGAACGCATACACCGCGAAGAAGGCGCTGCTGAGGTACCCGAACTGCGCTGGTCCGAGCCCGAGCTCGTCGTGGAGCGGCTTCGCGGCCACGCTGAGGGCGCCGCGGTCGATGTAGTTCACGAGAACCCCGAAGCCGAGAATCAGGGCGATCCCCCAGCGGAGGTTCGTGACGCGTTCGGCGGGAGCGATGATGCTGCGTTGCAAGCGATGGTCCTCCACGAGCGATGCGTTTGCTGGTTTCCCCGATACGCCGCGGCCGCTAAGATACATCGTGCCGGGCGCCGAAGGTCACCGCGGGATGAAGCGTACGCCGTTGTGGGTCTTCGTGGCTGCGGTCGGGATTCAGATCGCGGCCTTGGGGCTGTGCATTTGGGCGATGGAAGATTTCGGGCACCTCGAGGACGACGCCGACGGGAAGCCCGAGGAAAAGCCCGCCCCGCTGGGCGTCCTCAACCCCGCACCGGTCGTCGTTCCCGCCGACGTCGCATTCGCTCGGCAGCCGGTGCCGGAGCCGGCGCCGCCTGCCTCTGCGTCGCAGCCTGGGCCGCTGTTCGGTGCGCCGCCGGCGCGCGCGGTCGTCCCCGAGCCCGAGACCGAGTCTGCCTCCGAGGCCGACGCACCGCCGGCGCCGGCGGTGCGCGAACCCGACTTCGCCTTCTTGACGGAAGAGGCGGACGCTTCGAGCCAGCTGGTTCGCGGCGAAGCGAGCGACCGGACGATCGCCTTTGGTTTTTACGCAGACGGGAACATTCGATTCGTGGACGTCGACGGCGGCCGATACGCCGGCAAAGCCGACAGTGCTCGCGCACGGATGCGCGAGGTCGACGGAACGCGGGCCTTCACCGTGCAGATCGGCGTGGCGGCCGACGGCCGTCTGCAGGCCACATTCACCGGCGGACTTCACGACGCCGAAACCCTTGCATTGGAACCGCTGGTCGGGTGGAGCGTCGCATGAATGTCTTAGATCGTCTGGATACCACGCTGCGCGTCGTCGGCGGCGCGCGGTTGGAGGGAAGCGTCGAGGTCCAAGGAGCGAAGAACGCCGCGCTGCCGATCATGGCAGCCGCGCTCTTGGCGCGCGGTAAGGTGACGCTGCACCGCGTCCCGCGCATCACCGACGTCTCCGTGATGTGGTCCCTGCTCGAAGCGCTCGGTGCACGGGTGGCGCTCGAAGGGCGCAACTCGATCACGATCGACGCCGCGAACGTCAACAAGTACCGCGCGCCGTACACGCTGGTGCGTAAGCTGGCCGCGTCGTTCGACCTGTGCGGGCCGCTGCTGGGCCGGTTCGGCCGGGCGGAGGTTCCGCTGCCCGGCGGGTGCGTGCTCGGCACGCGCGCGACCGACATGCACGAAGCCGCGTTTCGCGTGCTCGACGCCGACGTCTCGGTCGCGCACGGATACCTCATCGCGAGCGCGCGCGACGGGCATCTGGCGGGCGGCGAGATCGAGTTCCGCATGCCGTCGGTCGGCGCGACCAAGAACGCGATGCTCGCTGCGGTGACCGCTCGCGGCGACACGATCGTGCGCAACGCAGCGATGGAACCGGAAGTCGTCGACCTGGCGAACTTCCTCATCGCGATGGGTGCGAAGATCAAGGGCGCGGGCGGCGACACGCTGCGTATCACCGGCGTCCGAGAGCTGCACGGCGTCGAGTACTCGATCATCCCCGACCGCATCGCGACCGGGACGCTGATGCTCGCCGGCGCGATCACGCGCGGCGACGTGACGGTGAAGAAGACGAGCCCGGACGACGTCCTCGCGCTCCAGCTCGCGCTCGGCGAGTGCGGCGTCAAGGTCTCCAACGGCGAAGACTGGATCCGCGTGCAGGCCGATAACGTCAAGGGTGGGACCGATGTCGTGACCGCACCGCATCCGGGGTTCCCGACCGACTTGCAGCCGCAGATGCTCTCCTTTCTCTGCACGGCGCCCGGGGTCAGCGTCGTCGAGGAGTCGATCTTCAACGCACGCTTCTCGTACGTCAACGAACTGGTGCGCATGGGCGCCGACGTGCGGGTCGCGATGGACAACAACACGGCGCTGGTCAAAGGCGTGACCAGCCTCTCCGGTGCGCCGGTCGAAGCGCCCGACATTCGCGCAGGCGCCGGACTCGTGCTCGCCGGGCTGGCCGCGGCGGGCGAAACCGAAATCATCGGGCTGGAATACATCGACCGCGGCTACGAGCGGCTCGAAGAGACGCTCTCCTCGCTGGGCGGCCAGGTCCAGCGCTCGAGCGGCATCATCCCGTTCAGCGAACCGACCGGAACGTTCGAAACCTCGGTCTATCCGAGCGTCTGAAACTCGCGCTCCGGCGCGTCCGTAAGAAGCGGTATGAACCGTCTCTCGGCCGTGCGCTGGTTCGCCGTTGTTCTCGCCCTCACACTCACGGTGGGAGTGGGACTCTCAGCCGAGCCGGCGCGGTCCGCGCAGGCGGGGCGAGGGGTGGATGCGATCCTGCAGGCGTCGAGCGCGGCACTCGGCCTTGGCGCGCTCGGTTCGGTGCATACGCTGCACCTGCGCGGTACGTCGGTAGTGGTCGGCGTCAGCGGCACGGCCGAAGCGTGGCAGGACCTGCGGGACGGGCGGTTCGCGCAATTCTCCGATGCCGGACCATTGAGCGGCGCACAGGGGTACGACGGGACGCAGGCGTGGAATCGCGATGCGAGCGGCGTCGTGTGGAACGACGGTGCCGCGGCGGCGCGCTACACCGCGGCGCAGGCAGCGTATCAGAACGCCTACCTGCTGTGGCAGCCCGGACGCGGCGGCGCGGGCGTCGTCCTGCGGCCGGAACGAACCGCGAACGGGAAGCGCTACGACGTGCTGCGCGTGACGCCGCCGAACATGCCGCCGTTCGACATCTGGATCGACGCGGCGACGCATCTGCCGAGCCGCGTCGCCTCGACGATCGGCACGGTTACGTCGTCGACGACATACGCCGATTACCGCAAGGTCGACGGCTTGATGGTGCCGTTCGTGCAGAACGGCGCCGCGAACGGTGACGCGTCGACGTTCAGCGCGACGAGGGTCGTCGCCAACGACGCCGGTGCCGACGCCGCGCTGCAGCGTCCGGCGATGCACGTCGACGACTTCTCGCTGCCGTCCGGTTCGACGACGATTCCGTTCGAGCTCGTCGACAACCACGTCGATCTGCCGGTGACGATCAACGGAAAGGGCCCCTTCCACTTCCTTTTCGACACCGGCGGCGCGAACTACATCGACTCCGCGCTCGCCACGGAGTTGGGAATCGGCGCGGCCGGTAACGCGAACGGTGCAGGCGTCGGTACGACCACCGAGACGATCCGGTTCGGCACCGTCGAGCGGCTGCAAGTCGGCGACGCGACGCTGCGCAAGCAAGTCTTCGTGGTCGGCCCGGTGCGCGCCGGGTTCGGGATGTCCAGCGGGAAGCCGGTCGACGGTTTGATCGGTTTCGAAGTGCTCTCGCGCTTCGTCACGACGTTCGACTACGGCAAGAACGAGATCGTCTTGCGCGCGCCCGGCAGCGCGCCGCCGGCCGGCGGAACGACGATGCCGTTCGTCTTCAACGGACAGCATGTCGACATCCCGTGCGCCATCGAGGGCTTCGCCGGCCGCTGCACCGTCGACACCGGCAGCCGCACCGGGCTCACGGTGCTCTCACCGTTCTTGGCCGCGCACCCGTCGATCGTTCCGTCGAACGCGACCGTCGTCGGCGCGAACGGTTTCGGCATCGGCGGGGCGTCGCTCGGACGTCTCGGTCGCACCGTGCTGCAGATCGGAAGCTTCACGATCCCCGACGTCGTCACCGATTTGAGCACCCAAGCGAAGGGCGCGTTCGCCGACCCGTTCGTCGCCGGCAACATCGGTGCCGGCACGTGGAAGCGCTTCGCCGTGACTCTCGACTACGCGAAGCACACGATGACGCTGGCGCCGAACGCGGACTACGGCGCGCGCGAAACCTACGATCGTTCAGGAACCTTCCTGATCACCCGCGGCGGAAAGATCGTCGTCGCCGACGTGCGGCCCGGCACCGCTGCCGCCGACGCGGGGCTCGCGAAGGGCGACGTGCTCACCGCCGTCGGCGGCAAGGATGCCGCCGGGATCGGCCTGGGAGCGATCCGCGATGTCTTTCGTGGTCCCGCCGGAACCGCAGTCGCGCTCGCCTTCAGCACCAAGGACGGCACGGCAAGGACGGTTACGCTGACGCTCCGCGACTACGTCTAAACCTCTAAAATCCGTCGAGTGGCTCGCGCCGCACCGGCGCGATGGAAATTTCTTCCCTTGGATCGCTCCCCGTTCGCCGTGAAAGGTTAGCGAAAGGTTCGGTCCCCTACAATGCAATGAAATTTCCCTCGAAAGGTAACGGCGTGTCCAAGAAAACCGTTTGCAGCGCTCTGCTTTGCGCAGTCGCAACGTTTGCATTGTCCGTGCCGGGACTTGCCTCCCCGACGGCATCTCCGAAGTCGGCCCCGGCTGCGGCACCGGGTCGAGCGTCGGAAGCCGAAGCGCTGCAGGCCGAGCTCAAGACGTTGAACGAGCAGACGCCTCGGAACGAAGCGAGAATTCGCGCCATCAACGCGCGGCTTGCCGAGCTCGAAGCTCAGCGAGTGCGAGCTGCGTCCGAAACGGGCGGCGTCGCGACGAAGACGACGATCTCGAACGAAGAGCTGCAGTCGTCGAACGCGCAGAACACGTACGACGCCATCAAGAACGTTCCGGGCGTCACGCAGGCCGACGCGAACTCCGCGGGGGGGTCGGACAATCTTCAGATCCGCGGCATCAAACTCGGCAGCACGACGGGCTATCGGCTCGACGGCGGGTTATCGATCGTCAACAACATCATCCTTTCGACCGAGGACAAGGCGCAAGTGCAGGTGCTCAAAGGCGCCGGCGCCCTCGAGTACGGGCTTGCCAGCCCGGCCGGCATCATCAACTACGTGCTCAAGCGCGCCACGAAGAGACCGGTCAACGCCGTCTCGCTCAGCGGCAACGGATTCGGGCAGAAAATCGCCGCAATCGACATCGGGCGCAAATTCGGATCCGCCAATCAGTTCGGCGTTCGCCTCAACCTCGCCGGCGGCGACACCGGCTCCTTCACCCACGATGCCGGCGGGACGCGCTACCTCGGGTCGCTGACCTCCGACTACACGTCGAAGGGAACGCGGCTTCGTTTCGACTTCGAGCAGTTCGGGGTCAACATCGTCGAGCAGGGCGGCCTCCTGCTGAACAAAGCGGACAAGAACGGCCATGTCACGCTGGCCAACGTCCCCAATCCGCACAACCTCCTCTCCGGCGATTGGGCCCGATCCGTCGGCATCGGTCAAAATCTTTCGTTGCGCGGCGACTTCGCGATCAACGACGCGATGACGCTGCAGACGGAGGTCGGGCGCTCGGCGACCCATCGTGCGCACCGCACCGTCAACCAGATCACCAACTACAATCTGGTGACCGGGATCGGCACGGAAACGACGTCGCTCGTTCGCGACCAGAACTCGACCAACACCTACGAAGACGTCGAGTTGAAGTTCAGGGGAACGGAGGGCCGTTTTCTGCGGAACGCGTTCACCGTCGGGTACACGCGCAACGGACGTGACGCGAACAATCCGGTGAGCGGCAAGGTCACGAACGTGCAGAATATCTACAATCCGCTCGTCCTGCCCGCTCCGGTGTTTCCGACCGGACCGATCCTGTATCAGCCGCAGCATAGCGCCGACTACGACTATTACTTCACCGATTCGGCCGTGTTCGCCGAACGGCTGCGCCTCACCGGCGGTCTTCGCCAGATCAACTACGCGGCGGACGACCAGCTTGCGGGTACCGCTAGCACCCACAGCAGGATCTCGTATCTCGCGCCGGCGATCGGCGGCACGTTCGACGTCACAAAAAACGTGTCGATCTACTCCAGCTACGTGAAGTCGCTCGAAGAGACGCCGCTGGCGCCGATCAACGCGGCGAACCCCCTCGCGCTCTTGCCGCCCACCCCCGCGACGCAGAAGGAGCTCGGCTTCCGCGCGGCCCGCGGCCGCGACTTCTCGCTGCAGCTGGGCTACTTCAACATCGACCGCGGGAACGCGACCGTCGACCCCACCACGAGAATATTCGCGCTCAACGGCACGAACAATTTTCAAGGGTTGGAGTCGTCGCTGAAGTTCAGCGCGGGTCCGCGCTTGACCGTGAACGTGGGCGGGCAGTACATGCACGCGACGCAGCATTCTCCGAACGATCCGACGATCGATGGGAAGATTCCGGAGAACATTCCGAAGCTCAGCGGAAACCTTGGCCTTACGTACCGGCCGCGCGCCGTCCAGGGATTGTCGCTCACCGCCGGGGTGCAGGGCGTCGGCTCGCGTCAGCTCAACGCGCAGGACCAGGGCACGCTCCCCAGCGTGACCACGTATAGCGCCGGCGTTGCGTACAGCGGGAAGATCGCCGGCAAAGGCGTCGTCCTCAACCTGAATGTCAAGAACCTCACCGACAAGCTCTACTATGGTTCCGTCGCCAACAACGCCTTGGGGGTTGCAGCGCCGAGAACGATCTCACTGAGCCTTCGAACGACGCCGTGATGCGTGCGTCGCTGCGGCGTGCCGGTGCCATCGCGGCGGTCGTGCTGCGGATCTCCGGCACTCCGCTCGAAGCTCCGGCGGGACGGTGGGCCAACGAGTTTCGTGCCGGACAAGGGCACGTGCGTCTGAGCGCCTACCTGATCACACCTCACAAGCGTTCGCCGGCCTCGTCACCGGAGAAGAACATCCGGACCTGCGGCCTTGGCGCGCGACCCGTACGGTATCGCGTACCACCGATTCCGAGGCGAACGTCCCGGAGTGCCCGCCGGCGGCGACTCGAGCGCCGCGCGGCGGGAACGTTCTCAGGGCCGCGGCGTCACGTCGAAGCGGAGCACGGCGCCGCCCGTCTTCGTTTCACCGGGCGAAGCCGCGACGTAGAACCGGTTCAGCGACGGCACCAGAATCGCCGTCTTCGCTCCGGGCGCGCTCGGTACGCGGGCGAGCTCAGCATAGTGGTCGGCGTCGGTCTGCTCGATCACGCTGATGTAGCCTTCTCCGCCGGTCACGTAGACGCGGCGATTCGCCTGATCCCACACGACCTGGTCGGTACGCTCCGGGGCCTTGAACTTCGCCACGGTGGCGCCGGTGTCGGCGTTGATCACGACCAGCACGCCCGGCTTGCGCGTAGCGACGAACAGACGATGATGCTCTTCGTCGAACGCTACCGCGGCGTTCTCTTGGGCCTCTTTGATCGGCCACCACTTGAGGATCTTGCCGGTGTTCTTGTCGACCACCGCCATCTTGTTCTTGTCGGTGACGTTGATGAAGAGCTCGTTGCCGTTCTGCTCCACCGCGAGCGCTTCGACGTGGTTCGCGGCGAAGTGAACCTTCTTGAAGATCTTGCCGGTGGCTGGGTCGATCTCGATGAGGTTGCAGTCCAGCTGCGGCACGTCCTTGCCGCCGGTCACCACCCAAAGATGCTTCGTCGACGCATCGTAGGCGACCGAGTCGGCACTGGGCGGCAGCGCGAACGAGCGTTTCACGGCCAGCGTCGTCGAGTTGAGGATACGGGACGGCTTCGTGCCGTCGATCACCAGCAGCTCGTTGGTCTGCGGCATCAAGAGCAGGCTGTGCGGGACGCCGTACCCTTTGATGCTGCGCACGAACGCGCCGCTGCCGAGGCTGAACACTTCCAACGCAGCGCCGTCCTCGCCGGCCAGAAAGAGCGTTCCCGCCTTGGTGTCGGCTTCGAAGTGGTCGAAGTCGCCTTTGTAGCCGGGCAGCTTCGTCACACCGGCCAAGGTCAGCGGCGCAGCGGCCGCGATCGCAACGGGGCGGGCGTCGGACTTCGCCAGCAGCGACGGGGCGCTGGGGATCCGGTGCGCCATCTCGTCGCGAATCGTTATCGCTAGCGCGTTCAAGACGGTCTTGTCGTCGCCCGGCGCGTAGCGGAAGACCGTGCCGAGCGCGCCGATGTTCTTGCCGGCCGCGTCTTCCAGGACGAGCTCTACCTCGTAGCGCTTTTTGTTCGCGCTGATCTCGAAGTTCGACTTCTCGGTGTTGACGACGCGCAGGTCGTCTTCGTCGGCCTTCTTGCCCACCCGGCCGATGTTCGAGCCGAGGAAGATGTTGCCGCGGCCGGGGAGCGTGACGTGCATGCCGAGCACGAGCAGCTCGGGATGGCGGGCCATCGTCGCGTCGACGAGGCGCTGTGCGCCGTTGTCGGGGGAGTAGTCGGTACTGTACGGATACGCGTCGACCAGGTTGGCTTCGCTCAACACGTGCTTGCGGAAGAACGCTTGGATCTCGGCCGCGACCTGCTGGTAGCGGCTCGTGTCCTGGCCCTTCGTGTAGCGGAAGACGACGCCGATCGCGCCGATCGTCAAGCCCGAGACGTCTTGCAGCGTCTCCTCGACTTCGTACCGGTCACCGGCCGTGTTCACCTCGAGTTTGGTTTCACCGGTGCTGATGACGTGCAAGTCGTCGGCGTCGGCCTTCTTTCCGATACGGCCGATGTTCGACGCGACGATGACGTTGTCGGTGCCGTGCGGCGGGGTGACGTGAAGGGCGAGTACGACGACTTCCGGGTGCGCCGCGAGCATCTGGTCGACGAGATGCTGGGCGTACGGGGCGGCACTGGGGCTCGGGGATGCCGGTTCCGCGGCGAAGACGGGGCTCGCCAGCCACGGTCCGCACGTGAGAAGGCCAACCTGCAATAGCGCCAGGTTGCGGATGCGCATGGCGATGTTCTCCATTTCTCGGCTCATGCTGATGCTCCGGCGAGTATGGAGCGCGCAACCTTTCAGGCGGCTTTCAGGGCCCCGTCCTGCGGGAAAATCTTTCCTCCGATTACGCGCCGCGAGCGATCGAGAAAGGTTCCCGAAAGGTTCGCTTCTTACAATTCAGCGGTGATGAAGCTCGCAGTAGCGGCGATGGCCGCAGCGTTGACGGCCGTCCTCTTCAGCGGGGTCTCGGCGCAAGTGACCGCGCCGGGTTCGGGATCGGTGGAGTGGCTGCTGCCGCCCGCGGTGCCGGCGAAGCCGCAGACCGACGACGAGAAAAAACGCGGCATGACCGACGGTCGCGATCTCCCGGTGCTCGAAGTCTTGCAGCCGACCCTCGACCCCGTCCTGCCCGACTATCAGCCGCGCAAAGGCGTCAAGCTTCACGGACATTTCAAAGCCGCCGCATCGGACGTGCTGGCGGTGCTTTCGAAGGATTGGGTCGCGGCATTTCAGCGCTACTTTCTGGACGTGCGGATCGACGTCGACCCGCCCTACGCGGGAAGCCTGGGCGCCAAGGAACTGGCGAAGGGCAACATCGACTTCGTCTTCGTTTCGCGCGAGCTGAAGCCCGACGACATTACGGAGTTCCACGCGAAGTTCGGCTACGACCCGCTGAGCGTGCCGGTTTCGGGCGGGAGCTATCGCCACTTCGGATTTCTCGACGCGGTGTGTTTCATCGTCAACAAGGACAACCCGATCGAGCAGCTCAGCTTCGATCAGCTCGACGCGCTGTTTTCGAGCACGCACGCGCGTACGGGAGCGGCTCTCAAGACGTGGGGCGATCTCGGTCTGAAGGGCGAGTGGGCCGACAAGCCGGTGCATCTCGTCGGCGTCAAACCGTGGAACGGCTTCGAGGAATTCGTCCGCCAACGAGTGCTGAGCACGCCCGGGCATCGCGGCGAATGGCGGGACGGAATCGACTATTCGAAGACCGTTTTCCCGATCGCCCAAAAGGTAGCCGGCGATCGCTACGCGCTGGGCTATGACGGTCTGGCGTATCTCGACGAGCCGGTCAAGGTGCTCGCCGTCGGCCCCACCAGCGCGGGGCCGTTCTTGGCGCCCTCCTACGAGAACGTCGCGACCGCGGCGTACCCGCTCAGCCGGCTGATCTTCTTCAACACGAACAAGGCGCCCGGCAAGCCGCTGAACCCCGCGATTGACGAATTCCTGCGGTTCGTGCTCAGCCGCCAAGGCCAGTCGATCGTGCAGAAGCAAAACGTCTACATCCCGCTGCGCGCCTCCCAAGCCCAGAGGGGCCTCGCCCTCCTCTCGCGCTGAACGGCGACCCAGGCGGCGCTCCCGCCCTGGATCAGGGTGGGAGCGCATTTTTGCGAGGGTCAGGAATCTTTGGCCCCGGGCCGAACCTCCAAGAGCCGTTTTGATCAGCGGCGCCGCCGCGTGCTCGCGGGGGTGCCTGTCCGGGAGTCACTGTCATCGATATCGGGATCGACCTGGGTACCGCCAACGTCCTCGTTTACGTCAAGGGCAAGGGCATCGTCTTACGGGAGCCCTCCGTAGTTGCAAAAGACGTGCGCACCAACAAGACGCTCGCCGTCGGAGAAGAGGCCCGGCTCATGCTCGGCAAGACGCCGAGCAACATTCAAGCCATTCGGCCTCTGCGCGACGGCGTGATCGCGGACTTCGAAGTGACCGAAGCGATGCTCGGCTATTTCATCAAGAAAGTCACGCGCAACCGGTCCTGGCTCAGTGCGCTGTTCCGCCCGAAACCCTCGGTCGTCATCTGCGTTCCGGCGGAGATCACGTCGGTCGAAGAGCGCGCCGTGCGCGACGCGGCCAAACTCGCCGGGGCGAAGTCGGTCGACATCATCGAAGAACCGATGGCCGCTGCAATCGGCGCCGGCCTACCGATCGACGGACCGTCCGGCAACATGGTCGTCGACATCGGCGGCGGTACGACCGACGTCGCGGTGATCTCGCTCGGCGGCATCGTGGTCTCGCAGTCGATTCGCGTCGCCGGCAACAAGCTCGACGAAGCGATCATCCGCCACATCCGGCGCGTGTACAACTTGATGATCGGCGAACGCACCGCCGAGGAGATCAAGATCAAGATCGGCTCCGCCTACCGTCTCGATCAGGAACTCGCGATGGAGATTCGCGGCCGCGATCTGATCAACGGTTTGCCGAAGACGGTGAAGATCACCTCGGAAGAAGTGCGTGAGGCGCTCTCGGAGCCGGTCCAGGCGATCGTCGAAGCGGTCAAGGCGGTGCTCGAAAAGACGCCGCCCGAGCTTGCGGCCGATATCATCGACCGCGGCGTGATTCTGACCGGCGGCGGTGCGCTCTTACGTGGGCTCGACACCTTGCTCGGCGAGGTCACGGGAATTCCGGTCATCGTGGCCGACGATCCGATGTCTTGCGTTGCGATCGGAACCGGGCAGCGGGTCGGTTATCACGGGTCTTTGAATCTCTAAGCAGAGAGATGTTCGACCGTCCCGTCGTTTTCGAGGTGTGATGATCCGTACGACTCGGCTGCTCCGCGTCGCTTCCCTGCTCGTCGCGATGACGACGAGCGGGGCGGCCGCGCTTGCCGCCGCGCCGCCCGCTGCCGGCGGCCTCGAGACGCGCGACTACAAGATCCAGACGGACATGACGAACTCGAACCTCAACACGGGCGCGTTCTCGATGCCGCATTCGGTGCGTTTCTACCGGCCCGGCACCGATGCGGTCGCCGACCGCGCCGACGGCAACTACAAGAACGGAACCGCGACGCTGATCGGCAACGTCGTCGTCCACGACACCGGCAATGCGCCGGAAGTCGGCGGCGGCGGCGCATACGGCGGCAGCGGGATGGCCACCCTGACCTGCGATCGCCTCGAGATCGACTCGAAGCAAAAGCTCTACACCGCGACCGGACACGTGCACTTCGCGCAAGGTCCGCGTACCGCGACCGCCGACCGCGGCGTACTCAATCGGGCTACCGGGATGCTGCACCTCGAAGGCGGCGTGCACCTCACCGACGCCGGCTCGACGCTCAGCGCAAACACCGTCGACTACAACTTGAACACCAAGGACGCCGAAGTGCACGGCGGTCCGGCCGTGCTGACAAAACCGGCGGACACCGCTCCGGCGGCGCCGCCCGCCGCGCCGAAGCCCGCGGTGAAGTCGCCGGTCCCGCAACCGCGGCGGAGTCCGTAGCGCGCGTGCGTTCGCTCGTACGAACCTCGCTGGCCGGAATCGCGCTCTTCGCGACGTGCGCGGGAGCCGGCACGCCCGCACCGGTCGCGACGCCCGCGCCGGTCGCGACGCCCGCGCCGTCCGCGGCGCCGGCCGCCTCGTTGAGCGCGCCCGATGCGTCGTCGGCCGATTCGAACTCCTATCGCGTCGAGACCGATACGATCGTCACCCAGCGCAACGGCGATTTCACCATGCCGCACAAGGTCGCGTTTTCGCGACCGGGCAGCGACGGCACCGCCGACAGCGCGAAAGGCAACGACAAGAGCGGAACCGTGACGCTCACCGGCAACGTCGTCGTGCACGACAACGGCAACGCGCCCGAGGCCGGCCAGGACAACGCATACAGCGGCGGCGGTCCCTCGACGCTGACCTGTGATTCGCTCGACGTCGATTCCAAAGCAAGGATCTACGTGGCCGTCGGTCACGTGCACTTCGTGCAAGGCGCGCGCAACGCGGTCGCGGACAAGGGCACGCTCAATCGCCAGTCGGGAACGCTCCGCCTCGAGGGTCACGTCAAAACCGTCGACAGCGGGTCGTCCTTGACTGCCGAAGCGCTCGACTACAACCTCAATTCGAAGAACATGGACGCCCTAGGCAAACCCGTCATCATCAAACAACCCGTGCCCAGTCCCGAGCCGGGCACCGGAACCCCCAAACCAAAGCCGAAGAAGCGTAAGTTGCCGTTTTAAGGCGCTCCGCCCTAGGCTCCGCGCCCCCCACCGCTTCGCGGCGGGGCCCCCGGGTCCGACCTCGCAATGGGCTTGCGTTGCGCTGCACGATCCCACTACGCTCGGTCCATGACCGGGATCTTGCTGCGATGATTGACTTGCTGCCGTGATCAACATGTTCGACACCGGGGGGTCCGGCGGGAGTGTGCGCGAGCCGTTGGCGGCGCGGATGCGGCCGCGGAACCTCGATGAGTTCGTCGGGCAGCAGCAGATCGTCGGGCCGGGCCGTGCGCTGCGGCGTGCGATCGAGTCGGATCAGGCGCCGTCGATGATTCTCTGGGGGCCGCCGGGGACGGGGAAGACGACGCTCGCGCGCATCATCGCCCAGCAGACGGGCGCGCACTTCGCCGGGCTCTCCGCGGTCAGCGCGGGCGTCGCCGATTTGCGGCGGGTCGTCGCCGACGCGCAGAAGCTGCGCGCCGCCGGCCGCCGCACCGTGCTGTTCATCGACGAGATCCATCGCTTCAACAAAGCGCAGCAGGACGCGGTGCTGCCGTACGTCGAGGACGGCACGGTCACGCTGATCGGCGCGACGACCGAGAACCCGTCGTTCGAGGTGAACTCGGCGCTGCTCTCACGGTCGCGCGTGTTCGTTCTCAAAGCGCTCGAAGACGACGACGTCCGCACGCTGATCGAGCGCGCGCTCCACGACGAGGAGCGGGGTCTGGGCGCCGAGCACGTCACGATCACGCCGGATGCGCTCGACGCGCTGGTCAACCTCGCCAACGGCGACGCGCGCGTCGCACTCGGAACGCTCGAGTTCGCCGCGTCCGCCGCACCGAAGACGGCCGACGACGCGCCCGCCATCGACGTGCAGACGATCGCCGACGCGCTGCAGCGGCGCGCGGGCGGTTACGACAAGGCCGGCGACGCGCACTACGATACGATCAGCGCGTTCATCAAGACGATCCGCGGCAGCGATCCCGACGCGGCGCTGTATTGGCTCGCGCGCATGATCGACGCCGGTGAAGATCCGCTGTTCATCGTGCGCCGGCTGGTGATCCTCGCCAGCGAAGACGTCGGGCTCGCCGACCGCAACGCGCTGCAGGTGGCGATCGCCGCGCAGCAAGCCGTGCACTTCGTCGGCATGCCGGAAGGGTTCTATCCGCTGGCGCACGCGACGCTCTACCTGGCGACGGCACCGAAGTCGAACAGCGTCGGCCGCGCGTACTCGGCCGCGCTCGCCGACGTGCAGGAGACGCGCAACGAACCGCCGCCGCTGCACCTGCGCAACGCGCCGACCAAGCTGATGAAGAACCTCGGCTATGGTGAGGGCTATCGCTACGCGCACGCCGACTACGCCGACATGGATGCCGAAGACGGCCTGCCGCCGGCCGTCGCGCTGCAATCGAACCTGCCGGACGCGCTCGGCGACCGCGCGTACTTCGACCCCGGCAAACAGGGCGACGAAGCGAAGCTCCGCGCCTGGATCGCCAAACGCCGCGGCAACTCGACCCGCGCGGAAAGCGACCTCTTCGGCGACGACGACCGCTAGCCCCGAGCGCATCCATTCGCGGGCCGCGCGTTCTCTAGACGGACGATGGACCGCATCTACCTCGACCACGCGGCGACGACGGCCGCGCGGCCGGAAGTCGTCGCCGCGATGGTGCCGCTGCTCGGCGGAGGCTTCAACCCGAGCTCGCTGCACGCCGAAGGCCGCGCCGCGCGAGCCGCGCTCGACGATGCGCGGGCGAGCGTGGCACAGGTCCTGAGCGCCGCTCCGCGCGAGATCGTCTTCACCGGCGGCGGCTCCGAAGCGAACGTCTTGGCGATCGTCGGCGCGGCCCGCGCGGCGGTGACGCGCGGCCGGCACGTCGTCACCGCCGTCACCGAACACCACGCGGTCCTCCACGCGTTCGACGTCCTCGAGCGCGACGGATGGCAGGTCACCCGGCTGCCGGTCGGCGCGAGCGGCCTCGTCGACTCGGCGGCGTTCGCCGCGGCGCTGACCCCGCAAACGACGCTCGCCAGCATGATGCTGGCCAACAACGAGATCGGCGTGATCCAGCCGATCGCGCGCTTGGCGGCGATCGCGCGCGAGTGCGGCGTGCTTTTCCACACCGACGCCGTGCAAGCCGCGGGCTGGCTTCCGCTCGACGTGGAGGCGCTGGGGGTCGACCTGCTCTCGCTCTCGGCGCACAAGTTCTCCGGGCCCAAGGGCGTCGGCGCGCTGTATGTGCGCCGCGGCACACCCCTCGAGCCGCTGATCGTCGGCGGCGGCCAGGAGCACGGGCTGCGGGCCGGGACCGAGAACGTCGCCGGCATCGTCGGCCTAGCCGTAGCGCTGCGGCTGGCCGAGGCCGAGCGCGCAGACCAGGCTCCCCGCGTCGCAGCGTTGCGCGACCGCCTGGAAGCGGCGATCGCCGGCATCCCGGGGGTCGCGATCAACGGCGCCGGGGCCCCTCGCCTGCCGGCGACCCTCTCGGTCGCCTTCGCAGACGTCCCCTCCGACGCGCTTCTGATCCGGCTCGACCTCGACGGGATCGCCGCCTCCGCCGGGAGCGCCTGCGCGGCGGGGTCGCTGGAGCCAAGCCACGTCGCGGCGGCGCTGGGACTCGACGGCCGCTATCGGCTCGGCGTCGTTCGCTTTTCCCTGGGGAGGGAGACGACCGGCCGCGAAATCGACTCGGTGATCGCTCGCTTACCTGCTCTGGTGGCGGGCGTCCGTACCCCCGCTCATGTGTGAGGCTTTCGAATTGTGGGAAAGGGCCGACCGTGGCTCTAGCGAGCGCACGGAGGATCGGTTTTGACGGCTAGTGACGGCGCGTTCATTATGGATGTCTTGTTCGGCGTCGCCGCCCTGCTGGTGGGGATCGGCGTCTTCCTGGCATGCCGAGCGCTGGCGAACTTGTTCGCCCGCGTGAATGGCACGCTCGACGAAGTCGACCGCCAGATCGCCGCGGTGTCGGGCCCGGTCGTCGAAACGCTGGGCCACGTCGGCGGCATCGCCGACACGGCCGACGCGACCGTCGCCCGGCTCGGCGCGGTCGTCGGCACGCTGGAAGGCGTTGCCGGCGGCGTCGGGAGCACGGCACGACTCGCCTCCGAGGCGGTCGGTCCGGCACTCGTCAACATCGGCGCGACGCTCAGCGGGATCACCGCGGGTTTGCGCCGGCTCGTGTCCGGAAAGAAACGCGATCTGCCGGTCGACGGAGAAATCAGCAATGTCTGAAGAACGCGGCGGAAGCCCCGGCTTCATCACCGGCTTCGTGCTCGGCGCCCTGGCCGGTGCCGCACTCGCGATGATCCTGGCCCCCCAGACGGGCGAGGATACGCGCGATCTGCTCGTTGCGAAAGCCCGCGAAGCGGGCGAACGCGCGCGCGACACGGCCGGCGACGCGAACGAACTGCTCGCGCGCGGCCGCCAAATCGTCGCCGATGCCAAGGCCCGCATCGACGCCGCAGTGACCGAGGGCAAGGACGCAGCCGCGCGTCAGCGCACCAGCCTCGAGAACGACAGCGAAAGCTAAGGCTACCGCCCCAACTCCCGAGTCGACACTAGGAGATACCTTGGACATCAAAGTCAACGTCCGCGAATCTGAGGGGGACGCATACGTCGTCGACCTCACCGGTGAGATCGACGTCTACACGTCGCCCAAAGTCAAAGACGCGATCACCGAGCTGATCGATCAGGAGCATTACAACCTGGTCATCAATCTCGAGAAGGTGCGGTACATCGACTCGACGGGTCTCGGCGTCCTGATCGGCGGGCTCAAGCGCGTGCGCGAGCACGGCGGTTCGGTGAACCTCGTCTGCACCAACCCGCAGATCAAGAAGATCTTCGACATCACGGGCCTCGTGAAGATCTTCGGCATCTTCGATGACGAACAGAGCGCAATGAAGGCGCTGGTGTGAACCCAGCGACGCGGGTACTCACGGTGTCGTCGCACGGCACGGTCGAGCTGAAAATTCCGGGCCGCGCGGAATGGGTCGCGGTCGCGCGCCTCGCCGGCGCTGCGGTTGCGAGCCGGCTCCGGTTTTCCGTCGACGAGATCGAGGACATCAAGCTGGCGATCGCCGAGGCGTGCACCAACTCGATTCAAGCTGCCGGCGGCGTCGACGCCGGCACGATCGAGATCGTGTGCGATGCGGCGGAGGACGAACTGCGCGTTACCGTACGCGATTCGTCGACCGGCCCGCACTTGGAGCCGACGGAGCCGGGCGGGCTCGTCGAAGGCCGTACCGAAGCCCTTGGAGTGTTCTTGATTCGCGCCCTGATGGATACCGTCGACTACACGACCGACCCGCGTCGCGGGACAGAGCTCGTGATGACGAAGCGCGTCTCGTCGTAGCGATGTCATCCTCTGTTCCTCACGTTGACGAGGAACGCTGGGATCGCAACCGCGCTCGGGCCGCTTTCGCGCGCTTCGCCGAGTTGCGTGCGAACCGCGACCTCGACAACGGCCCCGATCATTCGGGGATCAGCGAGTACGATCGGCTGCGCAACGAACTCGTCGTCGCGCACCTCAACCTGGTGCGCTACCTCGCGGTCAAGTTCGCCAATCGCGGCGAGGCTCTCGACGATCTGATCCAAGTCGGCACGGTGGGTCTGCTCAAGGCGATCGACCGCTTCGATCTCGAGCGCGGCGTCGAGTTCACGACGTATGCGACGCCGACGATCGTCGGCGAGATCAAGCGGTATTTCCGCGACAAGGGCTGGGCGGTCAAGGTTCCGCGCCGTCTTCAGGAACTCAACCTCGCCGTCAATCGCGCCAACGAGAAGCTCACGGTCAAGCTCGGCCATTCGCCGACCGTCACCGAACTTGCGCAGCACCTCGGGGCGTCCGAAGAGGACATCCTCGAAGCCCAAGAGCTCGGCCAGGCCTACAACCTGCTCTCGCTCGACACCGAACTCAACGGCGAGGGCGACAAGAAGTCGCAGACGCTGGCCGACTACGTCGGGCAGAACGACGCCGGCCTCGAACTGCTCGAGGATCGCGCCAACCTCGAGCGCGCGTTCCAGGTCCTGACCGGCCGCGAGCGGGTGATCCTCTACCTGCGCTTCTACGAGAGCGTCTCGCAGACCGAGATCGCCAAGCGCCTCAACGTCTCGCAGATGCACGTCTCACGGCTTCAGCAAAAGGCGCTCGAAAAGCTGAAAAACTTCCTCCAAGAGAAGTGACGGGACCCAGCCGGCGGGCGGGCGCCGGGGTCGCCGTGAGAAAGACGGGCGACCGGGGCCCTTTGGCGAAACCCATCGGTCGCCCATGACTTCCCAAGAGCTCCGTCAAGCGTTCGTCGACTTTTTTGTGCGGAACGGACACGCGCATCTGCCTTCCGCCTCGCTCATCCCCGACGAGCTGAGCACCACGCTGTTCACCATCGCCGGAATGGAACAGTTCGTCCCCGTCTTCCTGGGCGACGCGCCCGCGCCGGCGCCGCGCGCCGTGACCGTGCAGCGCTGCCTGCGCGTCGCCGGAGCGAAGTCCGACATCGAAAACGTCGGGCGAACGGGACGGCACGGAACCTTTCTCGAGATGCTCGGGAATTTTTCGTTCGGCGACTATTACAAGTCGGAGGCGATCCGCTTCGCGTGGGAGTTTCTCACGACCGTCATGAAGGTCGACCCGACGAGGCTATACGTGACCGTTCACACCTCGGACGACGAAGCGCAGCGGCTGTGGGAGAACGAGATCGGACTCGATCCCGCCCGCATCACGCGTTGGGATGAAGACAACTTCTGGACGATGGGTGCGACCGGACCGTGCGGTCCGTGCACCGAGATCTTCTACGACACCGGCGCCGAGAACGCGTCGGGCCCCGACGACGACGCGCCGAACAAGGGCGACCGCTTCGTCGAGATCTGGAACGTCGTCTTCCAGCAGTACAATCGCGGCATCGACGGCACGTTGAGCGATCTTCCGCGCAAGGCGATCGACACCGGCGCCGGTTTCGAACGTATGCTGGCGGTCGCGAACGGCAAGGTTTCGATGTACGAGACCGATCTCTTCACCGACCTCATCGCGGCGCAGCCCGCGGTCGGCCAGACGACGCTCGCGCCGGACGAAGGGCTCGTGCGCCGCCGCATCATCGCGGATCACGCACGCGCCGCGACATTTCTGATCGCCGACGGCGTGTATCCGTCGAACACCGAGCGCGGCTTCGTGTTGCGCTTTCTGATCCGCCGGGCGATTCGCAACGGCCGTCTGCTCGGCTATCCGCGCGAGTTCATGGCGGACCTCGCGAGCGCCGTCGTCGCGTCGCTGGAGAGCGGCTATCCGGAATTGCGCGCACGGCTGGGCGACGTGCAGAACGCGCTGCGGACCGAGGAAGCCGGCTTCCTGCGCACGCTCGATCGCGGGATCGAGCTGCTCGAGCACCTCATCGACGACGCGATCTCCGACTGCACGCGGCTGATCGGCGGAGAAGACGCCTTCGCGCTGCACGACACGTACGGTTTTCCGTACGAACTGACCCGGGAGATCGCCGGAGAACGCGGCGTCGCCGTCGACTCGGTCGGTTTCGAGCAGAAGATGACCGAACAGCGCGTGCGTGCGCGCGCCGATGCCGCCGCGAAACGCGGCGTCGTGACCGTCGCGGGCGCCCCCGCGCTCTCGTCGTCGTTCGAGGGGTACGGCGGTCTGGAGGCCGACGGAACGGTTCTTGCGATCCTGATCCCAGGGGGGGCCGCCGAGGAGATCGAGGCCGGCGCCGAAGCGCGCGTCGTGCTCGACCGCACGTCGTTCTATGCGGAGAAGGGCGGCCAGGTCGGCGACCACGGCCGCATCACGTACGGCGACGCCGTCTTCGAGGTCACCGACACGCAGTACGCCGGCGACGCGATCGCCCATCACGGCCGGTTGGTCGCGGGGAAACTTCACGTCGGCGACGCCGTTCACACCACCGTCTACCCGGAATGGCGCGAAGAGATCCGGCGTCATCACACCTCGGCGCATCTTCTGCAGCGCGCGCTCAAGGACGTGCTGGGTGAGGAGATCGTGCAGGCCGGCTCGTGGGTCGGCGTCGATCGGATGCGCTTCGATTTTCGCAATCCGGCCGGCGCGCTGACGCCGCAGCAGAAGCGCGCGGTGACGCAGCGGGTCAACGAGATGATCCGCGACGACCACCACCAGGACATGAACGAGCTCCCGATCGAGGAGGCGAAGGCGACCGGCGCGATCACGATGGCGGGCGAGAAGTACGGCGACCGCGTTCGCGTCGTGCGGTTCGGGCCGTCGGTCGAATTCTGCGGCGGCACGCACGCGCACACCACCGGCGAACTCGGCCTTTTCGTCCTGCTCGGCGAAAGCTCGATCGGCAGCGGCGTGCGGCGCATCGAAGCGATCGTCTCGAAGGCGGCCGAAGCGTACGTCGAGCGCCAGCAGGATACGCTCGCCGCGCTCGGCGAGAGCCTCTCCGCGAAGCCGGACGAACTGGTCGAACGAGTCGAACGTCTGCAAAGCGACGTGCGCGACTTGCAGAAGTCGATGCTCGAGCTCAAAGCGCGGCTTGCATCATCCGATGCGGCGGCGTACGTCGAGCGCGCGCAGGAGATCGGCCGCGTCCGCGTCGTCGCGGCGGTCGTCCCCGAGGCGAACGCAGAAGCGGTGCGCACCCTCGGCAACGCGATCCGCTCGCGGCTGAGGTCCGGGGTGATCGCGCTGGTCGGTATCGACGGCGACACC
The DNA here is from genome assembly GCA_937927945.1 of uncultured candidate division WPS-2 bacterium. Taxonomy (GTDB): domain Bacteria; phylum Vulcanimicrobiota; class Vulcanimicrobiia; order Vulcanimicrobiales; family Vulcanimicrobiaceae; genus Vulcanimicrobium. Next base: position 1,035 of record CALEYW010000097.1, on the reverse strand, counting down.
GCGTCGCTGTTCGTGAGTGCAAGCGACGACGCGGTGAAGGCCGGCGTTCACGCCGGGAACCTGGTGAAGGCGGCGGCGCCGCTGGTCGGCGGCAAAGGCGGCGGCGCGCCGGCGCAGGCGCAAGGCGGCGGAAAGGATCCCGCCGGCGCGGACGCTGCGCTGGACGCCATGCGGTCGCTGCTCTCGGCATGATCGCGCTCTTCGCCGCCGGCGCGGCGCATCTGGCGGCGTTCGGAACACCGGCGCCGGCGATCGCTTCGCCGCCGCCCCCGGCCGCCGTCGTGACGCGCTACGAAAACGCGCTCGGCGCGGTCAAAGAGCCGCATACGTTCACGGTGGAGTTCACGCTGGAGCAGACGGGGACCCGATCGCTGGAACAGACGCACCGGATCTTTCGCGCCGGGACGGACGAACGGGACGAGATCATCGCGGTGAACGGAACGCGCGCGACCAACGCGTCGGTGCGCATCTTCCACGGACGTCCCTATCGCTACGCGGTGACGAAGTTAGCCCCGCGCAGCGCGCAGTACGACTTCGCCTACGTCGGGCCGCACAAGAGCGGGCGGCACGTCGACTACGTGTTCCGGTTGACGCCGAAGACGCCGAAGGGGTTCCGATTCACCCAAGTCGCGATCGACGGGCTGACGTATCTGCCGAGTTCCGTAGCGTTCGTGTCCGGCCCGAATGCCGCCGGCAGCGTGGCGTTCGGGAAGAGCGAGAAGTATTGGGTGGCGACCGCCGCCGGCGCGTCGGCGCACGGAACGCGCGGGATCGCGCACGAGCGGCTCACGTTCACGAACTGGAGGTTCCCGAAGACGTTGCCGCGGTCGACGTTCGCGGTCGCGCGCCCGCTGCCGACCGTTCCGCCTGCCCCTGGATGAGGCCGCGGACGCGGCACCGGTGACGGAGTAGCGGTCGGCGTCGTCGTCGGCACGGACCGTGGCGCGTGCTCGAGGCCACGCCCTCCTCGCGGCGTCGGTGTTGGCGTGGGTGTCGGCGTGGGCGTGGGCGTTGCTGTGGGTGTCGGCGTCGGCG
>CALEYW010000096.1 GCA_937927945.1 uncultured candidate division WPS-2 bacterium | reverse complement strand
GTGCTGGCCGCCGCCCTGGGGACCGCCGCCGCCGAAGTGCTGACCGCCGCCGACTTGCGGACCGCCGCCGAAGTGCGCACCGCCGCCTTGCGGATGGTAGCCGCCCTGCCCGGGTGGGGCAACGTAGGCGCGGCCCTGATATGAACCGCCGTGGTTCGTGTAGATGTTACGGACGTGGATGTTCGGATAGACGCGCACGCCGCGGTCGTAGTGAAAACCGGTGCGCAGCTCGTCTCCGTGCCACCATCCGACGTTGCCGAAGTACAATCCAAGTCCGTACGTCGGACCGTAGTAATTCCACGGGTGGCCTTCCCAGTACGGAATGCCTGAATAGAACGTGTACGGCGTATCGATCTCGTTCGCCGCAAGGTACGGGCCCGCGTTGTATCCGAGGATGCTCACGACCATGCCGGGCTCGAGCGTCATTCCGGTGGGGTTGATGATCGTGCCTTGATGCAGTTCGACGTTGTCGACGTAATTGCGATTGTCGCGCACTTGCAGATTGTAGCCGCCGTCGAAGCTCACGATGCGGCCGTGGACGTTCGCTTCTCCGTCCGCGGTCGCCGAAGGCCCCGCGGCGTACGACGGGACGGTTTGCGCGAGAGCGCTCGTCGGAGTCGCCGTGGCGAGTGCTGCGAGGGCCGCTGCAACGTACATGGTGTTCTTCATTCTTGCTCCTTCACCGTTCGGCGCCATCCTAGGAGATACGAACCTCCGTCCGGTGCGACAAAGATCCAGAAACGAAAGTACGCCCGCGAAGCGCGAAAGAGCGTCTCCACGCGGCCTGCGTGTAACGCCGAAGCAGGACGGTAAACCGAGCGTGCGGTATACGGTCGCGGTGGCGTATTACGAACGTCGAACGCGGGCCGCACCGCGCGAACAGTCGCCCGCCCCCGTCACGACGAGCGTCGACGTGAGCCGGGTGCGTCCGGCGAGCCACAGCCTCGCAGCGATCTCCACCGCGGTCATACAGCGCATGACTCTGGCCGAAGGGCAATTGATCGCGTGGTGGGTGGCGAACGGGGCGAATGATTATCTTTCCGATGTACCGGCGACTCGCGTAGACGACGCTCCCATGAGCGCCGCCGTCCGGTTCAGGTGGTTCAACATGAACCTGAAGGGTACGGCCTACATGGTCGGGTTGAACATCCATTACGGCGGGGATTTAGGCGCGCTCTGGGTGAAAAATCTTGCGACGGATGAGACCATGGAATTTCACCCTCACGCGAATCCTACGCACGGGCTGCCCGCGGATTTGATTACAAAAATAAAGAACAACCACGAGGGACTCGCCGCCCCGGCGCTCTTGAACAAGATTTGATCGAGCGCGACGCTCGTTCATCCTATCACTCATGATGGCACCATCGAGAATGTCCCGGCGCCCCACGACTGGTTGCGTCGCCGTCATTGTGCTATACGGAGGGCATGAACTCGATGAAGCGTCTCATTCACCTTCCACTCGCTTATGCGCTCGGCATCGCGATCGGCATACCTGCGGTAGCAGCTGCGCAAACGGCGCCGGCACCGACGGCGAAAAACCCGCATTACTTCACGCGCGCGGTGAGCGGCGTGACGTTGACCGCGACGCAGAAGACGACGATCGCGTCGATCACCGCGCAGTACCGCAGCGCGCATCCGGACGGCGCACCGCACGACGCCCAGGCCGAACAGCAGTTTCACCAGCAGATCTCGAACGTCTTGACCCCCGCTCAGCGTTCGCAGGTCGCAGCGCGAGTCAAGCAGTTGCGCGCGTCCGGCATGGCGGGTCACTGACGAGATCGAGGCCGAACGAAGAGCGTATCCGCCTCAGCGGAAGAGGACTTTCGCCATCATGCCTTTGTCTTCATGATTGAGAATGTGGCAATGAAAGACCGCCATGCCGCGGATGACGGGATCGGTGAAATCCATCACCGCCTCGACCGTACTTTGCGCAGGCACATTGACCGTGTCCAGCCAGACCGGATCGGCTATTGCGCGACCATCCTGAGCGAACGTGAGGAAATGCAGTTGATGGATGTGGAACGGATGCACCTCATGGGCTTTGTTGACGATGCGCCAATGCTGGTAGCTTCCGATCTGCACGGTCGTCATCGGTTTGGCATCCATCGAGAATTTCTGGCCGTTGATATAGAAGCCGTGCTCGTCTTCGCCGAAGTTGACCGTGAATTGCGGCGCTGCTCGTTCCGCAGCGGCGATCCCGGTAGCGACCTTGTAGACCGGCGGCTGCGAAGAGACCGGAACGGTCGGCATCGGCGCATCCGATGCAGTTGCCGGAACGACGTCCGCGAGCACTTGTCCCTGGTTGATGTCACCGGAGGGACCGGTGTCGACGCATGCTGTGCGCAACGTCGCATGCGCGCCGGCCGGAGGTCCGGTCACGATCGCCTCGACCCGCCCGGCCGGCGGGAGAAGCAGATGCGGAACCTTCATCGTCGGCCGAGCCGGATTGCGATAGGCCAGCGGTTCGCCGTCCAGCGCGACGACTTCGAGCTGCTCGCCATCGAGCGCGATATCGAGATACGATTCCGGCTGGGCGTTGACGATGCGCCAGAACTGCCGCTCGCCCGGGGCGATCGCGATCGTCGGGCGCAGGGCGCCGTTGACGGTGGCGAATCCCTTCACTTGCTCGCCTGAGGTGCCGCAGTCTTCGGCGGGGACGTTCATGCGCGCCCGTAAGGCCTGGACCTGCCGCCCGTCATCGCCTCGTGCGTCCATGGTGCGTACCACCAACACGCGCTCCCGCAAGCCGCGGACCGCGGGAACGTACCGATCGATACCCTCGATGACGATCGCGCCCGACATACCGTCGAGATCTTGCTCTGCGCTCTCGCCGTGCGGATGTGTGTGGAACCAGAAGAGACCCGGCATATGATTCTGCGGGACGCGGACGTCGTAGCGCAGCGTCTGCCCGGGGCTCGCGATCATGGTGAGAACGTCGTCTTGCGGTGCCTGCGGCGAGACCTCCAGCCCGTGAAAGTGCAGATTCGTCATGTCCATGCACGGCCCGAGCGCGCATCGCTCCGTCGAGTGCGCGGGGAGTTCGTTGACGTACGTGATCTTCATCCGATCGCCCGGCCAAACGCGGATCGTCGGAGGTACGCTCGCACCGTCGTACTCCATTCCCGCGCGGCCGTCCGGCTGTGCGGCCGCAGTCAACGTCAACGACGTGACTCCGTTTACGGGGTGCACTTCGGGAGGATTGGGAAGCGAAACGGTTGCGGTGAACTGCTCCGGAGGATTGCCGTCAGTAGGCCTTCGATCGCTACCGACGAGGACCGCGCCGACGAGCACCAGAGCGGCAATGCGTAGCGAGCTCATGGGCAAAGTGTACGTGCTGCCGCCCCTGGGGGCAAATTCGCTCGCCTCCCCGCAGGCCAGCCGATCTTCGGGATGAGCCTCGAAAATCACCAGTCGCCTGCTGACGCCGCACCAAAACTGCTGCGCGTCATAACGATCTTGCTGCCCGTGTCCTTCGGCAGCAGAATCCGGCATGGACGCGACAAGATCGCTGTAGCCCCCTAACCTCGCCCCCGGTATCGTTGATTCACGAAGGGTCGGCGTCATTCGAAAGGGCCGACACGGGATGTGGAGGCCATTCTATGCTCGTCTTTCAGTCACTTCCGGAAGCGATCCGAGCGGGTTACCAAATCGTCGAGCGCACGTCGAGCGGCTACCTCGTGCGCATCAGGACCGCCAGCGGTTGGGCGCTCGCGCTCGTCGACGTACGGTCACGCGACCTGATCATGCCCGACGCGTAGCGTGCGGCCTTAGATCTCTTCGTGTCCTTAACGCGACGAAGCCGCACGGCGGCCCCCGGGAGATTGAGTATGATTTCTACCAAGGGACCCAACGGTTCGGGTTCTGCAAACGGTTCGGGCTCGGCAAAAGGAATGACCGGCAATTTCGGCGCGCCGGTCGGGGAGAGTCAAAGCTCCCTCACGGACGTCGTGCACGCCAAGAGCGGCGGCGCCTTCGGGTATTTCGAAGTCACCGAAGACGTCACCGAGTACACGCGTGCGGACTTCCTCAGCCAGATTGGAAAGCGGACCGACGTGCTCGCGCGGTTCTCATCGGTTGTCGGCGAGCACGGCTACGGCGACACCGATCGCGATCCGCGGGACTTCTCGGTCAAGCTCTACACCGGCGAGGGCAACTACGACGTCGTCGGCAAGAACACGCCGGTCTGTTTCATCCGCGATGCGATGAAGTTCGCTGACTTCATCCACTCACAGGAACGCCATCCTCGGTCGGGGCTGCGGGATCCCAACCGCATGTGGGACTTCTGGTCGCTCTCGCCCGAATCGCTCCACCAGGTGACGTACCTGACGGGTGACCGCGGACTTCCGCTGGGCTGGCAGTTCATGAACGGCTACGGGAGCCACACGTTCCAGTGGATCAACGGCGCCGGAAAGTCGGTCTGGGTGAAGTATCACTTCAAATCTGAGCTGGGGATCAAGAGTCTGACGCGGCACGACGCCGTGCGGATCGCCGGCGAGGATCCCGACTTCCACCGACGCAGCTTGTTCGATCTCATCGCCGGCGGCGACGTCGCAGCGTGGAAGCTCTACGTGCAGGTCATGCCGCTCGAAGACGTGGCGACGTACCGGTTCGATCCCTTCGATGTGACGAAGATCTGGCCGCACAAGGACTATCCGCTGATCCCGGTCGGCCGCATGGTGCTCAACCGCAACCCGCAGAACTTCCACGCCGACATCGAGCAAGCGGCATTCGAGCCGTCGAACGTCGTCCCCGGCGTCTCGTTCTCGCCCGACAAGATGCTGCACGGCCGGCTGTTCGCCTACGTCGACTCGCACCGTTATGGGATCGGCACCAACTACATGTCGCTTCCGGTGAATCGGCCGAGAGTCGAGGTCGCGAACTCCACGCGCGACGGCCTCATGCGGCCGAGAGACACGATCGGACGCTTCGATCAGCGGACTGCTCACGACGACGACTACTCCCAGGCCGGCGACCTCTACCGGCTCATGACCGCCGACGCGCAGGATCGCATCATCGACACGATCGTCACGATGATGAAATCCGTGCGGCGCGACATCGCGCTCCGCGCCGTCGGGAACTTCACGAAGTGCGACCCCACGTTCGGCGAGCGGCTCGCGCGCGGACTCGCGTTGGACGAGCTCCTGACGCTGGCGACCGCCGGCTCCCGGTAGGACGTCGTGAGCCCGCGGAGTGCACGTTTGCGACCGGGCGTCCTAGCGAGAAGTTGCAGTTGCCCCCAGAAACGATACATCGGCGACCCACAGAACCCGACAGGCCCCGCACTATAAGGACGATGGCGATGAACTACTGGATCGAAGCTCGGCCGGTCAACGAAGTGGAGAGCTGTGGTGACTTTGCGAAGTGCTTCGACGTTGCGCCGGATCGGCGCGCAATCATCGTCGGTGACATTGCCGGTCGAGGTACCGCAACAGGTGACGGCGCGAGCGCTCTGTGCGCGTTCGTGCACCGTCTGATCGCGCGGTGCGTGCCGCTGACCGAGACCATGTGGGCGGCCTCTGACTTCTTCACGCGCGCGGTCTTGGACGATGCGACGCCGTTCGCGAGCCTCTTCGTCGCCGTCGCCGACCTGCGGCAAGGACTGATCCACTACGCGTCGGCGGGCCACGAGCCGGGGTTGCTCTTCAACGGGGACGCGACTGCGCACCAGCATTGCAATCCGACCGGCCCCGTCTTGGGCTTGAGAGCACCGACGTCAGCCTTCGGCGAGCACACCTTCCCGTTGTTTCGGGACAGCTTCCTGGTGGTTGTGACGGACGGCATCACCGAAGCACGCCGAAGGGACGGCGATCGCCTCTCATTCTTCGGAAGCGGGGGCGTCGCCCGCGCGGTTCGCGATGCCGTACTGCATCGGCGAGATCCCGCGCGAGAGATCCACCGGGCCGCCGTCCAACATGCCGGCGGCAGGCTGAGCGACGACGCATGCGTCGTGGTTTCGTCGCTGTCGTTCCCGAACCGTGTCCGCCTGCGGCCGACGATCGACGATCGTGACGACCTGCACTATCTGCTCGCGGCGCACGAGGGCCGGCCGCCGTCTCTGAGCTCGTAAGAGCAGCTGGAGACCCGTGCAGCATCGACGCCGGTGTCCGTGCTAACGAGCCGTTACCCCGCCCCCGCAGACGGGAGGCGCTCAGTGCGGCATAGGGTGCAGGCGCCAAGCGGTGCCGTCCGTGAAGCGTATCGCAGCGACTCGGCATCCATTCGGCCGCGAGCCCAGATACGCGAGCCCGGAGAATTGACCGAACGTGTGGTTGATCGTCGCGCCGGGCGAAAACGTCCCGACGTCGACCACGTGCTCGACGTCGCCGCGATAGTTTACGAGGAACGCCACGCGGCTAGCCGTCTTCTGCGTCTGGTTCACGTACGAGATTTGAATGCCGTCGGTGTAGATGCTGCCGAACGTCCGGGCCGGCCAGGGATACCAAAAAGGGCGGCCGACGGCGCTTTGGTACTGCAGCACGCTGCACGTCCTGATCGCGATCGGCTGCGTCTGCGCGCTTGCCGCGAGCGGAGCAGTGGCTAATGCGAGGCTGAGGGCGGCGGCGAGTTTGATGATGTTCATGCTTCGCTTTCTCGATGATCGACGTTAAGGTCACTTAAGGCTTATGGAGCGCTGTATACCGCGAGCTTCAGAGATATTCTGGAGAGTCGGAAGAGCGCTAATTCTCTAGAGTATCTCTGGAACGTTAGGTATCGTCTTTCTCACGAGAACGCGTCGACGTGGAGTCGAATGGAAGTCAAAGCTATCAATTGGAAGCAGCCGCGCCTAGGGCAAAAACTGCTGCTTTTCACAGCAATCTTGCCGTACGGGCTCGGTGACAGCAGAATCCGGCATGGACGTGACAGGATCGGTGTAGCGGGCTAACCATTTCCCCGGTAGCGTAAGTTGACGAAACGTCAGACACTCGTCGAGTCACCGTTACGGACAGAGGCATGAATCGATTATGAACGGTCTACAAATGTTGCTCATCGACCGCGTTCGCGACTACATCGAGCAGCACTATAGCGAGCACATTTCGCTGCGGGACGTCGCCGCCGCACTCGGTTACTCCCGATCGCATCTCACCAACCTGGTGAGCACCGCGACCGGTAAGCCGCTGAACGCCTGGATCATCGAACGCCGCATCGTCGCCGCGCAGGAGCAGTTGACGGACCCATATGCGACGGTCGCCGAGGTGGCCGCGGCCGTCGGATTCGGCGACACGGCGCATTTCAGCCGCAAATTCAAGCGTATCGTGGGTATGACCGCCAGCGAATGGCGACGCAGGCACACCGACGTCCCGCGCCAGGAGCCGGCTTGTCCCAAGTGTGGTCACGCCCCGTGGTTCTCCTCAAGTCTGGGTTGGGCGGCCGGAGCAGCGGCCGGGTAAACACCGACGGCGAGCGTAGTGGAAACCCGCACCCGCACGCAGGTTGCCGCGCAGAGGATGCAGGGTATCGGCGGTATCGCGGCCACGCAGAACCGGATTGCCAAGCGAATGCGATCTCGTCCGGTACGTGTCGTTCGCCGAGACGGGCGACATCGCCCGGTAGCAGCTTGGTGCACAGCGTGCGGCGCAAGGCCTGCTGGCGCAAAACGTCAGCCCGTATCGCGTCTCGACCTCCCGGGCGCAAGCCGACGCGGGATTCGCGCAGGCGAAGTCGCTCCAGGCACATCTCCGCGAACTACAAGGAACGCAGCTCGCGCACGTCCGCCCGGGGCCGCACGTCGAGATCGGCGTCGAGGCCTGCCAAGGGCGTGGAGTTCACGGACACGTCGCCGCTATCGCTCCGGCATCGCAGAGCGCGTTCAGTCTCGTTCCCGCCCAAATTGCGACCGGGAACTTCGTGAAGATCGCTGAGCGCATTCCCGTACGTATCCTCGTCGACAATCCGCCGGCGGACATGCCGTTGCGCGTCGGAAGGTCCCGTCGAGACGTCGATCGCGTTCACGTCGCAGTGAAAGTGACGCGCGGCCGCTGCTCGCTGCTCGGGCCGTGCGTCATGCTGCTCACATGGCCTGCCAGGTCGTACCGTCGCTGAACTTGACCGACTGCACGCTGCATTTGGCTGGTCCGTGGTATTCGGGTGCCGTCGACGGTGTGAAGTCTTTCGAGATCGGCGTCCCGCTCGAGAACTTCCCGGTGGCCTTGACGATCTGCGTGCTGACCCGATAGCGGACCGCGAAGGTCACGTTCGTCGCCGTGAGCGGCGACTGATTCGTGAACGTGATGCGCAAGTTCGAGTGTCTCATCGGCGCAGTTGAGGGGAGTGGCGGGACATCGTACGTGGTGTAGTTGCACGAGGCGACGCTGACCGGTGAGGCTGTCGGCGAGAGGTGCGCCACAACCGGTGAGCCGGCGGCGAGGGCGAGGGCGCCGGTAACCCCGGCGATGGTGGAGAGGAACATGATCTTTCGGATTCTCACTTTCGTGTGTAATGTAAGCGTACTCTATCGTCGGTATACACCGCGTTCCAGAAGCAATCTGGAGAAGTTCGGCTCCGTCTCAATGGGCGTAGGTGCGCCAAAAGTAGACGACGGTGAGGAAGACCGCGACGAGAAGGACGAAGCTGCGGAGGACTCGCTTGCTGAGGACCTTCGCGAGCTTACCGCCGGCGAAGCCGCCGATGATCGCGCCGACGACCATAAAAAGGCCGTAGTTCCACAGAATCAGGCCTCGGAACGCGAGGATGACGACGGCGATGAACGAGACGAACGTCGCGACGGCGTTCTTGATCGCGTTCGCTTCCTGGAGGTCATCGACGCCGCTCATGGTGACGATCGTCATCAGCACGATCCCCTGTCCCGCGCCGAAGTAGCCGCCGTAGATCGACCCGAGAGCGTATCCGATCCACGACTGAACGTTGTTCCCGATCGCGTTTGGGTCGGTAACGACGGCTTGCGGCGTTCTAGCGGCGAGGCGTTTCGTCCACTTCTGGACTACGGGCCCGAACGCGAACATCAAGGTCGCGACGAGGAGCAGCCATGGCACGAGGATGTTGAAGGTATTGGGGTTCGTCACCGTCAGCAGCCAGGCTCCGATGACGGCGCCGAGGCTGGCCGCTATCGTACACATGACGACGCGCCGCGGTGCGCGAGCGATCTCACGCTTGTAGACGACGGCTGCGAGCGCATGGCCCGGAGTGACGCAAACGGCGTTCGTCGCGTTCGACAGGAGCGCCGGAACCCCCAGCGCCATCAGTGCCGGGAAGCTGAAGAACGTGCCGCCTCCGGCGAGCGCGTTCATCGCGCCCGCCATCATCGCCGCGACGAACAGAATCCCAAGGTGCAACGTCACCACGCCGGCAAGCCTCCTAGAGACGTCGAAGGAAAAGTCCTACGCCGCGCTACCGAGACTCAATGTGACATGCCCTCTGGAAAAGAGGCAGAGAGTGACGCGAAGGAGGCCGGCATAGGACGAACCAGCGCGTCCGGTGCCTCGTCACGAGGCACGAGGAAGACGAACCAGAACGCCGCCGCAGCGGCAACACCCCATAGCACGTACAACACCCACTCGGCGAGCCGGCGCGCCGGCCGCGGAACGTCTTCGTCGAGCACCGGCGCGAGCGGCTCGAGTGGGGGCGGGATGGGCGAGTAGACGAGGTACGTCCGGCCGCTCCGGTCGGTCAACACAGCGGCGGCGCGCACCGCGAAGCGGAAGTCGGTGATGGCGAGATCGCGCGCACGTCCCGGGATGGGGTATCTCATGGTTACGGCCAGTATGGCGCCCATGTCGGAGTCGGTTCGGAGAACGGTGCCGATTCCTCCGCGGCGGAGGGGGCGTCCCGAAGATGACGTGTCGCGCAGGGGAGCCGGCCGCAGGCGCCGCCGAACTCTCTAGTTGCTCTCCGCGACCCGTTCTACACTGTGCATATGGTACTTCCTATGGCAAACCAGCGAGACGAAGTGGGGCCGGCCCCGCGACTCCTCGTCGTCGACGACGAACGTCCCATTCGCGAGATGCTCGAACTCGGGTTGAAGAGTCGCGGTTTCGAGGTGCGTTCCGTCGCGGACGGTCCGGCGGCGATCCCGTTGATCCAGGAGTGGAAGCCGGAGCTCATTCTGCTCGACGTGATGCTGCCGAAAGTCGACGGAATCGCTATGCTGCCGATGCTGCGCCGGCTGACCGAAGCCCCGATCGTGATGCTCAGCGCCA
>CALEYW010000095.1 GCA_937927945.1 uncultured candidate division WPS-2 bacterium | reverse complement strand
CATAAGCCATCCCAAATCCGCAACTGCGCAACGTCAAGTCAGACGAACTCCTAGGTCGGCGTCTCGCTTGAGGCCTTCAACTTCTCCGACATCAGCACTAGGTCGGCCAAAGACGCGGCCGCCATCTTTCGCATGACGTTACCTCGGTGAACCTTCACGGTAATCTCGCTGACACGGATTTCGCTGGCAATCATCTTGTTGAGGCGCCCGGTAACCACGAGTGCCATTACTTCGCGCTCCCGTTGAGTCAGGGATTTGAAGCGCTCCCGGAGCTCGGCGACGGTCTTTTCCTTAGCGCGTTGAGTGCGATCCCGCTCGAGTCCTGATTGGATTGCATTGAGCAGATCCTGATCGCGAAACGGCTTGGTCAGGAACTCGATGGCGCCGCCCTTAATCGCTTCTACAGACATCGGAATGTCGCCGTGTCCCGTGATGAAGATAATCGGCAGATGAAGGCCGGCGCTCGCGAGTTCACGCTGGAACTCCAGGCCGCTTTTGCCGGGTAACCTGACATCGAGCACCATGCAGGTCGGACCGTCGGATCGCCCGGCTTTCAGGAACTCAGACACGGAACCATATGCACTGGCGCCTAGGCCCACTGATCGGAGAAGCCTTTCCAAAGCCTCCCGTACGTCGGGGTCGTCGTCGATCACGATAACTGTCTCATGCGCTTCAGGCACGGCGCGCGCCCGCGAATGTCTGCGTGATCATGACGCAACTTGTCCGTACGGCGGCAGGGCGAATTGAAACGTCGCACCCGGCCCGACGTTGCCGGAGGCCGAGAGTCGTCCCCCGTGAGCTTCGACGATGGAACGGCAGATCGAAAGTCCCATGCCCATGCCGCTGGATTTCGTCGTGAAAAATGCCTGGAACAGCTGCTCCGCGTTCTCTGCGAAGATGCCGACACCACAGTCCTTCACCGCGATCAGCACTTGGTGCGCCTCGTCCTGGTGCGTTTGGATCACCAATTCGCGGGCCCGATCCGTGACCGGCTGCATCGCTTCGATGCCGTTGATCACGAGATTGACGATAACTTGCTGCAGCTGGATCCGATCGCCGTTGACCCGAGGCAAATCGGCCGCGAGCTCCATGCGCAGCAATACCCGCTGGCTGAAGAGTTCGTGCCGGACTAAAGCGCCGGCCTCGTTAACGACGTCATTGATGTCGAGCGGCGTTTTCTGAATGTCGGTCTTGTTCAACAGTGCGCGGACGCGCCGGGTGATCTCGCCCGCCCGATGACCGCTCTTGATGATGCTTTCTACCGCGCTGCGCGCTTCATTCACGTTGGGAGTGTTGCAGTCGAGCCAGCGACGAGCGGCCTCAGCATTGCTGACAACGGCAGTGAGCGGTTGGTTCACTTCGTGCGCGATCGAAGCGGCAATCTCGCCGAGCGTGGTCACGCGCGTTACATGCGCGAGGTCTGCCTGCGCCTTGCGCAGGTCCTCCTCGGCTTTTTTGGCTGCGGTGACGTCCATCAGCGCCCCAATGAATTCGAGCTGACCTCTTTGGTCCCGTACAGCTTGAGCGACGACATGGACGTATTTCACAGATCCATCCGGCATCAGCAATCGATGCTCGAACTCGAAGCCCTTTCCGTCAATCGATGCGCGGTCGATTTGCCGTTGTACGAGCGGTACATCTTCCGGATGGACACGTTGAAGAATCATCTCGAGGGTCGGAGAAACCGCCGGATCGTACCCGAAGATTCTGAACGTCTCTGCCGAGCAGGCCCGTTCTCCGGTAGCAACGTTCCAGCCCCAGCTGCCGGTGTGGCTAATCCTCTGACCTTCAGCCAGGAAGCCTTCGCTGCGCTGTAGATCGGAATAGAGGGTGGCATTCTCCAGCGAGATCGCGGCCTGCGAGGCCAGCAATTCCAGCACCGCGATGCGACCAGACGTGAAGGCGCGCGGAGTCAACGTGTTCTCGAGATAGAGTGCGCCGACGAGTTTGGTCTGCTTGATCAAGGGGAGGCAGAGCACGGACCGAGGCCGCCGCTGCTGCACGTACGCATCCGCCGAGAACAACGTCGACGCTGAGGCGTCGTCCAGGATTACGCCCTCCCGCGTCCGGATCACGTACTGGAGCACGGATTCGGGCAGTTCGGCGGGCGTCACGGCCGCCCGACGCAGCGTCACTTCAACGGTGCCATAGCTCGTCGTCGCCTCCGCCAAGATCCGCGACTCGTCGCTCGGGAAAAGGATGAGCAGCCCCCGCTCGGCCCCCGCATGCTCGACGGCGATCCTGATGAGCGTCTCGATCACCTTGCCGAGTTCGATCTCACCCGACACCGCTTGCGAGGCCTTGACCACCGTTCCGACGTCCAGCTGCTCGAGCGGCGCGTCGATCGTCGCGCCCAGCGCAGGCGAAGCCGATTCCTCGCCCAGTCGTGGGTAGCGCTGGTCGAGTTGCCGCACCTTGCCGAGTGCGCCCCAGCGCACAAAGCAACCGCGTGCGGCCTTGAGATGGGCGTGGCCGGCGGTCGTCGACCCGCGGGCAGCATAAAATCCTGCAGCAACCTCGTGGGCCAGCCCTTCAATCTGGGCGAAGCCGCTCTCGCGAGCCGACACAATGGCCCCTTCGTACAGGCGCATTGCATCGACGTCACGCCCTTCTAGGCGCGCAATCTCGGCTGAGACGAGTGCGTACTTGTCGGCGAACGTCGGCGGGTAGGTTTCGGCCCACTCGCGCAGTTGTTCCCGGTGCGCCGTCAGGAGTTCGCGCCACCTGTTCTGCTCGTCGTCAGAAGCCTTCTCGTAGAGTGCCGCCACCGTCAGCGCGGTGTAGTAGAAGTAGTCGAGTACCTGGATCTGAGCGGTTGCGACCGAAAGGAGCGGCTTCACCTTGTCGGCTGCCGCGAGAGCCTCGGCGTAGTCGCCCGACAGGAACCGCGCCTTCAGTTTAAGGATCCAGTAAAAGCAGATCATCAAGGGCATCCGGTCCCCGCTCAGTTGCGCCTCGAACGTCGCCTCGTCGAACTGCGCGTCGCTGAAGGTGGGAAGGGTCGCGGTCCGGCCCTGCATGGTCGCGATGAAGTGTTGCTGGCACAGGATGATCTCCGCGGCGCCGCCGTACTTGGCTTCCTCGGCGAAGTCCAACGCCATCTGCGACTCGCGCCACACCGCGTCGAGTGGATCGTTCCGCAACAGAAGGCCGGTGACAATTTGGTACAGACCATAGCAAGCGAAGGTCAGATCACCCGTCTCGATCGCGGTGCGAAAGGTCGCCCGCATGAAATCGATCGCGGTCCCGATCGGCTGCGTCCAGAACGCAACCGTTCCCATCGCGTGATAGACCTTCGGCTGGTTGGCGATGAAGCGGTGCTTCTCGACCAGGTCGCATGCAAGCTTGGCGAACCGATACGCCTCACCGTAACGGTGAAAGACCGGGCCGGAGACAAACCCGAGAAGGGCAAAGCCGAGCGTGGAAGCGTCGCTCACCCCGTACTGCATGCCGATCTTCACCATGCGGCACGCGATCAAGCAAAATAAGTGAAAGTCGGTAAAGTAGGCGGGGGGACCAAGGACCGAGAGCACCTGCAGGGCGGCCTGTAGTTCCGGATCGGTCATCGTCGGCAGATCGATGAGGCTCTCGGTCGGACGCCCATTGAGGCTCTGCAGGACCGTCTCGTATTCGGCCTGGACCTGCTCGAAGGTCGGGTGTGCCGGCAGGTCGATGCGGAACAGGCGCAGGCACGTGAGCGCGCTGTCGAGGGCTTGCGACTGTTCGCCCTTCAACACATGCAAAGAGATCTTCAGGCAGGAGGCGGCCGCGAATTCGACGTTTGAAGCCGCGCGCTGCAGGCACTCTACGATCAGTTGCTCGGATTTTTCGAAGTTACCGCTCAGAAGCTCGCACTCCGCACGTTCGAGCCACAGGCTGAACATCAACTCGTACTGGCCCTTCCAGTCCCGCTCGTCCAACAGCGCCATGCCAGCCGCAAAATACGCGCGCGCCGACGCATAGGCCGCCGACGCCTTCGCCTTTCGCCCGGCACGCAGATCGATCGTCGCCGCCTGCGCCTTCTCGTCCCGGTCGATCAGCCGTCCGGCACCCCGATTGAGTTGGTTCGCGACGTCGAACAGCTGCTCGGCGAGCTGGTCCGCCGTCATGCTCGCCAGCAGCACGCGGCCGATGCGCAGGTGGACCTCGGCACGGTGCTCATCGGGAATCAGCGAATACGCCGCCTGCTGGATCCGGTCGTGCAGAAATTTGTACGCGTTATCGTGTTGGAACACGAGTCCGGCGTGTACCGCTTCCAGGAGCGCGGCGTCGATCGCCTCCTCCCTTTCCCCGAGAACCAGGGTCAGAGTGGCGCTCTCGACGACATTGCCCAGGCACGCGAGCTGTTTGAGAGCGTCCTGTGTGGTGGTGGAGAACCGCTTCAGCTTTGCAGCCATGAGTTCCACCACGTTGTCGGTGTAGTTCTTGGCGCGGATGCGATCGATGTCTGATTGCCAGGCGAGCGCGACCGAGTCGAACGCGAGCAGCCCTTCGTCGGACAACGCCGTGACGAACTGGATCGCGAAGAACGGATTGCCGCCGGTCTTCTCCTGCACGTGTTCCGCTAAAGGCCGCGCGCGCTCCGGCTCGCAACGCAGGGCGTCGGCGATGAGCCGGCCGGTATCATCGAGCCCGAGTGGCGCCAGCACGACCTCGTGTACCCTCGCGTCGGCTGCGCGGATTGCCGCGAGAGCGTGCAGAAGCGGATGCCCGGGGCCGACCTCGTTGTCCCTGTAGGCCCCGACGAGCAGCAAATGGCACACCTCAGAATCCGTGACCACGTACTCGAGGAGGTCGAGCGTCGCTGTATCGAGCCATTGCAAATCGTCAAGAAACAGCGCGAGCGGGTGCTCCTCCCGCGCGAATACGCCGAGGAAGCGCCGGAAAACCATTTGGAAGCGGCGCTGCGCGTCCTGTGGCGGCAGGTCCGCGACCGGCCGCTGTTTTCCGATCACGAGCTCCAGCTCGGGAACGAGGTTCACGATGAGTTGCCCGTTGTCGCGCAGCGCCTCGCGCAGGGCGTCCCGCCACCGGCCTAGTTCCGCATCGCTCTGGGCCAGAAGCGATCGGATAAGGCTCTGGAAGGCTTGAGCAAGAGTGGCGTACGGAATGTTGCGTTTGTACTGATCGAACTTGCCGGACGCGAAGAGCCCGCGCGGTGGGACGAGCGCCTTGTGCAGCTCGTTTACGACCGAGGACTTGCCAATCCCGGAATAGCCGGACACGAGCACCAGCTCGGGCGTGCCCGTGGCCACGACACGGTCGAAGGCCGTGAGCAGGATGTCGATCTCGCGCTCCCGACCGTACAGCCGCTCCGGCATCAGCAGCCGGCCGGATGCATCGTGCGCGCCCAGCGGGAACGGGTCGATGCGGCCCTTCGACTCCCATTCGGCCGAGCAGCGCCGGAGGTCCGCTTCGACGCCGGCGGCGGTCTGGTAACGCTCCTCGGCGGTCTTTGCGAGGAGCTTCATCACGATTGACGACAGCTGTGCCGGCACCGCCATCACTCGTTCGCTCGGCGGGAGCGGTTGGCGCGCGATGTGGCAGTGGACCCATTCCATCGGGTCGGAAGCGGTGAACGGCAGCGCGCCCGTGAGCAGCTCGTAGAGGGTGACGCCGAAACTATAGAGATCGCTGCGGGAATCGACCGACCGGTTCATCCGGCCGGTCTGTTCCGGTGCCATGTAGGCGAGCGTTCCGGCGATTACCTCGGGCGGTTCAGGATTGGGACGCTCGCGCGGTACGCGGGAGGCAATACCAAAGCCGGTAAGCCAGACGCCGCCGCTGGACAGATCCACCAGGACATTCGCCGGCTTGATGTCTTTATGGACGAGACCCCGCTCGTGCACTCGAAAGAGCGCGCGCGCAAATGCGATCGCGATTTGCAAAAATCCCGATAATGCCAACGGTCGACCGAGCAGGCGATCGAGCGGTTCGCCACCGGGGTCCTCGAGCACCAACGTCATTCGGCCGTTGTGCCCGGACAGCTCGACGGGCCGCGCCGCCCACGCACCATCGAGTTCGGCTTTGAGCGCATACTCATGTTCGAGCCGCTTGAAGGATGCGAGCGAGGCGTCTCCCGCGGTGACCAGGAGTATCGGCGTCAGGCCGTTGCCGGAGCCCCGGCAGCGGGTGACGTCACCCTCCCGCAAGGGCGCGACCGCGTAGCCCGAAAGCTCCATCGCGACGCCTCCTACCCGCGCCTCCATTGGTTACGTCGACGGCGTTGGATTTGCTTTCGCGCATCGATCCGTCAAGACGAAGTCTGTAAGGCAAAAAACGATCGTGAGGGTTTCTTCAGGCGCCCTGGAGTGCCCCACCCGGCCGCCGAGATGGAAGTTCGCGAAGCGATGCGATCGTGCAAGCGGGAACAAGGTCGAGTCGGACACAGGAGGCAAGCAGGCCGGATGACGATCCTCGGCTATCGCGTGTCCCTCGCGGCGCTCTTCGCCGCGGCGACGCTCGGGTCGGCGCTCTTCGGCGGCTCGCAGGCCGGCGCGCAAAGTCCGGAGATGACGTACAAGGTCGGCGACCGCGTCGAGATCGACGTGCAGATGATGAGCAACCCGGCGTCGTCGGTGTACAAGAAGGGAACGGTGACGGCGGTCGATCTGAAAGACAAATCGTATATCGTCAGGGTCGATCCGCTGCCCGGCCAGCTGCCGGTGACCTACCGCACGCCGGTGCGTGCGTACGGCGCGCATTGGATTCGCCCGATCGGCGGAGGCGGGCCCAATCCCGCGCCCCAGGTTCCCTCCGCGAAGCTCCGGACCGATCAATACGGCACCGTGTTGGCAAATCGCCCGCTGACGGATTGCGTGAACTTTCAGCACGGCGGCGCGAACGGCCGACCGCCGTCCGCCGCCCTGGCGGCGAAGCTCATCCGCTGCCTCTACGAAAAGCCTTCCGCGGTGGGGATGGACGGCGCGACGACGATGGACATCGCGAGCCTGACCATCGGAGCACCGCACCGGTGGGTCGTGTACGAGGACATGGGCCAAGGCACCGCCGCAACGCTCGTCTATCCGGCGCACGTGAAGTGGACGACCCAGACGTTCTACCGTACGCGCAACGTGCTGACGACGGGCCGCGAAGGCAGCTTTACCTGCTTCGCGGACGCGACGAACCTGTGGCAATGCGGCGGCGCCGCCGGCCCGAACCGACCGGGCAGCGTTCAGGAGATTCTGGTAACGCCCTAGTGCTGCAGCTGCAGCGAAGCGGGGATGTTAGAGGGTGCTGAACGAACGGTCGATCCCGACGCTGGAGTGCGCGGAGGTCAGCCGCCGCCCTCGGCGCTCGGCCCGTTCGTCTGGAACGTCCCATTCGGAACGACGAGAGTCGGCCATGGCGCAATGGTACGATCGGCGCGCTGGGTCCGATTCTGAATCTCGAGATACTCGATGGGTGCATCGATCTCGTCGGCATCGAACGTGTTTCGGTCCGCGTGTCCGGCTATCGTGACCCGCATCCCGGGCTTGAGCTGCAATCCGATCGGATTGATGATCGTACCCGGATGCATCGCTACGCCCGCAAGGCCGACACGGCCGCCACGCACCGTTAAGCCATATTTGCCGTTGATCGAGTTGATCATGCCGTGAATCGTCTGTTCGCACGACCGTGCCGCATCGGATGACGTGTCCGCCCTGGCTGCGACGGGGAGGGCCAGCGCGGCGAGGATCAAGGCGAAACTCGTGAGTCGTTTCATCACCATACCGATCACCACACTCCAACGCTATTGGTGCACTCGGGAACTGGTGCTTTCGACGAACGCTCGCTGACGCACCAGCATTCGCAAGCCATCTCGCGAACATTGAGGCGCGACGATTGCTCGTTCCCAGATAGTTGAATCGTAGCCGTGCTCGATCTGGGGATAGGCACGCTCGAAGCCAAGCTCTCGTAGAGCAGCGGGATTGTCGGTGATCGGCGTCAATCCACGTCGGAGCAGGTTCTCGATGTCGTTGGCACCGTGAACGGTACGGATTGCGATGGTGGCGATTGCGCTGAGGAAGGTGGTGTTCACGGCGAGTCTCCGGTGTGCGTTTCCCTGTATACGACGGTCGACTCGGCGCGGTTCTGGACGAAACGCGGGCGATCCGAGATCGCCGGCGTTCTCAGGGATCGGACTGCGGCGTCCCGCCGACATCCCCGAGTCCGGAACTTTGGTAACCGCTGGTCAGCGCCAGCCCCTCGAACGAGACGGTGAAGTCGGTCAGCAGCCCGTCGCGGCCATAGTCCACGGGTTCGAGCGCGGTCTCGCGTGCGATGTACGTCCCGCCCTGGACTCGGGTGAACTCGACGCGCCAGCTGACCTTCGTGAGCGGCGGACGGCTTCCAATCCCGACGACGACGGCCTCCTCGGGAAGCATCGTCGTGCCGTCGACCCAGAGCTCCCGCAAGCGGTGGTGCTCCGGCTCGCGCAGCGGCCGCAGTACAAGATGGTACTCCGGTCCCCGCGCGTCGGTCAGCGTCTCGACCAGCCTGACCTCGTAGTCGCGATCGTTTATGGCCGCCCCGAACCCCTGGTCGCCCGGTGCGAGCCCGTAGTCCTCATCGACGGCGAGCTTGACCTCGCCGACGGGATCGGTGGGTTTTGCGCGATTGACGTCGCCCAGAAACGGAACCACGACGTTGATACCGTGCGGCGCGTTCTCCTCGCGACCGAAGGAGTGTGAATTCACGATCCGTCCGCGCAGGTCTTCGGTCGCCTCCCAGGTGCGGCGCACGCGGTTTGATCCGTTCTGGAACGAGACGATGACGGCGTAGATCGCATTGCGCGGATATGCACCCGAGGCCCAGGCTTTGCGCGCCGCAACGAAGATCGCGTCAGGATCGGTCAACGGTGGGGACGCAGCGCGCGGGGATGACGCGCCGATCGTGGCGCTGAGCAGCGCTGCTGCGAAAAGCCAAGACCTTCCGTTCGCTTTCACACACCCCGTACGACGAGCGTGACCCTGCCGGTTCGGTCCGTTCATCGAGCCGCGACGATCTGTCGAGCAGGCTTTCAGAACGGTTGTGGGCAGTCGCTGAAGGCGGTGCACCAGAGGGGACTGGCGGCCGGGCCTGCGGCCAACGCAGCCATCGTCGCGACGCAAATGGCGATTCCGATCGCGAGGGCGACGATCGGGGCGACGCCGCACAGGCTCTCGCGGCAGCGTTGACGACGACGCGCGTCGTGCACGATTGCGATCGCGGCTGGGACCGCGTCGCGGAAGCTGGTTTTCCGCATTTTGCGAGGCTGGCGCTCGCGGCTCGTCCAGCGAGTGCGTAGCTCCGCGTAGTTTTTCTGCGCTTTGCGTGAGAAGATCATCGTCTGGGCGCTCCAAGCACCGTTGCGGCGACGACGGCCATGCCGACCTTCGCAAGACTGCGACAGAGCGATGGCTAAACGCAGGGCATCTTAAAGCGTCACGCCTTCGCGACATCGATGCAGTCAGGCCTGGGCGGCCTCACGGTTGCGATCGCGCAACGTCAGGAACGGCTTCTCCACGAAGCGGTGCGCCACAGCCGCGACGATGAAAGTCGCGATCAACGTCGGAACGGTGATGCCGACGAAGTAGTCCAGCGATCCCGAGCTCCAGTGCGCGCGCTTCTGGACCGTATGGTTGACCATATCGATGATCAGCCAGTGGAACAAGTATACGGCGTACGCCAACGCCGCGAGCTTCGTGACGCGCCGCGATCTCCGCACGATCCCGACCACATTGAAGGCGCCCTCGCCGAATCCGAACAGGACCAGCGCGGCCGAGACCGCGGCGAGTGCATCGTAGCCGATGGCGTATGCCGGCGTGGTGCCGTATACGCGAGCACACCACACCAGGAAGAGAAGGCACGCGATCCCGGCGGCCCCGAGCCCCGACGCAAGCAGACGCCCAGGCTGCTTTCCGAGCAACTGCAGCATTGCGAGGAGAATCCCGAGCGCGAAGGCCGTTCCCATCCCGACCGCGTTCCGCGCGAGAACGAACGCCGGACCGACCGAGTCGCCGACGATGGAGGCCGACAGATGGGCGAAGACGTACCAGCGCACGGCAAGGCTGAGCGCGATAGTTGCCGCTATCGCGCTCGCGATGATCGTTGTGCCGGACGCTCGACCGGTTGTGCGAGCAACGGCGCCGAGCACGAATGCTCCGAGCGGCAACAGGATGTAGAATTGGGCATCAACCGCCATCGTCCAGAACGGGCTATTGAGCGACAAGACCTCCGCCTTCGAGAACCCGTGGAGGAATGTGAGGTGGCTCAACATCGATGCGAACGGGAGCTCGTGAGGTGCATGCATCGCCACCTCGACACCGCTCACGACGACCGCGAACGCATAGAGCGGATAGATTCGGAAGAATCGCCTCCTGAGAAAGAGCCGTGTCGAGGGGAATGCACGCCTTCCCAGGATCGACTCGAGATACGGACGACTCAGCAGAAACCCGCTCAGAACGAAGAAGCAGTTGACGCCCCAAGCACCGATGCAACCGAAGTCGTCACGTGGGTCGAACGGGTGGATGCCGCTGACCAATGCCAAATGGTTCGCAACGACTCCGAGAATGGCGACCATTCGGAACACATCGGCGAACGCAAGCCGGTCCTCGTGCGACGATTGCGCGGAGGTCGTGCGAGCGACCGCGCTCCTCGGCGAGGCGCGTTCGATGGTGCGGGGCTCAAGCGTCGTAGCCAACCGCGGCATCGTACCCCCGCGCACGTCCCCCCTCACCACGATTTTTGTCACAGTTCTTGGTTCTTTGTGATGACGATCGGCGTAGCGGCGCTCGCTCTTTCGATGAGCGTCATAGCGGCCGCGTCGCCGCCGACGTCTGCCGTCGCTGGGGGACTCTACGTGGCGATCGGCGACTCGATCACGTTCGGTTACGGTCTCGGCGCACCGGGCCGCGACGCGTTCCCGTACCTCGTCGCGCAACGGCTGGGCGTTCGCGTCCTCGATCTCGGCATTTCGGGGGTCGATGCCCGCGGTGCGTTAGCTTTCGAGACTCCGCGCGTGCCGAGATCTGCGACGATCATCACCATCTTCGTCGGTACCAACGATGCCGACCGGATCCGCCGCGGAACGTTCACCGATGCCCAGTTCCGCAGCACGTATCGGGACCTCATCGCCGCGGCCCATGCGGCAGCACCGTTCGCGCAAATCTACCTTTTGACGCCGTCGACGATGTTGGCGGACCGATGGGGCGTCACGGACTTCATTCGAAGCCAGGCGAGCGCGAGCGCGAGGCTTATCGACCTCGACCGCGACCGGCGCCTCCACCTCCGAGCGAGCTACCAACCCGACTTCATCCACCCGAACGTCGCGGGGCAGCGGCAGATCGCGTGGGACGTGATCGACGGGCTCAGGCGCTGGAACCGAAACGAATTCGCGCCGCTCGGTCAAGCGGTGATGCGGTTGCCGACGCCGTCAGCTCGGCATGAAGAACGAACACCCTCGGAGAGCCAAATTCCCCATAAACATTCCTCATGAATGCTTGCGATGATGCGTGCCATGAACAATCGCACGCGCTCGTCGTCCTGTCCGCTCTCTGTTTCTTTTCGACTGCACGACCCGAGCCGGCGCGCGCCGACAGACCCGGGACTTCAGCGGTGAAGGTGCTCCAGTCGTCAGCTTTGATGTCGCCGACGACGGGCGATCATTTCGTCGCTCCGACCGGGTCCACGATGACCGTACCTTACATGAAGGTATGGATCGCGCAGTGATACGGGTAGCTCCCGGACTTCGTGAACGTATGGACGAAGCGTCCGTTTGCATCGACGTTCTTGGAGTCGAACGCTGCCGTGTCCGACGTGAACGTATGCATTTCGTCGTCGCCGTTGACGAACGTGACCGTTTGCCCGGCGCGCACGTGGATGACTGCAGGAATGAAGGCATCATGCCCGATGGTGACCGGCCGCACGCAAGCGCAGCGCTAACGACGAGGTGACATCGGCGTAGGTGTACGTCCTATCGACGTGAGGGATGCTGGGCAAACGAGGCGTCGACGGTTGCGGCGTACTTGGCCTCAGCCGGCTTGAGGTTGCCGGCCTTCACTTGCATGTCGACGGCGTTCGCGAATTGCGTCTGCGTCAGAAGCGGGCTCATCGGAAACAGCCCTTCCTGTTTGTAGCGGCCGATTGCGACGCGAAGCTTGTCGGGCGAGAACGATGGGAATTCGCGCGCAGCGACTTCGGTAGCGGCTGCCGGGTCCTTTGCGATCGTTACCAGCGCGTCGCCGATCGCGTCGACGAACCGCCCAACCACGGATCGTTTCGCGATCGAGTCCTCCATCGCGTCCACGCCGGTCCAGCAATAGCCCCCTTGGCCGCGCGCATACATCGCCGAGAACTTGTAGAGAATGCGATACTTCTGCGCGAGCGCGTCCTCCATGGAGGGCTCCTCCATGACGGCCGCGTCGGCCTGACCGGCGAGCATCGGCGCGAATTCCGTACCGAGGAGGACGCGGGTCAACTTCGCGGCCACCTTGTGCTTCGCAAGCAGCGCTTCCAACAGATAGGTGTTCGCGGAAGGCGGGTTTGCGGTCGCAATCGTCTTTCCGTTCAGATCCTCGATGGTTTTGATCGACGAGCTTTTCGGGACCACGATCCAGGTAGGGGGAGCGCTCACGACGGACGCGACGTTCTTGATCGCCACGCCTTTGAGCGCCGCGAGAACGGCAGTCATGGGATCTTGCAGCGAGAACATCGACGAACCGGAGATCACGGCCGATACGGCGTTCGCGCCGCTGCCCGCCGTGACGATCGTGACGTCGAGACCGCGTTTCTCGAAATAGCCTCGGTCCTTGGCAATGTAGAGCGGTAAAAAATTCAAGTTTTGCGTCGCCTGCGAGACGACGACCTTTTCCATGGTGTTCGGTGCGACCGGGCCGCCTCCGAGCGTCAGGGCCAGAACCATCGCGAGTATGACCTTACGCATTTGCCACGCTATCCATTGGCCAGATCGAGGATCGCCGAAGCATTCGACCGGCTATCGAGACTCCAAAGGAAAGCGAGAAGGGCTCGCGCCTTCGCCTCGTCCAGCTTTCCCTCCACGCAGGCTCCGAACTTTGCCTCGAGCTCGGCGTCGGTGAAGGGCCGCTCGGGTCCGCCTCGATAGCGCTCGTCGACGTCGT
The DNA here is from genome assembly GCA_937927945.1 of uncultured candidate division WPS-2 bacterium. Classification (GTDB taxonomy): domain Bacteria; phylum Vulcanimicrobiota; class Vulcanimicrobiia; order Vulcanimicrobiales; family Vulcanimicrobiaceae; genus Vulcanimicrobium. The sequence goes on along the minus strand of CALEYW010000095.1, from coordinate 45,278 downwards.
GTACGATCTCTCGACCGTCGCGAAGCCGAACGACCAGCCGCGAGCGAACCTTTTCGTAACCGCGTGCGTCGATCTGCGGGTCAACGGTCATCCGCACGCGGCTCTGGAATTCGCGGACACGCCCAGACGACACGAACGCGTCGCTGAACTCCGCCGCGCCGACCCGTCCCTCGAGCACCATCGCGGTGACGAGAAACGGCATACAAAACTTCCCTTCGAGCGGCGTGTGCGCGAACGCAAAGCGAATCGGCTCGGCGATGTTCTTTCCGACGAGAACCTCGACGCTCTCGATCGCGTCGGCTGAGAGCTCGTTTGCGCGCACGACCTCAGCGACGGCATCCATCGTTTGATGGGTCACGACGCCGCTCGGGTACGGCTTGACGCTTACGCCCGGATCGAGGATCGAATACGGCGCGCCGAAATGATCGACGACCCGCTCCGGATTCCCCCCGCGGCCTGCCGCAGCGAAATATCCGCCGTCGCCGTCAAGAGCCGTTTCGCTCGCACTGAGCCCGTCCGCTACCAGATCCGCTGCGACGACGCCGTTTTCGGCTGCCCGTCCGACGTGAACGAGTTTTGCCATCGTGCCGAAGTTCGCTTTGACGCCGGCCGCCATCGAAGCGGCCATTCCGACCGCCTGCGCGATCCCCGATCGGTCGGCACGACCGATTTTGGCGGCGGTCACGGCGGCCCCGAAGGTTCCGATCGTCGCGGTACTTTGATAGCCGCACCGCGCGTGATCGGCGCTGATCGCCTCGGCGATCTTGCACTGGACCTCGAAGCCGGCGAGAAATGCGGTCAGGAATTGCTTCCCATCGACGCACTCGCGATCGACCAGCGCGAGCGCTGCCGCCAGCGGCGCCGTCGTCGGGTGGGTGAGAAAACCGTACAGCCGATCGGAAGAGGCCGGCAGTTGCGTATCGTCCCAATCCATCGCATGGCCGGCCGTTCCGTTGCGCAGTGCGGCGAGATGCGCCGGCATTCGCCGGTTTCCGGCGTACAGTGCCCGCGCCTCGGCCCGCCCGCCAATCCGCGCGATGTAGCGATCCAGGACGCCGATCACGGGCTCGCCCATGCTCGCCAGTTCGACGCCGATCCCGTCGACGAGACACCGCTTCGCGGAATGGACGACCTCGGCCGGTATCGCTTCGAACGTCAGCTCGTCCGCGAAGCGGACCGCCGCGTCCGTAAGACTCGGCCCGCTCACGCGCGACCGCGCATCGCGACGCGCTCGAGGAGTCCCAGTGCCGCGTACATCAATGCGGCGAGGATAGAGAGCTCGAAGATTCCGAGCCACACGCCGTTGAGGTCGAAAAGGTTTCCGGCGACGAAGATCGCGTGTCCGATTCCGTATTGAGACGAGATGAATTCGCCGGCGATCGCTCCGACGAGCGCAAAACCGACGTTGATCCGCATCGCGGAGAAAACCCAGGGAAGTGACGCCGGAACGATGAGTTTCCAGAACGTTTGGAATCGGGAAGCCCCGAACGAGCGCAGCAAGGTGACGAGATCGGCATCGATCTCCCGCGTCCCTCCATAGGCGGCCAGAAACGCCACGACCGCGGTTGAGGCGAAGGCAAGCACGATTTTCGACGTCATCCCGGCACCGAGCCAGATGATGATCAGCGGCGCGAGCGCGATCTTCGGAATACCGTTCATCGCGACGGCCATCGGTTCGATTACCCGTGCAGCGAACACTGAATACCACAAGAGGAGGCCAATCACCGTACCCGCGATCGTGCCGAGAACGAACCCCGCGAGTGTTTCGTACACCGTCAGCGCGGCGTCGCGCAAAAAGGAACCATCGTGGATCGCCCGCAGGAGCGAGAGAACGATCCCCCTTGGACTCCCGAAGAACTGTCCGTTGACCCATCGCTTGGAAGCGGCAACTTCCCAGAAGGCCAAGAACGAAACGACAAGCGCCGCCTGCACGAGAAACGGGCCGATACGCTCGATCCTCATGCCGGCAACGAGATGTTCGGATCGAAGGCGTGACCGAACGTTACTCGCCACGCATCCGGCCGACGTCGGCGACCTTCATCGCGTTCTCTTTGTCGAACGGAACGCGCTGCCGGTATTCTTCCGCGATCTCCTCCATCGTGCACCAGCGAACGCCCTCGTGCTGGTTGATGTAGTCGATCATCCGTTCGAGCATCAAGAGCACCTGAGGACGTCCCGAAACATCCGGATGGATGGAAATCGGAAAGCAGGCGAAGTCGTACTCGCGATAGACCCAGTCGAACTGGTCGCGCCAGAGTTGTTCGACGTCTCTAGGACTCACGAAACCATGACTGTTCGGCGCCGACTTGATGAACATCATCGGCGGCAGGTCGTCGAGATACCAGCTGGCGACGATCTCGACCAGATCGACGGCTCGGCCCCGATCGAGCGGTTTCATCCACTCGCGCGCCGGCTTCGAATAATCGACGTTCGTCCACGACTCCGCGACGCGCGCGTAGTACGGCTGGAAATCGTGATGGCCTTGGCTGTGGTCGTAGCGAAAGCCGTGCTTGAGGAGCAGCTCAGCGGTCACCGGCGACGTCTCCCACCACGGCGCAACGTACCCGCGCGGCTTGCGTCCGGAGATCTTCTCGATGAGCTCGATCGATCGGATCAAGACGTCTTCTTCTTGCCGAGGTGTCATCGCGACCGGGTTCTCATGGGAGTACCCGTGCGCGCCGATCTCGTGTCCCGCGTCGACAACCGCTTTCATCTGGTCGGGGAACGTTTCGAGCGAATGGCCCGGCACGAACCAGGTCGTCCGGATTCGGCGCCGTCGAAAGAGCTCGACCAGCCGCGGCACGCCCACCTCGCCGGCGAACACGCCGCGTGAGATATCGAACGTCGAATCCTCGCCGCCATACGACCCAAGCCAGCCAGCCACAGCGTCGACGTCGATCCCAAAAGCGGCGAGAATCTGCTTTTGGCTCACCCGTAGACCTCCGCCTTTAACGCAGCAATGCGATACGCGCGCATATGCAGAGATTATCGCTTCCTGTGACGCTGAACCAGTACAGGGAGCCACCAAATCGTTTCATTGGTTGTAATGAACGCTCGTCCAACGTCGGCCGCGGAAGCGGAGCGATGGCTACGTCTTCAACGCCGGCGGGTTCGCGGCGATGGCGGCTTCGGCCAGGCTGTTGTCTACGGCTTGCTCGAACGGAGTGCCGGGGTGTATGAAACCGCCGGAGACCACGCCGGCCAGCAGCCGGTCATATCCGATGCGGCGCAGGACGGGATCGCGGCCCCAAATGCCGACCGCCTTGTAACGGGCGCAAACGGCCTCGAGCCGCTGGCGCGGCACGTCCGGAAAGTAGCTCGCCATCGCCGCGGCGATCGCCGGGGCGTCGGCCGCGGCAATCCACTGCTGTGTACGATAGATCGCGCGCACCATGGCCGCCAATTCCTCGCGTTTGTGCACGATGGTGCTCTGGCGCGTATAGAAGGCGGTGTAGGCGCACGGCCCGCGGTCGGCCGCCGCGTACCAGACGTGGAAGCCCTCCTCCACCAATTCCTCGACAAAGGGCTCGAAGAGCTGTACGACGTCGACCTCGCCGCGGCGCAGTGCGGCGACGTTGTCCGCCATGCTCCGGTCGGCCACCCGCTCGATGCCGTCCGGATCGAGCCCCGCCAGGCGGACGTCGTGCTGCAGGCAGAGCCACGGTGTCGGCACTTCGCTGACGCTCGCCAGGCGTTGGTCCATCAGCGCAAGCGGCGTGAACGCGGGACGTTTCTCGCGCGTCACCAGAAAAAACGGGTCGCGCGTCACAACCTCCGCAAACGATTTGAAGTCCGCGCCGGGGATCTCCTCGTAGCCTTTGTTGACGCGCAAAGGCCCGCCCCAGCCGACGTCGACCGTTCCGTCCACCAAACCGTCCAGCGCCTGCGTCCACGACGGGCTGCTGACGAACCGGATCTCCACCCCTTCCTGCCCGAAGGCATCGAAGTTGAGGGCTGCATAGAATGGCGCGTAAAACGTGCCGCGCAGCGATTCTTGCAACGTGATCACTTCCCGCCATCTCCGCGGAGCAGCTTGCCCCATCCGGGAAGCTTGGGCTCGATGCCGAGCATGTCCAAGCACTTCCACGCGGTCACCGCGATGCTGTCGAAGATCGGGATTCCGTGAATCCCCTCCAGCTCGTCGACGAGCGGCGCAGCCGGCACGTTGGTGCAGACGACCGCGATTCCCTCAGACTCCGGCACCGCCACCGACGTGAGCTGCTCACGGAACCGGCCCTCGGGAACGGCATCGATCTCGGCGTTCGTCTTGAAGCCGAGATAGTCGGACGCGACGCACTCGAGCCCCTCACGCGCGTACGTCTCGACGATCTTCTCGGTGTGTTCCCGCACGTAGGGGACGGCGAGGCTGTACCGCTTGACGCCGAACTTTGCGAACGCATCGAAGAATGCCAGCGTCGAGCCGGTCGCAGGCACCCCCGTTTCGGCCTCGACGGCTTTGCACAGCTCGCGCTCCCAGTCCAGGCCCATCCAGGAGCCCGACGTTCCGTTCCAGGCGATTACGTCGACGCGCGCATCGGCCAGCAGAGATGCGGCTGCCAAGAACGCCTCCATCGTGAATTGGGCGTTCGACTCGCGGTCGAGCGACGTCCCCATGACGTGCAGCCGGCTGTAGTGAATCGACACGTCCGGCAGCCCGTGGAGCATCGCGGAGGTCAACGGTTCGAGCGCCGTGTTCGACGACGGCGTGAGCATTCCGATCCGAAACTTTGCAGTCATCCCGTTTCTGTTCTTCACTTGCTGTCGGCTACGAAAGGATGGGCGGGGCGTCGCCGGTGCCAGTCGGTGGCGCTTTGATAGGCTTCCGCGATGTCGATGGTACGATCGTCCTGCCAGGGAGCAGCAGCGATTTGCATGCCGACCGGCATGCCGTCCGAGCGGAAGCCGCACGGGATCGAGATCGCTGGGATCCCCGCAAAGCTCCACGGCAGCGTCATCCGCGTCAGCAGCGTGGTCGTCGAAAGCATGTCGGTGCCTTCGATCAGGGGGGTGGGAACCGCGATCGCCGGTGTGAGCAATGCGTCGACGTCCCGGCTCAAGATGCACGCCAGCTCGCGTCTCCACTGCATCCGGTGCGCGAGCACGCGGGCAAGCTCGATTCCGGTGACGTCACGTCCCAACCGGAGGCGTCCCCGGACATCGTCTCCGATCGGCACGCGCTCATCGTCGATGCGATGCTCGTGCAAAGCCGCAGCCTCGGCACGCATCAGCAGCGTGCACGAGTGGTACGCTTCGGCGATCCCGGGGATCCGGAACGGCACGACGGATGCGCCGAAGTCACGCAACACATCGACGGCGTCCGCAATACGGTCGACGATCTGCGGATCGGCATCGTCAAAGAAGAACTCCTCGACGATGCCGATCCGTAGTCCGCGGATCTCGGAACGAGTCCCAGAGACGCGATCGGCGGCTTCACGCGACCACGGATCGCCGGAGTCGAAGGCCTTCATCGAGGCGAAGAGCGCGCGCACGTCGGCGGCCGAACGCGCCATCGGGCCCACGGTGTCCAGCGAGGCGGCAAGCGGATAGACTCCGCGATTGCTTACGCCGCCGATCGTCGGACGCAGGCCGGTCACGCCGTTGAACGCCGACGGCATACGAACCGATCCGCCCGTATCCGTACCGAGCGCACCGATCGTGAGGTCGGCCGCGATCGCAGCGCCGCTGCCGCCGCTCGAGCCGCCGGGGATACGGCTCGGATCCCACGGGTTGCGAGCGGCGCCGAACGCGCTGTTGGAGGTCGCGCCGTACGCGAATTCGTGCAGATGCGCTTTCGCGATGACGACGGCACCGGCTGCGCGAAGCCGTTCGACGACGAATGCATCGCGCTCGGCGATGCGATCCGCGAACGCCTTCGAACCGGCCGTGCACCGCACACCGCCCAGATCGATGTTGTCCTTGAGGACGATCGGCATCCCGTCGAGCGGGAGAGGCTGCCCCGCGGCGCGAGCATCCTCCACACGGCGCGCGTCGGCCGCGGCGACCTCCGGCGTCGAGGTAAGGATCGCGTTCAAGGCGGGATTCAGACGCTCGATCCGGCGCAGAAATGCATCCGCAAGCGTCTGTGCGCCGATGTGGGCACGCTCCCGTGGATCGTCGATGACTCGACGGAGATCGTCCTCGCTCAAGGCTAGTTCGTCTTCGGGATCAACCCGATCGAGAGCCAAGGGAACGCCGCGACCAGCACGAGCGCGACGGCGAGCGCTGCAAGGTAGGGAAGGGTCCGGCTCATCGCTTCGTCGGGTCGAACTTTCCCGATCGCGCATGCGTAGTAGAAGCCGACGCCGAGCGGCGGCGCGAACAACCCAATGCCCATCGCAAGGATCACGACGATCGCATAGTGGACGTCGTTGATTCCCAGCTTCAACGCGACCGGAAACAGGAGCGGACCGAAGAGCACGATGACCGGGGTCCCTTCGAGCACGCTGCCCAGAACGATGAAGAGCACGATCGAGATCGCCAAGAAGCCCGCCTTGCCGCCTGGGAGGTGCGATATCCCCTCCACGAGCGACTGCGCGAAACCCGACTGCGTCAGCGCCCACGCCATGACCGTCGCCGTCGCGATGACCAACAGGATTGCGCCGGCGAGCGCGGCGGTATCGACCAACATCGGATAGATCCGGCGCCACTCGAACTTCCGGTACACGACGAGCGCGATCGCAACGGTATAGACGACCCCGATCGTCGCGACCTCCGTCGCTGTCGCGACGCCGCCGACGACCGCGCCACGGATCAGGAACGGCAGCACGAGCGCGGGAATCGCGACGAAGAGCGCCTTGCCCATCCGAGCGAAGCTCGCACGAGGCGGGAGAGTACCCGCGCTGGACCGAGCGCGAACGAATACGACGCAGACGAGCGCGAGAGCGGCGACGAACGCCGGCAGCAGGCCGCCGATGAAGAGCGCGTTGATCGAGACGCCGGTGACGGATCCGATGATGATCAACACGACGCTCGGCGGGATCGTCTCGGCCATTGCGCCCGACGCCGCAAGCTGCGCGATCAGTTCACCGGGTGGGATCTGCCGGCGCTTCATCTCCGGAAGCAGCACCGGAGCCACGGCCGCCATGTCGGCAGACTTCGCACCGGAGATTCCCGAGACCAAGAACATCGCACCGAGCAGCACGTACGAGAGTCCGCCACGGAGGTGGCCGACGAGCGAGCCCATGAAGTCCGTAAGGACCCGTGCGAGACCCGTCATCTCCATCAGATAGCCCAGAAAGATGAACAGCGGAATCGACGCGAGCACGAAATTCGACGTCCCCCCGTCGATTCGGTTGACGACGATCGACAAGGACACGGGACTCGCCGTGGCGGTCGCCAGATACCAGACGGACGCGATCCCGAAGCAAAACGCGATCGGCGTCCCGATCACGAGAGCCGCCGCGACGATCGCCACGAAGAACACGACCAAACTCGCGTTCCCGATCCCGACGAAGAACGGGTGGAGCATCGTGAGGATGACCTGCACGCCGACGACGAGCAGCAGCGATCCCAACACTCTGGGAAGCGGCGTCTGCTCTCTTACGATGCGAACGAGCACGATCGCGAACATCAGCACCAAACCGACCAGCAGTGCCCCGCAGCGAAACGAGTCCGGCATCTGCATCGCGGGCGTGAGAATCGCAAACTGACCTACCACGTACTTTTGCGCCGGCACGATCAGTTCCGCGAGGAACACCGCCACGACCATCATCGCGATCGTCTCGAGCCACGGCCGTATTCGTTGCGGGAGGCGTTCCACGATCGCCGTCATCCGCATGTGTCCGCCGCGTCGCAGCGCGATCGCCGCTCCGAACATCGCAAGCCAAAGGAACAGTGTCTCCCCGAGCTCCTCCGTCCACACCAGCGGCCGATTCAGCGCGTAGCGCGAAAAGACGCCCAAGCTCAACACGACGATCTCCGCCGCCAGCAAGACCGCCGCGGGTAGCTCCGTGATCCAGCCCAGTGCCCCCTCGGCGATGCGGGCGGTATGCCCCCCGCCGATCGCCGAGGGTGTTACGCCAGCTTCCCGGCGTACTTCTCGAGCTTGCTCCATGCCCCTGAACCGTACGTGTCGCGCCACTGTGTATAGAACCCGCCTTGCCGGAGTACCGCCCGGAACGTCTCGACGTCGGGCGTGTTGAACGTCATCCCCTGCGACGCCAACTTCCGATGCAGGGAATCGTTGAGCCGTTTGAACTCCGCCCGCTCTCGCTGGACCGCCGATTCGTAGTTTCGCGCGACGATGTCTTGGAGCTTCTTCGGCAGCTTCTGCCACGCATCGCCGTTGGCCAAGAGCCATTGGCCGGACCACAGGTGGTTGGTCAGCGCGCAATACTTCTGGACTTCGTAAAACTTGTTGGCCTCGATGACGACCAGCGAGTTCTCTTGGCCGTCCGCAACCTTGGTCTGCAACGCCGAGTAGACCTCCGCGACGCTGATCGGCGTCGGCGATGCCCCGAGCGCCTGGAACGTGGAGACATAGAGCTTCGAAGGGGGGACGCGAAGCTTCAGCCCCTTTAGGTCGGCCGGCTTCGTGATGGGCCGCGCACTCGTCGTGATCTCGTGAAACCCGTTGTCGAAGATCCGCTCGAAGATGTGGAGGCCGGTTTTCTCGACTTGGCCGCGGATGTACGCGCCGAGCTCACCATCCATCGCTTGCCAGACCACGTTGTAGGTCGGAAACGCAAAACCGATCTCGTCGATGGTCGCGACCGGGACCAGCGTCGAGAGAACGGATCCCGCAAAGTGCAGAAACTGGATGCCGCCAAGGCGAAGCTGCGCCAACATCTCGGGATCCGACCCGAGCTGACCCCCCGGAAACACCTGAATTTCCATCTGGCCGCCGGACTCGTGCTTCACCCGATCGGCCCACCAGAGCGCTGCTTGCCCCATCGGATGCGTCAACGGATTGTCGTTCGCGTACTTGTACGTGAACTCGGCGGCGGAAGCCGGAAAGCGCAAGATCCCGATGCCGGCAAAAGCAGACGCGCTTGCGACGAACCCGCGCCGTGTGATCAACGTCATGACGCCTCCAGTCTATCGCGCGGCATCATGACGCTCGGCGAGGGCTGTTTGAACGCGCCCTGCAGCCGCTCGGATAGCGGCGACGTCTTCCACCGTCCACTTCCGAGCCGAAGGTAGGTAGTGGACGGAGACCCATCCGATAAGCACGCCGTCTTCCTCGACGGGCGCGAGCATTTGCGCCTTCGCCCCGTAGATCGTCGTCAGCTCGATCGGCGGCGGAGGATCCGCAACCGAGATATCGTCCTGCACGAGGACCTTGCGGTGCTTGTCTACCCACTTCGCCGTCGCTGCACCGCGCTGATCGAGCGAACCGTCGTTCATCATCGTCGGCACGCCCGGTGCCAAGGATTCTACGAATGGTATGGCCACCGTCACCTTCTGCTCGGGCAAATCGACCCGCAACGTCGTGCGGCTTCCACGCGTGGCCCGCAGCAATTCGTCCAGAGCCGCCTGAAGTTCCGATCGTAGCGTCAATTTCTCTTCCTTAGATGCGCTGCCGCAGCGTGAGCGTCAGCTGCGGTGGGGTCAAGCCGAACGCTTCGGCCGCGTAGCTGCCGTTTACGAACTCCTGCATCGCAGTCGCATCGGAGAAGAATCGGTTCTCCGGAGCGTACGTGCCGTGCCCGATCAAACCGTAATACTGCACGGCCTGGGAGAAGATGTTCGTTCCGCCGAGCGTCAGCACCGTGCGGCCATCGCCGAAGGACTTGCTGAGGAAGGCGTTGCTGTGCCAGTACGACGGACGGTACAGCGGATTGTTGAACTCGGTGTAGTAGTTGTCCAGCCGGAACTCCCATGTTCGCGGCGCGACGTCGAGCGAGAGGGTCGCCTGGTGGATGGGAATGCCGAGCACCTGCGAGCCGTTGGTGACCGTGGCATTGTTCACCAGGATGTTGTCGGGGATCCCCGATTGGAACGAAGACTCAGCCGAGTACCCATAATCGACGTACGCGATCCGGTTGATCCGCTGGCGGCCGGTGATCTCGATACCGCGGGCGAGCGCCGAAGCCGCGTTGTAGGTCGTCCCGACGGCCAGGTAGGGAATCACCGTTTGGTCGTTGAGGCTCAAGCCGCATTGGCCGTTCAAGCGCGCTTCGTACGTTGCCAGTGCGCCCGACGCGAACAGCACGTTACCGAGGCCGAACGACGCGAGAGGTTCCGCGGCACGGAAGAGCTGGTTCTTGACGCTCGTCACGTAGGCGTTGACCTGGATGTTGCTGTCGGCCTTGAAGCGATGCCCGTAGCCTGCTTCGAAATCGTTAGCGCTCTCCGGCTTGAGGGCCGGGTTGCCCGAGTCACCGATGTTGTTGAGCCCGCTGCAACTCACGGTAGTCACCGACGCGCCGTTGTTCGTTACGAGGAGCGCTCCGGTGGCCTTGAGCAGCGGTGAAGGCGCCCCGTCGGACCGTCCGTAGGTGAGGCGGAAGACGTCGGCCGGAGTTGGACGAATCTGCAGCGAGATACGGGGGTCGAACGTGGTCTGCTGCGTGACGCTCGAGCGCTTCAACCACATGTTCGCGAAGAGCGAGAGCCGGTCGTTGAACGTGTAGGTATCGCGGAGAAAGCCGTTGCCTTCGCCGAGCGCCTGCGGCGCCAGCGCCGCCAGGCTCAGCGTACCCGTCGTCGCGTCGGCGACCGCGATATCGCCGGTCTGCAACTGATGCTGCACGTAATATCCGAAGCCGAGCTCGTTCTTCGTCCAGACGATGTCGTCCGACGCGAGGAAGCCCTGAGTGTTGTAGAAGTTGTTGAAGCTCGGCGTACCGAGCGCCTGCCCTGCAGCGTTGAACCCGGCGCTCAGGGTGCTGTCCTTCCAGTACGTGTAGTTGTTCAGGAAATAGTCTACCGCGATGTTGTGCTGGCCGAGCGTCGTGTTGAGTCGCAGGTGGTAATCGCGCATCTGCGTCGAGCTCTGGCGACCGCCGCCGCCGCCGACGGCTCCCGAGGAAGCCGCTGCGTACTGTTGCGCGGTGTAGCAGCCGTTCACGTTGTGGACCGGATCGGTGACGACGGTGTAGCCGCCGGTGCCGGAAGATGTGGTGCAGTTGGGGACGCTCGCCGCACTATTCGGGTTGAGGATTTGATTGAGCCGGCTGTCGTAGGGCACGTAGTCGTTGTCGCCGTTACCGGTATTGTCGGACCACTGCACGGCGTCGTAGACGGTGGCACTGAGGGAGGTCACCGGGCTCAGCGCATAGCGCAGCTTCAGCATGTCGGCGCCGAGTTTCATATTCTGGCTGACGGCGTATGTCGAGACAGCTTGGTTGCACGCGCTCACGTCAAGACCGCTCGCGTTGTTGCACGCGCTGGTCGGATTCACGGAAAAAGAGCTCACGTTCGAGGGCCGGCCCGATTGGAAGGTTTGGCCCGGGTGGAACGCACCATAGGTGCCGGACACGCCGGCCGCGATCGCAAATCCGAGACGGCCGACCGTTCCCGTTTCCGTGACACTCGACGAGGAGAGGCCGAAGCCTCCGAACTGCTGCTGAAACGTTCCCTCCGGCTTCCCCGTCGGGTTGAGCGTCTCGAAGTTGACCGAACCGGCGATCGTGTCCGAGCCGTAGAGTCCCTGCGCACCCGACCCATACGTCACGACGACGCCCTGCAGACCGAACGCCGGCATCAGGGCGTAGTTGAAGGCGGGGCGCCACTGGTTGCTTCGCGGATTCAGGTTGATGCCGAGCGGACCGATGGGATGGCCGTCCATCAACGCTTGCGTTTCGGTATCCCCGAAGCCGCGAATGCTGATAAAGGAGTCGTCGCCGAAGGACGACGACGTGGCGAAATTCACCGCCGGCAAGGTCGACAGCTGGTCGGTCACGCGAATTTGCCCGGTCTTCATGGTGTTCTGAACGTCCACCGACTGGGAGATCGTCGTAGCCGCCGCAAGCGCGTTGCGCGCCGAGGCACGCGTCCGCCCGATGACCTTCGTCCCCTCGCCCGCGCTCGTTGCGAGAGCGAGGACGGTGTTCACGGTGACGACCGAGTTCTCGCCGATCACCGCCACGTCCGGAGTCGTCGTGGCGACGAAGCCGCTAGCGCGAATCGTGAGGTCGTAGATCCCAGCGCGAACCTTGGGGAACGTGAACCGGCCGGACGCGTCGGTGAACTGCGTCGCAACGATCGATCCGTTCTGCGAGAGCGAGACGGTCGCGTTCGGGACGGAAAGGGCGTTGCGTTGATCGACCACGGTGCCGGTGACGGTCGACCCAGCGTTCTGCGCGCTTTGCGCCGCTGCCGGAGCAGCCGGCAGGATGAGGGCAATTGCGGCGCATGCAAGAGCCGCAAATCTTCGGAGAGCTCCAAATCGCATGGGCACACCATATCGCCTCCAATGCTCGCGAACGACTACTCTTTCTAACGTAATCGTTTCAATCAAAGAAATGATTACGGCCACCACCCGTGATGAGACACTGGATGCTCGGCCCGCGCGAGGAGCCGTAGGGATGCCCTCCATACTTTTGGCCAGCACGATACGGCCTTTTTGGTCCAGCCGGAAGCGGTTTGGGAGCGCGGAGTGCGTAGCTAGAAGAAAGGAGACGGTTTCAATGGACGACGGCGACGTCACGTTCCGTGAACTCGAGATTTTTCTCGAGTTTTCCCGGACGCAGCATCTGGGCAAAACGGCCGAGAGGCTCAACTCCAGCGTGCCGTCGATTCAACGAGCCGTCCGCCGACTCGAGATGCGCATCGGGGTTATCCTGGTCGAGGCCGACGGGCGCCGAATCCGCCTCTCCGCGGCCGGACGAACGCTCGCGGCACAAGCAGCCTCGGTGATCCGTGCGCGATCCGATGCGCTCGACGTTGTCCGAGCGGCGTCGGGACGGCGGCAGACACTGCGGCTCGGCCACATGTTTTCACTCGGACGCTCCCTCGTACCACAACTCGTCGCCGAACTGCTGCGGCGCGAGCCCGCGACACGCGTCTATCTGCGGCACGGTCTTACCAATGCGCTGATCGCATCGGTGCTGGCCGGCGAGATCGACGCGGCGTTCGTCTCGCCCTGCCCCGTCGAGCCCGACCTCTCCGTCATCACGCTCTTCACCGAGGCCGTGCTGCTTTGCGTGAGCGTTCAAAGCCCCTTTGCCGTTCGATCGAGGATCGAGCTCGCGGAGCTGCGCGACGAACCGTTCATCGCAGCGCCGGAGGGCTCCGGCACGCGACACGATCTCTTCCAAGCGTGTGCGCGCGCCGGTTTCGTCCCTAGGGTCGTCGTCGAGGTAGGCGACGCGTCAACGATGGAGCACATCGTAAGCACCGGCATCGGCGTTGCGCTCGTCCCGGAAAGCATGTGTACGTACGCGCACCCGGACGTGGTTCGCATCCCGCTGAGCGAGCACACGCCGCTGCAGCGCACCGTCGCGCTCGTTTATCCGCGCAACCCGCAGCGCAACGGCGCGTTTTCGGAACTCGTCAGGCTCGCAACGCACGTGCGAGACAATCGTATCAGACGCGTATCTGCGTAAAACCCTACTCGGAGGCCGCACCGTCCTTGCCGTTACCGTTTCGGTGCTCGACAAACGTTCGCAGCGAAGCGAGGACGTCTGGCCAGCCGGTCGTACCGGCGCGGTACTCTCCGCGCGCGCTCGTCGTCCGGCCGTCCGCCTCGACGTGCAGCTCCCATTTGCCGCCCGGGCGCAAATCGGACTCCGCGTGCGTCATGCGATACGGTCCGTGACCCCACCACTGCAAGCGTTGGTTGGGGTCGACCAATGCTTCGAAGACGCGCTCGGCCGGCGCGTTGATCGCGATTTCTTTTCTAATCGTGTCGCTTGTGCTTGTCTGATTCATCGCGCCCCTCCACGTAGCGCTTCAGATCGCGCAGGCTGTCGCCCCAGAACGTCTCGTAGTCCCGAACCCAGTCATCGACCGCACGCAATGGTTTCGCGTTGAGTTCACAAATGCGCGCGGCACCGTCCTGATGAGTAACGACCAAGCCTGCGGATCGCAGTAATGCGAAGGTGCTTCGAAATCGCAGGACGACTCGTGTGAAAATTTCCCGCGATTTCGCCAACGGTGAACTGGCCGCCCCGCAACAAACCAAGAATCTGCCGGCGCGTCGGATCGGCGATCGCCCGAAATACTGCCTCACGCTGCTTTTGCTTTGCCGAGCGCGAAGAACGTATTCAGCCAGGATGGCGAGCGGGTAGTCGCCTCGGCTAGGACGCACAGGTCTTCAGAGCGTGCAGGCGATCCGATGCAAAAAGGCGCACCGACCTCGCCAACGTGCCTGACGACGCTTCCCTGGCACATGCATACGGTGGATCGCCATTGTCGAGAATGAGGCTGGCCATTGCAGCGGTCGGCGTCCTCCTCGCCACCGTGTTCGGGTGCGCTCCGCGGACATCCGAGACGGCGGCGCCGCAGTCTCCGTCGCCGTCGGCGGGCGCCGTGCACCGCGTCGTGACCATACCCGGGATGCCGCCCCTCCGCGATTCGCAGAACATCTTCAGCACAACCACGAGCAGCGACATCGCGCCGCAGGTCGCGCACGACCTGCCGCGCGTGTATGTGCCCAACCTGCGTTCGCACAACGTGTACGTGATCGACCCTGCCGGCTTCAAGGTCGTCGGCCGGTTCGACGTCGGGCACAACCCGCAGCACGTCGTACCGTCGTGGGACCTGCGCACGTTGTGGGTCACGAACAACGCGGAGGGCCGCACCCACGGCAGCGTGACGCCGATCGATCCGCGAACCGGCAAGCCGGGCGTGTCGATCCCGGTCGACGATCCCTACAACATGTACTTCACGCCGGACGGCAAGTCGGCGATCGTGGTCGCCGAAGAGCGCAAGCGACTGGACTTTCGGGATCCGCACACGATGGTGTTGCAAGCCTCGCTCCATACCCCCGGTTGCCGCGGCATCAACCACGCGGACTATTCCGTCGACGGGCGCTACGCGATCTTCACCTGCGAGTTCAACGGCCGCCTGGTGAAGATCGATACCGTGCATCGCAAGGTGCTCGGCTACCTGAAGCTCTCGCGAGGCGGGATGCCCCAGGACGTGCGCGCCGGTCCGCACGGGAAGACGTTCTTCGTCGCGGACATGCATGCCGACGGCGTGATCCTCGTCGACGGCGACCGCTTCAAAGAGATCGGTTTCATCGCCACCGGTGTCGGGCCGCACGGACTCTATCCGAGTCGTGACGGCACGAAGCTGTACGTGTCGAACCGCGGCTCGCATGCGATCCACAGCACCCGCAACGGCAAAGCGGGAAGCGTCTGCGTGATCGGCTTTGCCGGACGCGACGTGATCGCGCACTGGCCGATCCCGGGCGGCGGCAGCCCGGACATGGGCAATGTCAGCGCAGACGGACGCGTTCTGTGGCTCTCAGGACGGTTCGACAACGTCGTCTACGCCATCGACACGACGAACGGCAACGTGCGGAAGATCCCGGTCGGTCTCGAGCCGCACGGCCTCACCGTTTGGCCGCAGCCCGGCCGGTACTCGCTGGGCCACACCGGCATCTTGCGGTGACGCCGGCGATCGCAGCCGCGCGGTAACACGCTCGGTTGGAACGCGCGATAATGCTCGGAGGGATCGGGGTCGATCAATTCCAAAGGCCCGGCGGTAATGGCAGTACTCGTACCGATGCCTCGACCGACCCCGATCTACATGCTCGGAGACAGCCACATCTTCGCACTTTCGGATCGGCTGTTCCGCACGTCGTGGGGCGAAATGGTCGAGTTTCGTGCGCTCTATTGCCGTTCGTTGCGCACGTGCGACTTCGTGCGTCCCGACGGGGCTCTCGACGAACGAATTCAGGAAGCTTTGCGCGTCGCGCGCATCGGCCCCAAACGGTGGATACTCACGGAGGACGCGCTGGGGCATCGTTCCTCGATCGGTACGGGCGACTGGCCCGGAGTCCGCGCACTCGAGGATCGTACGACCGATCCGGCACTCGTCATCGCGACGGGCGGCCAAGACTTCGGAGAGGTCGCGTTCGAAATCACCGAGTCGGATCTCGAGCTTCCGCTCGAGATTCGCACCGATCCCGGTACGCCGGAGGTGTGCCGAACGACGGCGCCGGGCGCACTGCCGGCACAGGAGGCGGAGCGCCGTTTCGCGGAACCGCTCGAGCCGCTCCGCGCCGTACTGCGCATGTTTCGCGCGAGCGGCCTCACCCGCGTCGCCGTCCTGGGGCATCCGCCGATGTCGCTCGACGAGGACGACTGCGATCGCAATTACCGGACTGCCGGCTTCCCGCCCGCTCCGCGCAGCTCGATGCTGGCGTGGCGCTACAAGACCCTTTTGCTCACAAAACCTCGCTCTGCGGCGCATTTGCAGCGAGGAAGGTTTTCCCTTCATCGACCGATGGGCTGCGTACTCGCAGGACGGCCTCGTCCGTGACGGCATGCTGCGCGATTTCGTTCATCTCAGCGAGGAGGGAGCGATGATCACTGCAGCGGCCCTCGTCGACGCGCTCGTGACCGAACCGGTTGAGGTCGCAGCGTCGAACGGCGCAATGCGCGATCGGTACGACACAGCCTACTATAGCGAATGCGGAGGATACGCGCAGTACGTGCTCTTTCACGGCCGCAAGCTCGAAGAGCCGCGGCTCGCTGATCGTGCACGCTTCCCCGAATGGTCGCTCGCCCGCCGCGCAGGATCAGCTGCTGCGAGAAGCCTTCGAGCACGTCTTGGTGTGGGTAGCTGCCGGCGATGATCCGCGCGGCTCGTTGGCCCGCACCTTCACCGCTGAGGAACTGCGGGAGGCGACGGAGGTCTTCGCGGTTGCCTCGCATGTGCCGATCGATGCGGAGCGCGTGCTGGCGCGGATCACGACGGAGCCGATCGGCGCTGGCAAAGCGGTCGTCTCCCTCTCCGCGCCGAGCGCGCCGCAGCAGGTGCGCGCCGGCGAGCCGTTCGTCGCCGAGGTCACGCTTCGCAACGACGGTCCCGTGTCGTTGACGAGCTTCGTCCCCAATCCGATTCGTTTTGCCTACGTTTGGTCGAACGTGGACGCAATCGACGATACAGAGCAAGCGTTTGCCACGGCGTTGGGCCGCTCCCGTATCGAGCCGGGCTCGAAACGCGGATCGACGCGGCGATACGAAATCGCCGTCGACGCGCCGCGCGAACGTGGTCCTCACGTCCTGCGCGTGAGCCAGCTGCAGGAGATGGTTCAGTGGTTCGACGTCGAGGTGCAGCTCACCATCGACGTCGTGTGACGGTTCGCTCCCGCCTGCCCGGGCGTGACGCGCAATCAGGGTGACTGGATGAGACCGATGATGTTGCCGTCTGCGTCTTTCACCGATGCGATCAGCTTGCCGCCACCGACATCGCTGACGGCTCGCTGCGTCTCTGCGCCGGCGACGAGGAGCAGCCCCAGACTCTCCTGGATGTCGTCAACGTGCCAGTAGCAGACGGGCCCGGTCATCCCCTGGCTGTGACCGTGGGGATCCAGACCTACCTCTTGGTCTCCGACGCTGAAGCCGACGTAGTACTCCTCGTCCATGTTCGGCGCGACACCCAAGAGCTTGCCGTACAGCGTCTTCGCTCGGGCAAGGTCCTTGATGGGATAGGGGCGCTCCACGAACACTGCCAGGCAGCTCGCCAGCGGCGCCCGCCGACGAGTACAGGGAGCGGCCGCGGTTCCCGGCGCCGATCTCACCCGCCGGCGAGCGATCGTCGACGCCTTTCTCGCCGCCGCGCGCGACGGTGACTGCTCCGCGGCGCCCCCGCCGTGGACAACACCTTCTCCGGGCGTGCCCGGTTCGCGCAACCGGCGCTCGTGAACGGAACCGCCCGGAGCCGTATGGGCTCCCGGCGGAAAGCCGCGTGTCGTTTTCGACTTCACGATCACACACGGGAAGATCGTCGAAATCGCGCTCCTCGCCGACCCCACCCGCCTGGGCCGGCTCGACGTGGAGATCCTCAACGACTGACGAGCCGCGCCGCGGTCGGCTCGTGCGGCGATCGCACCCTGATAGCGACCGGTCGCCGCAGCGTTCGCACGGAGACGTAGCCGGCAAACGCGAGTGTCGTGATGAAGAAACTCACGGGATATGGCAAGCATAACGCGAGCAGCAGACCGCCCCAGGTGAACGCAAGCGCAAAACCTACGGAAAGCGCAATGGCATGCACAGGAGTTGCGGTGAGGCGCTCGGCGATCGCGGCCGGGGTGACGAGCAGCGCGAAGACCAGCAATACGCCGACGACCTGCGCGGCCGTCGCCACCGCGAGCCCGAGCACGAGCATGAAACCGATCGCGACGGCGCGGACGGGAACGCCGCGCGCGAGGGCGGCGTCAGGGTCGATCGACGTAAAGAGGAGCGGCCGGTACATGAGCGCGAGCGCCCCCAGCGCGATGAACGAAGCGACGGCCGTGACGACCACACTGGTCGCGCTGATCCCGAGAATCTCACCGAACAGCAACGCGTACGCTTCCGTCGCATACCCTTTGTACAGGGAGAGAAACAGCACGCCAAGGCCTAGCGACCACGCCAGCACGATGCCGATCGCGACATCTCGCCCGCGCACGCGATCCCCCAGCGCCCCCATGCCGACCGCGCCGAGCAGCGCGAAACCGAGCAGTCCGAACACGGCGGGAATTCCGAGCGCTACGGCGCCGGTGGCGCCCGCGAAACCGACGTGCGAAAGTGCGTGCCCGGCGAACGAGAGGCCGCGGAGCACAACGAAATAGCCGGCGATTCCGGCAGTCACCGCCACCAGCGTCCCGGCGATGAGCGCGTTGCGAACGAAGTCGTAGGCCAACAGGTGACCGAGCGAGATCACGATGCCGGGTCGGGTGCGACCACGAAGCGCCGACCTTGGCTGTCGACCAAGACCTCGACGTGCGCGTCGTAGATACGGCTCAACGCCGCGGTCGTGACGACGTCGGCGGGCCGGCCCGCCGCGATCCGCCCGTTCGCGGCGTAGACGAGCGTGTCCAAGTACGGCAGCAGCCCGTTGACGTCGTGGGCGACGAGCAGCACGGCGATTCCGCGCTCCCGGGCGATCGCCGCCGTGAGTGCCGTGATCGCTGCCCGATTGACGAGGTCGAGGTTCGCGAGGGGCTCGTCGAGGATCAGCAAATCGGGATCGCCGGCGAGGGCTTGCGCGAGGAACAAGCGTTGGGCCTCGCCTCCGGAGAGCGACCCCAGCCGGCGATGCGCGTACCCCTGCGCGCCGACGGCCTCGACGGCGCGCTCTACGCGCTTGCGGCGATCCCTCTCGCGCATGCCCGGTAACGGAATCCCCCAGCGAAAGCCGTCGACGCCGAAGCGGACGATGTCGCAGCCGCGGATCGCGAGTTCCGGTTCGATCGAGCGCGCCTGCGGCATATATCCGATCGCCGGATCGCCGCGTCGCGGGACGCTGTTTTGCACCAGGATGCGCCCTTCGGTCGGCGGGAGCAGGCCCAACAGACCCTTCAGCAACGTCGACTTTCCGGCGCCGTTCGGACCCACGATCGCCACGAACGATCCCGGCTCGATCGTGAAGGACGCGTGTCTCCAGATCCAACGGTCGCCAAAGCGGATGCCGGCGTCCGCGACTTCGACGGCCGCGTTCACGACTTCAGCGCCGCTTCTAGGCGACGCGTCTGATCGAGCTGCCAGTCCTCAAAGCGGCCGTCCGGTGGAACGATCGTTTCGGTGACCGTCACGACCGGAATGCGGCTCGCACGAGCGCGTGCGCGGATGTCGCTGGTCACCGACGTCGACGTTTGAACGTTGTAGAGCAGGACGCGGATCGCGTGCGAATCGAGCTGACGGTGAAGCTGCAGCAGCGCGCCGGTCGGCGGCTCGGTACCGTTCGCGACCGCCTGCATGAACGCGGTCGGCGTCGTGAGGTCGAGCCCGGCCGCGGCAGTGAGATACGCCACGACGTCTTCCGTCGCGCCGAGGGGCTTCTTCGCGAAGCGCATGCGGATGGCGGCGATGCGGGCGCGGTACGGCGCGCAGTCGCGCGCGAACCGGTCGCGACGGCTGCGAAAGTACGCACGGCCCGCGGGATCGATGCGCGACAGATCGGCGGCGATGCGGTCTGCGACGCGCTGGACGTAGCCGGGTTCGTACCAGAGATGCGGATTGTCGCCGGGGCGCTTGCCGACGACGTCCCCCGCACTGAGCACATCCCGATGCGCTACCGGGTTCGCATCCAGCAGCTTCTCTGCCCAAGCGTCATACCCGGCACCGTTGATGACGACGTACCGTGCGTCCGCAACGGCTCGCGCGGTGACGACGTCGCTTTCGAACTCGTGCGGGTCGGCATTGGGGTCGGAGACGATGCTGCGGACGCGGACCCGTTCGCCGCCGATCTGTGCGACGACGCTCCCCCAGACATTTTCCGCCGCCACCACCCTGATCGGGCCGTCCGATGGGGAACCGTGCGGCGCGCACGCAGTGAGGACGAGGACGATGGCCGGCAAGCCCAGTCGAGACAGCACGATGATAATCGCTTCTCAACAGAGATGCGGCAGACCTCTATTGCGAACGAATTCTCAGTTTCGAGGCAGCGTGCAACTCTATGCGCGCATCGTGGATGAGCTTGCGCACGTGTACGGACGGCGCGGCGTCGAGCTCTTGGGCCAGCATCGTTTCGTAGCAGCGAAAATTTCGAAATGCTGCCGCGTGCTCGCCGTGCCCCAACTGCGCGCGGATCAGGAGCTCCCAAGCCTCCTCGTCGCACGGGTCTTCGTAGGTGAGCTCCTGGCCGATGCTGCAAGCTGCGCGATACGCACCGTGCCTGGCGGCGTTCCCTCCGACCGCCATCGCCAAATCGTGGCCCAAGCGCCGCGAACGGCGCGCGATCGCCTCGCACCACTCAGACTCCAGCAACGCGGTAGGACACTCAGACCTGAGCTCCCGCGCGAGGTCGAGGATGCAGCGGCGTCGATCGTCGTCGAGCGCGGCGTCGTCTCGGGACAACTGCTGGATGATCTGCTGCGCCTGCACGATATCGACGGCAACGTGAGGTCCGAGCGCGTAACCGCCGTCACGCCGCACCACGAAGTCCGCGGCAATCCGCCGCCGGAGCCGGTAGACGTACACCTTGACGGTCTTGCCGGCATCCTCGTCGTCACGATCGGGAAAGAGCAGTCGAGCGAGCGTCTCGGTGAGGACGGCCCGAGGCGCAGAGGCGATCGCGATCGCCAACTTCCGCTCGCGCCAGCTCAGGTCGACTGGCGCACCACCATGCCGCACCGTTGCCGTGGCCGCGTGGACCATGGTGAGCACCTCAGCTCCGCCTCGCGCGAGACGCATCGCGTCGATCATATCGACCTCCCTCGAGTTGCGTTCCGGCGCCGGACGCGCCGACGACTACACGATAGAGAGACTGCGTATCGCGCGGCTTACGCCCGCGGGCGCGCACCTTACACCAGACTTACGGCGAGAAGTGCGCCCCCGGGCCCTTAGAGTAGACAAACAGCCGAGAGACTGCCCCGCAGGATGTCCCCGGCTCGTGAAGGGAGCGCTGGAGGAACTCCGGGCACCACGGGCGGCGGCCGACATGGACGACCTCTTTGAAGCTGAGTCAACGGAGATCATTCGGCGATCTTTGCTGTCCAGGCTCGATTGCACCCGGCTCAAGCTCGTCGCCATACACGCTCCGGCAGGCTTCGGCAAATCGACGCTGGCGCGCCAGCTCGTACGAGGGGTCGCCGTCTCATCGGTCGTCGATTGTGCCGGCGTTCGAGACGATCTCGATTTCGCGCAGAGACTTCTTCCCGCCCTGGCGCAAGAATCACCGGATCGTACGCCGAGCCTCATTCAAAGCCAGCTCATGCTTGCCGACGAGGCAACCGCGAAGCCTGAACGCGCGCTCCTCGCTCTCGAGACGTGGCAGGCAGCTGCGGCGCCGTCGACGTTGATCTTCGAAAATGCCGAACATCTTCTGACGGAGCCGAGCGCGCGCGAGTTTTTCGTTCGATTGCTGGGTTGCTGCCCGAATCATCGAAGCATCGTCATCTGTTCCCGCGAAGACTTGCGTCTGCACCTCAGCCGCTTTGCCGCTCCGCATCGCGTCGCCAAACTTCGCGCGGAGGACCTCACCTTCGGACCCGACGAGATACGGGAGATCTTCGCGCCCTTATCCGTCGAGGCGTCGATCGTCGAGCGAGTCCAAGCCGTTTCACAGGGGTGGCCTATCGCGGTACTGCTGTTGGCGCGTTTCGCCCAGGAGAAACGGCTGGAAGCGTTGCTCGGGCAACTCGACGACATCGCCTTCGAAGACATTCACGAGTACTTGGCCGATCAAGTGCTCGCGCGCCTCGACACAGACGTTTTCGAAGCGCTCGTCGCGGCCGCATTCATCCCCGACGCCACCGAGCTCGACGTCGAGCTTGCGACGAAGAAACCCGACGCGGGTTTGAACTTCGCTGCCTTCGAGCGCTCTTCGCCCTTCGTGAGCCGCTCTACGGCAAACACGTTTATCGTTCACCCATTGATCTCCGCGATGCTCCTCGTGCGTGAAGGCGTGAAGCGCGGACCGCTGCTTCACGAGACCGCGACGGCATTCGAAGCCGCCGGCGATTTGATCCGCGCCGCCGAGCTGCACTATGCCAACCAGGCTCACGCCGAAGCTGCGCGCGTCTTGGAAGGCGTCCCGCTCGCGCGCTATCACGCGCCGTCGATGCGATACGCGCGCGTTCTTGCGGGGCTCGAACCCAGCCTGGTCAAGCGCCACCCTACGCTTTGGGCGTGCAGCGCGCTCTTGAAAATGTACTCCTCGGACAGCGCGGAACTGCTCGCCGAAACGACCGAGGTCTGGAACGGCCTCTCTGGGGACACGCCGCTCGAAAAGCGATATCTCATCTTCTCGATGCGCGTGCTCTTCATGAGCTTCGTCGGCAGGTTCCAAGAAGCCTTAGCATTCATCGAGGCGACCGCCCCGCGCAGCTCGATCCCGGAGTCACCGGAATCGCCGCTGCACGGGTACGTCCTCTATCTTCGGGCTACGATCACGGCACGGCTCGGCAGCATCCGAGACGCCGAAGCCGATCTTACGATTGCCTTACCGCTCGTCCGATCGATGGACGTCATGGGATCGGCCGTCTTGATGCTGCTCGGAGCGGAGGTCGCGCGCACGCTTGGGGACCGCCCGCGGGAGCGCGACTTGCTGGATCGCGCGATTCGAGCGACGATGCCCTCAGATCTCTGGAACGTCGTCGCGCAGCGATATGCCGAGGCTGCGTTTGGAGCGTGGCTCGCAGGCGAGGACGCCGTCTATGCAAGATACGGCCACGAGCTCGCGCGAATGGTAGACGACAACGGCATCCGCGGCTTGCGATACTTTGCCAACTGCCTGCGAAAAGGGTTCCTCGGTCAACCGCAGAGCGCTGACATGCCGCGCTGGGTCATCTGCGGCGACTTGATCGCCTACGGTGACGCGGCGGACGCGGAGGACGCCGTACGGCACGCTCGGAGCGCCGTCGACCTCAGTGTCCGCTACGGCGCGCCGTTCCTCACCGTCCTCGCGTTCCTCGCGCTCGCTGCCGTCTCTGACGCGGACGAACGAACCGATCTGCAGGAACGCGCCCGCAAAGCGGCAGCGCTGATCGATTCGCCTCCCCTACAGAGTGCCGTCCGCGACATCACGGACGGTCGCCCGCACACCGGCATGCTGGGCGCCTTCGCCGAGAAGCGAATTGGCGTTGAACGACTCGGAGCCGCTCCGCGCCTCCAAATCGAGGTCTTGCGAGGGGCGGTGCGGTCCGGCGGGAGCGAGCGCACCCTTCCGAACCGTGAGCTCGCGCTATTATTCGTTCTGGCGGTTCGCCGTCAAACGGTCGCGGCAGAATCGATCGTCGATCAGCTGTGGCCCGACCTCGACGAGACCGCGGCTCGCAATGCGTTGAGCGTCTGCCTGCACCGCTTACGGCAGCGCCTGAACGACGAAGGCGCGATCGTGCGAACGCGAGACGGATTTCAGCTATGCGACGAAGCCCGAGTCGATTTGTGGGAGATCCGTGACCGCGTCCCCGCGCTGCGAGCGAGCGGGGTCCTTTCCGCCGCCGACCGTCACGCAATCGTCGTGCTGTACGAGCAGCTCTGCTGCAGGATGCCTTCGCGAATTGCTTCGTGGGAATGGTTCGCGTCGACCGAACGGTTCATCGACGAGCTTCGATCCGAGGCTGGGCAACGGCTCGCGAAGGATGCTTTCGACCGCGGCGACTTTTCAGAGGCCCTCGACGTCGCACAGACGATCATCGAGTACGATCCGTTCGACGAGCCGGCTCACGAGATCGCCATCGCGGCGCATTTGCGAATGGGAGATCGCGCCGCAGCGCTGCGACGCTATCGACAGTACTGCCGCCATTTGCGGCTCGAATTCGACTGCGAGCCCTCCGATCACGTCACCGCGCTCGTTCGAGGCCGTACGGGCGGGACCGGTGCGGGGCCGGTCGCTCTTCGCCCCCGTCTTGTGAGGTGAGTGCAGGTGCGGATTGCGATTCTCGCCGTTCACGGCGTATTGCCGATCGTACGGCACGCCTTTCAAGATCACGTTGCTTCGGCGCTGACCGATCGGCTCAACCGCATCACGGCACCTGGTTCGTGGACCATGAGCGCCGTCTTCTCCCGTACCGCGCGAACCGCCGAGCCGTCAGCGATCGAGGGACCACCGATAGTACGGGTCCACCGCGCAGATGACGATTCCAGCGCACCTGCGCACGACTTCTTCGACGTCCAGGAAGTGTACTGGAGTCCGCTCGTGCGAGGGAAGACGACGGCCGGCGCGGTCCTACGTTGGATGCTGACGACCGTCGTCAATCCGGTCAATACGACGGCGCGCTGTCGCGAGAAGCCGTCAAAGGCCCTGTTCGACGCCGCGATCGTCATCGCGGCCGTCGCACTCGGGGTCGCGTTCCTGGGTGGTGCCGTCGTCGCGGCGGCGTACGCGTGGCGCGGCATCCCCCCGCCCGGCGGCAGCGATGAGCCTGCGTGGCGACAGCCTCGTCTTCTCGCGGCTTTTGCGGTAGGATTGATCGCCGCATATGTCTTCGTGCTGGCCGTCCGCTCCTCGTTCGCGATCGCGAAAAACTCTTCCGAACTTTTGAAAGAGCCGATCCAATTGTGGTCGAGGCTTGCCGTCGTGGCGGCGCTTTTCCTGATAGCGGCGGCCGGATGGCTTTGGTGCTCGTCGTTGATCGCGGCGCGTACCGTCGGTCTTCTCGCCGGCGCGGTTGCCGCATTCCAGATCGGCATCTCCCTGATGGGCGGCTTCTTGGTGCACTTTTTCGGACCCGTTCAGGTCTACATGACCCGCGACCAAAACGCGTCGCTTTTCGCCGCTCGCGAGCAGGTCATGACGCTCTTCATCGACGCGCTCGAGAGTACCATTCGGACCCCGCTCGATGGTCCAGCCTACGACCGGGTCTACGTCTTGGCCCATAGCTTGGGGTCGACGATCGCGATGGACGGCATGCTGCACCTCTTCAACCTCTCCCGTGAAGGCAACATCCTCGATCACGACTTCAAACGGCTCCGCGGGTTCGTGTCGTTCGGGACGTCTCTCGAGAAGACCAAGTATTTTTTCGAGGCCATGCATCCGACGTTCTCTGCGCGCTACGACGAGTGGCGCAGCGACCTCTACGGCGCGCTCTTTACGGCCGACCGTGGCAGTCTCCAAGGGAGCGTTGCGTCGAACGGCATCTATTGGCTGAACTGCTGGTACTTCTCGGACATCATCGCCGACAGCATCGCGTCTTATCGCTCGTTTGTGCTCCCGGGAGAACCACCTTCGGCAGCGCAGAGGCATCGAATGGCAATTCGAGAGGAGGCACGGCGCAGCGGCCGGCGTTTCATCGGCCGGCTCGTCGCCGAAAACCGGCAACGCTTCGGCAGATGGTTTCCATGGCGGCCGATAACGCACGAAGATTACCTCGACGACGGATGGTTCTGGTCGCGCACCCGCTCGGGAGACATCGGTGCGCTCGACGTCGTCACTTCGGGGTTAGCGTTTACCGAGCCGGCCGATGTGACTCCGGCGCACCCACAGCGCCGATTCGAAGCGGCACAACGCGAATGGTGGCATCCGCAGGGACGCGATGTGATCTCGTAATCGAACCGAGGCGGCGATTCTATGCGCCTCGCCGCTCCTTCTCCAGCATCTTGGTCGCAAACCGGTCTGCCAGAGCCGCAATCGTGAAGCTGGGATTCGCACCGACGGGACCGGGCATCACCGATCCGTCGGCGACGTACAGTCCCGGATAGTTGAAGACTTCGCCGCTCGAGTCCACGACTGCATCCTGCACGCTTCGTCCCATGCGGCACCCGCCAAGGGGATGTACCGTGATGAGTCGGTTGAAGGCTCTGGTCAGCGGATTCTGGCCGTAACGCCCGCCGAGCGCTTCGGCGACCGCACGTGCTTGCGGATCGACGCGATCGAGGTACTCCTTCGAAGCCGTCGTTCGCCACGATATTTGGAGCCGGGACCCTCGCAGCGTCATCTCACCATCCGGGATGTCGCGGCCGAATCCGAGCAGCGGCATCGACGATAACGACGGAGCGGCGTCACCGATGACGCCTTCGAGTTGCGCTCCCAGCTCGGTTTGGGACCGGTGCCAGATCTTCGCCGCTATTCGCTTCCATGCGAACTTGAGCATGCGGCGGAAGACGTGCACCGGTTCGAGTGCCTCCCAAAGATAGTCTCCGAGGAGCGGGTAACCGGCGTCCTGCAAGTAGAATCCGCGCCCGTCCTCCGAACCTCCGTCGAGCCGATCCGGAAAGCGAAACGTGCTGGTGATCACCGGAGCACGCGAGGCGTTCAGCGGGACCGGCTTTCGAGTTCCATGTTCGCGCTTCGTGCAGTGTCGCGCGAACGCGAGATAGTCTCCGTTTCCGCTGAAACCTTTCCCGAGCGCGGAACTCAGGTTGGGCAGGTTGTCGCGGTTCCGCAACAAGAGCAGCGTCGTCCCGAGCGTGCCGCAAGCGAGAATCAGCCGATCGCACGTGATCGCGATGCGCGGCCGGCGCGCGGCATCCGTGGGGTCATCGGGATCGTGCGCTACGAACGTTACCTGATACGCCGTCCGCCCGTCGCAACGCACCGGAGCGATCGTCTTCGCTTCGCAGAGTTCGCAGATGAGGGCCCGCCGCACGGCCGCGGCGCTGAGGTAGTTGTAATCGAGCGTGTTCTTCGATCCGTAGTTGCAGCCGACGTCGCACTCTCCGCAGAGGCGACACGTCTGCCGCAGCGCGCCGTGAATGTTGCAATCGCTGCCTGGAATCGCCTGGCCGGGACGCGGCGGCTCGCGCCCGTTCGTGAAGGTCACGGCCAGCAGCGGCAGATACCACTGCGCAATCTTCGGATTGACGTCGTCGTACGTCGTTCGACCGATCCGGAGCTCGTCCGCCGCACGTCCCATCGCAGCGGTTTTGTTGTCGTGCCGATAGGCGTGCGGATAGACTTGCGGACCGAGCATGCATTCGACCGCGTCATAGTGCGGCTCCAGATCTTGCCGCGTGACGGGCCAGCCCTCGTCAGGAGCGAACCATTGCTCGTCCTTGCGGATCAGAACGTTCCCGTAGATGAGTGACCCGCCGCCGACACCAGCCGACACCACGGCTTCGATGTGGTCGAACGACCAGACGTCGAAGAGGCCGTAATCTCGCTTCTTGGGTCGCCAAAAATTGTGCCGCAGCTCGACCGGCGTTCTGGCGAACGATCCGGGCGGATAGCGCTTCCCGCGCTCGAGGACACAGACCCGCTTCCCCGCGTCGGCGAGCCGGTACGCCATGACCGAACCGCCGAAGCCCGACCCGATGACGACGGCGTCGAAATGATCGTTCGCGGACGGCAGCACGCGCATTGAGCCTTCCCCCGTGCGGCGGGCGGAATGGGCCGGAGGTTTTTGGCGCGTCGCTCGTTGCGCCCTCCGCTTCTCGCTAGCGGCCGCTAGCCGAGCCGCGGCCCCCAGCCCCGCAAAAAGTCCTGCTCGATCATTGCGCGAAGGTCACGAGGAACAAGTACGAGCCGGAGATCGGCGTGCAGTCCTGCGTCTCCGGCTGAAATTCGCTCCGGGCCGCCGCTTCGAGTGCCGCGTCATCGAGGAAAGGGTTCCCGGAAGACTGTGCGATCGAGGTGCCGGAGATCGAGCCGGTCGGCGTGAGATCGACTTTGACGTAGACGACGCCGCCGTCTCCGCGCTGTTCGGCGATGGAAGGATAGTCCGGATGAGCGGCGCGGATGACGACTGCGTCGCGGTGAATGGCACTGCAGGGAAAGACTTCGTCCGCCGATGCCGGCTGCATCGTCGCGCTGCCGATGGCTACGGAGCCGGCGGCGATGAGGAAACTGAGACCAGAGCGCAATTTGACCATGTACGTTCTCCACGATTCGTGTTAGCCGCTGAGCGCGGCGTACCGGCAGACTAGCGCAACACGGTGTCGTGCAGGTGAACGATAGGTAAAGCGCCGGTGATGGGTCGGCGACGAGCCCTCGAGACTCAGCGCACGTCGACGATGCGTGCGGCGGCGGCCTGCAGCCCGGGGCGCGTTGCGCGCCCCAATCCGTCGGGATTGACGACGATGCGCACGTGGGGGTGCGACGAGGCGCGCAGCGCGCGCAGCGCTTGTGCGTCGAGGGTACCCGAGACCGTGAACGTTCCGCCCGTATCGCGGCCGAGATCCGACCACGAACCGAGCAGCGCGTGCTTGGGATCGAGCGGGACGCCGGGGTCGGGGACGAGATAGACGAGAACCGTCGGCGATTTCGGAAGCCGGCTCGGCGCGACGATTTCGATCGCGATCCAATGCGGCGCGCGGCCGGCGGAGCGCACGCCGGGCGGCACGATGAGCGGCACGAGGGGGCCGCCGGGAACCGGCGACCCCACATGTGCAGGCGGAGTGGGCAGCATGATCAGTGCACGAACAACGTCGCCTTCGATGCCGTGAGTTCCGTGGCGGGGGCCGCGCCGACGGCGGCCCCGAGGAGGCTGCTGCGACCGGTGACCTTCTGAACGACGAGCTTGGTCGACGCTTGGTTCAGCAGCGCGCGCGCCTGCTCCGAGACCAGTAGAAACACGTCGGTCGCGGTGCCCATGTTCATGCCGCGGTGGGCGGTGATCGTGAAGCTCCCGAGCACCGCCGAACCGCTCGGCCCGCGCGCGATGATCTCGAACGTTCCGGAGCCTTTGTAGGGCACGTCGGTGAGCGTGAGCCCGACTTTCGCGCCGGCCGGCGGCGCCGCCACGGCGGCGAGATGACCGTTGGTGAGCGCGAGCGCGCGGCCCGCATTGGGCGGCGGGGGACCGGTGTACTTCGAGGGGACCGGCGCGTAGTGATAGCGCAGCGCGTTCTTGTAGTCGATGAGATCCTTCGCCTGAACGTTGACGCACCGTTTCTGTTCGTCGAAGAACGTCCATGTGACGTCGCGGTAATCGGTCGACGCCGGCTCGTCGCTGTATTCGAACGAGCGGTACCAGGCCCACGTCTTGTCGATGTTCGCGTGATGCGCGAAGAACAGCGGGTCTTTGGCGGCGACGGAGAGGTCGCCCATCCAGCCGGTTCCGGGATCGGACGGCCCGTTGAACCCGCCGCCGACCCAGTTGTGCACGAGATTATGGGCCTTGTTCTCGCCCGTGCCTTGGCGGTTGCGGCCGTTCCCGGCGATCGGCGCGGCGCCGTAGAAGTTCGCCGGACCGCTGCTCGGCGCGCTGAGCATCACTTGCATGTTGGCGCCGAGGGCGACCAGGTTGAGGGGAACCTTGTTGTCGCGCTGTGCGACCCACAGCGGGTTCAGGTTGCCGTCGCTGATCTTCCCCATCCACACGTTGGCGTACGCCGTCGGGAACTGCACGTTCGTTTCGGTCGCTTCCCAGTCCCAGACCGGCATCCGGAACGTCTGATCAATCGTCGCGCCGCGTTGCGCGAGGTGCCACGCGAGGATCCGCTCGAGGAAGTACAGATACGCGCGGTGCCAGGTGAGGAAGTACCAGCCGTGATGCACGTTGTGCGTCGTATCGCTGAACTTCGACACCATTTCGCCGTGGATCGCCTGCTGCATGTTCCAGCCGCGCGGGTCGGTCGGGTACTGCGTCCCGAAATCGATCATCGCTTGAAACGCAGTCTGGAAACGGTTGTACATCACCGCGTCCGCCACGAGCTGTTCCGTCGTCGGACGCAGGGTGATCGGGCGCCGGTCCTTGAGTTGCGCGAGCGGAATCCCGTTCGCGCAGGCGATCGGGTCGCAGGCCTCGGCGGGAGCCGCGGGCGTCGGGGAACTCGCGACATCGGCGGCCGATACGGCGGCCGGAAGAGCGAAAGCAGCTCCGGTTGCCGCGACGGCGCCGAGAAATCCCCGGCGACCGAGATCGGAATGCGAATGCATCTGAACTCCTTGGTGCGGGGCACAACGAAATGCACGTCGACCGAACCCCGTTTCGGTCTCCGCGACGAACGGTTTAGCGGCCGCCTGCTGACTGCCCTTTCGTTTCCCGGTGCGGTGCGCAGACCCTCACCTGCGCGCGGTACAGGAAGTCGACGAAACCGCGCACGTCGGCGATGAGCTGCGGGTCACCGGGCCAGAATGACTGCACGAGGTAGAGCGCCTCGTCGATCCCCGACGTGACGCCGCCGCACGAGATCAGGTCGCCGTCATCGACGACGCGCGCTTCCCAATCGGGATGCAGCACCCGCGCGCCGGCGGCGGCGAGCTCGTTGACGAGGCCGGGATGCGTCGTCATCGTGCGGCCGGTCGCGAGCCCGGCGCCGACGATGCCGAATGCCCCGGTGCAGACCGAGACGAGTTGCGCGCCGCGCGCGTGCTGACGGCGCAACGGCTCGACGAATGCCGGGTTTTGCATTTGCCGCATGATTCCGGTACCCGGCGCGACATTGCCGCCGGCGACGATGAGGATATCCGGAAGATCGCAGCCGTCCCACGGCTTCACTTCCAGGGTCACGCCGTGGATGCCGGTGACGAACGCATGCGGTCCGTCCGGGCCGTCGTAGGTCACCGCGCCGGAACCCTCGGTCGCCACTATGCGCAGCTCGATCGGCGCGCCGGCGGGACTCCGTTTCGGATCGGCGAGATAGCGGTTTGCGGTCTGCAGCACCGCGAGTGGTCCGACGACGTCCAGTTCGTCGCACGCGTCGTAGGCGAGAAAGAACACGCGAGCGGGCGGCGTCCTCACGGCTGTTTGACTGCGACGAACGATGCAACGACTCCGGCTTTCGAGGTGCCGTGCGGTTTCGCTCGAAATACGCTTCCGACGATCGCGGGGATTTGGCCGCCGCCAATATCAAAGGTCCCCGAAATTGTGGTCGCCGACGGTGTGCCGAGCGTCATGATGCCTTCACCGAAAAGCAGCGATAGTGCCTTCGCCGCCGATTGTGCATCGTCGTTGACGATCACGTCCGGCCGATTGAGATAGCTTCGATAGAGCCACTTTCCGGCGATCGTCCAGCTTGTCGTCGAGACGGCTTTTGCCGCGATCAGCGAGTGATGTGCACTCGGTCTCGTCTGGGCGGACGAGATCGTACTCGAAGAAGCAGCAAGCGCGCACGTCAGAGCAAGAGCGACGAAAACCGGTGGCCTCATGAATGCACCCACACACACCCCTAGCAGAACAGTAAGACAGGGCCCGTAAAGCTGCTCGCCTATTCTGCCAAGCGAGGGCTAACCCTGCGCGCTCACGCGGAATCCCCCGGGTCAGAGATAGCCGGCGCCCATCTCGGCGGCGAATTGCGCAGGCTCACCTTCCCAGACGATGCGCGCGTGCTCCAATAAGTAGACGCGGTCGGCGTGCGGCAGCGCGAACGTGACGTTCTGCTCGCCCAGCAGCACCGTGATCGGCGTGCTCTCGCGCAGCCGTTCGAGCGCTTTGGAAAGCTGCTCGAGGATCACCGGGGCGAGGCCGAGCGTCGGCTCGTCGAGGACGAGCAGCTTCGGCTGCATCATCAGCGCGCGTGCGATCGCGAGCATTTGCTGTTCGCCGCCGGAAAGCGTGCGCGCCACCTGCGACTGCCGCGCTTCGAGAATCGGAAACAGCTCGAACAGCCACGCCAGCTGGTCCGTGCGCGCTCCCGCCGCGAGATGCTGGCCGCCCAAATCGAGGTTCTCCCGTACGGTCAACTCGCCGAACAGCTCACGCGATTCGGGGCACTGCACGACGCCGCTGCGCGCGATGGCGCCCGGCGTCATCCCGCTCAGGACGCGGTCCGCGAATCGGACCTCGCCCGAATACGGGACGAGGCCGGAAACCGCGTTGAAGAGCGTCGTCTTGCCGGCCCCGTTCAAACCGACGATCGAGACGAATTCGCCCTCGCGCACGTCCAAATCGACCCGATCGAGCGCCTGCGCCTTGCCGTAGAAGACGCTGAGGCCTTCGAGCCGCAACAGCGGCGGCTTCACCTCCGCGTTGGCCCCGCGCCGCTCCACGACTTCGATCGTACCGCCGAGATAGACCCGCCGTACCGTCTCATCACGCATCACCTCGTCGACCGTTCCTTCGGCGACGCGCTGGCCGAGATACATCGCAAGCACGCGGTCGGCGAGCGCGGCCACGCTCTTGACGTTGTGGTCGACGAGCAGCACCGCACGGCCTTGGTCGCGCAGTCCGCGGATCAGCTCGGAGAACGCGCCGACCTCGCCTGCGGTCAGTCCCGCAAAGGGCTCGTCGATCAGCACCACCTTCGGGTCGCGCGCGATCGCCTTCCCCATCTCCATCCGGCGCAGGTCGGCGAACGGCAGCGTCGAGGGATGCCGGTGCAGCACGTCGCCCAGACCGACGGCGTGTGCGATCTCTCGCGCGCGCTCGTCGACGCCGGGCGCGGCTGCGAGCCGGAGCAGGGAGTCCGGCAGCAGCGCGAGCTTGATGTTCTCGAGCACCGTTTGCCGGTGGAGCGGACGCGAGTGCTGGAAGACGATGCCGACACCCGCTCGCGCGATGCGGTACGACGGCCAGCCGGCGGTCTCGACGCCGTCGAGCTTCACCGAGCCGGCGTCGGGACGTTCGATCCCCATGACCAGCTTCATCACCGTCGACTTGCCGGAACCGTTGGGACCGATGAGTCCCAGAATCTCGCCGGCGCGAATGTCGAAGCCGATGTCGTTCGCCGCGACGAGTCCGCCGAAGCGTTTGACGAGTCCGCGAGCCTCCAGGCGAACGCGTTCGCTCATTCGCTCTCTCGCGGGCGGAGCACGTGGCCGAGCAAACCGTCAGGGAAGAACAGGATCACCGCCAGCGCGACCGCCGCGACGACGAACGTGTTGAGCTGCCCGAGCGGGCGCAGCACCTCGGTGACGACGACGAGGAAAATCGCGCCGATCGCCGCGCCGAGAATCGTCCGCCGTCCGCCGAGCACGGCGCCGATGATGATCTGCACGCCGATCCCGATGTCGATCACCGTGCCGACCGACGCCGCGCCCATGTAGAAGATCAGCATGGCGCCGGCAACTCCGGAGAAGAGCGCGCTGACGCTGAACGCTGCGAGCTTGTGTTTGGTGACGTTGAAGCCGAGCGCCTGAGCTTCGATCGCGTCCTGTCCGCTGGCCTGCAGGATCAGCCCGATCGCCGAGCGCGACAGCCCGAACAGCAAGATCGCGCAGATGACCAGGAACGCCAGCGCGTACCAGTAGTTCACCTTCGGGTCGATCGAGAGGACGTCGGGGACCGTCATCCCGATCTCCCCGCCGGTGAACGCGGCGAAGATGACGATCGCGTTTTGCAGCAGCAGGACGGCCACGAGCGTAACGAGCCCGAAGTACGGCCCGCGCAGCCGCAGCGCCGGCACCGCGAGCAGCAGCCCGCCCACCAGCGCCGCGAGCGCGCCCGCCAGAACGGTGACCGGGATGGGCAGATGAAATTGGTTGTCGAGCAGCGCCGCCGTGTACGCCCCCAGGCCGATCAGGAACGTCGGACCGAAGTTGACCTCGCCGGCGAAGCCGAACAGCAGGTCCCACGCCATCGAGAAGACGCCGAAGTAGTATGCGGTCGTCAGCACGCCAAGAACGTACGCCGACAGCCACAGCGGCAGCACCGACGCGACGAGCACGAACACGGCGATGAACAGCAGGAGACGCGGACCGAACACCGTTGTCATCGCGCGCCTACCGCCGGCCCAGCAGCCCCTGCGGGCGCACGTATACGACCAGCACCAGCAGCAGCAACGCGGGGATCGGGCGCAGCGTCGGCGAGATGAGGTACGCCGTCACCGTCTCGAGATAGCCGACCACGTACGCGGCGACCAGCGATCCCGACACGCTGCCGAGGCCGCCCAGAACGACGATGGAGAATGCGCTCGCGGTGAGCTGGCCGGCGTTGGCGGTGCCGACTCCGAGGAACGACGCCAGCAAGACGCCCGCTCCGCCGGCGAGGACGCCGTAGATCGTCCACACGCGCAGGTAGATCTTCGAGAGTTCGAACCCGAGCAGCGTCAAGCCGCGCGGGTTGATCGACGCCGCCAGCATCTGCTTGCCGACTCGCGTGCGATTGATCAGGAGCCACAGCAATCCGATGACGACCCAGCAGAGCACCGCGATCATGATCTCGTTGCGCGGCGTACGGACCCCGAAGACGTTCACCACGCCGCCGATCAGCGGCCGCATCGTCACCGGGTTGTCGCTGAAGATGTAGGCCATGCCGGTCTGGATCATGATGCCCCAGAGCAGCGTGCCGGTGAGCACGAAGATCTCCTTCTCCTCGTGCGCGATCGCGCTGGACCGCTGGATGGGCCGCACGACCAGAAAGTAGGTGATGTAGGCGGCGAGGAGGCCGGCCACGATGCCGGCCACCGTGCCGCCGTACACTCCCAGAGGGGTCTCGCCCGCCACCCACCAACCGATGAGCGCCGCCACGAGCATGATCCCGCCGTGCGCGAGATTGAGCACGCCCGAGACGCCGAAGATCAGCGTGAACCCGACCGCCGCCAGCGCGTAGAGCGAGCTGATGGCAAACCCGTCCACCAGAATCTGCAATGAGGTCATCGGCCCTCCGTTGCCGGGCTCATCCCGCCGGCGTCAGCTGCGCGGTTCGAGCGCTATTTCGGCATCTTGATCGACGCGGGAAACGCGATCTTTCCGTTCGCCTTGTCGCGCGGCCACACCGTGACTTGTTTGCCGCTCTGCCACTGGAAGACCAAGCCGGTCACGAACCCCGGGCCATACTTGATCGCGTGCGTGTACAGATCGTTCTTGCCGTAGAACTCGATCGTGCCGACGGTGCCGGTGTAATGCGTCTTCTCCATCGCGTCGACGATCTTGTCGGGGTCCGTGGAACCTGCCGCCTTCATCG
Source organism: uncultured candidate division WPS-2 bacterium (assembly GCA_937927945.1). GTDB lineage: Bacteria > Vulcanimicrobiota > Vulcanimicrobiia > Vulcanimicrobiales > Vulcanimicrobiaceae > Vulcanimicrobium. The sequence goes on along the minus strand of CALEYW010000095.1, from coordinate 10,072 downwards.
CGTCGGCGATCACGTGGATCTCGTCGTACGTCGTGTAGCCGTCGTAGGCCGGCGACGCGCCGAAGCGCTTTTCGTATGCTTGCGTGAACGCGATCGTGTTCGGCGTCAGCGCGACGCCGGGCGCCGCGGCGCTCGCGGTGATGACGCCCTCGGCGGCGCCGTTCGTGTCTTTCCAGAACGTGCTGGTCGTCGCTTGCGAGCTCTGTCCCGCCATTCCGATCGGCACGCGCTGATCGTGCCATTGCACGGTCGGCTGCACGCCGACGTGGCTGATCCCGGTCGTGATGATGTCGGGATGCTCGCCTTCGATCTTGTTGAAGATCGGGGTGAAGTCGGTCGTGTCGGGGTTGAACCGGATATGGTCGAGGACCTTGATGCCCGCCTTCGGCAGACAGTCGAGGAACCGTTCGTCGAGCGGTTTCGTCCAGGCCGCGTCCTCGCTCATCACGACCGTCGACTTCACGTGGAAGTCTTTGACGAGCGTGTCGTGCTGGAAGTCGCAGATCGACTGCGCGATGAACGCCGACGTCAGCCAGCCGTGGAACGTGTACTTGTTCCGCGCATAGTCGTCATGGACTTGCTTGGAGATGTCGGTGCTGGCCGCGCCCGGCGTGATGAACGGCATGTGCAGCCGTGCCGACCACGGCTCGATCGCGAGCGCTACCTCGCTGATGTAGCTCGCGACGACGGCCGAAACTTTGTCCTCGCTCACCGCGCGCTGGAACGCGCGCACCGCGTCGGCTGCCGAGGAGTGGTCGTCGTAGATCACGACCTCCACGTTGCGGCCGTTCACGCCGCCGTGCGCGTTGACGTCGTCGGCGGCCATCTGCGCGGCCTTGGTGATCGACGCGCCGGCGACGGCCGACTCTTCGCCGATGACGCCGATCTTGATCGGCTCGGCGGCCGGAGCGGCGCCGCCGGGCGTGAGGCTGAGCGTCAGCGCCAGCGCCGCACCGGCCGAGAGCATACCTCGCGCGAGGCGAGCGGAGACGTGCTTGGAATTCGTCATGAATCTGATCCCTCCAAACAGTTGGGCGCAGCCAACAACCGCCAAGACAGGAACCGGCCCGTCAAGCGGAGCGCGTCCAGATTCGCGTGATTCGACCCCACGGCGTGCGGGGGTACGCTGCTCCGACTATACGCGGTCCCCGGTTCGCGTGACCTGCTGCGTGCCGGCGGCTCGCACGGGGCGCAGCGAGCGAGCGATCCCCGGCACCGATTCTGCTGCGCTTCGGCGTCACCGCGTCGCCGCGGCGGGATCGCGGCAGCCCTCCGCGATGGTCTGCGCGAACGCCGCGAGCTCGCGGCCGTCGTTGAGGCGGTGATCGGCCGAGACCGTGAGCGGCAGCATCGGGCGCACCGCGGGGACGCCAGCGATGGGCACGACCGCGTCGCGAATCCGGCCGAAGGCGATGATCGCGGACTCCCTCACGCGCACGATGGGGATGCCGAACTCCGTGCCGTAGCTGCCGACGTTCGTGATCGTCACGCTGCTCTCGTTCAGTTCGGCGGGCTGCAGCCGTCCCGCGCGCGCCCGCGTCACGAGCCGGTCGAGCTCGGCCGCGATCGCCTCGAGCCCGAGCCGCGCGGCATCGCGCAGAACCGGGACGATCAAGCCGTGCTCCGTCGCCGTGGCGATCCCGATGTCGCAGGCGGTCCGGCGCGTGATCTCGCCGCGTTCGAGATCGAGAAAACCGTTGAAGTTCGGGTGACGTCGCAGTGCCGCAGCGACTGCGCGAACAAAGTACGGCATATACGTGAACGGCGGATCGAGCTGCGCCCGGCGGGCGCTCACGTCGCGACGAACCCGGACGAGCTCCGTTGCGTCGACGTCGCGGAATTCGGCGATCGACGGTACCGTGCGCCACGCCTGCGCGACCGCGTGCGCCGTTTGCCGCCGTAATCCGCGCAGCGGGACGATCTCGTCGCCGGTCCCGAGCCGTGCGGGCCGCGACGACGCCGCGTGACGTTCGACGTCCTCGATCGAGACGCGGCCCTGCGGACCGCTTCCCGCGACGGTACGAAGATCGACACCGAGCTCGGCGGCGCGACGCCGCGTACTCGGCGCGGCCGGCGGACCGGGACCGCTCGGTGCGGTTTGGGGAACGGCACCACGCGGCGCGTCGCTCTCCATCCGCAGCAGTACCGAACCGGTCGCGACGATCGAGCCCGGCGCGCCGATGCACTCGCGCACGCGTCCGCCGGCAGGTGCCGGGATCTCGACGGTCGCTTTGTCGGTCATCACGATCACGACCGCCTGGTCGGCCTTCACCACGTCGCCCGGCCGGACGAGCCATTCGACGATCTCCGCTTCCGCAAGTCCCTCGCCGACGTCGGCGAGCTTCAACTCGACCAGCGCCGGGTCGTTCACGGGACGGCGAGGGTGCGCCGTGCAGCGCGCACGACGTCGTCGACGGACGGCAAGTAGAAATCCTCGACCCCGGCCAGCGGATACGGCGTGTCGGGCGCGCTCACGCGCTCGATCGGAGCATGCAGGTCGTAAAACGACGTCTCGACGATCGTCGCGACCACTTCGGCGCCGAATCCGCCGCTGAGCGGCGCTTCCTGCACGACGACGCAGCGGCCGGTGCGCGCAACGGATTCCGCCAGCCCGTCGACGTCGAGCGGATTGAGCGTCCGCAGATCGACGACCTCTGCGCTGATCCCGGCAGCGTCGAGCGCGTCGGCAGCGCGTTCCGCGAGCTGAACCGCGGCGCTCCACGCGACCAGCGTCACGTCACGGCCGGGACGCGCGATTCGCAGCCGACCGAACGAAATCCGATAGGGTTCGTCGGGAACGTCGTCCTTCACGAGCCGGTATCCGCGCAACGGCTCGCAGAACAAGACCGGATCGGGGTCGGCGATCGCGGCCGCCAGCAGCCCTTTCGCGTCGTAGGCAGTCGCCGGCAGCACCACCTTGAGACCGGGACAGTGCGCGTAGAGCGCTTCGAACGCGTCGCTGTGCAGCTCGGGAGTGCGCACACCGCCGCCGAACGCCGCCCGAATCACGAGCGGCACGGTGCAATGGCCTTGCGAGCGAAAGCGCATTCGCGCGACCTGCTGACCGATCTGGTGGAACGCCTGATGCGCGAACCCCAGAAACTGGATCTCCGCGATCGGCCGCATCCCGGAGACGGCGAGACCGAGTGCCGCGCCGACGATCGACGCTTCGGCGAGCGGCATGTCGACGACGCGCTCTTCGCCGTATTTCGCCTGCAGCCCGTCCGTCGCGCGGAAGACGCCGCCGAGCGCACCGACGTCCTCGCCGATGATCATCACGCGCGGGTCGGCTTCGAGCGCTTCGTCGAGTCCGGCACGAATCGCCTGGACCATCGTCATCACGGGCATCAGGGACCACGCTGCGCGCGTTCCGCGCGCTGGCGCGCCAGACGGACGGGCGGTTCGGCGTAGACGTGCGCGAACAGCTGATCGGCGCTTGGGGATTCACCCTCGGCGGCCTCCTCGAGCGCGCGCTCCATCTCGCCCGCGACGTCGGCGTCGAACGCTGCGATGCGCGCGCGGTGATCGCCGCTGCGCTGCACGAGATAGCGTTCCACGCGATCGATCGGGTCCAGCGCGCGCCAATGCTCGGCGTCGGCGGGATCGACGTAGCGCGTCGGATCGTCCGCGGTGTTATGCGGACCGATGCGGCGCGTGACGGACTCGATGAGCGTCGGTCCGTCTCCGCTTCGCGCACGCGAGACGGCGCGCGACGCCGCCCCGTAGACGCCGAAGAGGTCGTTGCCGTCCACCTGAACGCCGGGAAACCCGTACGCCGGCGCGCGCTCGGCCAGGGTTCGGCCCGCGCTCTGCTTACGCCGCGGCGTCGAGATCGCCCAGCCGTTGTTCTGCAGGAAGAACACCACCGGAGCGCCGACCAGCCCGGCGAGATTGCACGCCTCGTGAAAGTCGCCTTCGCTCGACGCGCCGTCACCGAAGTACACGAGAACCACGGCGTCCTTACCCTGGCGCTTGAGTCCCCACGCGAGCCCGACCGCGTGCGGCAGCTGCGCGGCGATCGAGATCTGGATCGGAAGGATGTTCACGCCCTGCGGGATGGCGCCGCCAGCGGGGTTGCCCTGAAAATATCGGATGAAGTGCGAGAGCGGGTAGCCGTGCCGCAGCAGAGCGGGCAGCTCGCGGTATTGCGGCACGATCCAGTCGCGTGCGGGATCGAGCGCGAACGCCGAGCCGACGACCGACGCCTCTTGCCCGCCGACCTGCGAGAAGGTGCCGAAACGTCCTTGCCGCTGCAAGCTCGCACCCTTCGCATCGAACGCACGGCTGAGCTTCATCAGGCGCAGGGCCGCGAGAACGTCATCGTCGCCGAGCGGCGCCGCCACGCCCGGCGCCAGCGTGCCGGACGGATCGAGGATGCTCACCATCCGCCGTAACCGGTCCAGCCGCCGTCGACGTAGAGCTGCGTGGCGTTGACGTACGACGCCTCGTCAGACACCACGAACGCGATCACGTTCGCGACTTCAGCGGGAGACGCGAGCCGCCCGAGCGGCGTGCGTCGCGCGACGTCCTCTTCGCTGAAGCGTCCCATCGACATCGCGTGCTGTACGAACGCCGTCGCGGTGTATCCGGCGTTGACCGACACGACCCGCACTCCGCGCGGTCCCCACTCGGCGCCGAGCGTCGCGGTGAGCCCGTCCAGACCGTGCTTGCTGACGCTGTACGCGACGCGTCCCGGCATGCCGAGCCGCGAGAACACCGATCCCACGTTGACGATGACGCCCTTGCCTTTCGCGAGCATGATCCGGCCGGCGGCTTGCGCGCACAGAAACGGAGCGGTGAGGTTCAGATCGAGAACGGCACGCCAGTCCTCGACGCGCAGATCCTCGGCCGGAGCGACGCTCGGCCTCCCGGCGTTGTTGACCAGCACGTCGACGGTACCGTACGCGGCGACGGCGCCGGCGATCAGCTCGTCGACCCCTGCCGGCGAGCCCAGATCGGCACCGACGGCGACCGCACGCAGGCCGTCGTCGCACAGCGAGCGCGCGACCGCGTCGGCGCGCTCCTGCGAGCGCGAGTTGATGACGACGGCCGCGCCGAGTTCCGCCAGCCGGCGCGCCGTTGCCAAGCCGATCCCGTCCGAGGAGCCGGTCACGATCGCAACGGAGCCGGCCAGTTCCCGCATCAGAGTCTCTCCACGGCTCGCGGCGGCAGTCCTCCTTGGACTCAGCGGCCCATCCTGTTCGCTGCCGAGAAGAGCGTGCGCACCGGCGCACTCAGTTGTCGTCGACCGTCAGCACCTTGACCGTGTTGTCGTTGTCGTCGTTGAAGTAGAGCAGCGCGACCTCGACGCTCCCGGTCGCAACCATCCCGAAGAGGGCGCCCGCGGCGCCGGTGTCGACGTTCTTCGTCGCCACTACCCGCCCGGCGCGCGTGATCTCGACGAGCAGGTTCGTTCCCGTCGGATCGAGAGTGTTGCCGATGACGAGGTGTCCATCGGGGAGCAGGGCGGAGCTGATCGGTCCGTTGAGCGGCGCGCCTTGGATGATGCGGCGCACGAGGAAGGCGGCGACGCCCGTCGGTACGCCGTTCTTGAACGCGAGCGCACCAGCCGGGATGAACGAGACGTGGCGCAACACGGTCACGCTGTTGTCGGCGCCGTCGATCACGTACAGCGCGTCGCGCTGGTTGTCGTACTGCAGACCCGACGGCCCGAGGATGCTGCCGGGCGCTCCTCCGTTCACCGCGAATCCGGTTGCGATCACGTCGAACGTGAACCCGGTCGGGCGGATGTTGATCCGTACGATCGATCCGTCGCCGGCGTTGCTCGCATAAAAGGCCGCCACGAACGGGGTGTGCGCCGGTGCGAACGTCTCACCGAACGGACCGTGCCACGGCCCTCCGGCAAGGGCGTTGATCAATGCGCCGGACGACGACACGAGCGGGTTGTCGTTGGCGGCAAAGGCCGCAGCCCAGATCGTGTCGCTCGGCGCGAGTGCGAGCGCGTCACAGCCGAGCAGCGCGGCGTTCTGCGCGATGCGAAGTGGTGCTGCCTTCGGGTGCGGGTGCAGCGCTATGATCGTCGTGCCGGTGCCCTGCACGTTCGCGGCGTTGTTGAAGTTGCACACGACCAGATCGCCGCTGCGCAGCAGCCCCGCGTCCACCTTCGCCACGTCCAACCCGTACGGGTTCTGGTCGCCGTTCTGCGGATCGACCGTCGATCCGATCGTCTTGATATGCTGCAGGCGCGGCACGTCGGCGGTCGTGTCGGCGCGATCCGCATCGTCTTGCGCGCGATCGGCTGCGGCAAACTGCCGCAGGTCCGCCATTGCGGGGGCCGTCGCGGCCCCCGGCGACACCGCCGTCGACGATGGCGCACCCATCGTTCCCGAAGGACCTCCACCTCCGCAGGCAGCGAGCGCACACACGGCGGCTGCCGCCGTCAGGACCTGCGTCGTACCGAGCGCGAACCGAAACGTCATGGCGAGCATCCTCACGCGTCACCGAGGTGACCGTCACGCTAAAACGCACCCATGAAAAAAGCCTGAAGCCGGCGGCTGCAAGCGAGCCGGCAATCGCATCCTCCGAGAATCGCCGGTCAAGATCGCGAGCCGTCACGAAGGCGCTTTTGGTCCTCCGCAAGGTAGGGGTCGTGCAGGTCGATCCGTTGCAGGTCTTTCGGAAAGGTACGAGCCTCGTGGGCTGCGTTCCATTCCTTCTCGCGCAGGGCGAGGTACTCGAAATTCTCGTACGCTCGCGGGCCGCGTGCTCGTCGATAAATGGCGATGGCCGCAGCCGAAAGCGCCCAATACCGGCCGGGGTTCCCTAATTCGAAATAGATCTCTTCATCGACGAGCCGGTGCTTGATGTACGTCCCAATGTGCTCGTAGTAGTCCGCCAAGTCGAGTTCCTTGTGGATTCGGCGGCTCGGCGAAACGTGCCCGTCGAGCTCCGCTCGAAACTCCGGATCGCGCAATCTCGCGTCGAGCTCCGATGAAACGAACTCAAATGCGGCATCCAGTTTTTGCGTATTACGCTCCGTTCGAAGCGCGAGCACCGCTTGCAGCTGATTGTTCCGCCGGAGATGGCGAAGCTGCACGGTGGCGGCGATGGCCGTCGCCGTTATGACGGTGAACGTCCCAAGGGCGGCGAGCGTGTTTAGCAGCTCGAGAGACATCATGCTTCACCTCGTACGAGTCGCCGAAGCTTCTGCAAACGATTTTAGGCGTCTAGCGGAACCGTGCCTAGATTTTCCCGCACTTCGCCCGCGCGATCTCGGCCTCGATGCCGACCAGAAAAGCGTAGCCTCCTGGAGCCCGCCGCGCCGACGCTGCTCGAGGAGGCGAACCTGGGCTTTGCCGTCCACCGGGCGGCAAGCGACCAGCGTCTCTTCTTCCTCTACGAGCAGTAGACGGGAAAGCCCGGCCGCTCGCATCTGCTGCGACCGGCGACTGAACGCGAGAAACGTTTCCGACCGGCGGCGCGTTTCTCGCACGCTTATGTGCTGCGAACTTCTTGCGGCGCAGGCGAGAGCGCGATGACGTTATATCATGCCGCGCCCGTCGTGCGTGCGCTCGCGATCATGCTGCGCGGATTTCATGACGGCCGCGACGGCGTGTCCGTTCCCCTGCGTCACGGCATTTATTTCGAGGTGGAACCCGAGCGAGCCGACGGGGCTTCCGGTATCGTGCTGGATGTCGACGACGCCGAGTCCCTGCGGCGTTTCGCCGTCTCGCTCTGGCCCGAGCGCCGCGACGGCATGCGCGGCTACTTCTACCTGTTGCCGGCCGACGTCGCGAATTGCTACGCGCCCGGCATGGTCGGCGACGTCGCCGCGATCGGTCGCTACGCGAACGACTGAAGGCGGCCGTCGAGTCCCCGCCAAACGCCGGGGCGCGACGCGAACGACCAGGACGGCGCCCCGATGCCGCGCCGCGCGCACGCGACGACGATCTGGTGCTCGCTGCTAGTGCCCATCTTGCGATGCAACGCCTGCATCTGGGTGCGAACGGTGTTGTACGCCCTGCCGCTCGCGGCGGCGATCTCTCGCTGAGAGCGCCCTTCGAGCAGGTGCCGCAGCACGTCGCGCTCCGCGGCGGTCAGCGACGACACGAGCGGGTCGACTGCGCCCCGCGTCCACGGACCGAGGCGCCGCGCGAGGAACGACTGCGGAAAATTGTCGCGAATGATGGCAACCGCGCGCTCCAGGTGCGCGCCGCCGTCGCGCACGCCTTCCGTACCCGCGAGATCGATCAGCGCGTGCGCCTCACGCCACAGGTAGCCGCAGCCGCCGAAGGCGTCCGCCGCCGCGCGGAAAGCGTCGCCGGCGCCCGCGACGTCGCCGCTGCCGCGACGCACGAGGCCGACCACGTACGCATACCAGCCGGCGAAGCGCGGATCGCGGCCCCGCTCGCGCAGCGTGTGCGTGCGGTCCATGGGTGCGACGACGGAGTCGAAACACGCCAGCGCCTCCCGGGCCGCCTCCGGCTCGGCGAGGTGCGCATACACCTCCGCCAGTTCGAGGCGCGCCAGCCGTTCCTCGTCCGTCGTTCCGTTCCAGTCGATGCGGGCGGCCGTCTCGGTCGCCGCGTCGGCGTGCATGCGCGCCCCGGCGGGTTCGCCGCAGACCATCGCTATCGCCGCGCGGCCGGCCAGCGCACGAACGCGCCACGCCGGCGTCGCGGCCTGCTCCTCGGCGTCCCGCATCGCGCGGAAGGCGGCGACGTCGTCGCCGTCGAGCGCGAACAGCCATGCGTCGTTGTAGCGTATCCGAAAGCGCGCCGCGGACGGGATCGCGGGACCGAACGGGCCGCCCGGAAGCGCGCGCCCGCGCGCGCCGCGCTGCGATCCGGCGACCGTCGCGGATCGCAACGTCTGTTCGAGCGACGCGATCTGCTCCACGATGATCGTCGCCAGCGAGACGTCGCGCTCCCGGCAGCGCGCGTAACGGCGTGATGCCGCCCGAAAGAGCGACAGCGCATCGGAATAGCGCGTCGGCGTCGGCCTTGCCGCGGCGATGAACGCCCGCAGCTGCATCGCGCGGACCGCGAGCACGTCACGGCCCCGCAGCTCAGCGTCCTGCGCCAAACGTTCCGCCTGGTCGAATTCGTGCGCGCTCCAGTGCGCGATCGCCCGGAAATACGCGATCTCCGCGGCGATGGACGGGTGCGCGCGCACGCGCGCCGCGTCGATCGCGACCCTCACGAGTTCGGCGCTTCCGCCGGCCGGATCGAGCCGTGCAAGGGCGGCGCCGCGCAGCATTGCCGCGGTCACGCGCTCGTCCGCGCCCACGATCCCTTCGACCTCGTCCGCGCGCAGCTCGTCGAGGACGTCCGCCGGACGATGCAGCTTGAGGAGCGTCCGCGCGCGCAACAGCCGCGCTTCGAGCGGCGCATTCCCCCGAGGCGCGAGCCGCCGAGACGGAGGATGACCGCGTCGAAGTCGCCGCGCTGGTACGACTCGCGGGCGGCAACCAGAGCCGAAGAGAGGACCGCGGATTCCCGCCGATCGCGATTCGTAGGCGTTTTGCACCCTGACATCGCTAGGGCGAGAAGAATCGCTGGTATCATGGACGAGGCTTCTATGGGGTTCGGTGTCGTGCAAGTGCACGAGCACCATCTTATCGCCTCGATCTGCTGACGCCGCCCCGGCGGACCGTTCCCTGGGTGTGGGCGGCACCGCTTGCGCGGCACGCGGGAAGGGACCGCCGCGACGACGTGCGGCCACGACGAGCGCGGCCGCACGACCATGGTGGGCCACCGCGCGGCCCCGCTCAATACTGCGACCGCAGTAGTCGACGAGGCGGACGTTGCAGTCATGCGAACGTTTGCCCGCACTCCGAGCAACGCAGTGACGCCGCGTAAATTTTTGCTGCCCTCCTGGTTCCCTCGACGACGCAAGAGTATACTCCCTGCACAACGCGGTCGCCACAGAAGCGACTGCAGCCGTCACGTTCCTCGTACGTCCCCGAGGTGGGTTACGCTTGGAGGTCTCGTCGTGGCGTTCAAAAGCAAAGACTTGATGATCAACGTCCTCCCGAACGTGCCGGCCGGCGATGCCGGCGGCGGTGGGGGAGGGGGTGCTCCCCCTGGGGGAGGCGGTGGCGGTGGTGGCC
>CALEYW010000094.1 GCA_937927945.1 uncultured candidate division WPS-2 bacterium | reverse complement strand
AAGAAAAGAGCACCGCGAAATGCGATGCTCTTGTCCGAGGTCGTGTCTGGTCTGCGGAGTGCTGCTACGCTGAGGATGGGATCGCGACGATCACGTACTCGCGCTCATTGATCGTGACGGTACCGAACGCGGTCTCGTAGATGGCGGCGAGGTGGTCGAGATCTTCGGGATACGCGACGGACTGCTGCACGTGGTTGGCGTCCTCGCGGACTTCCCACGCTTCGACGATGAGGCCGGCCCCGGCGATCGTCAACGATCCGGTCCACGCGAGGCGCGAGCCCGCCGGGCGGTCTTCGCTGACGTCTTCCCACTCGTCGTCGGGAATGGTCAGAGCGAGCTGCGTTCGCGGGCGACCGTTGTAGGGGTCGCCCGCAGAGACACGCACGGCGTTCGACACGAGCGACGCGTCGGTGCTGGAGTCGTTCGATTGGCCCACGTTTCAGGGTCCTTCCCCGGCGATCGGGAGTAGAAGCTCGCGCGCAGCGCGGTACTTACCGCGTTGGATGAGCGAAATGGCGTTGCGAACCGTCTGCTCGCGGCCGACGATCTCGCCCGAGAGAAACTCGAGGAGTCGCGCCGCTTCTGCCGCGTCGTACGGTTCGCCGTGTTTGATCGCGTATGCGACCGTGTGCGCGCGCTTGCGCGTCAGTGGATGGTCTGCCACGGCGCCTCCTGGAGCGACGTCGACGCGCCGAACATGGCGTGTCGGAAACGGTGGAGAGTCGCTCCGAAACGGAAGGCCAATGAGAAAAGCCGCGCGACAACGCGGTCACGCGGCTTCTCAGGGGTGCGCGGGTCCTAGAACTGACGCGCGGGACGCCGGTCGTTGGCGCCGGTGCGGGGGCGGGTGTTACCGCCGCCGGTGCGGCCGTTGCCGTTACCGTTCTGCGCGGGACGCCGGCCGTAGCCGCCGTTCTGCTGCTGTTGCTGCTGGGGCTGGGTGCGGCCCTGGCCTTGGCCCTGGCCGTTGCCCTCGCGGGGGCTGAGGTCTTCCCAGGCGTCCGCGACGACGTCGAGCTTGGCGACGACCGTGCCGTCTTTCTGCTCGTAGAAGTCGGGGAAGGCGTCACCGGTGATGAGCACGCGGCTCCCGGTGCGGAGACGTTCGTTCGCCTCCTGGGTGAACTTGAAGACGGTCACGTCCGCGACCGCGAAGAGCTTGTTCTCGCCCTTCTTCTTGTTCAGCGCGACGCGGAGCTTCACGTATTCCGTGCCCCGATCGTTCTGAGCGTAATTCATCTCGGGATCCGCGAGGAGATTCCCGGTGAAGGTGACCTTGAGCATAGTGCTACCTCGGAGAGTCAAGTGACGATGTGTGCTCCTGTGCGGAGCGCTGAACCCATGCGGCGGCGCAGCCCGTCAAATACGCGCCCCGGCGCGTCGCGTCGGGGCGTTGTCGCGTATCTGACGGGCGGCGTCGTCGCCCAGGAAGAGTGTTAGCGGAGTGGACGGGACCGCGGTGGGGGATTTCGAAGCGCGCGCGCGTTGGCGAGCGACTGACGCAGGATGCCGGCGTATCCACCGAGGTCGAGCACTTTGCGCGCGCGTGTGAGTGCGACGTACGCGAGGTTGGCTTCTTCCTGGTCGATGATGTACGGCTCGAACGCGCCGGGCTTCGTGTTCGGGTAGCAGAACAGGCCGAAGTCGTCTGCAGTGCGTACGACGTCGGCTTCCTGGCCTTTGTAGCGGTGGACGGAGGACAGGATTACGTCGGCGAGGTCGTCTGGTGCGCACGAGCCTTCGAGGCGACGCAGGATGCCGGGAACGTCGTTGCGATACTGTTCGACCAGCGAGACGAACGGCTTGTAGGTCCGCCCGATCTGCTGCTCGGATGCAGCTTTCAGAACGGCCCACGAAGCGAACATGGCGAACGCCGGGTGCCGGGTGCGATTCCATCGGAACAGCTCCCAGGCCGCCATCAGCCACGCGAAGATCTGTTCGTGCCCGCCGACGACGTGGATCGAGGCGCCCTCGTCGACGACGCGGATCGCTTCGCCGATCAGCCCGGCGTTCGTGCGCGCGACGATTGCGTTCGGGCGGGCGGTGTCGTTTACGACGACGCGACCGCTCGGGCCGCGGCCGCGGATCAGGATCGTTTCGCCCAGGACCTCGAGGACGTCGTTCGCCGGCGTGGCGATCTCCGACCCGAAGCGCCAGGAGACAGAGAGCGGGAGCACCGGGAAGTCGACCCGACCGAACGCGTCGACGGCGCCGCGCCAGCCGTAGATGGCCTGCCGCGGGTCGCCCGTGCCGATCGTGGGGACTCCCGAACGGATGCAAATGTCGAGCATCGCCGGGCTTGCGTCCTGAAACTCATCGAAGAGGATCATGTCGGCGGTAATGCTGCGGGTGTTCGCTCCGAACGCATTGTGCTCGCCCGCGAGCGCGAGCTGCCAGATCTTCAGGTAGACGTCGTGGGTGACGGGACTCCAGTCGCCCGGATCGCTCATCGCGTTCCACATGCCGCGCGCGATCGCGCCGACGAGCTCGCGGTCGTAGGGTCCTTCGGCGACGTGTTCCTCGTCGTCCAATTCCGACGCCGCGGACGCGGTGAACGTGTCGATCGCCTGCAGCGCGGCGTAGAGCGCGAGCTGCTCTTGGTCGCGCGGGCCGCCGGACGACTCCCACGCCGTCGCGAAACGGTCGCTGAGGTCGTGCTTGATCTGGTACGGCGAGGTCTTGATCCGCGCACCAAAGTGGCGGCCGACCGCGCCGAACGCGAGCGAGTGCGCGGTCTTCACGGTGACGTTGGGACCGAAACGGCGCTTGCCCTCATCGGCAACGCGTTTGTTGAACGCGAGGTAGAGGAACCGTCTGTCCGGCTGGTCCTCCGCGATCGCGACGTTGGTCGAGGTCTTGCCCGTGCCGGCGCGTGCGAGGACGCACAAGTTAGCGGGTTTGCGCGCCGCGTCTACGATCGCGAGTTGTTCGTCGGTGTACTGCATGGTGCTCCGTGGGAAATGCAAAACGCCCGCGGGGGCGGGCGCTTCACAGGCGTGACGACGGGAAGGTTCAGTGTGCCGCGGCGCGTGGGATGAGGATCAACGCGACCAGCACAACGACGACGACGAGTGACATTACGCCGAGCTCGGAATCGAGGAATCGGAAGACGGGGTGCGATTTTGCGTTCGTGCGTCTCCCGAACGACATACGGCTACTCCACCCAGGAAGCGGTTGCGTATTCGATCTCGGAGCGGAAGCTCTCGAGCGAGTCTTTGTCGATCTCGCCGGCGGCGACGAACGCGCTCACGCCGTGCTTGTTCACGAGCCGGTCCATGAAGCGCACGAGCAGCTTCTTCCGCGTCTCGATCGGCGTCTCGCTCGCGACGTGCGTGCTGAAGACGGTCGCTTCGCTGTAGCTATTGTCTTTGGGGTCGCAGACGAACAGCGTTAGCGTCAGGCACGTCGAGCCGTCGTCGGCAGGCTTCGAGGCTCCCTCGCAGTGCTGCTCGTCGAGGTTCAGCTCGAGATAGCCGCGTTGCAAGATCGTCCCGTCGCTAGAGAGCCGATCGAATACGTCCGTCGGCTGCGAAGTGGTCCCGTTCAATTCAATCCCTCCCGGTTGCGTCTACGATGGGGATACTATAAAGTATCCACAGGTGCAACGCAAGGGGGGAGGTCAGAAGGGTTTTGGGAGGGGTTAAACGGCAGCGGAAACGGTGTGGCTGGTGCTCCGGGAAAATCCCCGCCAAGCGCCTTCGGTTTATGGAGGAGCACAACCGGGAGGCGAAGTGGTGCTCAGACGGCTGCGGGACGCGTGCCGCCAAGAAGGCGCACCGGGATCGGCAGGCCGCTAAGGGGCGGCGAGCAGCTTAGGCGCCGTGCCCCGGATCGGGGGCGCCACGAGGATCGTCCGGCCGTCGTCCCGCACGAGCCGGGCGTACTTCGCTTCCGGGGGCGCGTGCTCGTTGAAGTAGGCTTCGGCCGCCCAACTCGTGGGCTTCCCGTCCCAGGGGACCGAGCCGATGACCTGGTTGTCGCTGTTCACGTAGTTCAGCGCCAGGGTGTAGGGAACGGGTCCGAAGCTGCACCGGCCGATGTACTCGGCCCGAACGGCGCCGGGGTGGTTGCGGCGCAGCCGCGCGAGGATCCGCGACGCGCTGCGGGCTTCGGCCCAGTTCGAGTCCCGCAGAATGCGAAACGTTTGGTCGATGTCGTTCTCGGCGCGTCGGAGCGCTTCGATGAGGGTGGCGGTCGCGGTCATACGATCTCCTGCGGGCAGAGGGCGAAGGTGTCGGCGCTGAGCCGGACGAGGACGCCGCGGGTCGCGAGCTAGCCACAGACCTGGCGGATCCATTCCAAAGATAGGCACGGGACGGCGGCGCCCCAACGGGCGCGACGGCGCGTAGCGCCGACGCCTCCCGCCCAGCGGGGTGCGGCGGCTCGTGCAAGGGAAGACGACGTCAGAACAGGGCGGTTTGTTCGGGCGAGCGTTCGACCAGGGCCATGATTTCGGTATCAAACGTCGACGTCGCGTTTCGCTGCTCGTGGTCGATGCGAACCTCGATGTAGCAGCGCATGCCGTCCTCGCCGATGATGCCGAATTGCCCGGGTGTAAATCGAGGATCGAACCAAGCGGGAACGCCCGATCGCCGAACCTCGCGTTTCACGATCGGTTCGTGATAGCGGCCGTATCGCGCACCGAGGCGGTACCGGTCGAAGGCCGCAGGCGTTTCCGACTCTGTCACCACGGCGCCGTCCGAGAGTCCGTTATTGCGACGTTCGATATACCGTTGGAGTGCGGCGACGATGGCGTCGCGGTCGTCGGTTATCTCGATGATCTCGTACGCGCGTTTCATGCCGCTGCGAGCTCCGGGAGCGGGACCTCGCCGGCGAGGAAGCGGTACGCGAGCGCTTCGCCGATGATCGCCATTGCGGTGCGTACTGCGACGGCGTTGCCGATCATCTTGACGCGCTGGCTCGTCGACGCGCTCTTTTTGAAACGGTAGACGTCGGCGCCGGACGTGAACGACATCGCTTTGGAGAGCTCATCCGGGGTCAACATGCGGTACAAGACGTCCAGCTGGAGGACGTTACCGGAGACGATGATGTACGGCTTGCCGGGCTCGACTTTGGTCACGTCCGGTTGCACGAGCATCCCGGCGCCGTGCGACGTCGCGGTCGGGACGGGGTCTTCGAGAGAGTGCGTTCGCGGTTTCTGCGTGTCGCGTTCCCCGAAGTTGGGTGTGACGAATCCTTCGGGCATCGGAACGGCTACGCCGGTGCCGTTCTTCGTGGTGAGCGCGCGCAGAGGCCGCTCGATCGAGTCGGCGTCGACGCCGGCGCCACGCTGTTGCGGAATGATGACGGCGTCGACCGGGGCTACCTGGGGCTGAGCGATGTAACCCGCGCCACGCGTGGTCGTCGTGACCATCGGGTCGTCGAGGCTCGGGTTCGCGTTGTCGAAGCCGTAGTGCTGGCTCACGAGCACGGGCGAGAGGCCCGCGGTATCCTCGAGAGTCCCTTCGGCGACGTAGAAGTGCGCTGCGTGTGCGGTCTGCGTCGGAAGCGGATCATCGACCGGGGTCGCGGTGCTCTTACCTTTCAGGTTGACGACGATCGGATCGACCAAGCCGAACCGGTTTTCGGTCGTCTGGGTCGCGAGCGGCGCGTCGATTGAGCGCGGACGGCGTTCTTGGTCCCGGACCGTCCCGTAGTAGCTTGCGACGAAGGCGTCCGGTGCGCCGGGAAGGGCGGCGATCGTCGGGTCGACGAGGTAGCCGGCTCCGCTGGCCGTCGCCGTTAGCACCGGCTCGTCCAACGCGTGCGTGCGGTTGTTGGTGTCCGCCTTTTGGCTGTTACGCGAGCAGATGAACGGGTCGAGCGTGGAGCCGGGCACGTCTACCGTCGGCTGTGCGAGGCCGTGCCGGGAAATCGTGGTGATCGTCGGCAGCGGTACGTCCGGCGTGGAGGTGGTGTCGCGATTGTAGGTGTGCTGCGGCAGAATCGTCGCGTCCGGCATGACGAGGCTCAGGTTGTTCTTCGTCGTGACCGTGCGCAGCGGCGCATCGACGCGCGTGATCGCGTCGCCCCAGGCCGACGTGTCGGACGCGTTCGCGCGCAAGCAGAACGGTTCGACGACGCCGTGCGAGCCCTTTGTCGTGACGGTGTTCAGCGGCGCGTCGAGTGAGGCGTGGCGGCCGTTCTCTTCGTTCGTGTCTCCGTGGTTGACGGTGACGAGGAACGTATCGGGGACGGGGTTCGCGACGCCGAAGTTGATTCCGCCGGCGGTCACGGTGTCGAGCGGCGCGTTCACGTCGCTCACGGTTCCCGTGCCATAGAGCTTTGTTACGACCGGGGCGACGGCGTTCAGCGTGCCGAGTGTAAGACGCTTGTCATCCTCGATCGTGGGCTGCACGCTCTCGTGGAGCAGCAGGTCTTCCCAGGTAAACTCCGCGACGGGGGTGCGGAAAATCTCTTCGACCAGGAGGCGGTGCTGTCGCTGCGCGGTCTGCTTGACCGCTTTGACGAGTGCCTTCTCGTCCTTGGTCAATTCGCGACCGAGCTTCTTCTTCGACGGCAGCGCGTCGATCTGGTGGTAGTACTCGGCCGTGGCCGCCTGGAAGCGGGAGACCGCTTCGACGTACGCGCTCGCGAGCGGACTCTTCGCCGTTTGGTCATCGAAGCCAATGCCGATGCGGCGAAGCGTCTTGGTGACGTGAGGCACCGGACGTCCGAAGATGCTCAGGCCCTTCACGTCGAAGTCGATGATGGCGCGCGCGGGCACCCACGGCAACGTGCCGGGGACCTTCGCGTTCTTCGAGTGGGTCTGCATCGGGAACGATGCGCGCCGCGATTTCTGCGCAACGAGGAACAGACGCTTGCGCGTGGTGGGGTCGCCGTGGTCCGCGGCCACGATGTGCTGGAAGCTCACCTGGTATCCGAGCCGCTTGATAGCGCGCAGGAATGCCTTGAAGTACTCGCCCTTGCGCTCGACGATCGGGCGCTGGGTTTCCTCGTCCAGAGGCCCCCAGCTTTCCAGCTCGCTCACATTTTCGAGCACGAGCGTCTCGACGTAGAGCTCCTCGAGAAAACGCAGGATCTCCGCCGCGGTCGAGCGGCGTTGATCGTTGATCGGCCGCGCGCCGCGTGCGGCGCTGAAGAAAATGCACTCGGGGCTCGCCAGCATGATGTCGACGTAGCCGCCCGGGACCGCTTCGCGCGGATCGACGTCTTGGATGCCGCCGTTGATGACCCGAACGTCGCCGAGGTTCTCGCGCGCATTGTCGAGTGCCACGCTCCAGTGATTAAGAAGCGTGTGATGCACTTTGAACCCGAAGAGACGAGCTACGCGCAGGAGCGCTGTGCTGAATCCGCCGGCCCCGGCGAAACAGTCGAGGCAGGTCAATTCGCCGGGGACGGGTTTCGGGACCAGCGCGAGGTTCGGGCGGAACGCTGAGGCGCGTTTCCCGAGAGCCTCGGTCTCCGAGCGGTATGGGCTTGCGAGCTGTGCTTGTGCCATGCGACTATGCCGCCATCGGCGGGCGTCGCCCGTAGACAAAGTCCTCGTCGGCAAGGACGATCGCGGGCTCAAGGAACGCAGCGAACGCGCCTCCGCATTCCGCGCAGCGGAACACGCTGGCGGTCTGCGCGGACGACGTGTCGCGGGCGAGCTCGTCGACGTTTGCCGTAATGGTGGAACCGGTGTCTGCGATGCGCGGTGATCCGCAGCATGGAGAGAAAGTCGGGGGCATGGGACTCCTCGGGTTGTAAGGTGGTCCGTTCTGCAGCACCGCGCGAGCAGCACAAGACAAAGCCCCGGCGTGTCACGCCGGGGCCTCGTCGTTGTCGGTGCTGTCGTAGCGGTGCTCGCCGCAGCGCGGCGCGAAGTTACTTCAGGCGTAACTTCGATTCACGGAGCGCTTTTAGGGACTCAGGGTTAGCGCGGCGTCGAGGTTGCGACGCTCTGCGGCGCGATGATCGTGAGGAGCGGCGATACCGATTCTGCCACCGTCATCAGGACGGCGCCTGACTCGGCGATGATTGCACCAGTGACGATCCCGACGAGGTGGCCGTCGGCATCGAATACGCCCGAGCCGGAGTCGCCGACCGTACAGGTATCGCAGTGGATCGCAAACTCGCCCGAGTGCGGATTATCGCTGATCTTGGGCGCGAGGTCTTGGATCGTCGCTGCGGAGAGAGTGTAGAGTGCTCCACCTGCGTGGCCCCAGACGTGCAGCGCCCCGGCGGTGAGGTCCGGCGAGCCGAGCGTCGCGGCGTGGAATATGCCGTGCGGCATGCTGGTCGTGAGAATCGCTAGGTCGTGACCTTCGATCAGTTGCGGGCGCTCGGACAGGTTCAGCGTCTGCCCGTCGCTCGTTGTGACGGTCAGCGTGCCTCCGAAGGCGGTAGTATGCGCCGCGCAGAGGATTCGCAGGCCGTTCTTGGTGGTGCCGATTATTACACCGGAACCGAGGGCGCGTAGGTTGTCTTTGGTGTTTGCGACGATCACGGTTTGCAGTTTCGTCCGATCTGTCACGGGCGATGCGAGCGCGCACGTGGTCGAAGCGAGGATCGTAGTAATGAACAGCGCGATGGCACGAGTCACGGTGATACTCCTCAGTCAAGGTGAAGATGACTGAGTCGCAGCACCGAGCGGGCAGCATAAGAAAGCGCCCCGGCGTGTAACGCCGGGGCTTCGTCGCTTTCGGTGCTGCCGCTGCGGTGCTTACCGCGGAACGCGCTAGGTTACATAAGGACGATGAATCGAGGCGCTAGAGGCGTCATCCATCTAAGAGTAGGGCAGATTCGTCGTCCGAAATCGGAGCGGAGTACGGATCGTTGTCACTGTCTATGACGGCGCCGAGCGTCAGCGTTGTGGGCGTCCGAACAATCGACGGTTTGGCGTTTGCAGCGTCAGCGTTGTGGTGCGCTAGCGCCGACTCATCACTGGTCGCGGCTCGACGAGCGACCTGCGCGACGAAGGAGGCCACGTTCCCGCGGAGCGGGTGTGTTCACGGGTTGCGGCGCATCGCCGCGCCGATCCCGGCGCGCCACGCCAGCGTCCCAACTTCGGCGCGCAGCGCGGCTAGGCTCGCTCGTGTCCGATCGAGTGCGGCGGCCGGAACGGGCGCTCGTCGATTCGCAGCGACGAGTTCGAAGAGTTGTGCCACGTAGCGTTCGTCGTGGTCCTGCGCTAGCATCGTCGTGCCGGCCTACGGATCGGCACGGGGCGCCGGACGAGCCCTGCGGAGGCTGTGCCCGCGGCCGCGAAGGACGGCGGCGATATCGTCGTCGGTACGCTGGCGGAACAGTTCCTCGAGTGCGTACTCCGCGACGATGCTTTCGGCGAGGCGATGGTGCGTCTTGATCGTTGCGAGCCGCGCGCGCTCGGTGACGCCGGGGTAGATCGTCATCTTGCTCTCGGGCAGGACGGCCGGCGCGAAGCTGAGCGTTGGGGGAGGAACCGTGGTCGCACGCTCCTCGTGCGCGCCCCCGGTCGCGCGCGGCTGCGCGCCGTGCTGTTCGTCGGCGACGGCGCCACCGGACCCCCCGGCGTCGGCCGGGTACTCTGCGGCGGCGTTAGGTTCGGGCGGTGCGCCTGCGCTCGCCGCTGGTCCTGGCGGGGCGGCCGGGACGGCCGGTTCCGCTGGGAACGCCGCCGCCGCGGCGCGGAACGCGGGGTCACCGCCGACGCTGCGCGGCTGGCGCTGGGGAGTGGGTGCGAAGGTCTTGGTCATTTACGGTTAACCGTTAACGGCGACGGGCAGCGGACGCGTTGGGCGGCCAGCGTCGATGCCGGGTGCCGCGCCGGTCAGGCGCCGCAGGCGTGCGTAGATCATGGTCGCGAGCTCGACGTACGCCGTGCTCACCTTGCTCTTGGGGCTCGCCATCACGACGGATCCCGCCGCGTAGTCGGCCTCGTCCGCTGCGATGCCGCGCGGGATGAGGACCGAGAGTTCGACGCCGTCTTCGGCGATCTCGCGTAGGAGCTGCCGGGTGAGTGCCGGCCGCTGGTCGACCATCGTCCCGAACCAGACTTGCTCCGGGTTGTGCTTCTGCCCGGCGAGCAGCCCCGCGATCTCGGGATACGCGCGCGCGTAGGCCTTCTGCGTCAGCGGCGTCGGGATCGCCAAGACGTCGGCGGCGAGGATTGCTGCGGCGACCGGCGCCGAGAGCACGTCGTCGCTGGTGTCGATCACGATGAGCTTTTCCCGGCCGAGTTCGCGCAGCCGGTCGCGCCAAGCGTGCATGCGGCCCTTCTCCACGGCGGCCAACGTCGCGCTGGCCGGGATGAGCGGGATGCCCTCGTTCGTGTCGTGCAAGGCGTCGGCGAAGCCGATGCGGCCGTCCAGGAGCGCCTCGCTAAACCCCTCCGACGGCGTGTAGCCGTACGATCGCGTAAGCGACGCGCCGTAGTCTAGGTCCATCACCGCGTCCGGGGCGACGCCGAGCTTCTTCAACGCGCCGGCGATCGCGAGGGCTGAAGTCGTCTTGCCGCTGCCGCCCTTGCCGCTGGCGACGGTGATGATGCCGTGGGGTCGGTCCGTCATGGTGCTCCTTTGCCGTTAACCGTAAACGGTAGACCGTAGACGGTAAAGGGCGTCTCGCGGTCCGTCGCTTCTTCTTCTCGCCATTCTGCACCAGCTCGGGCCTCCGCGTCAATAACCGTAAACCGTCAACGGGGGACGGTATACGGGAGACGGTAGACCGGAGACCGTAACGGCGATGCGCCTGAGGGCGCGCGCGGCCGGATGCGATCGCGCAGCGATTACCGTCTACGGTTAACGGTTAAGCGCCGGTTCCGCGCCCGCGGGCGCTCCATGTGCGCGGGCGCCATCGAAAGGAGTCTCCGCGCCCGTTGTCTATTTCTGATACCGTGAACCTGCTGGACCCGCTCGACGAGGAGGTGCGCTGGTGCGCCTGCGGCGCCCGCAACCCGTACGCGCGCGCGAAGGCGTGCCGCGAGTGCTCGCGCGCGTCGTCGGCCGCCCACTACGATCGCCATCGGGACCGCGTGCTGCGCCGCTACCACGTGCAGAAGGGCATGCTGACCGATGCGCAACGGCAGGCCCGTCGCGATCGCGCCTACCTCGCGAAGTACATCGAGCGCGGGAAAGTCGTCCCCGGACCGTGTACGCGCTGCGGCGACGACGTCGCGGCGCCGATCCAGCCGGAGTTGGGGCGCCCCTTAGTCGTCGTGTGGGCCTGCCGGTCGTGTCGGTCCCGCGTCGAAGCCGACCTACAGGGCGACGTCATCTCCGCGCCCCCGCCGATTCGCCAACCGCAGCGAGAGCGCGCCGTTGCGCGCCGACAGAGCTGGGCGGGGGGCTACGAGTCGGCCGTCGAGGCGCTGCGAGCGCTGTCGGACGACGAGGCCGAGGCGTTTCGTCGCGCGGCATCTACGGTTAACGGTTTTTCGATCTCGCGCGAATCGCCGCTCTACCGGATGAACCTCGTCACCGTCTACGCCCGCTGGCGCGCGTCACGCGCCTGACCCCGCGCGCGGGCCCGGCCCCCGCGCGGGACCTCGCCGAACCGTGGGAGACTTGCTCGAGCCGCTATCAGCCGAAGGCGACGGAGCGCGCGAGAACGCTCCTGCGAAGGGTCTCCGCGCCGAGCAGTGCGGCGGTGAGGAGAAGAAGCCCAAACACGACGGTATCCGTCGGCGGGCGAGGGCACCGCGCCAAAGGGTCCATAGCGAGCGCCGTCGTTGCGGCCAGGGCGAGCATGGTGGCGCCGAAGCGCGCGGATGTCTGCATGATCGGTACCTTCTCGTTGGGGAGGGTCTGCACCCGAGCGTCTACGGTTAACCGTAAACGGGGTGGACCGGAGGAGGCGGTGCGCCCATCTCGGATGGTCAGGCTGTGCCCACCTTCTTGTCGTCCCCCGCCGAGCTGCGCGACGCGATTCGCGCGATCACGGCGCCGTCGTCAGGGAAGCGGGTCGTCGTCGCGGCGTTCGTCGGCCGCGACGCGCTGACTTTCATCCCGAAGCCGAGCGGCGTGCGCGTCTATTGTTGGGACAATCCGCTGGCGACGCATCCGGACGGCATCGCCGACCTTATCGCCAAAGGCGCCACGGTCTACTTCGTCAAGGGCCTACACGCGAAGGTGTATTGGTCGTCCGCCGGCGGCGTGCTCGTCGCCTCGTCCAATGTCAGCGCGAACGCGCTCGATGAGGATGCAGCGCAACTCGAAACCGGCGTCCTGTTCACGAACAGCGCGGTCGTCGCGATCGACAAGCTGCGCGAGAAGATGCGCGCGATCGGGGTTCGGAAAGTCACACCGGCGAGGCTGGCGGCAATTCGCCGCTTGTACGATCGCACGCCGCGCTCGAGCGGGAAGTCGGGCGTGAGCGCGCCTCTTCGAACGCTCGCCGCGTATGCGGATCTGCCGGTGGGCGTCCGGACGCCGTTCAAAACTGTCCTGGTACCGTGAGCAGACCGCGCTTGTAAAAAAGGACCTCGCGCCGCTTGTCGGCCGCGACGGGATCGTCGACTACGCGGACGCGGAACGGATGGTCGACTTCACGCTCGACGCGACGCAGCGGCTCGGCGAGGGCGATTGGGCGTTGGTCTTCCGACGCGACGGCGCTCGTGTCTTGCGACCGCAGTGGATGTACGTCGACCGCCGGGCCGAGCGCTACGCGACCGGGAAGGGCCGCTGGATCGCGTATCAGTTCCGGCGGCGTCGCCGGCAGCCCCCGTTCGATTGCCGCGGCGCTGCGTTCCGCGCTGCGCTGCAGCGGTTCGTAACGAGCGAGGTCGACCTCGCTGGCGACGAGGTGACGATGACGGCTGGGCGGGTGAAGACCCTACTCGCTGCGCTTCAGCGCGCTGGAAAGGCCTCGTAGTCGTCGGGCCGCGGCGCGCGGCCTACCGGCCAGCGAGCGCGGCGGCGATCGTGCCGAAGTCCGGCGTGCCACCGACGATGAACCGAAAGCCGGTGACGGCAATTTCAGCGGCGAGGACCGCGGCGAACGGCAGCAACAACGGCCACTCCTCCGGCGTCGACGTGCGATACAGGTACGGGTGCCGGCCGCCCGAGAGGTACGGGCCGAATGAGGTGCGTGCGCCGAACGGATTGCCCAGCGGGATGCCGGTGGGCGAGAAGAGGTCGAGCGCGAGGTGGAGGACTGCTCCAGCGCCGATCCCGGCGATGACCTGGCCGACGGCGATTGGGCCGAAGGGCGTCGCGATCTTGGGCAGCAGCAGGCCGAGCACGAGTAGCACGGTCCATGACCAAGGGCTGTGCGAGAGCGTCCGGTGCGGGATGAGCGAGCGGCGCTCGCCATCGGGCCCGAATCCCGTGACGCCCTCGATCGTGTCGGGGATCCGGCCCGCAAGCGCGGTCACGAGGCCGAGTAGTGCGCCGTGGGGGACGGCGAGCGCGAGGTAACCGCCGACGGCGATTGCGGCGAGCGTGTGGCCGTTCTTGCTCATGCTGCGCCGGCGAGTTGCAAGAAGTCGTGCCCCGCCGCGGTCCCGGTCGCGAGGATCCGCTGCTTGAGCAGCGCGCGCGTGTGCGCGGGCGTCGCGTCGCGTCGGAAGCGATGGGCGTACGCGGCGACGAGCTCGACGACACCGGAGGTCGTCGCTCGTTCGATCGCCCAGGGCGGATTGTTCATGAGGTGGATCGCTTCGATGACGACCGCGATCTCGTCGGCGCGCTTGACGATCGGATTGCGGTGGAAGTCGGCGGGAAGCCGGAACGCCTCGGCCGCGACGGCCATGAGCCGTTCTTCGATCTCGCGATACGTCTGTCCGATGTTCGTGCCGTACTTGAGCGGTGTCGGCAAGTCGCAGAGGTACGCTTCGCTCGTTTCGTGCATGAGCGCGGCGAGCTGCAGCTGCGGCCCTCCGTCGAGGCGATCGCGCACGAGGTCGGCAACGAGCATCACGTGGGCGCCGACCGACCAGAAGATGCGCGTGTGGCCGGTGAAGCGGCACAGATGCGAGAGCGCATGCACGACGTCGACGAGGCGCACGTCCTCGGCGCGCGGTGCGAGCACGTCGAAGTCGAGTCCGGAATACGTGGGGATCGCCGTCGCGCTACGCATGCGTGGGCGAGCCTTTCGCGAGCGTGTAGACCAGGGCGCCGTCCTCGAAGTCGTCGCTCACGACGATGAGGAGCGGGAACGGGGTGTACCCACCGCCTTCGGCCGGCGAGAGCGCTACGAAGTCGGCGTGCGCGAGCGCGCGCCCGAATGCCGCAAGCCGTTCGGGATCGGTCGCGGTCGGTGTCGGCGGGGCGAACAGGTTGTCGCTCATCGAACCGGCTCGCCGGCGGCCGCGTCCTCGCGGACGTGTTGCGCGAGGGTCCGCGCGAGGCTGGGGTCGGTGGTGGTGAAGCCCCAATCGACTTGATCCGGCACCCCGGGTGTGGCGTTCGAGGAGCCGAGCCAGGCAGCGTCGCCGTCGACGGCGATCTTCTCGTCGGACGTGCCGATGTAGGCATGGACGCCGGCGCGGACCAGCTCGGCGACGAGCGTGCGCTCTGCGTCGCTGCGCTCGTATTCCATTCGAGCGACGACGAGGGTGACGTCGTCGCCGGCGCGCGCGCGCGCGCCCAGGTGCATCGCGACGGCGCCGCGGCCGAAGCTCTCGGATTCCACGAGCACGACGTGCGAGCGCTGGCGGGACAGGAGCGCGGCTTCGTTCGCGAGTGAGTCGGCCTTGCGCGTCGTGAGGTTCCCGGCGGTGCTCGGCGAGCCGAGGACCGCGCGTTCGACGGCGAGCCGCGCGGACGCGGGGACACGCAGGATCAGCGAGCGTCGGCTGGCGGTCCAATTTCGGTCCGAAACGTAGACCGCGCCGTCGGTGACGACGGCCTTCATGTGCAGCGGGAATCGGGTCAAGTCGATGCGCAGCGCGCCCGCGCAAACGGGTGCGAGTCGTCCGTCCGTTCGGTCGCGCGCGCCGGTGCCGCCGGTGGCCGCGCAGAGCGAGTCCGCGAGAGCCTCGTTGTCGCGGACCGCGCCGGCCATTCCGTCACCGGTGAGCACGAGGTGGATGGAGCGTCCCGATTTGGCGGCGGCTACCAGCGCGCGGGTAACACGCGATCGCGGCGAAAGCGTGTACGCTGAAAGGGTGACGGTTCGCGAAGACCCGATCGCGGCGAGGACTTCCGCCAAATCGGCGAGGCCGGTGCGATCGTCGGCGTCGACGACGTTGTTCGTGGCCGCCGCTACGGTCGAGCCGCCCGCGAGCAAGACAGTGTCGCCGGCGCCGCTGAAGCGGGTCGCTGCGGCTGCGGTCGCGTGCAGCGCGAGAACGAGGAGCGCGCGCATTACGAAACCGCGCGCAGCGCGGGTCGCTTTGCGACGTTGCGCTGATCGACGGCCGTAGTTAGCGCGACCTTGACCTGTTGCATGAGGTCTGCAACGTCGACGGGTACTTTCGCCGCGCGGATCTTCTTGGGGACCTCGCGCTGCGCGTAACACACGGTCGTGTGATCTTGGAAGCCGTAATGGCGCGCGAGCTGCGTGGTGGAGTAGTGCGTCGTCTCGCGGGCGATGTAGATGGCGACCTGGCGCGGCAGCGTCGCCTCGACGTTGCGCGACCGACTCAGCATTAGGCCGACGTCGATGCCGAACGCGCCGCTTACGATTGCGTCGATGATGTCATTCGCGCTGCGTCGCGAGCCCTGCGCTCGTCGCGCGTTGGCGCCGAGGTCTTCGAGTCGTTCCTCGATGATCGCCTGGGCTTGGCGCAGCGCCTGTTCGGCGGCGTCCCGGCCGACGATGTCGGCGTCGAGAACGAGCACTGCGCTCTTGGAGCGAACGGCGTTGACGAGGTCTTCGGTGAAACTCATGCCACGGCGTCCCGCTGGTCGCCCGTCGGCGCGAACAGGTCGGCCGGGAGCGGCGCGTCGAGTACGGGGTCCTTCGCGCGCCAGTGCGGCGCGCGCGCCATCGCGCGGCGAATCCGGCCGAGCGACTCGAGCAAAGCCATCTGCGTGCCACGCACCGTGACGCCGCGGCTGCGCCCGTCGGCGGCGAGGTACTTGTAGCGCAGCGCCGTCATGTGTTGCGGTAGCTCGGCCGATTGGAGAAGGTCGAGCTCGCGGGCGTAGATGGAGCGAAGCTCCTGGCGCGTCAGACGGTCGATTCCCGCGCACACGAAGTCCACCACGGTGAGTGCGCCGAGCCGATTGAGGCGCCGCAAGCGGCGGCGTTCGTAGTCGTCAAGCATTGAAGGTTCTCCTAGTCGATCGCCGGCGAGGCGGCGGCGAGTGCCGCAAGCTCGTCGCGGAGTTGCGCAGGTGACGCGTCGGGGCGCTCATCGAGCCACTGCTCGACGTCGGAGCCGTCGAAGCGCTCGGGGAAAAAGTCGATCGCGCGCACGTCGAAGACGGTGCGGCGGAAGAAGTGCGCGCGCTCGATCGCGGCGTCGCGCCCGGGCGAGAGCCGTTCGAGGACGCCGGTACGGGGATCGCGGCGAGTGACGATCTTGTCGGAGTCGCCCAGCGACCAGAGCGCCGAACAGCCCGCGACCTGTTGCAGCCAAGCCGGGTTGAGGTGGCCGCCGGCGCCGTTGTTGAAGGTCGTGACGCACAAGCCGGTGCGCGCGCGCAGGAGGCGGGCTTTCTTCTCGCCTTCGACCAGCACGATGACCTCGCCGCGCGCCGCAGCCCGCAGCACGTCCGGAAGATCCAGCAGCAGCGACTCCGCGCCGTCGAGCGAGTACAACCACGGGCCCGAGGGCTTGCGGCGCTTCGTCGTCTTCGAATCGTCTTTCCAGATCGACAGAGACGCGGCGACCTCGCCGGCTTCGGTGACGAAGTCCCAGCTTTCGCCGCGGAGCTGCCACGAACCGTCGGGAAGCCGCCGGCGCTGCCGGAAGTATTTGTCGCGCTGACGGTTCTCGTCGTATCCGTCGAAGCGCAGCACCTGATAGACGAGCGCTCCGCGCGCGTCGACGTAGTCGAATACGGTGCAACGCTCGTCGCGCAGCTTCTTGAAGCCGCTGCGAACGCGCATCGTCCGTTGCGGCATATCCTGCAGGTCGTCGCGCGCGAAGCTCCGGCTGCGCAGCCACGCGAATGCCGCGCTGCGGCGCTCGGTGAGCGTGACGCCGCCCGCATATCCGGGCGGGTTCACTGCGATCACGAGGTCTGCGATTCCGCCGCCGACTTGGCACACCGGGCAGTACCATTTCTTCCCGGTGACGTCGAGGTTCATCGACGGGTGCGTGTCGTTGTGGATCGGGCAGATAACGCCGAGGTCTTTCGCCGTGACCTTGCGAGCATTCGAGAGGGAGAATCCCGACAGGTACTCGTAGACGGCGCCGAAGTTGATCTCGTTGACAGCGTTAGAGAGAACAATCATGGAACGGTCGCGGCGCGCGGGCGAGCCCGCCGCTCCCGCGCCGGCGCGTGCGCCGGCGTCTTGTCGCGGGGCGGTGGGTTCGCTCGTGTGCCTCTCGCCGGAAGTCATAATGAAATCAGTCAGTCGACGTCAGCGGCTGCGCGCGAGCGTGCGGGGTTGTGCGAAGGACGGGCCGGTCCGCACCTGCTGCCCGAGCTCGCCCGGCATACGGTCGCGCAGGCCGACGATCGCGTACGCGCCTGCATCAAGCGCGGCCGCCAGCGTGTCGTCGGCGCCGACGAGGGTCGCGTCGTAGTCCTCGCGGGGGTTCAGCTCCTCGTCGTGCAGGATCGGCAGCAACCCGCGGTCGCGGGCGGCGAGTGCCGCCGCCATGCGCATCGAGCCGAAGTCGAAGTCTTGTTCGCCTTTGATCTGCAGCGCGCGTCCGAAGCCGCGCTCGAGGTCGATCCCGATGACGTGCCACGCGTCGAAGGCTCGCTCGCGGGTGTGCTGCTGCGTGAGCGGCATCGCGATGCGCGACCGCTCGAACACCATGCCGGCGCCGCCGCGCTCGACCTGAACGGCGATGTGGTGGTCGCTCTTTGCCGCGAGGATCCCGACGATGCGCCCGTCCGCGATCGCCGGGACCTCGTCGAACTCCGCCAGGAACGAGCGTGCCCGCTCCAGCACCTCGGCCCGGTCCGTCCGAAGCGCGGTGTCGGACGCCGCGCGGCACCCCCGCGCGGCGGTCGCCCGCGCGATGATCGTCTCGGCCTCCCGGGTCGAAGTCGAGTCCGCCTCGATCCTCGCTCGGATCGCGCTCGCCGGTTCGGGAAGAAGATCGTCGGGGATATTGCCGAGGCTGGCGAGAGCTTCGCGACGGAGCGTTTCGCTTGCGCGGGTGTGTGCGTAGAGATAGCGCTCTGCTTCGAAGCGAGCATCTTCGGAGCGGAAGAGGTAGAAGCCGGTCCCGCGCTTGTTCGCGCCGTCTTCGTTGCGCGCAACGACCGAGAAGCCGCCGCGGCTGCGGATGCCGTCTGCGTGACGAACCGCGTCGGGATCGTGCAGCGTGACGAGCGGGCCGGTTGTCGCGAGGAACGCAGCCGCTTCGTGGGCGCTTTGCGCCGACGTGAAGCGCCAGCGGCGCGTCGCTGAGTCGTAGTCGCCGAAGAAATCGCGCACGAGCGATTCGGTGTAGAACACCGAGCGCAGGTCGCGTACGGAGTACGGTCTGTTCATCGTGTCCGTGAGAGAAGAAGAGGCCGACGCCACCCGGACGCCGGCCTCGAGGGTGATGGGGAACGCAGGGCCTCAGCGGCCGCCGCGGCCGGTCTTTCGGCTCGGCGCGGGAGCACCGGCGCTCGCGCCCACGGTCGCGGGCTCGAAGCCGACGATCGCGTTGTACTTGGGCGAGGGGTCGGTGAGCTCGGCCTTCGGGACGGTGAGGATTCCGGCGTCACCCAGGTCCACCGAGGCGAAGTCGCCGCGCATGGCGATGACCTTGCCTTGGACCGGGGTGGTCGGCGTCTCGGCCGCCTTGAAGGTGCGCCGCGTGTCGTGGAGCGTCTGTCGGGCGTCCATCTCGCAGATGGCCTGGCCGACGGTGTTCGCGTTGGTCAGCACGCCGTAGGGGCGGTCGTTGCGACGGCACGCGAAGGCGACGAACTCGCCGATGTGGTCGCGCAGGTCGAGGCCCTTTTCGAGCGCGATGTCCTTGCGGTTGAGCGCGGTGTAGTGGGTCTCGTCGATCGCGAGGATCGCGTGGTGCGCGCTGGCCCACGCGACGCCGCCGGCGGCGTACCCGTGCGTCGGGAAGTCGACGGCCTTCGCGTTCGGGTCGAGGCCTTCGATCTCGCCGTTTTTGAGCAGCGAGGTCATCCTGTCGAGCGAGCCTTCGAAGGCGCCCTGGTCGGTGCCGTTGGCGCTGACGCGCTGGCCGTACGCGCCGCGCTCACCGGCGAGCCCGAAGCCGTTGCGATCGACTTCGTCGAGCGCCTTCGTGAACTCGTCGCCGCTCGCGAAGATCTGGCCGGTCTTGACGAGCGAACGCGCCTTGGCCGCCGTGAGATCGTCGTAGTAGATCTCCTGGTTGCCGAACGCGCCGAGGTTCTGGTAGGCCGCGACCTTCTTCTTGAGGTCGTGATCGGCCATCTTCTTGCCTTCGTTGATGAAGTCGTAGACCTGCTGTGCCTTCAGGCCGTTGACGCGCTCGGGCTCGGTGTTCGGGTCGAAGCCGAGCTGCTTCTCGGTGAGGCGACCGCCGACGATCATGTTGCGGAACTCCTCGATCGCCTGCTCGGGAGCGGGCTCGAGGTGACGCAGGATCTTCTTCGCGTCGCTCTGCGAGAGCGAGTTGGACTTGAGCTTCGCCGCGAACTCTTGCGGCGTGCCGTCGAGGATCGTCGGCGTCGCTTCGCCCGTGGCGATGTAGCCGTTGATCTTCGCGACTTGCTCGGGCGTGATGCGCGAAGCATTGAAGATCAGCTCGTTGGCTTTGTCGAACAGCTCCTCGTTCGGCGCGACGTAGACTTTCTTCTTGGGGCCGTTCGGGTTGTCGGCGAAAACCGGCTTCTGGATGGACATGACGCCCATCTTGTAGAGCTCGTCGGAGCAGTAGCGCGCCATGTTCTCGTCGAGCGGTCGCCACGGCATCGAGGCGATGCGTTCGCACGCGCGCTCGAACTCTTCCGTGAGGTCGGTCGGCATGATGTAGGCCTGGTGTTCGGGGGACCAGGCACCGCCGTCGGCCTTGATCGTGCTCGCGAAGTAGTGCGAGCGCGGATCGGTCAACGCGTAGTACCTGTTCCCCCGAACCTCCACGAAGCCGGACTCAGCCGAGTGGTAGAGCGGATCGTTCAGATCCATCGTCGTCTCAGACTCCTTGCCGGGGTTTCCGGCCGGTGGATGCTGCGCGAAGCAGCGGCGAAGCCGCCGAGGCGGCAGCCCCCGCACATTCTCGTGAGGGGTCTGAGTGGGTTATACAGCAATCGGGGGCTGCTGTCTATTCCCCGTGTATTCTCGGGAGGGGTTCTGGAGGGATTTTTTACGGCCGCTTTGCGCGCGCGCCGGGGTCGGGCGGTAGAGCAAGCGCACCGCGTCGGGGGTGCCGCGCCGCAGGGAGCGCGCTTTCTTGCGTTAGGGGTCGCCCTTGGGGACCCGGCGCGAGGCGTGGCAGCGCGTCGGGCCGCGCTCAGTCGAGCTCGCGGATGCTGTTGTAGTCTCTGCCGGCGAACCAATGTTCAACGTCGGTCCATTCGGCCCGAATGATCTCGAGCTGCACGTCGTCGGCACCGAGAACGAACGCCGTCCGATGCCCGGAGTCGCAGACGGTCGTTGCGACGATCACGCCGGGGAACGAAGGGTCGCGGTACTCGGAGACGTCGAGTTGCCCGCGGCGAACGACGGACGCAAAATGGCTCATGGTCGGCTCGGGCTCAGCAGGTCGAGAACAGCGTCGGATTGCGCGGCGGAAAGAGTTGATCGGCGAGGATCGGATCGGTGCGAAGTTGCTCGATCGCGTTCGCAGCCCGTAGATACCCTTCGTAGGCGATTCGGGGGCTAGGCGTGCGCGTCACGTCGACGATCGCGAACGTGAGGTCGGGCAGGCCTATCAGACGTGTGCCGCAGGCACTGCATGGTTCCGCGAGGCGTACGCCATCGGTTTCGGTAGCGACAATGCGGTGCGCGTCGGCGGTGAACCCGCGGCCGTCGCAGTTGTCGCAGATACAGAGGATCGGGCCTTCGCGCCATTTGCCGCGTGCGCGACACGGCAAGCACGGGCCGTCGACGAGGTGAAGGGTCGCGGCGGATCCGCGGCAGGTAGCAAACGCGCGGACGGCCAGAAGACGCGATGGGAACCGTCCGCGAGCGCTCACCGAGCTCGGGTTTTCGCGAGCGCGGGCATGCGCAGTGGACTGACGGCCGGCAGCGCGAAGCCTTCGAGGTCGTCGCGTGTTGGGACGGTGCTGAGCGAGCCGATGCGCACGTCGGCGCCGGGACGGACGATCGCGCGAATCATCGCCTCGAACGTGCGCGCGAGCGGTTTGATCTCGTGATCGTCGATCCAGGGGAGCGCGACCGCGTAGCCGTTTTCGACGCGGCCGACGAGGTCGCCGGCGTTCGCCGCGATCTCGCGAAGTTGCAGCGCAAGGCGAAGCTCGTCTTGCGCGTCGAGCTCCTCGCCGAGCGTCACGACCAAGACGCCGATCGGGTCGCGCGTGCGCATGCATCGCGCGGTCTCGCTCTGTAGCGCTGCGCTGAATGCGTAGCGGGTCAGCATCCCGCTTCGTGTGAAAGTGTCGTCGATCGGAGAGGCGCCGCGCGCGAGCGTTTCGGCGTGGTCGATTTCCGCGCGTAGCAGCTCCGTTGCGTCGTCGCCGCGTTGGAGCGCGAGCTCCAAGCGTTCGTAGTCGGTTCGCTGGTTCATGTTGCTTCTCGCTCCCGGCGTGATGCAAGACGCGTACGCGCGAGCGACGCGACTCGGTCGGCTTGGTCGCAAAGGCTGCGGGCGAGGACGAAGTTACGCGCTCCCATAGCCAGGCGCGCTTGCGCGAGCAGCTCTTGACGCTTTCCGATTTCGGGAATCGTCTCGAGCCCTTGAATGGCGATCAACGCAGTCGCAACGCGCGCTCGCGCGCGCGCTCCTGTTCTGCGTCGGCCGACATACGCGCCGCGCGCTCGCGCAGCGTGTGGTCGGGGAGCCCGAAGAGCATTTCCAGATGCGCCTTTTGGAAGCCGACCGAGCCGGGCCCGTTGGGGGCGCATTCGGAGCGGTAGACCGCCGTAACGAGGTCCTGGCGCTCGTTGTAGGTCAACGCCATCATACCGTCGCGTTCGTGCGCCCGAGGGCCGATCCTGCAAGCGAGGATATGGTTAGGGTGTTTTTTGGAGGGGAACCCTGGCCGGTTTTAGGGACGGCCGTGCAAAGCGAGTAGGAGGCCAGAGGGCGGGGGAGAAGGAAGCTGTCGGAAAGTGACAGCCATTCGGAGGGTGACGATGAGCGAAGGCAGCCTACTGGCGGTGCGGACGGCGCAGGCGATCGTGGACGAGGCGCGCGCCGCGGCGGCACCTGCGGCCCCGCTGCCGCCCGCGCCGGCGGGGACCGTCGTGCGGACGGCGCGGCCGGGCGACCCGCCCGCGTTCTTCGTCGCCGCTCCGCGGCGGCGCACGGGCGTGTTCGTCGCGCTCGGGATCCTCGCGTTGACGCTCGGGTTCGGAATCTTCGGCCGATGAGCGATCGCAAGGTGATCCCGATCGGCGAGGCCGCGCTCAGGCGCGCGGTCCAGCACGAGACGGTCGCGGGGGCGCCGGTGGTCGAGCTAGGTCGCGCTCGCGTCGGCGAGCGCGTTCTCCTGGCCGAGCGCGTCCAAGCCCGCGGCCGCAACGTGTGGCAGGTCCGCATCGAAGGTCTGCAGAGCGCGGTGGAGTGGACGGAGCCCGAACCGATGTATTCGACGTTTGCGGCGCTGGCGGGCACGGAGCCGAGCGTCCTGGAGGAGTGGCTCGCCGCCCGAACGGATGCTGCGAAATGATCGACGCGCTCTCGCTGAGCCGCGCTCTCGACGAGGCGAAGGTCGGAGAAGGCCCTCGAGCGCTCGCGCTCTCGATCTATGGGGAACCGGCGATCTCGTTTGAGGAGGCCCAGGCGCGGCTGCGGGTGACGGGCAGGTCCCTCTTGCGCTACGAGAACGCGCTTTTGCGCGCTGGGCTGCTCAAAATCGTGATTGACTGGGTGGGCAGCGGCCGGCGGCGACGGTACGACCTACAGCCGTGGCGAAGGGAGGCCGCGTGAGCGACTCGCGGGCATCGGCCGGGCATCCGGGGATTCGGATAGCTCGAACGTCCGACGAGGTCTTCCTTGTGGCCTCGGATGCCGGTCACTACGAAGCCTTCTTCAGTCGCGCGTTCGACTGGTTCTGGAATCGTCCGGAGATGCTGCCGCTCGACGAAGCGGCGTTGGCCGCGGCGCGTAGCGAAGAGTCGGCGCGATTTCGCGAGACGATGCGCAAATGGGCGCGCGAGGGTGTCGACGTTCCCGCCGAGGTCGGCGTGACGTACGCATCGCTCGACAAGCCGCGCACGAAACCCACGCGGCCGAACCTGCCCCCGCCGGTGCAGGGCGATGCGTACGCGGCGATCGGCGGGCTGGAACGGCGCGGTATCTCCGCGTTCGTGCTGCACGCCGCGGAGGACAGCGCGCTTCTCGAAACTGAGCGAGGCCTCACCTACGAACACGAAGAGCGCGTCGGGAGAACGGAAGTCACGTTCGTTCCGGCGGTTCGTGACGCATCGCCCGTCTCGCGAGAGCAGCTTTCTGAATTGCGGATGCTCGTCGCCGATTTCGGTCCGTTGGACGAGGACGTTCTGGAGATTCTTGGCTCGAACGTTGTCGAGAACGCAAGCGATCCGGACGGGCTGCATACGATCGTCGTTGACGGTATCCTCGATGCGCGCGGGATCAGCCCCAAGACGAAGGGCGGGCTTGGCGATAAGAAGTTTCGAGCGGGTCACAAGCAAGAGCAGCGCGACGCGGTTACGGAGTCGTTTGAGCGCCTGAGTCGCATCTGGCTTGAATCGTCGCCCGTACGGCGCGATGACGATCGGGATATACAGACGTTCACACCGGTTCTGCTGGTCGAGTCGAAAGACGTTGACGTGAACACCGGCGAGGTCGTGTCGATCAAGTACAAGTTCGGCGCGTGGTTTGATCGTTGGCGCGAAGGCATTACGACGATGCCGCGGCGCATTCTCGAATATCATTCGCGAAAGTCGAAGCTGGCGAAGAACGTCGCACGTTACGTTGCGCAGCGCCGGCACGAGTGTGATGCCGAGCGACGTCTTGTACGTCGGATTCGCGCGTTGTTGGCGGATCTCGGCGAGCAGGTTGAAAAAGAGAATCCGAAGCGCACTCGCGAGAAGCTCGAGCTTTCGTTGAACACGCTCGTTGCGGATGGCATCTTCGAGAGCTGGGAATATGTCGACGACCCCGTGCGGCTGCCGCGATACGGCTGGATTGACGGGTGGCTGTCGCTCCGGATCGGGATTCAGTTGACGCCGCTGCACGCGGTGACGACGATCAAAAGGGCCGCGAAGTAGTCCGGAGCCGTTTTCGGGAGCCACGGTCGGGCGCGGACCCCGTACGTCAGCGTGGCTCGCGGCTCGGTCGCTCGCTCCGCTCACGGGTCCGGGCCGCTGTCGGAGCACGGCTCGGGTCGTCGGCCGGTGCCCCGTACGTCGGCGGGGGACGAGCGCGGGCCCGGCCCTCCCGGGTCCATTGACGAACCCCGTACCTCAGCGTGGCTCGGGCGGCGATCGGGAGCCACGGTGAACGAGGCACCCCGTACCTCAGCGTGGCTCGCAGCTCGGAACGGAGGTTCAGCAACTATGGTCGAGCCCCGTACGCCGCGGTGGTTCCACGGACTGGCGGCGGGAGCCACGGCGAATCTTGGACCCCGTACCTCAGCGTGGCTCGCGCCTTCGGCTTGTGCTTGCTCGCCTGTCAGGCGACCCCGTACCCCAACGTTGGTCGCGGCCAGCGCTGGTTCCGGTAGCCGACGGAAAAGGCCGTAGACATACCGGCGGATTGCCTCGGGACAGCCGTTGTCAGGTCGATTCGAGGATCCGAGACTGGCCTCGGTCGGTGTTGCGGTCGGGTCACGACCAGAGGCCCAGCGGTTACGCTGCCCTGCGAGAACACGAGACTCATGGGGCGGGACGAGACGGAGCGGCGACTGTGTCCGAAGTGCCGGTTCTTCGATGAGATGGCTCGCGCGCGCACCCGGCGCAAGCTCTGATAGGGGGGCACTTTGCACGGTTGCGGCCAGGCGCAGGTGGACGAGTCGGACTGAGCAGCCGAGGCGGCGGGCGATCTCGGTGGCGCCCAGGCCGGCGTCGCGTAGCTCGCGTATCTGCTGCGCGCGTTGCGCGGCTCGCGCCTCATACTCTGCCCGGGAAAGCTCGGCGGCTGCCCGGTGAGCTTGCTTCGCGGTCGTGCCGCGACCGTAGACAGCCCAGGTCCAGCGTGCGATCGACTTGGTTAGGGAGCGGACGTCGCGGCTGGGGAGTGGCGTCGGGAAGGTGCTGTTCTGGTCCTCGACGCGAGCGCGGACCTCTCGCTCAAAGGCTTCGTAGTCGTCCTCGCGGCGGAAGCGCGGGACTAGACGGTACGCGGCGGTTCGGACGTGCTCGAAGACCGAGCAGTTTCGTCCGAGCGCCTCGTTGTCGGGGTCGATCTTAGCGCCGGCTGCGCGCGCCGCGCTGCTGAAGAGGTCGATGTGGGTCGCGAGCTCGCCGAGCGAGTAGGGCTCCGCGCGGCCCACGCGCACGTCCCAGGCCCACGCGGCGAGCGGGTTGTGCTGGAAGCGTCCGGAGTACGACGGATCGCCCTCGCAGGCGTGCGTGAACGCTGCGCGCACACGCCGGAGGTATCGTTCCGCGCGCGTGCCGACGCGAACCCAGCGGCGCAGTTCCCAAACGAGGTGCGCGTGACCGTTGCTGGGGCGACGGATGATGAACGTCGGCGGCGGAAGCCCCGCGTCGAGCCACGCGACGGCGGCGCCATCGTGATCGACGTCGACGCGCACGGCGCGAATCCAGCCGTCAGGGTCGGGCGCGATCTCCGCGCACGCGATGGCGCGAACCTTCGGCTGCGCGTGCGCGCCGACGGCAAAATCGTTGGTGGCTAGCGGTTTTCCGCGCAGGGTGCGCTCGAATACGGCGAGCGCGTTTGCAGCGTTCGTCGGGGCCTTTCGACCGGCGTCGCTGCGGATACAGGGCGACGGTCAGGGTAGACGATCCCGTCCGCGCCGTGCTATGCTCCGAGCGGGTTCGTCACCGAACGGCATGGGGAAACCCAGCACCACTCGCGATCGGCTAGTTCTCCAAGGCCGGACGATTGCGAGAGGACGACGCGGGGCGAACCCCTGAGTGAACGAGCATCGACGAGAGTCCGCGTCGGTGCTCGTTTTGTTATCTCATTGGCGAGGATCGTAGCACGGCGGCCGCTCGTAGGTCAGCCCGTACCTAACCGTGGCTCCTGCCACGCTGACGTACGGGGTGGGCGTCAAACGGTGGCTCGGTATAACCTAAGTTTATACATACTGCAAGAGGAGGAGGGAGTTAGGAGGGGTAGAATCGTGAGCATCCCGGCGGCCACCGTTGGAACGCCGGCCTCTCACCGATGGAGCAGAGAGCTATGATGAACGCGCGGGTCCACGAGCCTCAACCGGCCGATCCGGCCGCCGGCAAGAACGGCGGTCTCCTCGAGCACCTACGGCGGCAGCTTCGCAGCGCCGAGGCCGCCGCGGCGTATGCGCCGATCTCCGAACGCCCCGGGCACCGCGCTCGGGCGCATCGACTGACGCGGACGATCTTCGCGGTGCGGGCGCGGGCCGGTCAGGCCCCGAGCCCGTGATCGACCTCGCGGCCCGGCCAGCGCAACGGCGGCGCGGATTCCGCGCGGACGTCGCATTTCAGGTCGCGTTCACGGATGGTCCGGCCGCGGGCGCCGAGGCGACGGCGCTCGATATTTCGGCCTTCGGCGTGCGGGTCTTCGGCGAGAAGCCGCTGCAAGTCGGCGAGACGGTCGGCCTGCGCTTCGCGTTGCCGGAGCCGGCCGTGCGCAAGGCGCTAGCGAAGCTGCGACGCAAGCCGTCCGCGCTGACGTTCGATGCGCTGTGCGTGCGCGCTGAGGTCCGCACGGGCGCTTACGACGCCGACCGGTGCGCGCATGTTCACGGTCTCGTGTTTGTCGCTCCTCCGGAGAAGGTTCGCGAGGCCATCCATCAGTTCGTGCATCTGACGCAGCTCGAGGGATCGTGAGAGGCGGTCCGCGGCGCGCCGGGTCAGCGCGATGAACAGCAATCTACTCACGCAGATTTCAAGTGCTTATCTGTGTGAGACAAATGCGTGTTCTTCGTGTGGCGAGACTCGTAAGATTGTCGCGGAGAATCAACTTTCCGGGAACCGTGTCGAGCGCCTGTGCGCCGAATGCTGTCGAACGGCGTACAACGCAGAGGGGCCCTCAATGATAAATCCCAGCGCTCTCTCGGCCACATATCGTCCCGCTCTGCAGGCGGTTGATCTGCAACGAGCGTGCGTGTACTGCGAAACGACGGTAGGCCCGCTGGTGGCCGATGGGCCCGACGCATTTTGCTGCGCGGACACTAGAGCGTGCGAATTGCGGATCCAACGGGCGCAGCCCAGCATAGCAGCTCAATCGCCTGTGTTCGAAGGACCAATTCAACTCGGCGCGGGTGTACAGTTTCCGCTTGCAGCAGCGCAAGGCCGGTACCTCGTCTTCGGGAAGAGCGGCGCTGGCAAAACGAATACCGACGTGACGCTGGCGGAGGAGTTTCTCGCAAACGGCGCTCCAACCGGCATCCTCGACGTTCTCGGCAATATGTGGGGCTTGCGGTCCAGCGCAGACGGCTTGCAGCCCGGTTTCGCAATCCCGATCCTCGGCGGACGGTACGGGGATCTACCACTTTTGGCGTCGCAAGGGTCCGAGGTCGCCGGCATCCTCGCTCGTGGAACATCGGCGATCCTCGACGTCTCGCTTCTGTCGCACGATGAGCAGCAGGAGTTCGCCCGCGATTTCTTTTCGGACCTTCCGCGGTGCATTGAAGTGCCCGTCCATATCATCGTGGAGGAAGCTGAGCGCGTTGCTGCCGCTCGCTCCACGTCAAAAGCGCATTTTGCGGCATCGTCCGCGGCGAGCGAGTTCTCGCGGCAATGCCGTAACGAAGGAGTCGGTTGGACGTTCTCTACCCAGCGCGTCGACCACGTCGCCCATGACATCCTGAATGCCGCGAGCGTTCTGGTCGCTATGCAGAACAGTGACGAGGACGAGCAGCGGTCGATTGCCGCGCAGGTTGCAAGCCGGTTCGGCCGCAGCAAAGCGCGCAAGATCCTCGCCACCTTTGCAAACCTAAAGCGCGGAGAGGCATGGCTTCTCGCGGACTCGGCGTGGCTGGGCGACGACGAGGCTGAGGCGCTGCCGGTGCGATTTCGCTTTCGTCTACGATCGACGTACGACTCCGCGAAACCACGGCGGCTCGGTGAGAATCGGGCGCTGCCGAGCGTGCGTGCCGACGTCGACCTTGCACCCTTCGGAAGCCTCCGAACCGCCGAGCGTGTCACGGTTACAGTTGCTGAGCCGATCGAGCGTACAACGCCGCGAGAAACGCTGGCCGACGATCAGGCAGCGCGCGCGCAGCCGAAGCCCGAACCGCGGCGCGACAAGTTTCGCGCGGCCGGCGGGCTGACTCCGCGACGGGCCGTCGTCCTTGAGCTTCTGCGGCGGCTACCTCAAGAAACAACGCCCCGTCCGGTTCTCGCAGCGCTCACCGGACTAAACGTGAGCACGTTCGCCCAGGCAATCTTTACCGAAACGCTTGCATTGCTGAAAGACGAAGGGCTCGTCGAAGTCCGGCGTGGACGGGGCGGCGGCGTTGCGCTCACCGCGGTAGGCTACGAGGCCTTCGTAACTGCGCCTCGACCACACGCGTCCCGCGCGGCGCTTGGGGCGCCGGCGACGCGGAAGCGGAAGGCGCGCTGAAATGAACCGGCTCGGAGTCATGCTCATGCGCGTACGGACCGAGCTCGCCGGCGAGGCGCCGCGGTGCGCCGAGGAACCGTGAGCGTCTACGTCGATTCGATGCGGGCGCCATTCGGCCGCATGGTGATGTGTCATATGCTTGCGGACACACGGCAGGAGTTGCTCGCAATGGCGGATCGAATCGGCGTCGCCCGTCGGTGGATTCAGGACGCCGGGACGCACCGCGAGCACATTGACGTCTGCTTGGCAAAGCGGGCGCTCGCGATCGCGCACGGCGCGAAGGAGATTTCGTTGAAAGACGTCGGGCGAATCCTTCGCGTGAAGCGCGAGCAACGCGCGCACCGCGAACCCGTGGGGTTCGGTAGAAGCGCGGGTATGCTGCGGTGACGGTCGCTGAGCTCCTGGCGCGCTGGGACGTCGAGCAGATTCGCGGCTTCTCGCTTTTACAACCGTGGGCGTCGCTTGTTGCGCTCGGCGAGAAAGTCATCGAGACGCGGTCGCGTCCGAACGGGTACCGCGGCGCGGTGGTGACGGCGTCGAGCGCGCGGATCAACGTCGATGACGGAGCCCTCGCATTTCGGGATCGGGACTTTGCGGCGGCGTGGCGGCGTCATCCCGGGTACGCCTCTCGCGCGCGCGACCTGCCCCTCGGGGTGTTCGTCAGCGTGAGCCGTTTCGTGGCGTGCCTGCCGACCGTCGAGGTCATCGACCAGCTGCGCGCCGCCGAAGCGCGCGGACTCCGGCCGAGCGTGGCTGGCGTGTCGTGCGGCCTCGCGGAGTCCGCGTTCGGGAATTACGCCCCCGGGCGCTGGGGCTACGTGTTTGCCGAGACGCACGTGCTCGTGAAGCCGGTACCGTGCAAAGGGATGCTTGGGTTCTGGACCATCGGGGAACCGTACCGCGCGGCGCTGCTGGCGGCGGAGGTCGTGCCGTCGTCGACGATCGCGCGTGTGAGCGACGGTGGTTGAACCGGGGCCGTTGTTCGCGTGGGGTGCGCCGGCGGAACCCGTCGTCGAACGCGCGGAGTATCGCGTGCGCGTCGGCTCTCGTCGCCTGCGTACGACGGCCGTCTTCGACACGTATTGGCGATTCGCGGCCGAACGGCAAGCGATGTTCTTCCGGCGGCTCTGCGGCGAGTGGCCCGTCACGTCCGACTCGATTCTTGCCGCGCACCGTTTTACGAACGTCTTTCGTGCCTCTGATCGCGTGAGCCAATATCTCATCGGAGCCGTGATCCCGGGCAGTGCTTCCGATGACGACGTGTTCTTCCGAGTGCTCTTGTTCAAGATCTTCAACCGGATCGAAACCTGGGAACGACTGTCCCGCGACATCGGCGTTCCGTCGCTGGCAACGTACGACCGCGCGCGATACGAAGCTGCGCTGGATCGGATGATGGCCGATGGCGCGACGGTGTACTCGAGTGCGTACATCATGCCGACGGCGCCGTTCGGACACGCGCGGAAACACGCGAACCATCTAAGCCTGCTCGAACGGATGATTGGCGAGCAGCTTCCGGCGCGTCTGCGCGCCGCGGCGTCGTTGCAGGATGCGTATATCGCGCTGTTGGCCTATCCCTCGCTCGGGCGCTTTCTCGCGTTTCAGTTCGCGATCGACCTCAACTACTCGCCGTTGATGGCGTTCTCGGAGGCAGAGTTCGTCGTTGCGGGACCGGGTGCGTGCGACGGCATCGCCAAGTGCTTCGTCGACCTCGACGGCGCAAGCCACGCCGACGTAATCGTCGCGACCGCGGAGATGGCGGAGCGCGAGTTCGCGCGCCTGGAGCTGGAGTTCATGCCGCTCTGGACGCGCATGCCGCAGCTCGTCGATTGGCAGAACGTGTACTGCGAGGTCGACAAGTACGCGCGACGTGCGCATCCCGAGGCGCGCGGGCTGCAGCACCGCACGCAGATCAAGCAGAAGTACAAGCGGAACCCCGCGCCGATCGCGCTCGCGTACCCCGCAAAATGGGGCCTCGCCGGCGAGGTTCGCGGGCTGCCGCTTCCGCGCGCCGTCTAGTGGGTCTTTGACGATGCCAACCGCGACCAGGCTGCGAAAGGTCGGACCGCGACGTCGCGATTCGGTAACGTTGCTGCGGGTCGGAGTTGCACAATCGCGGTGTTCTTAT
Source organism: uncultured candidate division WPS-2 bacterium (assembly GCA_937927945.1). Classification (GTDB taxonomy): domain Bacteria; phylum Vulcanimicrobiota; class Vulcanimicrobiia; order Vulcanimicrobiales; family Vulcanimicrobiaceae; genus Vulcanimicrobium. The sequence continues at coordinate 27,478 of CALEYW010000094.1, read as the reverse complement.
CATATTCGGATACACCTAAAGGACTAAGACGTTAATGCAGCCGCTGATTCTTGATGATGTGGAACCTAGTCGCTACGGCGTCGTAGCGGAAGGCTTCTGCTACGATCCAGCTCGTGCTGCGCGAGACGGTTCGGTGTTCCCCATCTTCGACTGTCGTGATAGCGCGTGCCAGCAGCCACATTTTGCGTTTGTACGCGACAGCCGTACACAAGATATCATCCTCGTGTATGCCCGCAAACTTCGGCGACCGTGGATAGTGCGGCCAGCCGAAAAAGGCGGTGTGAACATCGTCGGAATCATCGGGCGCGGCGCCGTCCAATCGAGCAACGGCGATGAACCGCTGTACTACGAACTAGTCGACGACCTTCACGACCCAAGCGGGCATTTGGCGACCGCATTGGTCAACGTCGCGTCGCTTTACGGGGATTGGGTTCTCGACGGTGGATGGCGGACACTCGGTGCGGCCTACGGATACCTTCTCTTTAGCGAAGCCGAGCGTCGTACAGCGGTAGGGCTTGATGGAGCGACAATGCCCGTTCGACGCGGTATCCCGGCCCCTGGCTTAGCAGCCGATGAAGCGTTCGTCCGTCACGCTGGAGCCAAAATCTTTCGGTCTGTTGACGAGCGAGGGCTGATGTTGGCGTTCTGGTACGTGGCCAACTGCGATGTATGCCGGCGGAGTAACACGGTGGGGCCGCACACGTTTGATGTGCGGGATGTCGCAAGCCTGAACGTGAACGGCGATGAGGTCAACTCATTCATCACCCCGGACTTTCTCTTTGCTGATGGGCTCCCCGTCGAATCACCGAGCCTGGGGACATTTACGGGTAGGGCGTGCCGCGCTACTTTCGCGATTCTCGAAGCGCTGCGCGACGCGATAGATGCCGGTACGATCCCGACGGCGCCCCCCTGCGTAGCGCCGTAGATGATGCGGAAGGCGAAGCCGCGGGGTGCTTCGAGGAGCAAGTCGACGGACGAGATGCTCGTCGAAGCGATCATGTGGTCCATCGTCCAGGACTTCATGCTGGATCGCGTGAGTCCGGACTACGCGGTACGCGCGGAGCTGTGTCCGCATTGGTACCGGCGGGAACCGGAGCGGTTTCCCGGCGAGCGCCCGCGGTATCTAGAGCTCCGAGCAAATATCGTTCGCGGACGTCGACGCGCTCTACGAGCACCTCCTTGCTGTCGCGCAAGGCGCTCGGCCGCACGACCGTGTGTCCGCGGACTACGAGGCGTGGTTTCGCGGGGATCTTCGGTCCGCGTGGGACCGTTCGGAGGCGCGTGCCACGTGCGGCATGGATCGCTACCCGCACGCGAAGACCAGGCTGCCCGGCTGCGCGGCTGCGCTCGGGTACGTGCTGCCGATCGTGCCGCGGTACAAGACGCCGCGGCCGTCCAAGCTCCTCGGTGCGCCCGATTCGCCCGAGCCGCACTTCGACGCGCCCGTCGCTCCCCGATAGGATGGATCTCGCCGTCGAGCGGGGCACGACCGATGCAATGATCCGGGCTGCGCTTCTGACGCGGCTGCGTCTCGGCGGCGACCCCGCGGCGCTACTGCTTCAAGAAATGCAGATGGAGCACTTTCGCGCGTTCGTCGATGTCGCGGCGATCGGTACGCTGCTGCACTGCTTCGAGATCAAGTCTGACGTTGACAGCGTGTCGCGACTCAAGGCACAGGCGTATTGGACAAACTGCGTCGCGGACTTAGCGACCGTCGTCGTCGCGCCGCGCCATCTGGCCGCCGCCGAGCGCATCGTGCCGTCATGGTGGGGCGTTATCACCGCTACCTCGCGGAACGAGGTAGTCATGCTCACCGAGGTGCGCGTGCCTCAGCGCAATCCCGAGCGGAACGCTCAGCACGTGTTGAATCTGCTCCGCAAAGAGGAGCTCATGCGCGTGATGCGCGCGCTCGCACCGCGGGCGTCGTCGGCGCGCACGAAACCGAAGGTGATCGAAGCGCTCCTTGCCACGCTCGGCGCGGAGGGCGCTATGACGATCGCGACCGGCATGCTGCGGTATCGGAAGACCTGGAGCGCTCGGCAGCTCGCGGTTGCCGACGAACAGCACCGTCTCGCGCACGCGCTCTCGCAGCCGCGCACCAACGGCTACATCCTGGACGAGCTGGCACGCCAGGGGCGCGGGGCTCCGACGCTGGACGGGCTAGTGTTCTAGGTTCCACGTCGACGTCGCGGCACAACGGGTGTAGGCGCATTCACGAGCGGTCTGACGGCGCCGTTACGTCCTGCGATGGAGGTCAGTTAACCCTTGGCGCGTAGAGTGCGCCGCATGAAGACCGAGGCGGCGGCGCCAGTTACGAGCTGCGTCCGCTCCGAGACCGTATCCGTAGGGACGCGCGCGCGCCGCGGCGCGTGGGCTGCAGGTCGGATCGCCTTGGCCGCCGTCATCGCGATCGCGGCGAGCGCGTCGGCATCATCGGCAATCGACTTTCCGCTCACGAGGGAGCGGGCCAAGGCCGCCGTCAGCGCTGGCGAAGCCGCGACCTTCAGCGTAATCGCGCGAGACGAACGCTATCAGGCCGAGGCCGACAAGGAAACGGCGCTCGATCTTCGTCGGACGTGCGACGTGCTGACGCCCTTTCGCACGATCGCGTTGCGGGCAGCCGAAGCGCACGCAAAGTACGCGACGGTCTCTCCCCAGGTTGTGCGCGATGCGGTCGCCTCACACTCGTTCGACGTATCCGTCCATCTGTTCAGCACCGTTCACGGGATGAACACGGACGCCGTCGGCGTTATCAAACAGGGCACCACGCTACTGCACGCGGCTCACCGGACGTACATTGAAAAGGACCGTCTCGTCGCCAGCGACCCGGTGGGCTATCAGCAGCTCGTGTCGTTCGAGTTTGACCTGCGACGGTTTCACCCGAACGCACCCTTCACCGTCACGATCGCGAACGTCGTTACGCGCGCAGGCGTCGGCGAGTTTTCGTGCGCGTTCGACGGCTCCGCGTTTCCATAACGCCTGAACCGTTACGCCTGACCGTCCCCGACCCCCACGCCGCCCGGGCCGGTGCGCCCTCGCGCCCGGCCCGTTCTCGCCGGTTCGGTTAGTGAACCATCGGCGGGCAAGTGTAGCCCCAGGTTCCGTCATCGGTGATGACGAGCTCGGGCAGCGCCTCGGAGGCTTGGACGCGAACGTGCGTGCCGGCCGGCAACGTGAACGTGCCGGCGGTCTTGGCGATCGGCGCGAGTTGCTCGTCCCAGCGAGCCGGGTTGTTCGCGAGAGCCGCGATGGAAAAGCAGGCAACCTGCACTGGCGGATCATTCCGGGACGTCGCCCAAAACCGCTCCGTGGTGACGGCGTCCTTCATCGGGAGTGTAGCCGGGTGCGTCGCGGCGGGATCGGGGGCGACCAGGAAGTGCGGGCTCGAAGTGGAGTGCGTCGCGCAGCCGGCGAGGGCAGCGGCGAGCGCGAGCGGGAGGAAACGGCGGTCCATCGAGTCGGTCCTTATGGGCAGGCACACGCGGGTCCGTGGGGCGTGCCGGAGTGGAATGCAAATCGCCCCGGCCGGGTGGCCGAGGCGACGTGCTTGGGGTTATCAGCGCTTCCACCGTTCGCAGAGCAGGGGCTCTGGGATCGTGGTCGGCGAGAGAGCGAGTGGCAGAGCGCCGGGCCGGTACGGGGTGGTTACCGCCTCCGGGGGCTCGCCGCAGAGGACGAGCGTTAGACCCGCGGGCTCGTGACCTGTTCGTAGGTCGGAACGCCGTTCACGGGGACGATCATCTTTGGATTGCGGTCCAGCCGAAACAGTTTGGCGAGAAATTCGAGCAGCATCAGAGTCCTCCGTAGATGATTGTACCACGTCGCGAAAGCCGGCATAGCCGGAGAGCACGATCGTCACTCCGAGCGCGATCCCTATTAAGAGCCTTTTCAATCGAAGGCTCGCTCGGTCCTGGATGAAGAGTTGCGCCAGGTCGCCAGCGGCGCCGCGGGCCGCTTCCTCCGCCTCGGTCGGCCGGTAGAACGCTCGCGTCGAAGCCTGGTTGATCGTCGCTAAGACGGCCTCGTAGTTGCCCTTGTCGGGACTGCGTAAGTCTATTGCGAGTTTTGCAGCCAGGAGGGGGTTCGGTTCGCGGCCGCCCACGAAGAACAGAGCGCCGACCACGAGCGATGTTGCTGCGATGAATCCGCCGGCGATGACCCAGTGATCGAGGACCGTGGGCGAGCGTTCGAAGGCGAAGGGGCCGACGACGAGCAGGGCGGTCAGAAAGACGCCGAGGGTGGCGTCGACGGCGTCCGACCGACGCGACTGATCCGCCTGGGCGCGGAACAGGACGGCGAATAAGGTCAGGCGCTCGAGGTCCGCGCGGATCTCGGTGCTCGCGCGCGTTACGGAGCGTGCGGCAGCGGCCTCGAGCACCTCAGCGATCGTCTCCGGGGTCGCGGCGAGGTCGTCTCGTATCTGCGCCTTCGCGGTGTCGTACGCATGGAGCGTGGCCTCTCCGACCAGCTCACGAAGAAACCGAGGAAGTCGCATTCGACGTCTCCTTCGCGAACGAAGCGCTCGGGTCGTGCGGGCCGAACAGCGGCATCGCGACGTCGCGCGATCGCGCGGCGACATATGCGCTGCCGTCGAGGAACGTGCGGGCGAGGGGGACGGAGAGCCACACGGCAACCGGGCGGCTGTGGCACTCGGGGCGCTGTGAGATGACGACGAACGGGCTTTTCGCGACGAACCCCTGCGCGCGAGCGCTCGTCATCACCGCGCCGAGCGCGCGCGGCTCGGGCGGCTTCGGCAGCGCGTCGAGGCGGCTCCACAGGTCGTCGGTCGAGAAGGCGCGCTGCGATGCGGCCAGCTCGCGAACGACGGCGAGCGCGAGCGCTCTCCAGAGGGTGAGAGCCGTATCGGTGAAGCCGTCCATCGGTAGATCTCCAAGACGAGAAGAATGACCGGATCACGCGGGGCGATGGGGGCCGGCCGCGCGCCGGCGGCGCGGAGCGTCGCCGTCTTGCGCGCGCGGTCGGGCGACAGCGTCACGCCGGAAATGACGAGGCTCGGAAAGTAAGTCGCGGTGCCGAGCGCGTTGACGTCGAAGAAGCGGCGATGCCATTCGGAAACAACATGCGGACGAAGCCGGAAACTGTTGCGGACGTGCTCGCGATTGTGAGCCCCGCGCTGCGCTTTCAATTCGATGCGTATGAACAGTCGCGCCGCTCGTGGGCGGGCGCGATCGAGTTGTACCGATATGCGACGGCGCCGGGCGGTCCGGGTGACGATGACGACCGCAGTCCATTTCAGCAAAACGCCGAGTACGCTGCGGCGATGCACCGGCTGGAATGGTTGAAGCCGGTCTCCGACACGTCGGCCGTCGCGGTGCTCGTATCAGCCGATCTGCTCGTCGCGGAGTGGGAGAAGCGTTGCGAAATCAAAGACAAGTACGTCACGCGCGATAACGCCGGACCCGACGTGGGCAGCGCGAAGTTTGGTGGTGTCCTTCGCGTGAGCGTAAACAACGCGCGCCATTTCATGGGCGACGATTGGAAGACGCGCAAGCCGAACAGCGATGCGGATCGAAACATTCGCGTTCTGGAAGCGGCGGGTTTGAGCGGCCCGTGGGATCGACTGCTCGCGGATGCCGTTCTCCAGCGGCTCGGCATGGAGTTCGACGCGTTCGCCGACGCGCTCGCGCAGACACTGCGCGATCTTGAACGGCGCAAGAAGAAGTAGCGCTCGAGGAACGCCCGCGCGTTATTCGTCGTCCGAGGGCTGCGGCGGAGCGCCGATCGCGAGCGCTGGGATGAGGCTTTCGAGCGCGGCGAGGAGTTCATCGCGATGAAGCGTCGGGGTGCCGTCATCGAGGCTGTGAACGGCGACGGTCGATTCCGCGCTGATGCCGGTGCTGGAGCGCCGCAGGCCGACGGTGGCGATCTGAACGGTCAGTCCGTCTGCGCCGATCGGAATTGAAACGGTCGTGCCGAGCGCCGCGCGCAGATCCTCGCCGTTTGCGTACACAACGACGTCGAAGGCGATGGCGTCGTCTTCTTCACGGAAGCGTAGCGCGCTGCCCCACGCCGGCGCGAAGCCCTCGAGCGTGAGCGCCTCTTTCAAAACGGCGGCGATTTCGTCGCCGGTGGTCTGTGCGGAGTCCAAGGCCGCGAGACGGGCTACCTCGCGATCGCGGACCTCTTGCGGTGCAGCAGCGTCGGCTTTCGCGAGGAGCTCGTGCAGGGTGGGCATGGTCGACACCATTTGCTGAGTGTGGCCGGGTTCCGTGCCAACAGTGTGGCACACCGTTACGCGACGAAGCCCGCCGAGCAATTCGACGGGCTCCGTTCGCCGTCGCCGCACGTACCGGTCGCGCCGGTACGTCGGGTGTGGGCGGGTGACGCTTTATGGGGCCAAGGTTCGGCCGGTCGACTCGGTGCTGCGTGCTGGCCTACAAGGCCACGACCCTGTCGTTCTTCCACACGAGGCGCGAGCAACTGTGCTCGCACGGCTTACCGGATGCGGTTGGAAAGCGTGCAAGTGCATCGGGATTGAAGACGCCGGGAGCGACGATCGTGTAGGTCGCCTTCGCACCGGATCCCGTAACGGTCAGCCGATACGGATCGTGCGGCGCGATAGGCGGGCGTGGCGGCGTCCACGTCTCCGAGAGGGCCCACACGTAGACGAGCTCGCGCGTGATCGGGGTGTTGTTGGCGACCGGATAATGGTGCCAGTCCTCGCGATAGACCTCGAGGAGTTGCGCGAGCTGCATGAGCGAGGAGCTCGTCACCTCGGCCTCTGCGAGTTCGCGCGCCGTCCGGAATCCTTGGAGCGGCATGATGATGACGACGTATGCGGCGATGGCGAGAAACGCGGCGGTGACGATCGGGCCGACGAAGTTGAAGCGGCTCGACGGAGCTGGGGTCGGGGAAGCAGTCGTCACGTTGCGATCCTTCCGGGTCGCCTGCCACGGTGGCAGGTCGGTTAGGGTGCTTTCTCGGCGCTGCGTAGTGTATCCTGGGGAGGGGCACAGGAGGGGTCTCGTCGCGCGAGGGACGGAACGCTCGGCACGGCTCGCGGTTGCTAGGTAGTACCGGAATCTGGTACTATCGCGGTATGCCCACAACGATCCACGTCCGCGTGTCCGACGAGGTCGCCTCGGCGATCGACCGCTCGGCTCGCGCCAGCAACGCCCGGTCGCGCGAGGCATACCTGCGGGACCTCTTCGAAGCCGAGTACGGATCCTCGCCCACGTCGATGATCGCCGCGAGGATGCGGCAGGTCGCGGCCGACCTGGCCGAGGTCGCCGGGCGGCCTGGGTTCGGACCGACGGACGTCCCGAGCGTCGTGCGGCTCGCGAAACTCCTTGAGCATCCGGACTCGAGTGCGATCGAGGCGATGCTTCGCGGCGACGTTCCGCTCCCGTTTGAGGTCGTCGCCACGATCGCGCGATACTATAACTTGTCGCAGGACTGGCTGCTCGAGGGCAAGGGCGCGCCCTACGCGCAGCCGCGGCCGTCGCATCGAGAGGCCTGGGACGTCGTGCGCGAAGTCGTGACGGAGGAGCGCAATACGGTCGACCGGCGCACCTTCCACGTTCTGCTCGAAGACGCAGCGCGCGGCGAGGCCACGATCTTCGAAGAGCGCACGGAGTGGTGCTGGGACCGGGTGGTCACGAATATCCCGGTCCACGACGACGTCGGCGGAACCGGAGAGCGGATGCTGGGCGAGCTCGGCCTGTTCTTGGCGGCGCCCCACGTTCATGCGGTGCGCGAGTACAATTCGCCGTATGGATACGTGTGCAGCAGCGAGGTCTATCGCCAGATCAACTCTGGAGAGCTGCACCCCGTATGTATTCGCAAGGACGCGAAATATTCGCATTGGGCCGATGATCTTTGGGATATTGAGTGTCGCGGCCAAACGGCCTATTCCGCATCGTACGCGGGGGCGCGCAAGCGGCTAATCCGGTATTGGGCAGCAACGGACGTTCGCGATGGGAGCGATGAGCGCATTACGTCGAACGAAGCGTTGGCGCGTCACATCGAGTATCAGATCGAACGGGTCCGAGAGATGCGGTGGACTGCCAAATGAGCATTGGTCGTGCTGTCGGCGGCGCGGTCGCCGCGGCGCTGTTGCTCGTTGGCTGCGGCAGCGATACAAAGCCGCAGCACTTGGGCTATGCGGTTAGAGTATTCGTAGCCGGTGACTCGGCTTATGCGTTGCCCGCAGGCCCGATCCAAATGAAGGATCGTACAAACGTCCCGAGCGCCTGGGACAGCGTGTGGGTTAAACCGACTCCGACGTGCGACGGCGGCCGCCTCTACAAGTACGCGCCTATCGACGCGAACAACTTTCAGCTTACGTGCGAAGATCGGCCTGACGTCGTGCTGTTCGATTCGCGAACACCGAACCTGTGATGCGACAGTGTCGTCGCACGGTCGCGGGCGCGGATCAAAAAAGAGGGTGAAAGGGAAGCATGGTCTGTCATTTCTGTCAGCACGACGTGCGCGCGAGGGCGCGCGTGTGCGCTGCGTGCGGAGCGGGAATCCACTACGGTGCGCAGATCTCTGACGTCTTGTTCTTCGGCGTCCTGTTCGCCGTGATAGCGGCCGTCGCCGACGAGGCGGCCTTCCACGAACGCTTGCCCGTGACGATCGTTGCCGGGATTGCTGCCGTCGCCGGCGCTGCCTTGGCGATCGCGTGGTATCGCGGCAAGGTGCGGTTCCGGCGGCATGTGCCGTAAATCTCTCAGCGTTCACGGCCACGTTGCACGTGGCTGTCGTGAGCGCGGCGCTCTAACGCTGCTTTGTGCTGGCTAACATACCGGTCCGTCAAGGGAATGCGAAACTCGGCCATGCCGCCCGCCGGCGAGTAGATGACGTCTTTTCGAACGAGCTGGTTACGAATGGAGCTGATCGTGTCAGACGTTGTGCCTAGCTGGGCGGCAATCTCGCCGACCGTGTGAGGACCCGGACCAAGATCCGCCAATGCGAGAACGTACGAGCACTCGCGCGGTGTCAGCAGGCGAAAGCGCGCGTCGTAGAAGTCGTCCTCAAGGAGCCGACGCATGCCGGGAATCGCGCGCTCCACGTCATCCTCCGTGATTACATCGCCGCGATGAGCGAGCCACGCTGCAGAGGCGTACTCCTGAATGAAATAAGGGTAGCCGGCGCTTTCCTCTGCGAGACGGTCGAGCGCGGCCGGCGCAATGTCGATGCCCCGTTCTCGCGCTGGTATCGCGATCGCGTCCTTCGTTTCGTCTACCGTGAGCAGGTCGAGACGAAAATAACGCCAGCGCTCCGTGTACGTGCGGACTTTGTGCAGGTGCTCGCGGCTTCCGGGAAGGCCCGCCGCGAGCAGATAGGCGGGGCGCTTCGTGTTCGCCGTGGCGTGAACGAACGTCACAACGTCGCGGAGGCCGTCGACGGGACCGCTTTGCACCTCGTCGATCGCGAACACGAGGTGCCGTCCGTTGTGCCGCGTAGTATCGTTGAGGTCCTCGAGTGCGTTCACGAGGTCAGGCGTCTCGTGCTGCGGCGGCGCACTAAGGGAGACAGCGCCGAGGTCGTTCGGCAGCTCGAATGAGGCACGCGGCAACGCCTCGATAATCTTCTCGAAGCCGGTCCGGAGCTTTTGCGGAAGTGAAGCGGACGCTTTAGCGGCGCGTTCGATTCCGCGTCGCAGTGTCGAGGCGAACGGCTCGCTTGCCGAAGGCTCGATCGCGATGATGACGGCGTTCGTATTCGCTGCCTCCGCGACGCAGCGACGGAGCAGCGCCGTCTTGCCCATGCCGCGCAGGCCGGTGAAGACGATCGGCTGCGCCGGCGCTCCGCTCTCCGAAAGGGTCAGCGAGTACAGCGCGGCGCTGGTCTCTGCATCGCGGCCGACGAGCGCGGGTGGTTCGCTGCCGGGCGCGGTCCGAAACGGGTTGTCCGCAGGGCCGCTCATCGGCTGAGCGACCCAAGCGTGTCAAACGTGACAAAACCTTCATCCACCTGACAAGTTTGTCAAAGGCGGCTTCGGGTTGTCAAGTCTGACAACTTTTTCCCCCCGCGGCGCCCGAGGCAGGCGCCCCTCTGCGATCTCGGGGCAACGAGGCCCTAGCCCCCTTGCACGGGCTCTCGCCGGGACGCGAAGCCAGCCGGAAGGCTGCCCGGCCTAAAGCCGGGTCTCAGGCGACGTCCCGCCCCTCGGCACTGGCGGCGGCGAGCATTGCGCGCGCCCGCGCTTCCCCGATGCCGTGGTGGGCGCCGGCGCACTCGCACTCGCACACGCCGCCCTTCGCCTCCCAGCACCCCTTACGGCAGCGTTTCCCGGCAACGTACCGGCCGGTCAACGTCTTCACCGACTCGAAATAGAGTCCGCAGTCGCAGATGGGATCTCTGACCGGATCCTCCTCCGCGTCGCGATCCATCGTTGACCACCAGACGTGGGCCTTCGCGCACCGAAGACGGACGCGTACGGTATTCGGACCCTCGCCGGCCACCGGAACGCCGCCGCCACGCCGTCCGCGTCTCAGCGCCCGCTGTTGACGGCCGACGGTCTCCCGCCGTTTCGCGGCGGCGCGTCCGCGCGGCGTGCGCAACGCGGCGCACCGTCCGCAGATGACGCCGAGCGGGAGTGATTCACAATTCGGACAGCCCACCTGTTGGTGTCTCCCTTTGGATATTGCAGCGGCGGCGAGGTGCCGGTCATGCGCTGCAATCGGTGGACGTCGCATCGGCGCGGAGCCTGTGGCGTCGTATCGTTTGTCCACCGCGGTAAACTGATACGGCGTGTCGTTAACGCCGTTGATTACACCTATTGTATCATTTGCACGAAATTAGTTTCAACCCTCACATAATCGCGTACCGTCCGCGTCCTGCGCACCATCGTTCGCCGCCTGAAATACCTCGTGACAGGCGCAATAGTGCCACCCTGCTGGCATTCCGCGCAGATACGCTTGGGCACGATGGGTGCTGGCCGCTTTGTCGCCGAGACACCGATACGATGGTCCCCGACCGACGAGCGCAAGGCGCTCGCGCGTATGGCAACGGCACAGGCGCTCGTGAACGAAGTACTCGCGGAATATCTGCGCCGCGCTGCCGCGTATCAGCGCGATCCCGACCTCCGGCGTCTGCGCGCTGAGCTGCGCGAAGCGAAGCGAGACGGACGCGCCGCCGGCCGCGTTCGCAACGCCGCCGCGGCGCCCGTCCACGCCCGCTCGGTAGGCTTAAGAGGCCGAGCCGGATGCAGCCCCGGGAGGCCCCGAGGGTGAAAAATTGTCGCGTTTCGACAGGACGCGCAGGAGGCGCCGGGAAGGTACGTGCCGACCGAGGCGGCAGGATGCCGTCGGTGACGCGGCCGGGTGCCGCAGGAGTGTGATGACGACGACTCTACGGACTCTCTTTGCCGCCGCAACGGTATCCTCGGTGGCCTTTTTCGCGGGGTGCGGCGGCGGGGGCGGGAGTTCGTCCGGTGGCGGCGGCATCCCGGCTACGCCGCAGCCGACACCGACCGCAAGTGCGACTCCTTTGAGTGTGCAAGGCATCGTTCAGGATCTTGGGGCGCAGCGATATGCAGCAGACGGTGCGGCGCCGGGCGGCGCCATCCCAAATGCGACCGTCATTGTTGGGTCGGTTCTTATTGTTGGGAGCACGCCGCCGCCTACCTTGCCGACGGGAGACGCGAAGGCTACGACGACTGCAAACGGATCGTACACAGTTACCCGGTATTCGGCAGGCAATCCCACGTACGTGATGGTCTTCCCAACGGCTGGCGATACCCACGTCTCGCTACACGCGATGGCGAAAGTAACTGCGGGAACGATTAGAATGCTTTACCTGTATGCACCAACGGCCGAGGAAAATGCGGAGTTGGCTCAGATCAATCTCGATCGTTCGAGCAATGGCGCTGGCCCAGTCATCTTTGACGAAATCGGTTTCGAGACCGCGCGCGCGCACGCCGATTTCATGGCTGTGAATGGCTACTACGCGCACTGTATTCCGATGAGCAATTGCGCTCCTGGTATCGGTACTGCGCCGGCTACATTCCCGCCGCAGTACGCCTCTCCTGATGACCTCTACAACTTCCTTGGCGGAGCATTGCAACTTGCTCCTGCCTCCAACGTAACGGAAAACTTCGTGCTGAATTCGCCGTCGTGGGCCGCGGGAGACGCGTATTTCATGTCGGAGAAGGGTACGGCGAATCACGGGCACTACGACAACATTGTCAACCCTGTGCACACGTGGGTCGGACTCGGCGACAATCAATCACCGAAGCCGCCGGCGGGCTATGGATTGTACGTTCAGGAGTTCTACTGAACGACGGGGGCTAACAGCAGCGAAAGCGTAAGGAAAGGCGCGCCGCCTTGAGCGGCGCGCCTTTTCACTTCGATCGGGCTTACACGTTCTGCGGAGAGGTCTCGCAATACCCAATGCCCGGTCATTGCGATTGTTGGCTAGAAATCGAACGGCGGCGTTGGCGATTGTCCTGTCGCGTCGGAGCAGTGAACAACGTCCTTGCCTTGGACCGGAACGACATCGTGCTCGGCCCAAAACGTGTGTCCCGGGAACGCACTATCCGTGAGGATGTAGTCGGTGCCGTATTCCGAGGATGCGTACGGACCGTAGTCTTTCGATCGTCCGCTCACGGTCTCACCGGGGTAGTAGATGCCGTTCCCGCCCGTGCCGCCGGCGAAGTCGTATACTGCCGACGGGCAGTCCGGTAGTGGCGCAACAGGCGCCGGTGTCGGCGTCGGAGTTGCCGGCGGGAAGCCTACCATGGTAGGGGTTGGCGAAGGCGTGGGCGTTGGAACAGGTGTGCCGACAGGTGTCGGCGTTGGGGTGGGTGTGCCCGTCGGCGTGGGTGTAGGAATCGGCGTCGCAGCGGGCGTGGGCGTGGGTGTCGGCGTTGCGGCCGCACTGACGGTGAGCGTCGCGGTCGCCGGGCTGTTTTGCGTCGTCGCGTTCGAGACGCCGCCGGCGTTCGCCGCGATCGTCATGGAGCACGTTCCGGCGGCCAGCGCCGTGAAGCTGAACGTCGTCGAATCGAGCTGCGCTGTGCTGCACGGACCGCTGCTGCCGGTGATCGAGACCGGGACGGTTCCCGGCGTGCCGGCCGGGACGCTGCTCTGCGACTGTGCAGCGGTCGCGGTGAACGTGGCGGTCCCGCCGACGGCCAGAGGGTTAGGTGCGGGGCCGCTGGGGATCGACAAGGTGTAGACCGGATCGTTGTAGACCGAAACCGAGCTCGACGTCGTCTGTCCGTATGCGTCGGTCGCGGTGATGGTGCAGACCCCTGCGGCGCTGAACGCGACCTGTACCTGCTCGACGTACGATCCGCCGGTTTGCGTGCCGGACACCATAGTCGGGCTGTTGCACGGTCCCGCGAGAGCGATCGAGAACGCGAGGGACGGATAGTTCTGCTCGGCGATCGCGAAGATCCCGTTTTGTCCGGGGCGCCCCGCGGCCGGTGGGCTCGCGGTCGGGGCGTACGTTTGTCCGATGTTGACGGTGACGTTCTGGCTTTGCGCGGAGTTATCGGCGACGGTCACCGTGCAGCTGATCGGTGCGGGCTGCGCTTTCACGACCGGCTGCACGGTCATCGAGCCGCTGCCGGTGCCATCGCTCGCGGGGGTGATTGTCCCGGGCGTATAGGTCGCGTTCGTCCCGCACGTCGTGCCGATGACGTTGTAGACCTGCGCCGGTGTCGTCGAGCGCGTGCCGTAGTTGTTTTCCACGAACGTCACGGCTTGCGCCGCGGCGAGCGGGTAGAGGAAGTTTAGCGTGGCGTTTCCGCCGCTGACGGTCAAAGGATTCGGTGGCGGCGTGTACGTCGCGACGATGATGTTGCGGTGCGTGGGTTGGGATCCGGCGAGCAGGTGCAGCGCGCGAGTCGCGATGGAGTTGGAGAAGGTCACGAACGTGACGCGGTTACCGGCGAGCACGCCGGGGAAGCCGGTGTTGCGCGCGACGTCCGTTGCTGAGGTGACGCCGATCTTGGCGAAGTACGCCGCGGTGGTCGGATTCTGCGTCGAATCGAGGAGAGCCGATGCGGGTACGGTTTTCGCGGAGAACGAGGTGATGTTCTCACCGATCGTTCCGGCGTAGGTCGCGCCGGTGCCGCCGTTTTGCGGAAGCGCGCTCCAGGCGTAGCGGTAGATGCCGAGCGCGCCGACCGCTTGCGTTGTACCGCACGCGTTCGAGCTCACTTTGTAGCAATAGCTCTGGAACGAACCACCCGAGCCGCGCGCGTCGCGTGCGTAGAAGTCGACTTCGTGGCCGTCGCTGTTGGCGTTGTTCGCGACGTCGGCGGGCGGGACGAAGATCGCGATGGAGCTTTTTGCGTCTCGTTCCACGCTGTCGACGAGTGTCGAGGCGTTCGTCGTCGCTGCTTGGGCGGCCGCACTCTGCGTGAGCGACCGCCCGAAGGTCGTCGTGGCGAAGAATATGCTCCCGGCCAGCATTGCGAAGATCGCGATGCCGACAAGGATCTCCACCAACGAGAAGCCATCCTCGGCCCAATCTGTGCCGCGTCTCATTTCCGTACCGACCTCCTCCTAGAGAGTATATCGGTTCCCTCGTGGGGGCCCTGAGTCCTCGCTCAAGAGGGGGCGTCGTCATGCCGAGGATATTCCGAGGAGGGGTTCGGGTGGGGATCGCGGTACACCCGGGCCCAGGAGGATCCATTATGCGGTTGCTTTTCGCGTCCGGATCGGACGCCGTTCACCCCTCGTCCCGGCTCGCCAGCCCGGGCTTGCGGCCCCGGTTCGCCGGTTTCCGCGCGCGCGCCGGCGTCGCGCTGCGGCGCCTGGACGCGCTCGCGACGTCCCTGCCGCCGCGCTTGCTCGCGGCCACCGCCCTCGCCGCCGTCGCATCGATCATCCCGCTGACGGCGCACTACTCGGCGGTCTGCGCGGGCAAGTACGCCGCGGCCGCCGTGTTCATCGCGGTGCCGCTCTCGCTGTTGTTCACGCCCGTCGCCCCGTCGGGCTCCGGGTCGGCCGATCGCGCGGAGGTCTGAGGTGGCGGACGTCGCGGCGCCGGTGACGGCTCTCGTCCTCATCGCCGGGATGCTGCTGGAACTCGTCGGCGTCGGGTACCCGCTCCGTCGCCGGATCCGCGCGGCATGCCGCGCCTGAGCGGCGCGATGATGCCCGAGCGCGCGTCCGCCGTTGGCCCCGGTTGGCCCCGCCCCCGCGCGGCGGCTCGCCCCGCGCGGCATCTCGCCGGGCCGAGCTTTCTCGAGGAAGGCTTCTCGATCGTCGAGTCGTTGATCGCCGCGGCGTTGATCGCGAGCGTTGTGATCGGAGCAACGGTTGTGTTCGGTTCGCAGCGGCAGTCGGTCGCGCAGGTGACGGTGCCGGACGGTTTGCGGGATCACGTTTCGGCGGTCGACGTCGACGCGAGTGCGCTGCAGGCGTACGACCCTTCGGTGCGTGCGAAGATCCAGTCCGGCGGGATGCAGCTGTGGACGGCGACGCTGCCCGGGACGAATACAGTGGTGACGATGCAGGCGCAGCCGGCGCCCGCAGGCGTGACGGTCGTCGCGAAGGATGGCTCGCAGGCCGCGTCGATCGTAGCGCCGCTGCCGCAGCCCAAGCCGCCGCCGCAGTAGGTCGATGAATCTCCTCGCCGTCTTCATCGGACTGATTGCGATCGCGTATTACGCGCTCGGCGGTGCCGAAATGCTGTTGCTGGGTGTCAAAGCGGCGCAGGATGCACAGGTCGCGCGGTACGAGACGCTCGCGGCGCGGCATGCGAAGGCGGCGCTCGCGACGGAGCTCGCGGCCGCAGAGCAGAGTGCGGTGAGCGCGAACACGCCGTATTCGCCGGTCGGGCAGCTCGCTCCGATGGGCGCGACGGACTTGTGCGACGCGTCGGCGCCGTGCGGGCTTTCGGCGACGGCGACGTATTCGACCGATGGTGAGACTGATGGTGCGCCCGGTGCTTATGCGACGATGGTGGTGGCGCCGAACGTGGAGACGGTTACCGGAGTCTCGGAACGGCGCATCGCGTTGACGATGACGGTGAGCGTCATCGAGACGGCGACCGGGAACATTCTGCACACGCGGCCGTACCGGGTGAAGTATCGTCTTTGGGCGCCGAATAACGCCGAGGCCGTGCAGGATCAAGACGGCGGCGCGCGCTTGAATCGCGTAGCCGCGGGTGCCTCGGAGAACGAAGGGTGCGCGACGGACGGGACGGGGTGCGATCCGAGCGCCGTGAGTGCGGCGGATCCGACGACGATCGACGGGCAAACGCAGTGTGTCGTCGGAGCGGGGAGCGGGACGTGCGCGCCGGGCGAGGTCAAACCGGACCAGCAGAAGTCGAACGTGACGTGGTCGAATCCGCAGGCTGCCGCGGGGACGACCGGGCCGTGAGGACGTCAGATTCGCTCGAGAGCGGATTCACGCTGGCGGAGACATTGATCGTCGTTGCGATCGTGGCCGCGGTGGTGTTGTTCGGCGCGAGCTCGTTGAGCGGAAGCCACGCGGGCACGCGCAGTCAGACGATGGCGCAAATCCTCGGTCTAGTCAATCGGGCGCACAATCTTGCGTCGGCGAACGGAGCGACGCTCCAAGTGGCGCCGTCGGCCACCGGTCCCGGAAGCGACGTGACGATTTTCGATGCGTACTCGGGCGGCAACGCGGTTGTCGTGACGACAACGCCCGAGCGGATCGGGGCGTACTGCGTCGGGACTGGTTGCGGGGGCACGAATGCCGTCGAGACGTTCTGGCTTCGTGTAAGGCGCGATGGGTCGGTCGTCGGTGACGCAGGCGGTGCGCCGGTTCTCGGTGCGACGTCGATCACGCTTGGGATCGTGGACGGGGGCCACGTGCTCGATGCGTATACGATCGACACGACGGATATGCACGCGCCCGTGGCGCCGGTGCAGTAGTGGAATCGCGAGACATCGTGGCGCGTCCGATTACGGCGCTGGATGATGCCGAAGTGTACGGGGAGCGTATGCGTGTTCGTCTGTCCGAGGGTGACGTCGACGGTGCGGAGCGTGCGCTGGCGATGCTCGAGTCAAAGGTGCGTGCCGGCGAGGGAATCCTCGCAGCGCGGCGCGCTCGGCTCGGATGACTGCGTGGACGGATGCGCGGGTTACCGATGCGCTTGACGCAGAAGACGCGCGTTTGGACCGCCTACGCGACGACGCCGAGCGCGGGCGTACAGGAATCGCGATGCTGCGAGCGCGTCGGGAGCTCGACGGCGTGCGCGAACGCGCGGCGGGTACCGCCGAAATGATCGAGCGAGCAGCGCTACGCGATGACGTCGCGACGCTGGCCCAGGCGCAGATTGTCATTCGCGAGCAGCGTGAACAGATCCGTCGTCTCGAAGCGACTATCGAGACGATGCGGAGTGCCAGCAACATCGACGCCGTGACGGGGTGCCTGGATCGGGCGGGATTCGAGAAGACGTTGGAGCGCGAGTGGAATCGAGCGATGCGCGGACGTACCGAGGTGGGCCTGCTGTTCGTCGACGTCGACAAGTTCAAGGAGGTCAACGACAAGTTCGGTCATCAGGCCGGCGACGAGGCGTTGCGCGCGATCGCCAAGGCGTTGGAGGGCGAGGCGAAGCGCTCGGGCGAGGCGGTAGCGCGCTACGGCGGTGACGAGTTTGTGATCGTGGTGCCGCACGCCGATCTTGCCGGGGCGCTGGGCTTTGCGGAGCGGGTGCGAGGTGCGGTCTCGAAACTGCGCTTGCGCGTTGGCGAGGAGTCGGTCGGATTGACCGTGTCGGTTGGCGCCGCGTCGGTGATGCCGTCGATCAAGGTGAAGCGCGATGAGCTCGTACGTCGAGCCGACAGCGCGGTCTATCGCGCGAAGGATGCCGGGCGCAATCGGGCGATTGCTCTCGGCGTCGAGGAGGGCTTAGACGTCTTCTTCGCGCCGGAGGCGCCGGTGCAGCGGACGGCGGTAGAGAAGCCCGAAGCCGCGCGCAGCACGACTCGCGGCCGATGAGCGCGCAAGGTGGAGCGCGGCCGGCCGGCGCGAAAGCGACGACGGCGGGCAGCGGCGCGGGATCGACGTTCGGACGAGTGACGGAGCGGGTAGGCGCCGTGTTCGGAGCGTGGTTGGATCGCGTGGGCGCGGACGTGCCCGTGCGGCCGAAGCACGTGCGTTATCCGACGCCTCCGCGGAATGTTGGTGCCGTCGTCGGCAAGTCCGTGATCGCCCTCGCGTTGTTCGGCGTGCTGGGGCTTGGGATCGGGACGTCGCTCGTGGCCTCGGCCGCGCACAACGCGCCGGCGCTGGGCAAGCCGGTCGCGCCGGGATTCTACTTTCCCACGGACCTTTTGACGTGGGGGCGGTTCGATCGCGTGCCGATGGCGCGCAAGGATGTTGAAGCGTTGGTACGAGCCGGTGCGGATCCGGACGACGTTCACGCTGCGTTTGGTCTCGCGTTCACGATTGCATGGTGGTCGGTGGGCGGCGGGTTCGTGCTCGCCGGTTTCATCGCGGCGCGGCCGGCGCGCATTCCCAAGGATTTGGCGGGGCTGAAAGGAACCGCGGAATGGGCGTCGTACCGCGACGTCGAGCGCGCAGACTTGTTGTATCGGCCGGGGAAGCGCGGGATCTATCTCGGTACGCTTGAACGCCTGCCGGCGTTCGGGATCATTAAGCGGGAGCCGGTCGCGCTGGTGTATTCGGGGCCGCGCCACGTCATGCAGATTGCGGCGTCGCGTTCCGGCAAGGACGTCGGCACGAACACGTATACGGGCGTCGCGACCTGGCCCGAGTCGATCATTTGGAACGACCCGAAGGGCGAGGGGCACTTGCAGACGTCCGGCGTGCGAGAGGCGCTGCATGGAAACGAGATCGTGCGCTTTGCGCCCGGCGCCGGTGCGATCGGTTCGACGTTTCGAGACAACGAGGGCCGCGTGCGCGAGGAGCGGTTCGGGTCGACGTCTTGGAATCCGCTCGAAGAGATCGCGCTCGGAACGGATATGGAGTTCTCCGAGATGCTGCAGGCGGTGACGATGGTCGTCGATCCGACCGGCAAGCAGATGGACGGGGACAACGGACATTGGTTCAAGACGTCGCGTATCGGCATTAAGGCGATTGCGTGCAAGGTGCTGTACGATCCGCTCGAGCCGGTCAAGTCGCTCAGCCGGGTCGCGGATATATTCGGCGGCGCCGGCGCCCCGGCGAGCGAGGAGCATGCGGGCCTGCAGCGCGATACGGATGGGGCGGCGCCGGGGAGCATCGAGGAGATGCTCGAGCAGTACTTGGGATTTAGCGCGAGCGGGTTCGGCGCGACGCCGGCGTGGCTCACGCGCAGCGTCGAGCACATGCGTCTTGCGGCCGAGCGCGAGATCATGGTTGCGCGCAGCCGCGTCGGCGTCAGCATGGGGCAGGCGGAGTTCGAGCGCTTCGAGGCCGAGCGACGGCGCGCGCTCGATCACCGAGTCACCTCGCTTGAGCGAGAGCTGCGGCATCCCGACCTGGAGCGTGATCTGCGCACGATGTTGCGGATCAAAGGTGAGGAGGCGTCGTCAGTCTACTCGACGATCAACGCGAATCTGACGCCTTGGCTCGATCCTCTGGTGATGCGGAACACGGCGCGCTGTGATGCGCGAATCGAGGACGTGGTGAACCGCGTGCGTCCGGTGACGTGGTACAACGTCTCGCCGATCAACCGCGCCGATATGATGCGTCCGATTATCAAACTGTGGTACACGATGGCGCACCGCAAGCTCGTTCCGGATATGGACGTCGACCGCGCGACGAAGCGCTCCGTGTCCCCGTGGCGTCATCCGTGCATTTGGTTGATGAACGAGCGCGGGTCTCTCGGCGTCATCGAGATTGAGAACGAGTCGGTTCCCGTTGCGGCGTCGTACGGGTTTATCTTCGATACGCTCGTGCAGGGGACGGGTCAGCTCAAGGACATTGGCGGCGATCAGAAGATATTGGAGGCTAACTCGGGCGTGCAGGTGTTTCACACGCCGCAGGATCCCGAGGAGCAAGAAGCGCTCTCGAAGCGTCTTGGAAACAAGACCGTGCTGGTCGAGAACACGTCGTACTCGCAAGGGCACATGACGCGGTCTTGGCAGACCGAGCAGATGCCGCTGATGACGCCGGATCAGGTCGCTCTGATTCCGACCGAGCCGAGGTTCAAGAAGCGCGGCGGGGAACCGGCGGTGGACGCCGATGGTGCGTTCATCGTCGACGAGCCGGCGTACCAGCTCATTTGGGCGCCGAATTGTCCGGCGATCTACGCGCGCAAGTCGCAGTGGTTCACGAACGGCCGAATCAAGAAGCTGATCGCGTCGATTCCGTCAGTGATTCCGAAGCCGCTGAACGCCTCGCAGGCGTTGTCCGACGCATACGCGATCCAAGAGCATATTCGCACGACGCCGCATCGGCCCGAAACGGAGACGCGTCGCAAGGCGCGCGTCGCGGAGTCGATCGCGATGCGGCGACTGGATCCCGATGGCGGTGGGCCGGAGGGTTCCGGCGAGCGCGCGCCGGCCGGGCCGCCGCCGCCGACGCCGGTCGCGGTCGGCGTCGCAGAGGCGGCCGAAGGGTCGGAGGACGGCGCCCGCGCGCGCGGGGGTGCCGAGGTGCGAAAGAAGCGGCGGGTCATCGCGTTCGAGGACCGCGTGATCGCGAAGAAGCGCGCGCGGCCGGACTCGGCGCCGGCGGCAGGGTTCGAGGCGATCCTCGGACCCGATCACGGGCGCTCGCTATGACCGCGGTGGCGGAGCTCACCAAAGGCGACCGGTCTCTCCTGGAGTCGGCGCTGGGCGACGACGTGCTCGGCATGCTCGAGGACGAGACGGTCGGCGACATTCTGATACGGCCGTGGGGCATCTCGATGGACACGTTCGATCGCGGCCTGGTCGAGACGCGGATCGTGCCGCGGAGCGGTCAGATCGACGGCGTGCTCCGGGTCGTGAGCGGTCTGACCGGCGGCAAGGTGTCCGATCACAACCCGATCGTGGAGTGCAAACTGCCCTTGGCCGGCGGCGCTCGGCTTGCCGGGATCATGTACGGCGAGGGCGAGTCGTTCTTGACCTTGCGGCGCCATCGCGCAATCCCGGTGTCCCTTCAGGCGTACGACCATGCAACGGCAAGGTGTAATGAGGAGGGGTTTCGGAGGGGTCTGGAGGAAAGACCGGCCTTAGAGGTGTCGGCCTCGTCCCCGGTCGCCGTGGTTCGCGGTCTGATCGCCGGGCGAGTTCCGCTCCTCATCAACGGGCCGACCGGTTCGGGGAAGACGACGCTGTTGCAGGCGTGTGTCAACGAAGCGGCGGCGCAGGAGCCCAATGCACACTACCTCTTCATCGAAGATACGCCCGAGCTGCAGAGCCTCGCGCCGCATCGTACGTTCATGCGGACGACGCCATTCCTCACGCTGCGCGACCTCGCGCGCGCGGCGCTGCGGCACCGCCCGACGTGGATCATCTTTGGTGAGGTCCGTGGGGCCGAGGCGCTCGACGCCGTCAATGCGGCGATCACCGGACACCCGATCATGGCGACCGTCCATGCGCGAAGCGCAAAGGGAGCGCTCAATCGGATCGTCGCGGCAATCGGTGAGGCCGTCGTCAACGTCGATCGCGAGCGAATCGTCGACGCGTTCGGCGCGGTCCTGTCGGTTCGCCGCAAGCGCGTCCAGAGCGGGCGCGACGAGTACCACATTAGCGAAGTCGTCTCCGTCGACGACGTCAGCGGCGGACGTTGGAACGTCCGTTCGCTTCTGAAGGAGTCTTCCGCATGATCTTCTCGATTCACGCACGGGTTCGTGCCATGCGCTCGTTGCCACAGCGGTTGGCGGTCGCGATGGCGGCCGCCGCAGCCTTGATGCCGCAATACGCGAGCGCGCAATCCACCGGCGGGTGCGGCCAATGGTCGAGCGGCTTTTCGCAGCTGATCCAAGGCCTCGGCGCGTTCGGCGATTTCTTCTACGGGCCGTTCTTCAAGATCGGCTGCTTGGCGGCACTCGTCGTCGCCGGCGTCGTGTTGCTCATGGACGACGGCCAGATGGGTCGCATCGCGCAGTTCATTCTGCGTGCGATCTGCATCATCGCGTTCATCGCGGGAGCCGCGTCGTTCTTCACTACGCCGTCCGCTAACTGCGGCAGCGCCGCAACGGGCTAGCGCGGGAGCGGCAGGGCGTGAAAACGCTGGCGAAGCGAACCGGCTTCATCGTGGTCGTCGCGTCGGATGGTGCGATGCGCGGTGCGTCGGCGCACTTGGCCGGGCGGGCGGACGCGCGCACGCGGACAGTGAAGTTCGTCGCCTGCGTCCGCTCGGGCAACGATCCCGTTTACGTGTCGCGCGGTCGCAAGACGGCAGACGGGTAGCGCGCGGTGTCAGAAGGGCGTAGAGTGCCGAACGCGGCGGTGGAACCGCTGCCGTCAGGGCTCTGGAAACCGATGATGTGGGCGTACTGCGAAGGCGCTCCGATCGGCTTCGTGATCCTCATCGCGGTCATCGGGCTGTTGATCGTGAAGACGCCGTTGTCGGTCGGCGTCGCAGCGGTGTTCTTCGCCGGCTCGTGGTGGGGGTTGCGCGCGCTCGGGGAGCGCGACCCTCGGGCGTGGCGCGTCTTCAAACGTGCGCGCCGATTCCGAAGCGGGCGCACGGGGACGCTCCCGTCGCGCGCGACCTGGGGAAGCCCGGACGTTCGCTGGATGAGCCGGAAGCATTAGGATGATTCCAACATCGTTGTTTACGCGCAAGACCCGCGCGTTTTCCGATTTCCTTCGCTACGCATTGCCGATGGGCAACGGCGTCGTGCGGCTCAAGGGGAACGGGTTTCTTCGCAGCTTTGCGTTTAGAGGTCCGGACCTGGCGACGTCGTCGTGGGACGAGCTGATCGCACGGTCGGAGCGCCTTGGCGGATTGCTGCGCAAGCTCGACGATCAGTGGGGCGTTCACGTCGATTCGTTTCGTGTTGCAGCGCGGGAGTATCCCGAGGAAGGACACTGGCCGGATCGCCTGACGTTCCTGCTCGATCAGGACCGGCGCGTTCGCTATAAAGCCGAGGGTGAGCATTTCGAGACGCGTCACGTCGTGACGTTCTCGTTCTATCCGCGACGGCAGCGCGCGAACCGAGTCGGACAGTGGTTGCAAAACTCGCCGAAGCTCGAAGCGGGGAGCGACGAGGCCGCCGAGGAGTTGTTCCTCGGGCTCACCGACGAGATTGCCGCGGCTGCGCGCGGCGTGTTCCTTTCGTTCGCGCCGCTGGGAGCGATCGAGACGGTGAACAGTCTCGGCCGGCCGATCGTGTTCGACGAAACGCTGTCCTTCTTGTCGCTGTGCGTGCGCGGTCGCGCCCATCCGATCGCGTTGATCGAGGACGCGCCGATGTACCTCGACGGGATCATCGGTGCCGACGACGTGCGCGTGGGCTGGGACATTCGCGCCGGCAATAAGCACGTCGCGGTTCTCGTGATTGAGGGGTATCCCGGGTACTCGTATCCCGGGATCCTCGACGCGCTGGCGGAGCAGCCGTGCGAGTATCGCTGGAGTCAGCGTTTCATTCCGATGAGTCGTCGACAGGCCGACGCGCGGTTGGGCTGGCTTTCGAAGGGCTGGGGTCTGGTCGGACTCGGCGGGCTGGGATTTCTCACCGGCGGCGCGGCCGGCAAGCGCGATAACGTAGCGCTCAAGTACAAAGCTCAGGCCGTGGAGGCGCAGGAGCGTGCTCGCGAAGGTCTGATGTACGGGCACTACCTCTCGACGATCGTCATCCATGCGCCGGACGAGCGCACGCGCGACCAGGTCTCGGAGCGAGTGAAGTCGGCGATCGAGCAGATCGAGGGCTTCGCGGTGCGCGTGGAAGACGAGAACGCGATGGAGGCGTTCATCGCCTCGCTGCCTGGTGAGCGGGATGCAAGCGAATATCGCGAGGCGCGCGTCTCGGTGCGCAACGCCGCGCACTTTTTCCCCCTGACGGCGACTTGGGCGGGTCCGGTCGAGCATACGAACAAGCGCTTTGGCAAGGCCGCGCCCCCGCTGCTGTGGACGACGACGAACGGCGCAACGCCGTTCCGGCTCTCGCTTCACGTCGGGGAGCTCGGGCACGCGCTTGTCGTCGGCAAGAGCGGCGGCGGCAAGTCGGCGCTGCTCATGCGCTTGGTCAGCGCGCATCTCGCGCGGTATGCGCGCGCGCGCGCTTGGATGTTCGACGTGGGCTTTTCTGCGTACAAGTATTGCTTGGGCGCAGGCGGGTTCCACTACGTCATCGGCGAGGAGAACGGGCCGAGTCTTGCGCCGCTCACGGGGCTTAACGATCCCACGCGTCGCCGGTCGATCTTGAAGTGGCTACGCAGCGACGTCTTCGAGCTTCGCGAGCGGCTGAACGACGAGCAGAGCAAAGAGTTGGCCGGCGCCCTCCGTGACCTTGGGAGCATTCGTAACGACGCCAGGCTGTCGGATCTGTCGGTTGCGGTGCAGGATAGCACGCTTCGCCGGGTGCTCGAAGAATATGCGGGGTCGTTTCTTGACGGGCGCACCGACGATCTCGACTTTCGTGCGATCGAGCAGCGCGGGCACGTGCCGTTCTATTGTTTCGAGTACGGGCCGCTCGGCGTCGACAACACGCTCATGACGACGCCGTTCGTTCAGTACGTGCGACGTCGCATTCGCGAAGCGATCCGTGAGGACAGCGACGAGCCCGGAATGGTCCTGTTCGATGAAGGCCACCGGGCCCTCAAAATCGGCAACCTTCAAGAGTTCGGCGAAGAGGTGCTCAGAGAGGGCCGTAAGAGCCTGCTGCAGTTCGTCTTCGCGACGCAAGAGCCGACGGACGTCGTCGATTCGGAGATCGGTCCGGTGCTTCGCAACCTGACCGCCGTCAAGATCTTCCTGCCGAACGCGGACGCGATGACCGAGGACAACCTCAGAGCGTACAAGTGGCTGGGCCTCAAGACCGAAGAGGTGCGACTGCTCACGCAGATGGAGCCGTACACCTACCTCTACAAGAGTGAGTACGGCTCGCGCGTGTTCTCGCTCGAAATGTCGGAGTTCGAGCTCGCGTTCTTGGCCGGCGCAAGTCCCACCGACAAGGGGATCGTCGACCGCGTCATCACTGAGGGCGGCTTCACGGGATGGCCGGCTCGATACATGCGTCTGACCGATCCCGGCCTCGAGCCGTACGCGCGCGCGTACGAGGATTCCATTCGTCCCACGCTTTTCGCTTCTTAGGAGGGAACGATGAAACGGTTGTTGGCTTTGGTCGCCGCGGTGGCGGTGACGACGGCGTCGGCGTCGGCGCAGGTCTACGGAGTTCCGTCGGTTACGGGCGGCGTCGTTGGAACGCCGCGTGCGATCCCGCCGGTCGTCTGTCCGCCGAATCCGGCGAACGGCGGCGGGTGGAGCCCGTGCAACAGCTTCCAGCAGTGGGTCTCGCTCTACAACGAGGGCGTGCGGCTGCAGAATCAGCTCAACGAGATCAAGCAGAACACGCTGCGATACGCGACGTACCCGCAGAAGCTGCGCGGTAACGTGCAGCAAGACCTCGCGCGGCTCGAAGGGATCATTGACAAGGCGAACGGGCTTTCGATCACCGATACCTCGATCGAGGGCACGGTGTCGCGGATCTTCCCCGACTACACGCAAGGGTCGGCGTATACCGACCTGACGAAGCAGCTCGCGCAATCGACGGCGCGTAGCGTCATCAACGCGCTGAAGGTCGCGGGGCTGGAGGTCGGAGACAACACGCGGGACGCGGCGACGGCCGACGTCGTGAAGGACGCCGTCGCACGCGCGAGCTCGCCGACGCAGGCAACGCAGGCGCTGGCCCAACTCACGGCCGTGATGATCGAGCAGCTTCAGAAGCAGCAGCGCATTCAAGGCTCCTCGCTCAACGCGGCGGCTTCGTACTACCTCGCGCAGACCAAGAGCGAGGCGGCCAAGGCGCAGTCGGACGCTGCCGCGATCAAGGCGTGGCAGCAGTTCTCCACGATCAGCCTGCCGTCGCTGACGCCGTCGCAAGCCAAGGCGATCGTCGGAAACCCGTAGCATGAAGGTCCGCGCCGCGTTGGCCTTTCTCATCGCGGTGCTCTTTCAGGCGCTCGTGGCGGTCGCCGATCCGCCAGGGCCGCCTGGCTTCGCCACGCCCTCGCCGGTCGTGTCTCCCGTTGCGTCGCCGTCGCCGGCGCCCGACAACACGCAGTGGACGGTAGACCGCACGGCGATCGGTCAAGTGTTGGATCAGCTCACCGACAAAATGTTCGGGATCTTCCGGAAGTTCACGGACAAGTCGGTTCAGCTTGCGCAGACGTTGTTCATCGTCTTAGCTGGCCTTGAGCTCGGCTGGACTCTCGTGCGATGGATGGTGTCGCAGGTCCCGCTCGAGGAGTATGTAGCGAACAGCTTTTTCAAGATCGTGCAGATGTCGTTGCTGTTCATCGTCATCAGCAATTCGTATTCGAGTCCGTTCGGCGCCGGCTGGTTCATGATGATCGTCAACGGGATCGTCGGCATGGCGCAGGATACGGCGGGGTTCAACGTCGTCGGTACGTCGGACACGGGACAGTTCACGCCGATCATTACTCCCGGCACGATCATAGACATTGGGTTTCGGCTCTTTACGCTCATCATGCAGGCGGCGTCGACCGGCGTGAACGGCTGGAACCTGCTGACGGGGATGACGAACGGCGCGACGCTGATCTATTTCGGGACGTGGTGCTTCTGCTTGGTGTCGGCGGTCTTCGCTGTCTGTACGATGGGCTGGATCGCGTTTCGCTGGCTGTGGATCACGATGAAGGCCCTGTGGCTCGGCACGATGATGTTCATGACCGGGTTCACCGGCTCTCGTGTGACCGCGTCGATCGGATACGGCCCGTTCAATGCCGCGTTCAACGTCGGAATAGAAATGGCGGCGCACGTCGTCATTATCGGATTGTTCTATCCGATCGTCACGTCGTACGCGGGCAGTATCGGGTTCGCGGAAGCGTTGAAAGGCGTCCCCGGTTACAGCGGCCCTAGCGTTGCTGCAGCGGTGCCGATGGTCATTCAAATCGGCGCGGTGTTGCTGCTCGACGTTGGCTTGGCGCTTTGGACGTATGCGATCAAACGCGCACCCGACCTTGCCCAGTTTGCAATCTCCGGCGCGATCCGCATGAACGAGAAGGACATGCTCGAGGGCGTGAAGTCCGAGTCCGGCGTGCTGAACGCCGGCGCGACGGCTGCGCGAATCGGCGCTGGCGGGATCGCGGCGATGACGGGTGGTGGCGGCGAGGGCGAAGGTCAACCGAGCCTTGGCGATCGCGCGTCGGGTGCGGTGTCGGGCGCGATCCGGGGCGGCCTCATGGCGGGTCCAGAAGGCGCGATCGCCGGCGCGGCGATGGGCGCGGCGACCGCCAAGCCTTCGAAGTCGGAGGGCGGTGGCGAGGACCAGGGATCGGTACGCGGTGGCGGTGCCGAGGGCGAGGGCGCTGGAGCGGAAGCGGGCGGCTCGAGCGGTTCGTTTACCGGCGGGTTCGTGGCGCCGCCTGGAAAGAAGAAGCCCGGCGAGGGCGCGCAAGCGGGCGGCGAGGGCGGCGGCGCGGCGGGCGGCGCGGGCGGCGGCGCATCGGCGGACGACGGTGCGA
>CALEYW010000093.1 GCA_937927945.1 uncultured candidate division WPS-2 bacterium | reverse complement strand
TGGGTCCGTCTTAACGCGACCAAACTGGGTCCGTCTTATCCCGGCGCCAACAGCATTGGGGCAAGGCGGCGCGTTCGGCCGGAAGCCGGGGACTCGGCAGCATCGACATCACCAATTTCGCCCGCTCGGTGCTGGCGGTTGGACGGCACCCACACGACGAGAGCGGCCCGCGCGTCGTCGCGGTCGCGAAGTCGAACCTGGGGCAAGACTTCACCAAGGTCCGATCCCTCTCGTTCATCCTCGAGACGGCGACCGTCACCGAGGGTGACGTAGACGTATCGGTCGGCCGCGTCCAGTGGGGCGACGAAATCGAGATCACCGCGGACGAACTCGCCAACACGGCCCCACAGACCGCCGACGAAAACAGCGAGACGGCTCAACACGCCCGCCGAATCCTGGAACTCGTTGGTGAGGCCGGAGACGACGGGGCGCCGGCCGACGCCGTTCGCAAAACGCTCGAGAGTGAGGGGTGCCCCAAAGCGTCCTTCTTCCGGTCCGTAAAGCGCGCGAGAGTCGAACGCGACTACAGCGGATACCCCCGGAGGGCGTTCTACCGCCTACCGCAAGGCAAGCAAAACCAAGCGAGCAATGCCAGTAGTCCCGCACGCGCGCGGGATAGCGCGATTACTGATACTACTGATACTACTGATACCGCTGGTAAGGGCTCTCAGTTGTCTCAGCAGTCTCAGTCGTTTCACGTAAGAGACGGTGAGACTACTGGCGATTCGGACGGGCCGATGATGGCCGGGGACGGCTTCACGCTCGGTTCGCGGCTATGCTCACGCTGCAGAACCCTCGGCCGCGTGCGGCCGGTGGACAACCTCTGCGTCGAGTGCGTTGCGGCCGACGCTGCGCGGGTCGAATCGGCCCCGTCGCTCAATCTCGAGCCCGCGTTTGTGCCGCCTTCAGCATCGCAGCCGAGGGCAAAAGACGGGTTCACCCTATCGCGCCTGACGTGTCGGGCGGGCGGTCACGTCGGCCGTCTCAACGATGCTGGCTGGTGCAAGGCTTGTGCCAGCACCGAGGTTCAGGTTTCCACCGCGGAGCCGGTCGCATGAAGACGCTCGGGGCGCTCGACGCGGGGAGTAGTGCCCGCGACGGGATCGGGCAGATGGACTTGTTCGCGGCTGCGTCGGTGACGCGCGCCCGCCAATGTCGCGAGCGCGTGCTGGACGCGGTAGAGGCCGCGCACGCAGCATACCTCGATACCTTGCGCGACCTCGCCGTTGAGATCGCCCGGCGCCAGGGGACCGTCAGCATCGACGACGTTCGCGACGAGATGCCGGTGCGGAACGTGCCGCTGCCGAGCGAGGTGGGAATCGACAGCCGGATAATGGGTTCGGTTTTTCGGAGCGCGGCGTTCGTGGCGATCGGGCAGCAGCCGACGCGCCGAGCCGAACGGATCGCGCGGTCGGGGGCCGGAGCCTCGCACGTCACAATGTACCGACTGCGCGGTGTCGCATGACGCGCGGAGCGTTCCCCAGCCTGCGCCGCGTGACGGCGTGCGCCAAGGATGCCCGGTGCCAATGCCGCGCTCGCGGTGTTGTAACGGTTCGCGGGTTCGGCCACTCCGTCGCCGCGTACTACCGCACGGATTATCGCGAAGGAAGCTGCGAGCGGATCACGGCTGGGGTTAGCAGTGGCGGCCCGAAGCGGAAATTGACACCCGGCGACTTCGCCGCCGAAGCGATGCAAGCCGCGCTCGTGACCGCGTTCGCGGTGGCGCTGAGTTGCGAGATCGCAGCCGCGCCCAAGGTCGCGACGTGATGCGCCAGCACAACCGCCGCGGTCCCGATCGCGACCGGCCGCTTTCAGCGCGTGGCCGGATCGCGTTGTTCGAAGAATCTCGAGCCCGAGCGAATGCCGCAGCAGCGGAGGACCTCCGCCGGCAAGCTGAACTCGACGCGCGGATCATGGCCGAGGTCGCGTCACTCCGTCGACTGCACGAGTGGCTCGTCGATCACTGGCCGATCGAACTCGGCGAAGCGCAGCGTGCGGTCTGCGAGACGTGCTCGCGCCGTATGGTCGTCGATCAAGTCGGAATTTCGTGGCTTTGGAAGTGCCACTGCCCTGGGCACCCGACGAGGCCGATCAACGCGCAATGCTTCGCGCGGTTCATCGCGGCGCAGCTCGGCGTCGAGGCGCCAACCGCATGACGCGCCTCGCTGACGACCCTTCACACCACAGCACCACGACCAGGGAGGCTCGACCGGAATGAACGATCGCAACCCACAGCGGACCACGGCGCGTGTGGTGCCCGCAATCAAACCCTTCGACTACGACGTGCCGAAATCGAGGAAACCAGGCAACGTCTCGAGACGAGCATCGGCCGCTGTCCAAGTGAGAAAGCCAGAGGAGGCGGCTCCCGATGCAGTCTGGATCATTCGCGAAATCGAGGACGGGGAAACGCGACACTTCGGCCCGGTCAGCGCGTCGATCGCGCGCTTCGTGTGGGACGTCGTTGATCCCACGCAGTGGCTCAGTCGTCGAATCCATCGCTTGACCGTCGCCGAGGTGGCAGCGATCAGCGTGCGAGCCGCATCAGTGTGCCGCACAAAGGCAAAGCGCACCCGCGTAGAGCGCAAGCTCGCGTCGGACGTGCGCCGACTGCTCTTGTCCCTCGGGGAAGCACGCTCGGAAGTCTCCCGGATGCGCCGCGCCAAGACCAAGAGCAGCAGCGCCGATGACGTCGCGCCGGCCATCGCCTCCGGGGCGAGCGAGTGAGCGAACAGCCAACGCCGCGGAAGCGCCCGATGAAGCCGAACGTCCGCGCTCTCCGCGTCCTCAACCGCGTCGTCAGCCACGTCGCGAGCAAAGGCTGGTGGCCGTCAGCGACGGAGATCCAGCGAGACCTTGGCGAACGCGCGGGCTCCCGGTGCTCCGTGTGGAGAAGCCTGAAGGTCCTCGAGCACGCCCAGCTCATCGCGATGGAGCTCAGCCGTGCCTGGGCGGTCACGGACGACGGATGGAGGCACCTCGGTATGCCGCCGATCGTACCGCGCCACGCCGGCAAGCCGCCCAAGAAAACGCACAAGGCGAAGATCGCGACCACGCGCGAACGGCAAACGCTTCGCCGACTCGACGCCTACAAAATATTCGAGCAGGCACGGACCACCACGGCGCCGTGGGTGACGCACGCCGAGCCGCCACCAACCGACGAAACGCTCGAGATCATCGAATAACGCACTCGTAGCGCAACCGACAGAACGAGAAAACCCTACAAACAGGGACCACATGCTTTCGGTCCTGTCACTCGTCGCAAGGTCAAATAGCGATTGGGCGACTCAGCGCTACCGGAAGGCGCGCACCGAGCCTGCTGGGATGCGGGTCGTTTTGTGCGGGAATTGCAACGAGCGGAATCGTCAGCGACTCGTCGGCTAGTGCAACGACCCCGGCGTGCGCGGTCCGCGCGGAATCGTGGCGGTGCTTGGGTTCGCGCGAGGAAGTCCACGGCTTGACCCTAGTGTGCGAACCCGGCGTTGGCGTCGGCCTGTTTGCTCGATGCAATGTGCACCGTGTCGTCGACGTAGGCTTGTAGCGGATGGGTGCCGTCGATCTCCATCTCATGGCCCTTAACCCAGTTATGGGTGAAGAGTCCCACAGGACCCAGGAGAGCCCAAGAGAGGATGGTCATTGTTGAGGAAACGCCCGACTTGTTCTCGCCCTCATCAGTCTTGCGTTGGCTGCTCAACCGGACTTTCTCGCCGCTAACCGCGTAAACCCAGTCTAGGCGGAGCCCAAGACTGCCGGCGTGTCCATGAGAACCGGCTTTCTCCACCGCAAGGACCTCACCCTGACCGCCCGCATCTTTGGCAATCACGACGTAGCCGTCGATTGCGATTTCGGTGACGACTTTAACTCCGAAGGTATCGCCGACTTTAGCGGTCCCAGATGAGATATTGTCGGTTAACGCGAGGGTGACGACCGTACCGCCCGGTAGCGCGATCTCGCGAGCTCCCGTCGGCAACAGCGCCGGCATCGGGGAAGTTGTTGCGTATGGCGTAGGTGATGCGATCGGTTGCGCGTCAAGCACGCCTTGCGAAAGCAGCACACTCACCAATGCAAAAAGAACGAGGCGTTTCATCCGACATCTCCCGAGATGACCGAGCTTTTCGGCTTCGAGCGCCGCAGCTTATACAGCTTAGCGGCGGCCGAGAGGGTGCCTGCAAGGCCACCAGGGGTACTTTTACACGGCCTCCCTGGCATGGCGGTTCCCCGGGCCCGTCACGACGGCTTTCACGACGAGCTTTCTCTTTTTCGATTTTTCCGGCGGCTACGTCGCTTTAGGGGCGGTCGGGTCGGCGGCGTGAGCGCGGGGAGGGGCATGGGGGGTTGCCACCCCTGCATGTTGCGCGTGCGCGCGCGTGCGCGAGTCGCTGTGACAGAGCGTGTCGCTGCGCGGTTACGGTCGGCGCGGGCTCGCGTTGTCAGGGTTGCACGGAACGCAGAAAGCCGGCGTCATCTTCGCAACTGAACCGCGGCCTGTCGGCAAAGCAGCCGAAGAATTGATCGACCGTCGCTTGCGCGAGAGACGGATGGTCGCGGTAGAAGTCGCCGATCTGATGAGCGTATGTGCCAAACGTCTTCGTGTATTCAGGCGTCGGACGCATGCCCGACCAAAGCCATTTCGACATCTGCGTCTTATACGCAGTCGGCGTTTTCTTTGCCGCGAACGAGTTCCGGTCGAGCTCCGCGACAGCTGCCGCGCCACCCTCTCTGAAGCCGCCCTGATACCCGATGATGAGGCCCTCGACAGCGTTGATCTGCTCTGCGTGACTCAGGCCGTCCCACCATACTCGGTCGAAGCTGATCGATTCCGTGGCACTGGCTCGAGGCGTTCCAATGATCGCCAGCACGAGGGCGAGCAGAACAACGAATATACGCCCACGTCCTTTCGGACGGGCAAGCACTGCACGCGGCGGCGGCATCTGAGCGGCGGCACCGGATTGCATGAAAACCCGCCTTCCTGAGCGGAGCGAGCGCAGACCGAAGCGGTACGGGACTCGGAACCGCAGGACCTCTCAGTGAACCGGATTCCTGGACCGATGCCGAGCGGCGCTTTTTTCGCTTCCTAGGTATTGTACTGTGTCACGCACTATGGTAGGCTGACGTTACTGTACTGTGTCACGCAGTACACAACTGAAGGCCCGGGGCCGCTGTAACGGCTCCGGGCCAGTCACCACCAGAGGTTGATTCCGATGCTGACACCCGAAGATTTCTCTTTTGACCTCCCCGATACCCCGGCTGAGCTCTTCGCTCTGTGCGGCGTTACGCACGACCGCCACTCAGTCGCCCGAGCCGCACGCCGCAAGTCGAGTCGTAAGCCGCCGAAGAAAGAGGCGGCAGAAGCAACTCGCCAGCGCGCGGAGACAGATAGGCTTCGTGCCCATGCGGCCGAGCTCTGGGCCCTCGCCAGAAGCCTAGATCCACTGATCGCGCGCCTTCGCGCGAACACGGATCCGCGATCATGAATACCCGACGTCGATTCCGTGGCTCGGACAGGCACCGCATCGCAACGACGGTGCGGCGTCGCTTCAGCCGCCTTGTGCGGTGGATTGGAGCCCACGCACTCGAGACGAGGGCGGCGGCAATCCGCGAATCGGACGCTGACGCTCTCACTACACCGCACGTTCCACGGGAACTGGCTCCCCCGTGACGCGCACGAATGTATTGCCCGCGCGAGGCGAGCACGCTATGCTCGGCACTGTGTCACAGGGAGCGGCCACCCTGGCGGCGACTCCCGAGCGGATCGCGCAGAAGCGCGCTCTTGCTCGGGCGCGGAAGGCACGTCAACGCGATCGTGCGCGAAAGGCCGGCGTCTGTATCCAAAATCCAGCGCACGGCCCGGTTTCCGGCTCGACGTGCAAAGCGTGCCAGGACGCCGCGAATGTAGCCTTGACCGCTCGGCGCAAGTTGAGGGCCGCGATGAAGCGTAACGCCCTCGCAGCGCCGACACCGGACTGACTGCGGTCGCGCTATCGACCCAGTGACGCAGGAAGCCGCAAGAGCACTTGCGAGAGGCCGCCGGGAAGGGCGGCCTCTCCGTTTCGCGCGTTCAGCCACACGACCGTGGTCGCGCGTTGGTGGAGCGTTGTGGGTGGGAACGGCGCGCTTAGATTGACCCCCACGGCACGATTACCCTGACCCCTCCG
>CALEYW010000092.1 GCA_937927945.1 uncultured candidate division WPS-2 bacterium | reverse complement strand
TGGCGCTTCAAGATGTTGCTGGGGCGGATGGATTCGAACCAACGCATGGCGGATTCAAAGCCCGCTGCCTTACCACTTGGCGACGCCCCACTGGTGCGGCGTCTTGGGTTCGCCTCGTCGGCCGCGTTCCCTCGCCTCCTCAGCGCTCGATGCGTAAGAGCCGATCGGCCAGCGGCGTGACGAGCGGAACCGAAAACAGATCGCCGCGCAGCGCCCGTGCGCGATAGCGGAACGCGAGCATCGCGAGGATCACGGCCGCGGTCAGGTCGGCCAGGAACGCGACGCCGTAGAGCCAGACGATCGCTCCGGTCGAGGCCGAAGGAACGACGATCACGACCAGCAGCGGCAGCGTCAGCAGGGCGAAGTAGCCCAGCCAAGCTGCGACGCCGAAGACCAGCGCTTGGCGCGTGTGCAGCAGGGACCACGCGGTCGCCTCCGCCGGCTCGCGAAAGTAGTCCAAAACAGCGAGCGGCCAGACGACGTACGCGTTGGCCGCTCGCAGGTTCACTTCATCATCGGGCACGGGGCGGCTCAGGCGGCCGTTCGACCGCGGTGCGGCTTACTGGACGACGCGTTTCGCTCCGAGATAGCGCGCCGACCAATACGAGTCGTGCAGGTTCGAGACGGTGACGCCGTGACTCGACGAAGCATGCACGAACCGATCGCCGCCGAGCGAGATCCCGACGTGCGACGGGCCGGGTTCGTACGTCTGGAAGAATACGAGGTCGCCCGCTTTGGGGCTGCCGGCGAAACGATGCGCGACGGAGAATTGCGCGTCGGCGGTCCGGGGCAGGTGCCGGCCCGTCATCGCGAAGACGTGCTGCACGTACCCGGAGCAGTCGAAGGCGCGGGAGGTCGTTCCGCCCATTGCGTACGGCACGCCCAGAAATCGCAGCGCGTTGCGGGTCAGGCTCGACGCCATCGCCGCGCCGCGCGCTGCAATTCCGCTAGCAAACTTCTGCACGTGGAGCAGGCGCGAAACGTGCGTCGAGCTCATGGTTCCCGCCGGGGGTTCCGCGGTGGCGGGCGTCGCCGGCGTTGCGTTCCACATGGCAAGGTCGGCGCCTTCAGTAGGAAGCGCCACGTCTGAGGGGCTCGACACGGCCGTAGCGACGACCGCAGTCCCCGGGTCTCCCGTCGTGTCCGCGTTCGCTACAGCCGTCAAGCCGGCTGAGAGAATGCAAACGCACAATCCGGTGAGGAGAGAACGATGCAAGACTGCTCCTTCTTCCACACGTACGGGGTTAGTTGACGGGTTCGGGCGGAAGAAATCGCCCTAGCGCCGACCGGCGCATTCACCCCTACCGGGATCGTCCCCCGCTCCGGCGCCTGCCGCACCGGACTCCGTGATCAATCGCAGGCTAGTTCGAAACCGATGGAGCGTTGAACGCTTCACCGACCCGGTGATCCCCAAATATGAGGGCCACAGGGCTGGGGATAGAACTTCGGGATCGCCATCTCCTTCCCGCGCCCCAGCGGGTCCGTAAAGATGTGCTGAGAGCCACGCATCCGTCAGCTCAGAGCGCGAATCGTATCGGCGACGGATTTCGCGACGGCGTGGGTCTGGTCGTGGTCGCGGCTTTCGACCATGACGCGCACGAGCGGTTCGGTCCCCGACGGCCGCACGAGAATCCGGCCGTCGCTGGCGAGCTCGCGTTCGGCCGCGGCGACCGCCTCGCGCACCGTTGGGTGATCGGCGACCGCTTTGTCGGTGACGCGTACGTTGAGGAGCACTTGCGGGTAGGCCGTGATCCCCGCGGCGAGTTCGTACAACGGGGTGCGTGTGCGCGCGGCGATCGAGAACAGCGCGACCGCCGACATCGGGCCGTCGCCGGTCGTGCCGCGCACGAGATCGATCACGTGACCGGATTGTTCGCCGCCGAACCGATAGCCGCCGGCGCGCATCGCTTCGAGGACGTACCGGTCGCCGACCGCGGCGCGAATCAAGCGGATTCCCGCGCGTTCGAGTGCCTTCTCGAAGCCCATGTTCGACATCACCGTGCCGACGACGGTGTTTCCGGGAAGCTCGCCGCGGCGCTGAAGGTCCTGGGCGATCGCCAACATGACGTGGTCGCCGCTGAGCACCTCTCCGCGTTCGTCGATGAACAGCGCGCGGTCGGCGTCCCCATCGAAGGCGACGCCGACGACGCGGTCGTTGCCGCGCGTGATCTCTTCCCGGACGCGAGCCTGCAGCATGCGCAGATCGGTCGCGCCGCAGGCGACGTTGATGCGGCTGCCGTCGTCCTCGGCATTGAGGGCGATCACGTGCGCGCCGAGGCGTTCGAAGATCTTCGGGCCGATGAGGTGCGCCGCTCCGAACGCCGCGTCTACGACGACGGTGAGCCCGTGCAGGTTGCCCCCGGCTTCGACCAGGAGCGCGAAGTAGCGGTCGATCAAGCCGCGCGAGCGAGTCGCGATCCCGATCTCCAAGCCCGTCGGACGCGGCAGCGACGGCGAGTCCAGCAGCGATTCGATCTCGTCTTCGACGGCGTCCGAGAGTTTGAATCCGTCGGAGCCGAAGAACTTGATCCCGTTGTCTTCGATCGGATTGTGCGAGGCCGAGATCATCACGCCGGCCGCCGCGTCGATGCGCATCGTGATCGCCGCGATGGCGGGAGTCGGAACGACGTCGACTTGCACGACGTTGCGTCCGGTCGAGGTGATGCCTGCGACGATCGCGCCTTCGAGCATGGGACCGGAGAGCCGCGTGTCGCGGCCGACGACGATCGGCCGGTCCATCGGCTGATCGTGGCCGATCACCGCCGCGCCCGCTCGGCCGACCGCGTACGCGAGCTCCGGCGTGAGGTCGCGATTCGCGACGCCGCGCACGCCGTCGGTCCCAAAAAATTTGCCCACTGCTACTTGCGTGTTCCTTGCCCGCTCGGCGCGACGAAGTGCGCCCGAACGCGCACGAAGTTGGGTGAGATCTGCACGCCCGGAATTTCGGCACCGCGCGCGTCGATCGGCGTCGGCCGGATCATCGTGTCGAACGGCTCGGGTTTCGCAGGGATCGGGATCTCGACGCGTACGCCGGTCACCCGCGAGAGATCCGTCGCGACGCCGCGGATCGTCGTCGTCGGCGGGTTCACAGCGGCCGATTCGACCACGACGCCGCGCCGGTCGCCGACATAATCGAAGCTGACCGGGACGCTGCGCTCCTCGAGCCGGTCGAGACCCAGCGTCACCGATGCAGG
Organism: uncultured candidate division WPS-2 bacterium; assembly: GCA_937927945.1. GTDB lineage: Bacteria > Vulcanimicrobiota > Vulcanimicrobiia > Vulcanimicrobiales > Vulcanimicrobiaceae > Vulcanimicrobium. The sequence continues at coordinate 109,348 of CALEYW010000092.1, read as the reverse complement.
CGAGAGCGACTTGATCGCCACGTCGGGAGAGACGATCTTGACCGGGACGTTGTGGAAGCCCGGGTCCACCAGATCGCTCACGTCGAGAACCGCCTGAAGCTGATCGGATTTGATCGCTGTGCCGTTGCGCGGCACTTCGATCACGACCGTCGCGACCTTGTCGGTGTAGCGCGCTTGATAGCCCGGCTTGAGCCCCGTCACGACGATCGGAACCGCCAGGGTCTGATCGAAGCGGGCGGTCGTCCCCGGCGCTGCGGCAAGGTGGAAATACCCCCACGCAGCGAGCGCGAGGCACACGGAGACGACCTTAAGTGTGAAGTTGTTCCTTACGAGGTTGAGCACGAGGGACCCGAGTCAGCAGATTGGCGAGCAGGTTGCCGTCGGCCTTGGCCGCGCGGCGATTCGGCCGGATGCACGCGGCGAGAACGCGGCGCAGACGCTCTTCGTCGTCGATCGGGACCGAAAGCCGTCCGGCACGCGCCACCGACACCAGGCCGCTCTCTTCGCTCACGACGACCACGACGGCGTCTGTCTGTTCCGTCAGGCCGACCGCGGCCCGATGCCGAGTACCGACGTGGCGATCGATTGCAATGGCGTTGTCGCTGAGCGGTAAGAAGCACGCCGCCCCCTCGACGATCAGGTCGCGCACGATCACCGCGCCGTCGTGAAGCGGTGATGCCTTGTTGAAGATCGCGATCAGCAGATCGTACGAGAGCCGCGCGTCGAGCGCCGTGCCGCTCTCGACGTACTCGCGCAGCCCGGTCTGCTGCTCGATCACGATCAGCGCGCCGATGCGTTCGCGCGCGAGGCCGAAGCCGGCCTGCGAGACGATGCGAATTTGCTCGGCGGCGACCTCGTCCTCGGCGCGGCGATCGCGCACGAACAGCCGCCCGCGGCCGAGCTGTTCGAGCCCGCGGCGCAGTTCCGGCTGGAAGATGATCGGCAGCGTGACGGCCGTGCCCAGCAGCAGGTACTGCATCACCGTGGCCAGCACGAGCAGATGCAGCAGGTTCGAAACGGCTAAGATCACGACGAGGGCGAAGAGCCCCAGCATGATTTGGACCGCTCGTGTGCCGCGAATGAGGAGCAGCAGATAATAGGTCAGGACCGACGTCGCGATGATGTCGATCGCGTCGGTGACGGTGAAGTGGATCGGGATGTTCGGCCAGTTCACCGGAGCGGCTTCCCGATGTACGTCTCGAGGATCCGATGGGCCGCGAGCTCGGGATCGCCCAAGCCCGCCGCGGCGCGCGCCGCCGCGTCCTCGATGGCCAAGGCTTGGGGCGACTGGGCCGGGACGAAGACGGACTCGATCGCGACCAGGTCGTCGACGAGTTCCGCCGCGGTGATCGCGTCGTCGAACCGCACCACGACCGACGGCCCGTCTTCAACGACGTCGAGCACGCCGACGGGGCCGCCCGGGCCGCCCAATGCATCGACGACGTTCGCGCGAGCGAGCGGGTCGACGAACATGACGGTGCGGCTGACGATCACCTCCACAGCGTTCGCGTGAGCGACGACGGACTCCGCCGCGCTCGCGTGATCGCGGTCGGGCGGAATGCCGCCTGGATCGTCGCCGACGACGAGGGCGAGCCGCGGCTGGCATCCTTGCGCAAGGCGGAGCGCCACGTCGCCATGCTCGTTCCGGGAGATCTCGTCGAAGCGCGCGTCATCGCCGAGGACCGCGTCGTCGTCGACCGTGTGCTCCCACGCAGTTTCGCGCTGGTGCGCCGAACCGGCGGCGGGCGCACGAAAACGATGGCGGCCAACGTCGACACGGTGGCGATCGTCGCCGCACTGGTCGATCCGCCGCTGCATCTCACCATGATCGACGGGCTGATCGCCTTCGCGCTCCAGCACGACGTCGCGCCGCTCTTGCTGCTCACCAAGGCGGACCTCGCCGGCGAAGAGCTCGCGGAGCGCGTCGCCGCCCTCTACCGCGGCCTCGGCGTGCCGACGATTCTGCTGCACCCGAAGACCGGGCGCGGGCTCGACGAGCTGCGCGAGCACCTGGCCTCCCGGCATGCGCTGCTCGTCGGGAATTCCGGCGTGGGCAAGTCGAGCATCTTTCGCGCGCTGGGCGGGATCGCGGTCGTCGGCGAGATCTCCAAGCACGGCCGCGGCCGCCAGACGACGACTTCGGCTCGGCTCGTGCGGCTTGGGGACGGCTTCCTGATCGACAGTCCGGGGATCGGAGAATTCACCCTCGACCCGATGGAACCGAGCGAGCTCGGGTGGCTCTTCGCGGAGCTGCGCGAGCCGGCCCGAAGCTGCCGGTTCGCGAATTGCCGGCATCTCACCGAGCCCGGCTGCGCGGTGCGCGCGGCCCTGGCGGACGGCACGATCGCGGCGAGCCGGTACGCCTCCTACAAGGAGATGGTCACCTCCGACTCGACGCAGCGCTCCCCGAAACCTTTGACCTAAAGGGCGCAACGTGGTATTCTACCCCTCGTGCCCAACATCAAAGCTGCCGTCAAATGGGTGCGCCAGAGCGAAAAGCGCACGCAGCGGAACCTCGACACGAAGACCCGCCTGAAGACCCTGTTCAAGAAGGCGAAGTCGGCGAAGAGTGCGACCGTCACGTCTTCCGTCGAGGCGCAGTTCGACAAGGCCGCTGCCAAGGGGATCATCCATCCCAACAAGGCCGCCCGCAAGAAGTCGCGCCTCGCGAAGGCGCTCGCCAAGTAAGCGGGCCCACCGCCCGGCAGAAATCGAAAGGCCGCCCCGATCGGGGCGGCCTTCTTCGTTCATCCGCTTCAGACCGCGAGGGTCAGCGTCGCCAGGGGCAGTTCTTGAGGGTTACCGTCACCGAGGCGCTCACGCCGGCCGTATCCGTCAGCGCGATCGTCGTCGGCAGCGTCCCGAGGCCCGTCACCACGAACGTCGTGTTGCCGTTCACGATCGTCGGCGCGCCGACGTTCGCCTGCCGCGGATCCGCGACCGTCGCGGTCAGTCCCGCCGGCGTGCCGGCAACCGTGAGCGTAGCGTACCGGTTGGCGCTGCAGTCGATCGCCAGCGTAGCCGGCGTTACCGTCAGTGGCGGCGGTGTCGGGGTCGGGGTCGGGGTCGGTGTCGGCGTGGCAGAGGGGCAAGGCGACGGGGCGTCGTCGCCAACGCGATCCCGGTCGCGTGTACCCGTGCGGCCGCCGGAGCCGCCGCCCGTCCCGGTGCTGGAAGGGCAGCATGAGCCTTTCTCATGGTCTTTCTCGCCGCCGCCGTCCCCACCGTCATGGTCCTGCGCCGCGCGTGCGACGGAGTGCTCATGGCGGCCGCCGGCCTCGTTCTCGCAGTCGGCATGCTCGCTCGTGTTCCGGCCGACCGTCGAGATGGTCGTCGTACGAGCGGTGCTCGCGAGATTCTGCTGGTTCGTTGGGACCGCGCCTTGCGATCCGCCGCTCGAACACGCCGTGAGGGCAGCGACCGCGCAGGCCGCGCCAAATCCGAGAAATTTCAAAAGCCGCCCTCCATGGTTGGTGTGAGCCGAATCCGTACCAGGGCAAGTGTGCCACGGCTTGGACCGTGACGCCAGCAACTTGACGAAGACTTCACCGACCCCCGAAGCGTCACTCGAACGTTACGACGACCCGCACCTCTGCCGTCCCCTCGGCCAGCGGCATCACCCGCGCCCGAATCGCTTCCCGCAGCGCACCGAGCTGCTTCGTTCGAACCGCAATCCGGTAGCGCCACTCCTCGTTGACCCGCGCGACCGGGTACGGCGCGGGCCCCAGGACGTCGAACCGGGGATCCCCCCGCAGCGCGGCAGCCCAGGTACCGATCGCCTCTTCCACGGCCCGGCGCGACCGACCGATCGCCCCGAGAAGCGCGACCCGCGAGAAGGGCGGCCATCCCAAGGCGCGGCGGTCGCGGAGTTCCTCCGCCGCGAACCCGTCGTAGTCGTGGCGCGCGGCGAACGCGATGGCCGCGTGCTCCGGAGCATAGGTTTGGACGATCGCTTCACCGGGCCGCGCTCTGCCGCTGCGTCCGCATACCTGCGTCAGCAGCGCGAAGGTCCGTTCGGCCGCGCGATAGTCGGCGACGTGGAGGTCGAGATCGGCCGCGACCGCCCCGACCAGCGTGACCGTCGGAAAGTCCAGGCCTTTGGCGACCATCTGCGTCCCGACGAGGATATCGCCGGCGTCCGCGAAGCGCTCGAGCAGCCGGGCGTGATCGCCGAGGCGGGTCGTCGTGTCGGAGTCCATGCGCACGATCGAGGCTTCAGGGAAAAGGCGCGCCGCCTCGTCTGCGACGCGCTGCGTTCCCGCGCCGAACTCGCGGACCGGACCGGTCCCGCAGGCCGTGCAGATCTCGGGCAGCGCGGTCTGATAGTCGCACCAATGACAGCGCAGCAGCGCCTCGCTGCGATGGACGGTCAGCGAGGTCGAACAGCGCGGGCATTCGGGGACGTGCCCGCACGCGCGACACAACACGAACCGCGAACTGCCGCGACGATTGATGAACAGCACCGTCTTCTCGCCGCGCGCGATCCGCTGTGCGATCGCGTCGGCCAACGCGGTGGAAAAAACACGGCGGTTGCCGGATGCGAATTCGGCACCCATGTCGACGATCCGCACCGCCGGGAGCGCTTGCGCGGTGGCCCGCTCGAGCAGCCGCACCGTCGGAAAGCGGCCGGCTTTCGCGCGGGCGTAGTCGTCGAGCGCGGGCGTCGCGCTGCCGAGCACGACGACGCCGCCACTGCGGCGCATCCGCTCGCGCGCGACGGCGACGGCGTCGTAGCGCGGGACGGAATCCTGACGGTACGACGTCTCATGCGCTTCGTCCACGACGATGAGCCGCACGTCGTCGAGCGGCGCGAACACGGCGCTCCGCGCGCCGACGATTACGTCGATCTCGCCGCGTGCCGCTGCCTGCCATGCATCGAACCGTTCGCGTTCCGAGAGCGCCGAGTGCAGCACGGCAACGCGATCGCCGAACGCCGCTTCGAAACGCGCGGCCGTCTGCGGCGTCAGCGCAATTTCGGGAACCAGGACGATCGCGCGTCCGCCGCGCGCCAGGACGCGCGCGATCGCGTGCAAGTACACGAAGGTCTTGCCGCTCCCGGTCACGCCGTGAACGAGCAATTGCGCGTAGGCGCGCGCATCGATGAGCGCGGCCAGCGTCGCGATCGCGTCGCGCTGCTCGTCCGTCGGCGGATACGGCGGCAGCGCGACCCGGGCCGTGCGCTCGCGCCGCACTTCCCGCAGCTCCTCGATCAAGGCGCCCGCCTGCACCGCGCGCCGGATCACCGCGTCGGAGAACCCGGCCAGCACCGCGTCGCTGCGCCGCGCCTCGCCGAGCGCCGCGACGTGCGCGGCGAGCGCTTCGGCTTTCTTGCCGCGGATCGCCGCATCGCCGCGGCGAAGCATGCGGACCATCGCTGCACCGACGCGTGCCTCGGCCAGGACGCGGCGGCGTTCCAGCGCCCGCGCGCGCAGCAGCGCGTCGATCGCGCGCGTGAGCGTCTGACGGTCGCCGGCCCGGCGCGCGTCGGGATGACGCAGCAGGACGTCGGAGGTGACGCCGTCGCGAAACTCGGTCCAGAGCAAGCGGATCAGCCGCTCCGGCACGGCTTTGAACCGGGCCGGATCGGGCGGCTCGCCGAGCGGGACGAGGCGTTCGACGGCACGCGGAATCGCGGCGGCCAGCACGATAGCGCCCAGTGCCTCGCGTAGCGAGCACAGATACTGATCGCCGATCCAGCGGGCCAGCGCGAGGCCGGTCGCATCGAACGCGCGTGGACCGTCGACCCGCGCCGTGACGTCGCGCAGTTTCGCGTCGTCGTCGCTCACGTACGGATCGCCCAGCACGTACGCAAAAACGGCGCGCGGCCCGAGTGGGACGCGCACGACGTCGCCGACGTGCAGCGTCATGTCCTCCGGCACGCGATACGAGAGCGCGCGGTCGAACCGGGCGGTCTTCAGATGCGGAAGGACGTCGACGCGCCGCGCGCTCAGCGCGGCGCGCAACCCAAAGAGCTCATCATGCGCGTCCTTCGACGCACCGCCCCGGCCGCACCGCCTCCTCCGCGGGGTCGGCCGCGAGACGGCTGAATCCGCCGCCCGGCAGGACGTAGGAGACGCCGTCGCGTCCGGTCTGCTTGGTATGGTACATCGCGGCGTCTGCGCACTCCAGCAGCTCGCTCGCATCGGATGCGTCGGCCGAGAGCGCGGCCACGCCCAGCGACGCCGTGATGCGCACCTCGCCGCGCGCGCCGATCGGGCGCAGCCCCGTGCAGTCGATCGCGGCGATACGGCGGCGCAGCAGGTCGGCGCGCTCGATCGCCGTCGCTTTGTCGGTCTCGGTGAAGACGACGCAGAACTCGTCGCCGCCGTTGCGGGCGACCAAATCGCGATCACCCGTGGCGATCGAACGCAGCGCGCCGGCGATCTCGCGGAGCAGCGCATCGCCGCAGGCGTGACCGTACGCGTCATTCCATTCCTTGAAGCGATCGGTGTCGAGGAAGACGAGCGCGAGGCGCGCCAGGGGCGCGAACCGCGCCCGCTCGACCAGCAGACCCAGTCGCTGGCGAAATGCCCGCGGCGTCAGCAGTCCGGTGAGGCCGTCGTACTCGGCGCGCCGGCGGTCGTCTTCTCGTTCGCGCGCGATGAGGTAGGCCGGCGATGCGTGATCGACGACGGTGACCAGCCGGTCGATGCTCTGCCGATCGAGCGGCGCGTGCGCGGCCATCACCAGGACCGCGGTGCGGCCGGGTTCGAGCGCGAGCGGAACGGCGAGCGCGGCGACGTCGCCCGGATGCAGCGGACGGACCCCGGCGTCGTCGAGCGTCACGCGATGCCGAACCGCGATCGCGCGCGCCGGGAGCGATCCCGGCTCGTCGAGCGCCGTGCGCGAACCCTCAAAGTACGCGACCCGTTTTCCGGCCGCGAACGCGCAGGTCAGCGCTCCGTCGCATTCCTCGTACAACAGAAAACCGTCGACGCTGGGCGCGATCGTGTGCGCCGCGCGCACGATCTCGTCGCGGATCGCGTCGACGCCGGAGCGCGCCGCCTCGGCGAGCCGGCGCGACGAGTCCGTGAACGCCTCCTCGCGCTCGCGGGACAAGCGCAGCGCGATCCGGCAGGCGCGGACGGCCGCCCGCGCCCGCAGCGCGACGAGCGTCGCCGCGAGGGCGAACGCCAGCGCGCCGGCGACGATCGCGTGCTCGAACGCCGCGGCAGGGGTCATGTCCGCGCGAGTGCCCGGCGCGCGCCGGGCGCAGTTAGGGAATCAGCGAGCGGAGCTTGTCGGGCTCGGTGACGATGACGTGCGCGGTCCGCATGTCGACCAGCCGGTCGTCCCAGAACCGGTTCAACGTGCGATTGACGGTCTCGCGCGTCGTGCCGATCATGTTCGCCATCTCTTGGTTCGTCAACCGCAGCGTGATGCGGGTGCCGTTCTCCACCGACTCGCCGAACTGCTCGGCCAGGTTCAGCAAGAGCGACGCCAGCCGCGCCCGGATGTCTTGCGACGTCGTCGCCGCGATCAGCGCATTGGCAGCCCGCAGGCGTTCCGAGAGCTCGATCACCAGCAGTTTGCCGATCTGCGGATTGCGGTCGATCAGCCCGAGGAAGTCGTCCCGCCGCACCGCGCCGACTTCGACGTCGGTCAGCGTCTTGATCGATGCGGAGCGCAGCGACGAGTCGAACATCGACATCTCGCCGAAGAAGTCGCCTTCCTTGAGGATCGAGAGAATCGTCTCCCGACCGTCCGGGGCGATGCGGCAGACCGCTACCGAGCCCGAGGCGATGACGAAGAACGTGTCGCCGGGCTCGCCTTCGCGCACGACGAACTGGTGCTTGGGGAAGCGGCGTTCCGCTACGGTCGCAAGGACCTGCGACAACTGCTCGTCGGTGAAATCCCGGAACAGCGGGATCCGCCGGAGCGTCGAAAGGTCGATCATCGCACGTTCACTTCAAGACCGCCCTCACCGACGCCCTTTGTTCGCCGGGCCCACGCGTACGCAGACGGCCTGCTAGGTCTGTTTCACCGTGAAGCGGATTTTGCCGAACCCGCCGTCGTTGGTTGGGTACGGGGCCAGGCTCGCGGCGCTGAAAAAGACGGCGCCGGGCGCGCCGGCCGGAACCGCGCCGCAGGCCGTGGGAAGCGGTATCGGATTCCCCGCCCCGGCGACGATCGCGTAGTAGCCGGTCTGACCGGCGGCCCCGACCTGACCGTAGTTCGTCGGGGTCGGGGTGGTGAAGCCGAGCGTGACCTGCATCGGTTTCCCGCCATATTGTGCCGCGACGATCGTGGTCGTTGCCGGCACGTAGTCGCAGATGCCTTGCACCCCGACGCCGCTGCCGCTGAACTGCACGCTGTTTCCGCCGGCGGAGACGAAGTAGATCGTGTACTCGAGCGTGTCGCCGGGTTTGGGCGCCTCGGTAAGCGTGCCGAAGATCTGGGGGTTGCCGCCGCAGCTCCAGGCGGGCGCGCAGCTCCACGGCCAATTGGTGTTCGCGTCGACCAGCTGACCGTTGTTCGCGTCGGTGAAGTTGTCGTTGACGAACGCAGACCGTGGCGTGACGTTGAACGTCGTCACGCGCTTCGCGAGCAGCAGCAGCGAGCACTCGGCGCCCGAGCGCGCGCCGGGAATCGATGACGGCGAGACCCCGGTGACTTGGCGGCCGACGACGCCGGCCAGCGCACCGTACGTATCGTTCGGCGGCGTTCCGGTGTACGCGGTTTGTCCCGGAGCGCCGCCGGTGAGCGTGGCGGTGACCGACGTCCCGGAGTTGAGCACCACGCCGCCGCCGCCGCCGCCGCCGGTCCCGTGTTTGAGGCTCGGGTTCGCGCTCGCGTTCGCCCCGCAGCCGCCGGTCGAACAGGCGCCGTTGCCGCCTGAGACGTCGACGGTCGCGGTGATCGAGCCCGTGCCCACCAGGACGACGGTGCCGCCCGCGCCGCCCCCGCCGCCGCCGTCGAAGTCGGGGTCTGGTGCCGATATCCCCTTGGCGGTAATGGTTCCACCGGCGATCGTGGCGACGCGCAAGAGGACCAAGCCCCCGCCGGAAGCGCCCGACGAGGCGGTCGTGGCGGTCGGCGTGAAGGTCAGGCCACCGCCGACCGGGATCGAGCGAGTTGATGTCGAGCCATCGTTGTTGGAGCCGGCACCGCCGCCGCCGCCCATCACGATGCTGGTGACGCTCGCCGGCCACGCCGCCCCGCCGAGGCCTTCGCTCGAGACGATCGAGGTCGATCCGTTGTTCGGCGTTCCGTCCCAGTTCTTGCCGCCGATGCCGCCCGCGCCGCCGTTGCCGCCGCCGCCGCCGCCCGAGTTCCACGTGTTCGCGTTCGGGTTCTCTTGAACGCCGGTCACGTTCGAGTCGGTCGCCCCGCCGCCGGCGTTGCCGGGTGCGCCGCGCGCCTTGTCGCCGCCCGGATAGCCCCAGCTCGCCGCCTTCACGGTCGCCGCATCGCCCGAAGCGTACGTGTAGGCCGGGGTCCCGGCGATCCCCTCGCCTTTGAAACCGTCCGGGCCACCGTCGAACGAGGTGCCGCTGGTGTACGTGAAACCGGCCAGGCTCTGGATGATCGGATTGATCGGATAGACGTAGTCCGTGACGGCGCCCTTGTTGGCGGTCCAACTCGAGGGCGCCACGGTCGTCGCGGCCTTGCCCCACACGTTTTGTCCGCCGCCGCGGAAACCGTAGCCGTCGGCGTTGATCGCCGACGAGAGGGTGAGCGTCTTCGCGACGTCGAGCGAGATGACGCCGCCGCTCGCTCCATCCCACCTTGCCGTGTAGAGCGGACCTGACGCGGTGAAGTTCAGGTACTGGGGAACGCGCACGATTTGCCACGTCTCCTGGCCCATGCCCGCGGTGGCCGCGGCGCTGACATACTTGTTGACCAGGCCGCCTCCGCCCGCCGAGGCGATCGTGACCGACGATCCGGTGTCGGCGCCGAGTGCCGGCGCGTTGCGGACGATGACGAACTCGTAGCTTCCGGCGACCGGAGTTCCGGTCCAACCGGAGCCGGTCGATCCATTGCCGTACGCCGCGCTGTTGGTCGTGCTGATCGACGCGCCTTGCGTCTGCACCAGCAGCAGCATATCACCCGTCTTGGCCAGCACCGCCGAACCGTTGGCGTTGCGGGTGCCCAGCGTGATCGTCGTGCTGCCCGCAGCCGGACTTCCGGAACCGGCCCAGTACGTGTTGGGGGTTCCGCCGAGCGAAGGGCTGCCGTCCTTCCCGGGCGTGCCGCAGGGATAGCCGGCGCCGTCGGTCGGCGCCGAAGGAATGACGACGAGCGCGATCGCGGCGACGATCGCTTGAACCGAGGCGATGGCGCGACGCAGCGTGCGCATGCTCAACCGGCGCGCCGACGAGAAAACACGCTTCGTCGAAGACGCGCAGAGTTCACAGAGCCACCTTCGCCGTGCGATGCGGCGAGTTCCGCCGCCCTTTACGAATAGTTGGCTGACTGAGCGGGCACCGGCGCGTCTATGACGGCGTACGATACCGTACTATATGCGCTGCATTTCGAACCGGCGACCGCGCGGCCGGGCGAGATCGTGCACCTGCGCGTTCGCGCTCGCAACGTATCACGCGAGCAGAGCCCACCGGGAACGATCGCGTTCCTGATCGGCGACGGGCTCGATGGGATCGGCGACCTCGACGTCGACGTCGCACCGGTCGAGGCGGGAGAGGACGTCTGCGCCGACGTTGCGTTGCGGGTCGCGACGGGAGCTGATGACGGCGCGTCGCTCGCAGCGCAAGCGGTACTCCGATTCCACGGCGATGCCTTCGGGACGAACGTCGCGCACTTGACGGTGCGGACGCAGCCGGTGCTCGACGGACCGGCGTCGGGGACGTTCGTCGACGTTCTCACCGACGACCTCGTCGCCGTTCGCGCGGTCGTCACGAACGAAGGTGACGGCGCGGCGTACGCTCTGCGTCTGACGTTGCCCGCGCCGCACGGCTGCACGCGCAGTGACGGCGACGGGCCGGTGACGCTCGCGCACGATCGCCTCGCGCCCGGCGAGAGCGTCACCCTTGCGATGACTGCGCGGATCGTTGCGCCCCTCGGCGCGATCGAGGCGACCGATGCCGACGTGGTCGCCGGCGGTTCGCGCGTTCGCCTGGTCGCGCGCTCGGCGATCGCTCCGCAGGCGGAGCTCGCGGCACCGATCGTCACCGTGAGCGTCGCGCGCCGTCGCGTGTCCGTGACGGTCGAGCTGCGCAACGCCGGTTGGGCTGACGCCGGCGACGTGCCGCTCACCATCACGCTTCCGCCGGGGCTGCGCCCCGTGCGCGACGAGATCACGCTCGAAGGAATCGCGCTCGACACGCGCGCGGCGCGACGAGCCGACGGCGACGTCGTCGGCCGCCTTTCGATCAGCGCCTCGCGCTGCGAGGTCGTCGCGTCCTGCATTCCCGCGCGCACGACGGCGCGGGTCGTGCTCGCCGCGGCGTATGCCGCGACGTGCGAAGCGGGGACCGTCTGCGTCACGCAAGGAGCGCGCAGCGTCGACGTATCGTTCGCTCCGCACGTCGCGCGCGATGTGCGCCTGCGCATCGTCGGCGCGCCGGCCGTCGCGGCACCAGGGGACGCATTGGAGTTCGGCGCCGTGCTGACCAATGGCGGCGACCACACGGAACGCGTGACGTTGCGCGCTGCCGGCGGGCTCGCGTTCTTGCCCGTTCCCGTCGTCGTTTTGCCGGGGCGGAGCGCGCGCGCCGCGCTCCGAACGCGGCTTCCCGAAACGTGCGATGACGGCGCTGTCCTCGATCTCGCGCTCGTCGCGGTCGACGGCGACGGCGTCGAATGCTGCCGCGCCGCGGTGGCGATCGGCGTGCGCGATCGCGCGTGGCTCGTGCTCGACGCGCCGGTCGCGTGCGATGCCCGCGCCGCACGGTATACCGTTCGCAACGACGGACCGGCGCTCGCGCGCGATGCGATCGCCACTGCCGGTACGACGACGCGCACGCTCGGATCGATCCCGGCGTTCGCAACGGTCACGTTCGAGATCGCGACGGCTGATGCCGTGCCGGGCGGGTCGGTGCGCGCCCGCAACGCGCCGGAGCTTCGGCTGCCCGCCGTCGCGGGTAACGCCGCGCCGTCGCTCGTCCAAGCGACGCTGGACGTTCCGGAGGCCGCCGCGGCGGGCGCGGCGTTCGAAGTGCGCCTCGTGCTGGACGTCGACGCCGACGTCGCGATCGAGACGCTGACGATTCGCGCTGCCGCGCCCGACGGAACCGTCTACGTTGCGGGTTCGACCGTAATCGACGGGTGCCGCGCGCTCGATCCCGCCGGCCGATCACCGCTGGCCGCAGGCTTGGTGCTGCACGGGCTCCCGCCCCGCTCGTGCATCGTGGTGTCGTGGTCGCTGCTTGCCGATCCGGCCGGCGATCGCGACGCTGTCCGCGTCGAAGCGGCGATCGACGTCGAGGGCGCCGCGCAGACACTCACGTCCGCGCCGGTCGCGTGCCGCCACATCGGCGCGTTCGCAACGCGCATCGCGGGCCTGCCGTATCACGTGTCGAGCTGTGCCCTCGATGCGAAACGCGCCGAACCGATCATCGCCTCGAACGAACCCGTCCCGCTACCCGCGCAGCTCGCGCAGCGCGTGTCGGATGCGGTCGTTCTCGCGCTGCCCCTCGACGGTGAGGAGCTGGACGACGCCGCGCGATTGCTGCGTGCCGGGGAGGCGAGCGGCCTTGCCGCGCACGCTCTCGCGCTGCGCGCGCTCTTTCCGTCCGCCGCAGGTTCCGACGATTGCGACGTCACGGGCGCCCTGCGCGACGCGCGCGCGGCGCTGGCCGACGTGTTCGACCGGCTGTACGTGAAGCTGCGTATCCCGGGGTTCGATGCGACGGCCGACGACCTGGAAGATGCGAACCTGCGGCGCGCGATGGTCGCGTTGCTGGAACGCCTGCTCGCCGCTCCGGCAGGCGAGATCGACGAGCGTGCGCTCTGCGTCTCGATCGAGCGAGCGACGCTGCGCGAGTTGCTCGACGACCTCGTCGGCACTACGCTCGGCGCTCCGGCAATGCTGCGGACGCTCGCCGCGCTGCTGCCGACGCGCTGCGATGACGAACCGCTGCTCGCCGCAACGCTGGTGCGTTACGTGCGCGCGCTCGACGACGCCTTCGTCCGCTGCACGGAGCTGCCGCGCGACGCGTTCGACCGGATCCTCTCCAGCGGGCGCGACGCCGCGCTCGACGATGCGCGCGGCGCGCTGACCGCCGCGCTGCGTGCCCGCGCCGTGCTGACGGCGGTCGGCTGGTGACGCTGCAGCTGCTGCCGGCACTGCTCGCCCTGCTCGGCACCGCGCTGCTGGCGATCGCGATCTTCGCGCCGCCGGCGTCGCCGCGGCCGCCGACGGTATCGTACGCGCCGCCGATGACCCAACCGGCGATCGACGCTCGGAGCGAGCCCGCTTGGCCCCGCGCGATCGACGCCCGCGCCGCGGACTGCGGTACGAGCGCGCGCTTAGCCCTCGTCGAGGCGCTCGCGTCGGTGCGCGCACCGTGGGCCGAAGCTATTCTCGACCGCGCGCTCGACGACGAGCCCGACGCGGTGGTTCGCCGCGCCATCGCCGAAGCGTTGCAGCACGGTGGTGTCGCTAGACGGACGGCCTAGCGTAGATGGCGACGATCTCCCCGGTCGCGAGCGTGTGGTCGCGTATCGTGAAACGGAGCTTTGCGTACGACGTGGTGTCGTCGAGCCCGTCCAACTTCTCGACGTCGAGCGCGTAGACGGCGAGATGGTAGTGGTGCGGCGGATCGCCGAGCGGCGGGCACGGTCCACCGTAACCCTTCATCCCGAAGTCGTTGATGCCGTGCAGCGCGTGCACGCCGGCGTCCTTGTGCGCGCCCGCGTTCTCCTTGAGCGTGAAGACGTTGCCCGGGATGTTGAAGAGCACCCAGTGCACGAAGCCGACCCCGCCGGTCGGCGCGTCCGGATCCCACATCGTGACGGCGAACGATTTCGCGCCGACCGGCGCTCCGGACCAGCTCAGATCGGGGCTGCGGTTATCGCTGGTGCAACCCATGCCCTTGAAGACGGCGCTCTGGGGAACCGTCTCCCCGTCGTGAAAAACCGAACTCGTCAGCGTCAGTCATGCGGTCTGCGTTTCCATGTCCGACGTGTACCCGGTTTCCACCGCCGCGCCGGGGAGTAGGGCGAAAAGATCGAGGCCCGCCGTTTCCGGCGGACCTCGATGTCTCAGGCGCTCTGGTCTTTCGGCCGTTCGGCGAAGATCAGCGTCGGCTGCTCCTTCTTCTCGACCACTTCTTTGTTGATCACGCACTTCTTGACGCCGGTGAGCGACGGCAGGTCGTACATCACGTCGAGCATGATCTCTTCGAGGATCGAGCGCAGGCCGCGGGCGCCCGTCTTGCGCGACTGCGCTTTGATGGCGATCGCGATCAGCGCTTCTTTGGTGAAGGTCAGCTCGACGCCGTCCATCCCCATGATCTTCTGGAACTGACGGACCAGCGCGTTGCGCGGTTCCACCAGGATGCGGCGCAGCGCGAGCTCGTCGAGCGCGTCGAGCGTGACGACGATCGGCAGGCGGCCGATGAACTCCGGGATCAGGCCGAACTTCAGCAGATCCTCGGGCATCAGCGCTTGGAGCAGCTTCGTGTGCGCCCGCTCCTTCTTCGTCTCGGGGTTCGCGCGGAAACCGAGCGAGTTCGAGGCGACGCGGCCCTCGATGATCTTCTCGAGCCCGTCGAACGCGCCGCCACAGATGAACAGCACGTTGGTCGTGTCGATCTGGATGAATTCCTGGTGCGGGTGCTTGCGGCCGCCCTGCGGCGGCACGTTCGCGGTCGTCCCTTCCAAAATCTTGAGCAGCGCCTGCTGCACGCCTTCGCCCGAGACGTCGCGCGTGATCGACGGATTCTCGCTCTTGCGCGCGATCTTGTCGATCTCGTCGATGTAGACGATGCCCTTCTCGGCCCGCTTGACGTCGTAGTCGGCGGCCTGAATGAGCTTGAGCAGGATGTTCTCGACGTCCTCACCGACGTAGCCGGCCTCGGTCAGCGACGTCGCATCGGCCATCGCGAGCGGGACGTCGAGGATCTTCGCCAGCGTCTGCGCGAGGTAGGTTTTGCCGCTGCCGGTCGGGCCGACGAGCAGGATGTTCGACTTCTGCAGCTCGACTTCGTCGGTGCCGGTCGCACCGCCGGCATTGACGCGCTTGTAGTGGTTGTAGACGGCGACGGCGAGAGATTTCTTCGCACGTTCCTGACCGATGACGTACTGGTTCAGGATGTGGTTGATCTCTTTGGGCTTCGGAATGTTCCGCAGCCGCAGGTTCTCATCGACGTTCTTGTAGAGCTCTTCCTCGATGATCTCGTTGCAGAGCTCGATGCACTCGTCGCAAATGTAGACGCCGGGACCCGCGATCAACTTGCGCACCTGCTCCTGCGACTTGCCGCAGAAGCTGCACTTCAACTGACCTTTCTCGTCCCCGAAACGAAACATGCGATGTCCTACAGGCTTTGCGAGTTGGGGGCTACGGAACGGTTCTCTTTGGTGAAGACTTGATCGACGATCCCGTAGTCCATCGCTTCCTGCGCCGTCATGTAGTAGTCGCGCTCGATGTCTTTGAGGATCTTGTCGACGGGTTGCTTGGTGGTCTGTTCGTAGATGCCCGCCAGGGTGCGACGCGTTGCGATGAGATCGCGAGCGTGGATTTCGATATCGGTGGCCTGGCCACCCACCTGCTGGACCCACGGCTGGTGGATCAGGATCTTGGCGTAGGGCAGCGCGAAACGCTTGCCTTGTGCGCCGCCGGTGAGCAGGATCGAGGCCATCGAGGCCGCCATGCCGGCACAGATCGTCGCCACGTCCGGCTTGATCAGCTGCATGGTGTCGTAGATCGCTAGCCCCGCGGTGACCGAACCGCCCGGACTGTTGACATACATGTCGATATCTTTATCGGCGTCTTCGCGCTCCAGAAAGAGGAGCTGCGCGATAACGAGGGAGGCCATCCCGTCGTCGATCGGTCCGTGGACGAAGATGATGCGTTCTTTGAGGAGGCGCGAGTAGATGTCGTACGCGCGTTCACCGCGTGCGCTCTGCTCGACGACCATCGGTACCAGATGTCCCATGTGCGTGCTCCCTGACCTACTGCGCTGCGACTTCAGTTTCAGCTGAGGCGGCCGCCGGCGGGGCCGGCGTCCGTTTGGCCTGCTCGATCAGCCGATCGATGGTCTTCGTGCGCACGATCCCGTCGATCAGGGCGCCGACGTTGGACTGGAGCGCTTGGATGATGCGCTCGCGCGGCTGCCCGTATTGGGCGGCCAGGGCGTCGAGTTCGGCCTCGACGTCGGCTTGCGTGGCCTGCACGCCTTCCTTCTTCGCAATCGCCTCGACCAGCAGGGTCGTCTTCACCCGCCGCTCGGCCTCCGAGCGGTAGCCTCCGCGCAGTTCGGCCTCCGAGTTGCCGCTGGCGCTCAGATACTCGTCCCACTCGATGCCCGCGCGGGCGACGTGCTGGCGCGAGTCGTTCATGAGCGAGTCGATCTCGCGCTCGATCAGCACGTCCGGCAGCGGAAAGTCGTTGGCCGCGACCAGCTTTTCGAGCAGCTGGTTCGACATGCTGCGGCGCGCGTTGTTCTTCACCGTCTCGTCGAGGCGCCGACGAACTTCGGTCCGCAAATCCTCGAGCGTCTCGGAGCGCGACACGCGTTTGGCCAGTTCGTCGTCGAGCGGCGGAAGCTCGGGCTCCTTGACCTCGTGAACGGTGACCGTGAAGACGGCTGCCTTTCCGGCCAGGTCGGCATTCGAATACGGATCGGGGAAGGACGCGTGGACGTCCTTCGTTTCGCCGGCCGACATGCCGACGATCCCTTGCACGAAGCCTGGAATGAAGCGGCCCTCGTCGAGTTCCGTCTCCTGGCCCTCGGCCTTGCCGCCGTCGAACGGGACGCCGTCGATCCTGCCCTCGTAGTCGAGCGTGGCCACGTCCCCGACCTGCACCGGACGGTCGACCGGAATCAGCGTCGCCGCGTTGCGGCGCATCTGCTCGAGCGCGGCGTCGACGTCGGCGTCGCTCGCCGTCTCGGTGACGTCGGTGATCTCGACGCCCGCGTAGTCCTTGGGTTCGATCGCCGGACGAATCGCCACGACGGCCTTCACGCGCAGCGGCTGTCCCTCTTCTTCGGGGAGCAGCTCCATCTTCGGACGGTCGAGCGGCTCCAGTCCGTGCTCTTCGATCGCGGCAGCATACTTCACCGGGACGAGGTCGTCGAGCGCGCGCTCGAGGATCTGGGCTGTCCCGTAGGTGCTCTCGAAGATCTTGCGCGGCACCTTGCCCGGGCGGAAGCCCGGCATCTTCAGGTTGCGGACGAGCTTGCGGAACGCAGCATCTTGCGCCGCGCTGAACTCTTCCGGCGTGATGCTGATCTCGAGCTCGACCTGGGTTGGGTCGAGCGGTTTCAGCGTCGAGGGCACGAGTACAGGAAACCTCCGGAAGCGGTGACGGCGGGCAAGCGCCCGCCGTCTTGTCGTAGGGAATCTGGAGCGGAAGACGAGATTTGAACTCGCGACCCTCGCCTTGGCAAGGCGATGCTCTACCGCTGAGCTACTTCCGCGCGCGCCGAGGCCGCCTTTCAGCGATGCTCGGGACGAACCCTCGGAGTCTATCGGACCCTCGCAAACTCGTCAAGCACCTGAGGCCGCATTCCTAATGGGCGCCCGGACCGGAGGGAGGACGCAGGATTCGCCCGCAGGCGAATCCCGATGGGCACGCCGAGACTCGAACTCGGATGGGTCGCCCCACTGGAACCTAAATCCAGCGCGTCTGCCGATTCCGCCACGTGCCCCCGGAGGACTCGCCCTTCGCGCCCCCGGTCACCCTGAGCCTGTCGTCCTTCCACAAGCTCAGGATGACGTGGCGGGACTAGACCAGGGAGAACCGCAGTTCGCCCAGTTTGGAGATCGTGGTGCGGATACGGTCGCCGGCTTTGAGCCAGACCTGCTTCTCTTTGGGGTAGCCGGTGATGACGCCGCTGGGCGTCCCGGTGAAGATGACGTCGCCGGGCTGCAGGGTGATGTAGTTCGACGTGTAGCTGAGGATGTGCGCGCAGTTGAAGATCATCTGCGCCGTGCTCGCGTCCTGGCGCGGGGTCTTCTCGTCGTTGACCCACGTCTGGATCTGCAGCGTCTGCGGATCCGGAATCTGGTCGGCGGTAACGAGCCAGGGGCCGAGCGGCGCGAACTGGTCCGGTGTCTTTCCGGTCATCCACTGCGAGACGCGCTGCTGCGTGTCGCGTGCGGTGAAATCGTGACCGCACGAGTAGCCGAACACGTACGAGAGCGCGTCGGCTTCGGGGACGTTGCGCGCCGTCTTGCCGACGATCATCACCAATTCCGACTCGTAGTCGAACTTCTCGGCCTGCAGCTTCGAGACCATCACCGTGCCGTTGTGCCGGTTCAACGCGGTGTTGTACTTGTTGAACAGGTCGGGATACGGCGGCGCCTTCTCGCCGGTCTCGGCGATGTGCGCGCGATAGTTCAAGCCGACGCACACGATCTTCGGCGGCGATCCGACGAGCGGGCCGAATTGTACGGACGCCTCGCTGCGGACCGCATCGCCGGAAGCTTTCGCGACCAGCATCGGCAGGGCGGCGACGTTGCCGCGGCCGGCGACGACGTCGTCGAGGGTCAGCGGCGGCGAGGCGAGGCCGAGCGCTTTCGCGGCACGCGCGATATCGACGATGCCGTGCGGCGTGCGCACGCCGACGTGGTCGACGGCGCCGTCGCGCAGTGTGGTGAGCGTCATGCCGCGGGTCGCGCCTGCGACGTCGGCGGGACCGGCGGCGGCGATCAGCGTCGGGGCTGCCGTAGAAACCGCTACCACCCCGGCAGTTCCTGCCAAAAAGGCACTACGAGAAGGCGTCACGATCGAACTTCCTCCCAGGGAAAATCAAGGAAACCGGAATAAAACTGCCTTCTCCTTGCGGCGTCGGTCCCCTCGCCCCAGAGAAGCGGCAACGCACTCGACGGCTCCCGAAGCGGGTTGAGCGCCGTGGTACCATGGGGGCTGCGGGATGTAGCTCAGCTTGGTAGAGCGCTTGCTTTGGGAGCAAGAAGTCGCAGGTTCAAATCCTGTCATCCCGACGTGTTCACCGGCTCGGCGCCCGTGGTCTAACGGATAAGGCATCCGCCTTCTAAGCGGAACGATGGGGGTTCGATTCCCTCCGGGCGCACCACGAATGCGCAGGTTTTTTGCCCGCGGTTCGCCTAACTATGGGCGTTCGTCGCGGTGATTGTAGCTCAGCTGGTTAGAGCGCAGGATTGTGATTCCTGAGGTCGCGGGTTCGACCCCCGTCAGTCACCCATCGGAGCAGCCCCGAGCCGTGCGGCTTGGGGCTGTTCGCTCTCGTCGTGGCGCAGGTTCGCTGCGCGGCGCGGAACCTTCGGTCACCACGTCGAATCATGCAAGGATTGGCATGTGCCTGTAGCTCAGTCGGTAGAGCAGTAGCCTTTTAAGCTATTGGTCGCGGGTTCGAGCCCCGCCGGGCACACCAAAACAAACGGACGGGGCCGCGGTCTTGACGAACCGGCCCCGTCCCTGTAACCTCGGAAACGTTGCACCGCTAGCTCAATGGTAGAGCAGTTGACTCTTAATCAATTGGTTGAAGGTTCGAGTCCTTCGCGGTGCACCATCTGGAAACGGCCCGGTAACGACCGGGCCGTTTTCGTTCACGCCGACGGCGCGCAGACGCCGGCGCGTGTGATGGCGGCGACCAGCGCCGCGGCGGCGATCCCGCGATGGCTCACGAGGTTCTTCTCCTCGGCGCTCATCTCGGCGAAGGTGCGGCCCGAGGGTGGGTACAGAAAGATCGGATCGAACGAGAACCCCGCGGCGCCGCGTTCGGCCGTCGCGATCTCGCCGTCGACCGTCCCCATCGCGGCGAACTCGCGCCCGGTCTCGTCGATGAAGTGCAGCGCGCACACGAAGCGCGCGCGACGATCGAAGTCCCCCAGCGGCGTGGTGTCGAGTTCGGCCAGCAAACGTTTGCGGCGCTCGGTCCACGACAGCTCGGCGCCGCCGTAATATGCCGTAAGGACTCCCGGACGGCGATCGAGCGCGTAGACTTCCAGGCCGGAATCGTCGGCCAGGACGTTGGCCGGCCGGCCGGCGCGCTGCAGCTGCGCGTGCAGCGCGCGCGCCTTGAGCGCCGCGTTGTCGGCATACGACGTGTCGCCTTCGATCGGGTCTTCGTAGTCGCCGTACGAGGCCAGCGTAAAGGGCGCCTCGGAGAAGAGCGCTTCCATCTCGCGCAGCTTGCCGAAGTTTGTCGTCGCGACGTAGACCCTCACCCGTCCCACTCTACACCCGCCGTTAGGACTCGTCGAGCCGCAGCACCGCCATGAAGGCTTCCTGCGGAAGGTCGACGCGGCCGACGCGTTTCATGCGCGCCTTGCCGACCTTCTGCTTCTCCAGCAGCTTGCGTTTGCGCGTGATGTCGCCGCCGTAGCACTTGGCCAGCACGTTCTTGCGCATGGCGCCGACCGTCTCGCGCGCTACGACCTTCCCGCCGATTACGGCCTGGATCGGAACGTCGAACATCTGCCGCGGGATCAGGTCCTTGAGCTTCTCCGTCAGCGCGCGGCCGCGCGCGGGCGCCTTGTCGCGCGCGACGATGAACGAGAGCGCGTCGACCGGCTCGTTGTTGAGCAGGATCTCGAGCTTGACGAGATCGCCTTCGCGGTAGCCGATGAGCTCGTAGTCGAGCGAAGCGTAGCCTTTGGTGCTGCTCTTGAGCCGGTCGAAGTAATCGATGATCACTTCGATCAGCGGCATCTCGTACGTCAAGATCACGCGGCCGTCGACGAGGTACTCCATGTTGGCGAGCGTCCCGCGGCGGTTCTGGGTGAGCTCCATGATCGCGCCGACGTAGTCGGGCGGGGTGATCACCGTCGCCTTGACGTACGGCTCTTCCACCAGCGCGATCTTGTCGCGCACGGGGAGCTTCGCCGGGTTGTCGATGTTATCGACCGTGCCGTCGGTGAGCGTGACCCGGAAAACGACCGACGGCGACGTCGCTATCAGGTCGAGGTTGTAGTTGCGCTCGAGCCGCTCTTGCACGATCTCCATGTGCAAGAGCCCGAGGAAGCCGCAGCGGAAGCCGAAGCCGAGCGCGATCGACGACTCGGGTTCGAAGTGGAGCGCCGAGTCGTTGAGGGCGAGCTTCTCGAGCGCGTCGCGCAGTTCCGAGACCTCGACCCCTTCGTTGGGATAGAGACCGCAGTAGACCATCGGAACGATCGGCTTGTAGCCGGGGAGCGCTTCGGTCGCCGGATCGTCGGCCAGGGTGATCGTGTCGCCGACGTCCAGGTCGCCGAGCGACTTGATGTTGGCGATCACGTAGCCGACGTTGCCGACGTTGAGCGACCCCGTCTTGCGCATGTCGGGCTTGAACACGCCGACCTCGGTCGCCTCGTAGACCCGCCGATGCGCCATCGACATGAAACGCGAGCCGGCTTTGAGCTCTCCGTCGACGACCCGCACGTACGCGACGACGCCACGATAGGTGTCGAACTGCGCGTCGAAGATCAGCCCGCGCAGCTTGTCCTCGCGCCCCTTCGGCGGCGGGATCCGGGTGACGATCGCCTCGAGGATCTCCTCGATTCCGATCCCTTCCTTCGCCGAGGCCGGGATCGCGTCCGACCCTTCGATCACCAGCAGCTCCTCGATCTCTGCGCGCACCCGCTCGACGTCGGCGGCCGGCAGATCGATCTTGTTGATGACCGGGATGATGGTGAGGTTCTGGCCCAGCGCCAGATGGTAGTTGGCGAGCGTCTGCGCTTCGATCCCCTGGGCCGCGTCGATCACCAGCAAGGCGCCTTCGCAGGCGGCCAGCGAGCGCGAGACCTCGCTCGAGAAATCGACGTGGCCGGGCGTGTCGATGAAGTTCAGCTCGTACGTGATGCCGTCGTGCGCGGTGTAGGTCAGCGTCACCGGGTGCATCTTGATCGTGATCCCGCGCTCGCGCTCGAGGTCCATCGCGTCGAGCAGCTGGGCTTCCATGTCGCGGTTCTGCACGGTCTTGGTGAACTCGAGCAGGCGATCGCTCAGGGTGGTTTTCCCGTGGTCGATGTGCGCGATGATGCAGAAGTTGCGGACGTTGGTCGGACCGCGCTGGGCGACGGCCGATTCCCGTTGAATCACGAGCTCACGCGGTACAGGGTTCGCCGGCGATCAGACGCAGCACCAGCTGGATCACGATGAGTACCACGAGAAACGAAAGATCCAAGCCTCCCAACGGCGGGATGACGCGGCGCACCGGCGCGAGCACTGGCTCCACCGCCATCGCCAAATAGTCGCTCCAACGCCCGCGGATGCTCGGAATCCACGACACGACCGCATACAGAATCATGACGAGCATGTACGCGGTGAAGAGCTTGGAGAGAATGTCCCACACGATGCAAGGCAGCATTGTTCTTTATACGCCCGGCTGGTCGGGAAGTGTCGCGATGATCTTGGCAGGCACGCCGTCGAGGAACGGCTGTGGATCGACTGCCTGCCCTTGATACATCACCTGGTAGTGCAGGTGCGGGCCGGTCGACTCGCCGGTCGAACCGCTGAGCGCGATTGGCTCGCCTTTGGTGACCCGAGCTCCGACCGCGACGATCGCGCGGGAGAGGTGGGCGTACCAGGTGTGGTAGCCGTTGCCGTGATCGATGTCGACCTTGATCCCAAAGCCCCCCTCCCAACCAGCGGACGCGACCGTACCGGCCGCCGTCGCGTGCACCGGTGTGCCGTAGTCGGCCTCGAGATCGAGCCCCTTGTGGAATTCGGGCCAGGGGTTCGTGCGCCAGCCGAACCCTGCGGCGATGCCGCCGCCGACCGGATTCAGCGAGGGGATCGCCGCGAGCAGCCGCTCGCGCGCGATCGACGCCATGCGGCGCAGGTTGAGCACCCGCATCGCGAGCCGCTGCAGGCGCTTCGTGTCGTCGCGTGTCGCTTCCGAGGCCTGCGCCAGCCTCCGCAGACGTTTCTGCACCGCGTTGAAATCCGCCGCGGGGCGGACCGCGCTGCTCGGCGCGAACGCGTGCCGCTGGCTGCCCCGGTCCGCGCCGATCAGGCGCTTGATCTCGGCGTTTTCCTTCTGCACCGTGCGCAGCTCGTTTGCGAGCGCATCCGCCTGTTTGTCGATCGTCTGCAGCTTGGACTGCTGTTCCGAGGTGAGGGACTGCAGTGCCCGCACGTCCGCCTCCGCAACCCGCAGCTGATACGTGTGGAACCCGGCCGCCCCGATCAGGACGATCAGCAGCGCCGCGGCGATCGCCGCTACGTGGCGGCGAGTGAACTTCAGGCGATAGACCGAGTAGCCGCGCGGCGGGATGATCTTCACGACGAACGTGTTCTTGGGCAAGTTCACGTCGCCACCGCACGCGCCTTGGCGATCGCCGCGAGCTCTTCTTCCGAAGGGTCCTGGGCCGGTTTGAACGCGGTGACGGCTTTGCCGTACGTCCGCGTGTCCTCACGCGAGTAGATGCTGGTGAGCACGACGCCGTCGCCGTCGCGATTGAGCAGCGCGAGCGCGTACGACAGATCGGAACCGACGTCGCTGAACGCGTTGAAGCGCACGAATCCGACCCGCGGCACCTCGGTGCGCGCGGTCCGCTCGAGCGCGTCGACGCGCAGCGACACCGCCTCGCGCGCGGCACTCAGCGCGGCCGAGTCGCGTTCGAGCGTGACGATGCGATCGGTGGCGCGCGCGGCGCCGCCGCCGAGGAGGCTGTCGTGTTGATCGAGGACCGCACGGAGTTTGGCGAGGCGCGGCGCCACGACCAGCAGGTGATACCCGGCGGTCACGACGATGGCGCTGCCCAATCCGGCGAGCACGATCGTAATCAGATTCTGCATGCAAAAAAGAAAGGCCAAGACGAGGGCCAGGTGGCTCGCGGCACACGGGAAGGTCCGCTTACCGTTGCTCCCTTCCGGGCCTGGCGGGGTTCACGGATTACCGTTGCGCGAGGCCCAACCCTCGTCGAGGCTCCGCCTATTCTAGAGCGATTTCGCCGAGGTGTCCATTGCGGAAGTCGGCGTTCCCCATCCGGACCCCCGACCCCGTTCGCTTGGCCCGCCGAGCGGCGAGCATCACGGCGCTCGGCTGAAACCCGCCGGGACGTCGAAGAGGGCGGCGTTGCCCGGTCCGAGCGGCTTGAGGTTGCCGCGCTCGGTGAGAAAGGCGATTCCGCCGGGCGCCGGGCTGCCGGCGGGCTGCGGTCCCGGGCTCGCTCCGCCGGAGAACGTGACCAGCGAGTAGAGTGCCAGTTTGGTCGTCGGCGGCGTTGGACCGCTCCGGTGGAACGTGAACGTCGGCTTGCACCCGCCGGTCGGCGAGGTGACGACCTCCGCGGCGGTGCGCGGCAGCGGCGGCCGCCGAATCGGGCACGCGGTAACCGTCGGCAGGGTCACCGTCGAGAGGTATTCGACCGTGCGGATCGAGGCGTTGGCGTCGTGACAGCTCCCGGTCGACTGCGAGCTCGAGAACGTCGTGGTTGCATCGTAACCGGTGGTCGCCTGATTCTCGATGCGCAACGGACCAAGGGGCCTCGTCGCTTCGTTCAGTTCGGCGACCGTCGTCCCGGGCTGGGCCGGATCCGCGGCCGCAGCCCGTTCGCGGTGCGGGGACGGCATCGCCGCCGGAGGCGCGGTCGGCTCGCCGTCAGGCGCGTACACGGAATAGCTCCGGCGAGCGAGGTCGAGGCGGATCACCTGGCCGATGTCGCATTTCCGAATGGTCGCCGTCTGCGCCCCGACGTCGTCGATGCGCTCCCAGCCGTTCATGTACGCATAGCGCAGCAGGCGCGGCTGCAGGAACCCGCGCGCGGCGGCCCCGAGCGCGCCGAACTGCGCGCCCATCGATTGCTGGATCGCGTTGTCCATGGCGCTGGCGACCGCTTCGCTCACCACCGCCCCCGCCACGGCGCCGCCGCCGCCGCTCAATACCGCTCCGGCGACGTTCACCAAAGCGCCGAGACCGCGCTTGCGCGGCGGCGCGGTCGCAGCCGGCGCGGGTGAATTGACGGCGGCCGCGTCGGCCTGGAAGCTGCCGGGCGGCGGCGGGGTCCCCTCGACGACGACCCGCACGATCTCGTCATAGGCAAGTCCCGCCGGCGGCGCCGCGGAGGGGGTCGCCGGGGCGATCAGCGCGGCAAAGGCGAGCGCCGCACTCGCGTGGAGGAGCGAACGGAGCATACACGTGGCCTTACGGAGCCTGCCGTGCCGGCCCTTTCACGAACGCGACGGAACGCCGGAACCGGTCGCGAACGTAGACGCGGTGATGAACTCCGCATTCTCCCGGAGCGTAGCGGCCGGCTTGGCTGCCGCGCTCTTCGCGACGCTGCCGCTCGGGTCGGGCGCCGTCCCCGCCGCCGCGATCCTGCCCCTCGACTGGGCTGCGACGCCGGCCCGCATCGCCTCCTCGTGCGCAGCGGGGATCGCCGCCGTGCGGCGCGGTTCGCTCGCGGTCGCCAAGGTCGCGCCCGGCAGACGTACGTTCAGTTCGGTCGTGCTGCCGCTCGAAAACGCTACCGCCGACTTCAACGACGACCTCGCGGCGCAAGGGTTTCTCTACAACGTCGCCTCCGACGCGAAGGTCCGGGCCGCGTCCTTGAAGTGCTCGACCGACGCGGGGAACGTGCTGACCGAGATCTCGGCGCGGCCGGACATCTACCGTGCCGTCGCGGACGCGAAGGCGAGCGGTACGGCGCGCGCACCGGCGCAGGTCAAACTGACCGACCTGTGGCTCACGGCGCTCCGGCGCAGCGGTGCGGGCTTGCCGGACGCGCAGCGCGCCGAGTTCGTCGCGCTCTCGCAGAAACTGAACGACCTGCAGAACCGCTTCGGCGCGAACCTCGGCGAGGACGCGTCGACGATCGCGATCTCGGCGGCGCAAGCAACGTCGCTTCCGGCGAGTTTCGTCGCCGCCGCACTGAAGCCGGCCGCCGACGGCGGTTTCACCGTCCCGGTGAACGAGTCGACGATCGGACCGTTCCTGCAGAACGAGGCGGACGCGAGCGCGCGTAAGGCCTACTACGTCGCGTTCAACAACCGCGGCGGCGACGCGAACGTGAAATTGCTGGGCGATGCGCTCGTGATCCGCGATCGCCTCGCGCACCTCTTGGGATACCCGACCTGGGCGGCGTTCGTCCTCGCCGACCGGATGGCGTCGTCGCCGCAGCGGGTCGAAGGCTTCCTCGCGCAGATCGACGCCGCGATCATCGCCAAGGCACGGCAAGAGCGTGACGAGGACGCCGCGCTCAAAGGCGCGCCGCTCGACCAGTGGGACCAGACGTACTACGAAAATGTGCTGCGCAAGACGAAGTACGCGGTCGATCAAAACGAGGTCAAGCAGTATTTTCCCGTGCAGCACGTCGTCGAAGCCGTGCTGGGCATCTACGAGGAACTGCTTGGGGTGAAGTTCACCCGAGTCGACGTGCCGGTCTGGCAAGTGCAAGTGCAAGCCTACGACGTGCGGGACGCGGCGACGGCGCGGCCGCTCGGGCGTTTCTACTTGGATCTCTATCCGCGTCCCGGCAAATACGACCACTTCGCGAACTTCGGCGTCATCCCGCGGCGGGTGCTGCCGGACGGCACGGTCCGGCTCGCCGAAACCGCGATCGTCGGGAACTGGCCGCAGCCGGCGCCTGGTCAGCCCGCGCTGCTCATGCACGGCGACGTCGAGACGTTCTTTCACGAGTTCGGGCACTGCATGGCCGCGGTTCTGGCCGACCAGCCGTACGAGACGCTGAACAACGGCTTCCGCCAAGATTTCATCGAGGCGCCCTCGCAGATGCTCGAGAACTGGGCATGGAATCCCGGCATCCTCAAGCGCGTCTCGCACAACGTCACGACGGGAGCGCCGCTGCCGGACGACCTGATCGCGAAGATGATCGCCGCGCGCTACGTGCACTACGCGCTGCAGACGAGCGGCCAGATCCTCTACGCGACGGTCGACATGCGATACCACACCGCCAAACCGCCGATCGACACGACCGCGATCTGGAAGGCGACGGTCGCGGCGACCACACCGAACCAGTTCGTCGAGGGGACGCATCCGCAATCGGAGTTCGGCCACTTGATGTCCGGTTACGACGCGGGCTACTACGGCTATCTGTGGTCGAAGGTCTACGCGCAGGACATGTTCTCGCGCTTCGCGTCGGAGGGGCTGACGAACCCGAAGGCCGGGCTCGCCTACCGCAACGACATCCTCGCGCCGGCGCGGCTCCAGGAACCCGATCGCGAAGTGACGCGCTTTCTGGGGCGGCCGATGACCCCGAACGCCTTCTATCGCGAACTCGGGATCGCGCCGCCGACCGCGTCGGCCCGAGGGACGTCGCGGCCGTAGACGCGGAAGAGCGCGGCGCCGTCGGCTAACGGCGCTTCAGTCGTTCGGCAGCCCGCCGTATTCGCCGGGCCGCGCGCCGGTCGTCATATGATCGGCCGCTCCCGTGGCTTCATCCGCCACCTGCTGCGCGTGCTCTTGCGCCGACTGCTGCGCGGTTTGCACCGCTGCCTGCGCCGTTTCGGCCAAGACTTGCTTGCCGTGCTCGAGCGCGTCCGCGCCGACGCTCTGGGCGCGGTCGAGCAAGTCGTCGCGAATCGGCCCGATGGTACTGCGCTCGTAGTCCGTGACCGGGACCAGCAGGCCGGCCAGGAACCCGACGGCGGCCGCTCCGATGGCGAGGCCGAGCGGGTTCTCGGCGGCGATGCTGACGCCGCGGCGCGCTGCCGCGCGAACGTCGCCCGCATCAGGCAGCGCGCCAGTCCTCATCGCGCGCTGCGCGCCGCCGAGCGCGTCGCCGATCGTTCCTTTCACGGTTTCGACCCGGTCGCTGACCGCGTCTTTGACCCGCGCCGGGACGTCGGCTTTGTAGCCCAGGGCTTCGACGGTGTCACCCATGCGCGCGCGCGTCGCATCTATTTCGCGCCGGATTTCGCTCGTGTCCTTACCCATTCGATATCTTCCTTTACGGTTTGCGCGGTCTGCTCTGGAACGAGCGGCGCCGCTTCGTGCAATTTCTTCTTCCCGCTTTGCGCGAGAACGTAGGCGGCGATCCCGTAGATGACGGCGACGATCAACGCCGCCGCCCACACTTGCAGTGCGAGCGCCAGCAGGGCGATCAAAAACGCGGTCAGGGCGCCGAACGCGCCCAAGCCGAGCAGCGCCGCGCCGCCGAACATGCCGGCGGATGCGGCGACCGGCTTCGTCTTTTCGGTGACCTCGGCTTTGGCGAGAGCGATCTCCGCGCGCACCAACGTCGCGATCTCGTCACCGAGTTCGCGCAGCAGGTCGCCGATCGGGCGATCTGCCTCACGCGGCGCGTCAGGGCGCATAACCCGTCCCTCCGCTCTCGTACGCATCGCCCGCACGGTTTCCGTAGGCCGTACCGTACGGCGTTCCCGCGTGGTACGCCGTGCCGTAGGAGCTGCTACCGCGGTAGCGCCGCGTGCTCGAGGTTTTCAGGAAACGCGAGGCCGCGAAACCGAGCACCAGCGCGCCGGCGGCGATCGCCCACGGCTGACGGCGCGCCATCGTTTCGAGATCGCCGATGAGCCGGTCGCTGTCGGCGTTCTCGAGGTACCGGCCGAGGTGTTCGACCATCTCGGCGCCGCGATCGACGTAGCCGACCGCGCCGCCGGCGACGCCGGTAGCGCGCAGCTGATCGCCGACATGGCGCAGATCTTGCGCCATTCCTCCGATCTGCCGACCGATCATGGTGGATCGCTCGTCGACTTGCTTGCCGAGGAACGACTTGGACCCTTCTATCGCTTGCGCCGCGGCGTCGCGAACGTCCGTACTCTGCATGATTCCCTCGAAATGGTGAAAGCGTCGAAGACCCTCATACCCACCGACGGGAACCGCCTCGGCAGTGAAAGGAACGGTTGCGTACCAGTCCGAGCGCCCGCGCTCAAGTCTCGCGTACCGAATTCCGATAGGGAACGCGATGAAAGATCGGACCTTCGCCGACTTTACGCTCGGCGTACTCGGTTGCATCTCCGTGCTGGGCGTGTGTGCGCTGATCTCGGAGTCGGAACGGTATCGCGAAGAGCAGCGTGCTCGCGCCGCGAAAAAATGGGCGCTGCCGCGCAAGCTCCGCCGCTGCAGCACCCGGGAAAACGATTGCCGCCATTGCAGCGGCAGCGGCGACTGCGCCGAGTGCGCGCCGGCGGATTGCCGGGTGTGCAGAGGAACCGGGCTGCAGCCGCGCGACGCCGGTTTGGTCGGGCGCCTGGGCGCGCTCTGGGACGGCGCCGCCTAATCGCGAAGCAGGCGGTACGATGAAAGTATCGTCCTGAAGAAGCTGTTGATCGCCAACCGCGGCGAGGTCGCGATCCGGATCGCTCGCGCTGCGGCCGAGGCGGGGATCCCCACGGTCGCGATCTTCGCCGAGGACGACGCCGCCGCGCTGCACGTCCGGCGAGCAGACGAAGCGCGGGCGCTGAGAGGCCGCGGCGCTTCGGCCTACCTCGACGGCGATCAGATCGTGCGCCTTGCGCGTGACGCCGCGTGCGAAGCGCTCCATCCGGGTTACGGCTTCCTCAGCGAGAGCGCGGACTTCGCTCAGCGGTGCGAGCAGGCCGGACTCGTCTTCGTGGGACAGGCGCCTGATTCGCTCGCGCGGTTCGGCGAAAAGGCTCGGACGCGCGAGCTGGCTGCCGGATTGGGCGTGCCGATTCCGGCCGGAACCTCGGGGGCGACCACCCTGGTGCAAGCGCGGGCTTTCCTGGACGATCTCAGGCCGGGCGCGGCGATCATGACCAAAGCGATTCACGGCGGCGGCGGCCGGGGGCTGCGTTTGGTCGAACGCTCCGCCGACCTCGAAGACGCCTACGCGCGCGCCGTCTCGGAAGCGCAGGCGGCGTTCGGCGACGGTGCCGTCTACGTCGAGCGGATCGTTCCGAACGCACGGCACATCGAAGTCCAAGTCGCGGGCGACGGTTCGGGGCGCGTCGCGCACCTGTGGGAGCGCGAGTGCACGCTGCAGCGCCGCCATCAGAAACTGGTGGAGATCGCGCCGGCGCCGAACCTGGAGGCGTCGCTGCGCGCCGCGCTGATCGACGCGCGCTGCGTCTGGCGGCAGCGGTCGCGCTGCGCGGCCTGGCGACGTGCGAGTTTCTGGTCGATGCGGCCGGCGGTGCGTTCGCATTCATCGAAGCGAACGCGCGACTGCAAGTCGAGCGCACGGTGACCGAAGAGGTCACCGGACTCGATCTGGTGGGCCCGCAGCTCGCGCTCGCCGGCGGTGCGTCGCTCGACGCCGCCGGCCTCGCGCACGAGCCCCCGGAGCCGCGCGGCTACGCGCTGCAGCTGCGGGTGAATGCCGAGACGATGCTGCCCTCCGGCGAAGCGCTCCCAGCAAACGGGACGGTGAGCGTCTTCGAGATCCCCTCGGGACCGGGCGTGCGCGTCGACACGGATGCTTTTACGGGCTCGGTGCGCAGCCCGCTCTACGACTCGCTGCTCGCGAAGCTCATCGTCCACGCCACCGCCGGCGGCACCGGTGGCGCGCTCGCGAAGGCGATGCGCGCGCTCGACGAGTTCCGCGTCGAAGGCGTCGCGACGAATCGCGGGTTTCTGCGCCGCCTGATCGCGCACCCACAGGTCTCGGCGTGGCGCGCGACGACCCGCTTCATCGACGAGCACGCAGCGGAACTCGCCGAGCCGTCCGACGGTCTCTCGCGCGCCGCGGCCGGGCTGGACGACGGTGTCGTCGCCGTGCGCGCGCCTATGGCCGGACGCGTCGTCGCAATCGACGTGCTCGCCGGCGTGCGCGGGCGTCGCGGTGCACAGCTCGCCGTGATCGAAGCGATGAAGATGGAGCACGTCGTCGTCGCCGGCGGCGACGTGCTGATGACGATCGAACCGGCGCTCGAGGACGCCGCTCACGGGGTCGCGACGAGCATGGTCGATCTCGACGCCGAGCGCGCGGATCTGGCCGAGGTGCGCGCGCGACACGCGGCGACGCTCGACGCGGCGCGACCCGCGGCGATCGCACGGCGTCATGCCGCGGGCGGACGAACCGCGCGAGAGAACGTCGCGGATCTATGCGATCCGGGCAGCTTTCTCGAATACGGCGCGCTCGCACTGCCCGCGCAGCGCCGCCGGCGGCCGGTCGCCGAATTGATCGCGAACTACCCGGCCGACGGTCTGATCGGCGGGATCGGCGACGTCAACGGCGCGCAATTCCCGCCGGAGCGTTCGCGCTGCGTCGTCATGGCGTACGACTACACGGTCTTCGCGGGGACGCAGGGCGCGCTCAATAACAAGAAGACCGATCGTCTCATCGCGCTCGCGCAGCGGCATCGCCTGCCGGTGGTCTTCTTCACCGAGGGCGGCGGAGGACGGCCGGGCGACACCGACGCGACCTTCGTTTCGGGCCTCGACGTCACGACCTTCGCGAACTTCGCGCGCTTGAGCGGCCTCGTCCCGCGGGTGGACGTCGTGTCGGGGCGCTGCTTCGCCGGCAACGCAGCGCTGCTGGGATGCTGCGACGTCGTCATCGCGACGGCGAACGCGACGATCGGCGTGGGCGGTCCCGCGATGATCGAGGGCGGTGGTCTCGGCGCGTTCGCAGCCGACGCGGTCGGGCCCTCGCACCACAGATCCCCAGCGGCGTGGTCGACATCGCGGTCGAGGACGAAGCCACGCGCTTCATGCAGCTGTGCGACGCCTTCGGCTTGCCGCTTCTGTTCCTGTGCGACACGCCCGGCATCATGGTTGGCCCGAACGCCGAACGGACGGGCACGGTCCGGCACGCCGCGCGAATGTTCGTGACCGGCGCAAGCTTGCAGGTGCCGTTCTTCACGATCGTGTTGCGCAAGGGCTATGGTCTGGGCGCGCAGGCGATGGGCGGCGGCAGCTTTCGAGAAGGGTTGTTCACGGTCGCGTGGCCGACCGGCGAGTTCGGTGCGATGGGCCTCGAAGGTTCGGTGCGGCTGGGGTTCCGCAAGGAGTTGGAAGCGATCAGCGACCCGGCGGAACGCCAAGCGCTCTTCGATCGCATGGTGGCGCAGGCGTACGAGCACGGCAAAGGACTCAACGTCGCCTCGCACCTCGAGCTGGACGACGTCATCGATCCGGTCGATTCGCGCCGCTGGATCGTGGGCGGCTTGCGGCTGGCAGCGCGGCAGGCGGACGACGCGCCGCGCCGACGCACCGTGGACACGTGGTGAGGGGTCGCAGGGCGCTCGCCTGAGCGACCGCATCGCCGTTCACCGGCGGTTCATGCAGCTCGGATACGCTGCTTCGTGTGAAGCTCTTCGCGTTGCCTCCGATCCGCGTCGTACCGGTCCTGCTGCTGGCATGCGGCGCGCCGCTCTCCGGGAACGCGAGCGCAGCGTCGGCGTGGCCCACGACGCTCGCGCAGAACGAGCCGAATGCTGCGGGCGACATCCCCGACACGCAGGCGTTCGTGCGCCACACCGCCCGCGACGGATACTCGGTATTGATCCCGGAGGGCTGGAGCAGAACGGTCCAGGGTTCGTCGACGACGTTCACCTCGCACTATGACGGGGTGCGGATCGTCGTCGGTCCCCGTACGAGCGCGGTAGCGGCGCTGCACTCCGTCGCCGATCGGCCGTCCGGAGTGAAGTCCGCGCCGGTCGCCGTCGCGCGCACGCGCGCGATCCGCGTGACGTTCACATCGGAATCGCTCGCCGATCCGGTGACCGGCAAAACGGTGCAGCTCGACAACGAGGCCTACGTGTTCGTCAAAGGAGAGCGGCAAGCCGTGCTGCACCTGTGGGCTCCCCACGGTGCCGACAATGCCGATCAGTGGCAGAAGATCGCGCAGAGCTTTCGCTGGTGAGCGCCTCCGTCGTCGCGGTCGAGGCGCACGACGTCTACCGCTTCTACCACGCCGGCGACGACGAGACGCTCGCGCTTCGCGGGGTGTCGCTCGCGGTCGCCGCGGGCGAGATGGTGGCGGTGATGGGACCCTCGGGGAGTGGAAAGTCGACGCTTCTGCTGTGTCTGGCGGGCTTGGAAGAACCGGACGGCGGCGTCGTCGCCGTCGCGGGCGAGCGCATGACGCGCCGTCCGGAATGGCGGCGCGCGGCGCTGCGCGCGCGGGCGATCGGCGTGCTGCTGCAAGCGGGAAACTTGATCGACCATCTGTCGGTCGCCGACAACGTGCGCCTGCAGCTGCACCTTGCGCGAAAGCCGACGGCGGACATCGGCGCGATGCTCGACGCCGTCGGTTTGCTCGAGCGCGCGCGCTCGCGCGCGGACCAACTCTCCGGCGGCGAAGCCGCGCGCGCCGGGCTGGCGGTTCCGCTCGCGGCCGAACCGGCGGTGCTGCTGGCCGACGAGCCGACGGGCGACGTCGACGCCGCGACCGAGACGGTGGTCCTCGATCTGCTGCGCCGGCGCGTCGCCGGCGGGGCCGCCGCCGTGATCGCGACACACAGCGCGGCCGTCGCACGCTGCGCCGATCGCGTCGTCACGTTGCGCGACGGGCGCGTCGTCGATGGCTGAGCCGCTGGTCGAGGCTCATGGTCTCGCTCGCACGTATCGGGTCGGCGACGAAACGGTCATCGCCGTCGCGAACGCCGATTGCGCGGTGTACGGCGGTGAGCGCATCGCGCTGGTCGGCCGTTCGGGCAGCGGCAAGTCGACCTTGCTGCAGCTGCTCGGCGGGATCGAGACGCCCAGCGCGGGGACGATCGGGTGGCCAGCGCTCGGTCCGCGAGAGGCCCTGCGTCCGCACAGCATCGCGTTCGTGTTCCAGCGCGAGAGCCTCATCGAGGCGCTCTCCGTGCTCGAAAACGTCGCGCTCCCGCTGAGCCTCGACGGCGTCGCACCGCGTCACGCCAGCGAACGCGCACGCGAAGGACTCGAGCGGTTCGGTTTGGCCGACCTTGCCGACAAACTTCCCGAAGAGCTCTCCGGCGGCCAGCAGCAGCGGGTCGCCTTCGCTCGCGCCGTCGTGCAGCAGGCGCGCCTGATCCTTGCCGACGAGCCGACGGGGCAACTCGATACGGCGACGGCGGACCGCCTCTTCGACGTCGCGCTGCCGCTGCTGGAACGTACGTCGACCGCGCTCGTCGTCGCAACGCACGACCTGCGGCTCGCGCAGCAGATGCCGGCGCAGTGGCGCATGGAACGCGGCCGCTTGGAGGTCGCCTCATGATCGCCATCTGGCTGCGCGGGATCGCCGGACGCGCGTCGGCACGCCTCGCGGGCGCGATCGCGGGCGTCGCTTTAGCGGTCGCGCTGCTCGGCATCCTCGGCGCGCACGTCGCCAACAGCGCCGCGACGATGACCGCTCAGGTCACTGCCGGGATCAACGTCGACTGGCAGGTGCAGCCGAGTGGCGGCGTCGATCCCGCCATGGTCCGCGACGCGATCGTCCATGCGACGCCGGTTACCGTCATCAAACCGGTGTACTACGCCGACGTCGCGGGTTTCGAGTCGACGCAGCAAGGCAGCACGCAGACGACCGGCGCGGGCAAAGTGGTCGGACTACCGCCGGGTTACGCCGCCGCGTTTCCGAACGAGGTGCGTCCGAACATCGGCGCACGGGAAGGCGCACTGCTCTTCGGGCAGACGGCCGCGAACCTCCATGCGAGCGTCGGTGACGTCGTGACCGTACGCGGGATCGGCGTGCCGCCGCTGCGCGTGCGGATCGACGGCATCGTTGCGATGCCCGACATCGACACGTTCTTCCAAGCGATCGGGCTGCCGCCGGGCGCCGCGCCGCAAGCGCCGCCGGACAACGTGCTGCTGCTCCCCCAGAGGCGCTGGCATGCGGAGTTCGACCGGCAAGCCGTCGTTCGCCCGGACTCGACGCGGCTGCAGTACCACGTGCGCGTCGCGCACGACACGCTGCCGTCCGACCCGCTCGCCGCGTACGACGAGGTGACGGCGCGCGCGCACAACCTCGAAGCGCGGATCGCCGGCAGCGGGATCGTCGGCGACAACCTTGCCGCGAAGCTGCTCGGCGCGAATGCCGACGCACTCTACGCGCGCGTGCTGTTCCTGTTCCTCGGGATGCCCGGCGTCGTGCTGGCCACGCTCCTCACCATCGCGGTCGCCGCCTCCGGCGGCGGTCGCCGTGCGCGCGAGCAGGCGCTGCTGCGCGTGCGCGGCGCGTCGACGGCGCAACTGCTGCGCTTCGCCGCGGTCGAAGCGGCCACCGTCGGCGTCGGCGGGATCCTGGTCGGGATCGCAGTCGTCGCTGCGTTCGACGGCGCCGCGTTCGTGACGCAACTTCGCTGGATCGCCGGCGCGGCCGCGTGCGGCGTCGTCCTCGCCGCCGGCGCGGTGCTCGTCCCCGCGTGGCTTGCCGCTCGCAACACCACGGTCGCCAAGGCCCGCCGCGCGATCGGCCGGCCGGCCGCGCCGCTGTGGGAACGTCTCGGGCTCGACGGTGTCGCGCTGGCCATCGCCGCCGTCGCGTTCTGGCAGACGGCGCGCACCGGGTATCAGGTCGTGCTCGCGCCGGAAGGTGTGCCTCAGGCGTCGGTGCACTACGACGCCTTCCTCGCGCCACTGTTCTTGTGGCTCGGCACGGCGCTGCTCGTCGCGCGGCTCGTGCGGCTCGCGCTGGCACGTGCCCGGCACGCCTTGCGTGCGGCGCTCGCGGGCGCGGCCGGACGGCTGGCCGGCGTCGTCGCAGCGACGCTCGCACGCCGGCAGCGGCTCGTCACGCGCGGCGCGCTGCTGACCGGACTCGCGTTCGCCTTCGGCGTTTCGACCGCGGTCTTCAACGCGACCTACGCCGCGCAATCGCGCGTCGATGCCGAGCTCACCAACGGCGCGGACGTGACGATCGCCGGCTCGACCGCCGCGCCGCCGTCGCGCATCCTCGCGCAGGCGCGGGCGATTCCGGGCGTGCGCGCCGCCGAGCCGATGCAGCACCGCTTCGCTTTCGTGGGCAACGACCTGCAGGACGTGTACGGCATCGATCCGCGAACGATTGGGAACGCGACGCCGATGTCCGACGCGTTCTTCGGCAACGACAACGCGGCTGCGACGCTCGCGACGCTGGACGCGACGCCCGACGGCGTGCTCGTCTCCGAAGAGACCGTGCAGACGTATCAACTGCACCTCGGCGACCCGCTGATGCTGCGCTTGCAGGACGCGCGCACCCATCGGTACGTGCCGGTGCGCTTCCATTTCGTCGGCGTCAGCCGCGAGTTCCCCACGGCCCCGCACGATTCGTTCCTGGTCGCGAACGCGAGCTACGTCGCGCGGCAGACGCATGCCGGCGCGGCCGAGATCGTCCTGCTGCGGACCGATCCCGGCGCCGTCGGTTCCGTCGCTGCCGCAGCGCGCCGTCTCGCCGCCGCGATCCCCGGTGCGAGGGTCACCGACATCGTCCAGACCCAACGGACGATCGGATCGACGTTGACGGCGGTCGACGTACGCGGTCTGACGGCGATCGAGCTCGCGTTCGCGGTGCTGTTCGTCGCAGCCGGCACCGGCCTCATGCTCGCGCTCGGTTTCGCGGAACGGCTGCGCACGTTCGCGGTGCTCTCCGCGCTCGGCGCGTCGGCGCGTCAGCTGCGCGCGTTCCTCACCGGCGAAGCGCTCACGATCGTCGTCCCGGGCGCCGTCTTCGGGATCGCGCTCGGCTTCGCCGTGGCGCATGTGCTCGTCGTCATCCTCACCGGCGTCTTCGATCCGCCGCCGGCGGCGCTCACCGTGCCGTGGGCGTATCTCGGCCTCTTGCTGTTGGCGGCGGGTGTATCGAGCGCGGTCGCCGTCGCGCTCGTGCGGCGCGCGACGGGCGGTGCCGTCGTCGCCGCTCTCCGCGGCCTGTGATGCGGCGACGCACGCCCGAGGCGCTACGCCTTGACCGTGCGGGCGGCTTTCTCGACGAACGCGTTGTCGAAGAGTTTGGCCGGGTCGACGCTGCGAGGGCTGACCCAGGAAGTAGCCGTTCGCTTCGATGTTCGCGCGAACGCCGTCGATCCCGATCTCACCGTACTGAGTGTACGCGGGACGCGAGTGGCTGTACGACGCGGCCCAATCCGCCGCCGGCGTCCCGCCGCGAAATTCGTCGGGCAGCGCCGCGGCGATCTGGGCCGAGGTGTGGGTCGCCATGAACTTCTGCGCGCGGACCAAGGCGTTGACGATCTTCTGCGTCCGCTCCGAACTCTTCGCAATCACGTCTGCGCGCGTCAGCGCGCCGGTGAAGCAGTACTCGCTGAAGCCCAGCCACTTGCGCGTGTCGGCGGCGGTGTAGAGGCCGACCCACTGCACGCCGCGCCCGGTCTTGATCAGCGTCGTGGCGTAGGGGTCGTTGCCGTACGCGGCGTCGACCTGGCTGCCGGCGAGCGCCGAGATCATCGTCGCGCCGCCGCCGACGCCGACGATCTTCAAGTCGTCCTTGCGGAGGCCGGCGCGTTTTCCCATATAGAGCGCCAACACGTGGGTCGCGGAGCCGATCGACGTGACGCCGGTCGATCCACTCCGCCGTTCGCTCGCGCGCTTGTGCGGCGGCGACGCCGCGCAGCTGCAGCGGGAGCATCACGTTGTCGCGCACGGTCTTCCACGGCAAGAGCGCGTCGCGCTGGAACAGGAACCCAACCGAGTCGGTGATTCCGTCGACCGGCTTTCCGCGCACGCTGACGGTGCCGGCGGTCGGCGAATCCAACCCGGCCACGAGCGCAAGCGTCGTCGACTTTCCGCAGCCCGAGGGTCCGACCAAGGCGACGAAACGCCGCGGAGCGACCTCGAGCTGCACGTCGCGCAACGCGGTATAGCCGCTCTCGAACGTCTTCGTCACGTTGGTGAACGCGACGATCGCCGCTATGAGGGACCTCCGATGGCGGCAGGACCCGCGACGGACGAGCCGAGCTCCAGGACGCGAATGCCGTCGAGCGGCGCACGGTACGAGGTCACGCCGAGCGACCTTCTCGAACGTGGAGGGCCATGCCCCTTCTCTCGGCGTCCCGGACGGTCGACGCGGTGATGCTCGAATCGCGCGCCGCCGGCTTCGCCAAGCGGTCGATCAAGAACGAGGCCAAGCTGGCCGCGATCGACCTTGCCATTCGCTGCATCGACCTCACGACGCTTGAAGGGCGTGACTCGCCGGGCCGTGTGCGCTCGCTGTGCGCCAAGGCCGCCTATCCGGCGCCCGGGGCGCCGCAGGTCGCAGCTGTCTGCGTCTATCCGAGCCTGGTCGCCGTCGCGAAGGATGCGCTGCGCGGCACCGCCGTGTTGGTCGCCTCGGTCGCCACGGCGTTTCCGAGCGGTCTCTCCTCGCTCGACGTGCGGCTGCGCGACACCGAGGCGGCGCTGAGCGCCGGGGCCGACGAGATCGACATGGTGATCGATCGCGGTGCGTTTCTGGCCGGCGACGAAGCGCGCGTGTTCGCCGAGATCGCGGCGGTCAAGTCGCTGTGCGGGCCGATCCATCTCAAGGCGATCTTGGAGACCGGCGAACTCGGGTCGTACGACGCGACGCGGCGCGCGTCGGACCTCGCGCTCGAGGCGGGTGCCGACGTGATCAAGACCTCGACCGGGAAGATCGGCACCTCGGCGACCCTGGCGACGGCGCTCGTCATGGCCGAGGCGATCCGGGACTTCGCGCAGCGGACCGGCGAGCGGCGCGGACTCAAAGTCGCGGGCGGCGTACGCAACACGAAGGCGGCGATCGCGTATCTCGTGCTGCTGGACGAAACCCTCGGCGATCCGTGGCTCGCACCCGGCCTCTTCCGCATCGGCGCCTCCGCGCTGCTCGACGATCTGTTGCTGCAGCGCGAAAAACTTGCGACGGGCCGCTACGGTTCGCTCGACTACATCGCCAGAGATTGAGAACGCACGCGTGACCGCGGCGCCGCGATGACGCTTCGCACTCGCCTCACGGCAGTCGCTTCGGTGCCGTTGCTGCCCCTGCTCGTTCTGGTCGTGGCCGGGGCCTTCGTCGCGTTCCAGACCCAGACGAACGAAAACCTGGCGCGCATCGCGTCGATCGAGCTCGAAGCGTCCGACGGCGTGCTGATCGCTCTGCGGGACGCGCAGAACGGGGTGCGGCGATACGTGCTGACGGGCGACCGCGGACCGTTCGAGCAGGCCCGGCGCGCCATCGACGAGCGGGAGGCGGTGCTGCGCGCGGTCACTGCGGCCGAGCGGGGGCCGGTCCGCGACGCGCTCGTGCGGATGCAGCGCTTGACCGACGCGGAAGCCGTAAATCTCGACGAGTACGTCGCCGCGGTCCACGGCAACCACATCGACACGGTGCGCACGCTCGGCGCGACCGCGCTTGGGGAACGGCTGACCGCCGAGTTCCGCTCCGCGAAGGCCGCCTTCGACGCGGTCGTCCGCACCCGCCAGCGGCTCGGCCGGGAGAGACTCGTCCCGCTCTGGCGGTTCGTGTTCGTCGGCCTCCCGCTCGTCGCATTGCTCGGCGTCGTCGCGACGCTCGCGATCGCGCTCGCCGCCAGCCGAGCGCTTGCGCGCCGGATCGAACGGGTCGAAGCGCACGCCCGCGCGTACATGCGCGGCGACGACATCGCCGATGACGAGGGCGTCCCGGGAAACGATGAAATCGCGCGGCTCGACGACACGCTGCGCGGGATGGCGCATACGATTCGGGCGCGCCAGGCGCAGCTGCGCACAGCGCTCGCCGACGCCGAAGAAGCCTCGCGCGCGAAGTCGGACTTCGTGGCCACGATGAGCCACGAGATCCGCACGCCGATGAACGGCGTCATCGGCATGTCGGAACTGCTGCTCGGCACGCAGCTCGACCGCGAACAGCAGGAGTTCGTGCAGACGATTCGCGACTCCGGACAGACGCTGCTCGGCGTGATCAACGACGTCCTGGACTACTCGAAGATCGACGCGGGCCGTTTGGAACTCGAGCACGCCGACATCGAAATCGCTCCACTCGTCGAGTCGGTCGCCGCGGTCCTCGCGCCGCAGGCGCATGCCAAGCACATCGAGCTGATGACGTACGTCGATGCCGACGTACCGCGCTTCGTCGTCGGCGATCCGCTACGGCTCCGTCAGATCCTGCTGAACCTGTTCTCCAACGCGGTGAAATTCACCGACCGCGGCAGCGTCGTCGCGGTCATCACGGTCCAGTCGGCAGCGGACGCGACGATCACGCTGCGCTTTTCGATCAGCGACACCGGGATCGGCATCCAGCCTGAGGTTCTCGCGCTGCTGTTCGAACCGTTTCGCCAAGCCGACATGTCGACGACGCGCCGCTTCGGCGGCTCGGGGCTCGGCCTCACGATCACCCGCCGCCTGGTGCGCCTCATGGAGGGTGAGATCGACGTGACGAGCCTCCCCGGGCGCGGCTCGACATTCTGGTTCACGATTCCGTTCGCGCGCAGCCGCACCGGCGGGACTGCGCCGCCCGCGCGCGACCTGCGCGGCACGCGGACGCTGGTCGTCGAAGACGATCCGCACACGCTCGAATTGCTGCGGCGCACCCTCGAAGGATGGGGCGTTCACGCGCACAAGGTCGGCGACGCCGCGACGGCGATCCGGCTCTTGAGCTCGGCTGCCGAGCGCGGTGAGCCGTACGACAACGTGCTGATCGACTACGCGCTGGGAAGCACCGACGGGCTCTCGCTCGGGCGCGCCATCCGTGCGCACCCGCTGCTGGATCGGACCGGCCTCGTGATGATCGCCGCGCACGACGACGGGGCGCTCGCGATCCGCGCGCGGGCCGCTGGTTTCGGCGCGTTTCTGGTCAAGCCGGCGACGCAGTCGTCGCTCTACGACGCGATCGCCGACGTCGTATACAACGGCGTGGTCCCGCCGGCGTCTCGCACGACCGACCCGCGGGCGGCGACGCGCGCGGAGCGCGTGATGATCGTCGAAGACAACCCGGTCAACCAGCGGCTGGCCACGCGCCAGCTCGAGCGGCTCGGCTTTGAGCCGCTCGTCGTCGCGAACGGCGCCGAAGCCGTCGCGGCGCACGCTCGCGAGCGGCTGGACTTGATCTTCATGGACGTGCAGATGCCGGTCCTCGACGGCTACGACGCCACGACTGCCATCCGCCGAGCCGAGCTGCGCACGCGCACGCACACGATCATCGTCGCGATGACGGCCAACGCGCAGGGCGAAGACCGCGAGGCATGCCTGGCGGCCGGGATGGACGACTACGTGGCCAAGCCCGTGGCGCTCGCCGATCTGCGCGCGATCTTGAACCGCTGGCTGCCGGGCGACGGGTCAGCCGGCCCTGAAGGCCGGCGGTAGTAACCGCGCGACCTACGCCGAACTCCGGCGCATGGCTCTCGCCTACGCTCCGTCCCTGGAAACCACGCCGGTCCACATCGCGCCGCGCTACGACCACTACATCGGAGGCCGATGGGCCCCGTCGTCGGGCGGCGAAACCTTCACCACGATCGATCCGGCGAGCGAGGCGGAGCTCGCGCAGGTGGCCGTCGGGACACCCGAGGACGTGGACCGCGCCGTCGCCGCTGCGCGCGAGGCGTACGAGCGCATCTGGAAACCGATGCGTCCGGCCGATCGGGCGAAGTACGTCTACCGGATCGCCCGCGCGATCACCGAGCGTTCGCGCGAGCTGGCGGTGCTGGAATCCAAAGACGGCGGCAAGCCGATCAAGGAGTCGCGCGATTTCGACGTCGTTCAAGCGGCGGCGAACTTCTTCTATTACGCGGGCTGGGCCGACAAGCTGCGCTACGCCGTCGCCGGGTCGCCGGATCCGGCTCCACTCGGCGTCGTAGGGTCGATCGTGCCGTGGAATTTCCCGCTGCTCATGGCGGCGTGGAAGATCGCACCGGCGATCGCTTGCGGAAACACGGTCGTGCTCAAGCCGGCCGAAACGACGCCCCTCACCGCGCTGCTCCTGGCACGGATCTGCGAAGAGGCCGAGCTCCCGCCGGGCGTCGTCAACATCGTCACCGGCGACGGGGCGACCGGCGCCGCGCTGGTCGCTCATGCGGGAGTCGACAAGATCGCCTTCACCGGGTCGACCGAGGTCGGCAAGGTGATCGGGCGCACCCTGGCCGGATCGCGCAAGCGCCTCACGCTCGAACTCGGCGGGAAGGCGGCCAACATAGTCTTCGCCGACGCGCCGCTCGACCAGGCGATCGAAGGCGTGGTCAACGGCATCTACTTCAACCAAGGTCACGTCTGCTGTGCGGGCTCGCGCTTGCTGGTCCAGGAGTCGGTGCACGACGAGGTCGTCGCGAAGCTCAAGGCACGCATCGAGACGCTGCGCGTGGGCGATCCGCTCGACAAGAACACCGACATCGGCGCGATCAACTCCGCCGCCCAGCACGCCAAGATCGCCGAACTGGTCGCGAGCGGCGTCGCCGAAGGCGCGGTGCTGCACCAGCAGTCCTGCGCGCTTCCGGAGCGCGGGTTCTTCTTCCGCGCGTCGTTCTTCACCGGAGTCTCGCAATCGCATCGCATCGCGCGCGAGGAGATCTTCGGCCCCGTCCTCTCGGTGATGACCTTCCGCACCGCCGACGAGGCGATCGAGAAGGCGAACAACACGCCCTACGGACTCTCCGCCGGCGTGTGGACCGACAAGGGCGCCAAGTCGATGTACGTCGCGCAGCGGCTGCAGGCGGGCGTCGTCTGGTGCTCGACGTTCAACCAATTCGATCCCAGCTCGCCCTTCGGCGGCTATCGCGAGTCGGGGTTCGGCCGCGAGGGCGGGCTCGCCGGACTGCGATCATACCTGAGCGTCTGACATCCCCCGGGCTCACCTACGCGTTCCTGCTGTGGAAACAGGCGCCGATGGCCGAACTTTCCTGTACGTGGACCTCTGGCAACGTTTCGCCGACGGCTGGTACGACGCACTGCTCGCCTTCGACCGCGAGCACCGGCTCGTCGCGCTCAACCTGCCCGCCGCCAGGCTCTTCGGGGCGCAAGCGCCGGTCGACTTGGCCGGCCGGCGCTTGCGGGAGTTCTCCGCCCGCGCCGCGGACGTGATCGATCCGCTGCTGGGCCGCGCGTTCCTCGAGGGACGCGTCTTTTCGTCCGGCCTGCTGCCGTTCGAGGGCGACGACCGGTACACGCTCGTCACGAACCGGCTCCCCGGCCAGGACGTTGTCGGCGTCAACCTCCATCGCGAAGCCGACGGCACCTGGCCGAGCGACGCGGACTGGCTGCGCCGCGAACTGCAGTTCGCGCAGCGGCTGCTCCAGGCGTATACCGACAACACTTCGCTCGGCTTCGTTCGCTGGGCCGCCGACCACCGCATCGTCGAATGGTCGGCGCGCGCGGAAGCGATCTTCGGCTGGCGCCCCGACGAGGTGTGCGGCAAGACGTTTGCCGAGATCGGACTCGTCTACGGTGACGACACGGGCGGCGTGCTGCGCGCCGTTCACGA
This sequence comes from uncultured candidate division WPS-2 bacterium, assembly GCA_937927945.1. GTDB lineage: Bacteria > Vulcanimicrobiota > Vulcanimicrobiia > Vulcanimicrobiales > Vulcanimicrobiaceae > Vulcanimicrobium. The sequence continues at coordinate 66,106 of CALEYW010000092.1, read as the reverse complement.
GCTGCTCGCCGGCAGCGGCACCTCGATCAACGAACATCGGAACGTGACTCGCGACGGCCGGCTCATCAACTGCCGCTGGTTCAGCTCGACGATCCCGGTCGACGGTACGGTTCAGGTCGTTTCGCTGATCGACGACGTGAGCGATCTGGTCGCGACCCGCGCCTCGGCGCTGGAGAGCGAGGAACGCTTCCGTTCGCTGTTCGAAGAGAGTCCGGACGCGATGCTGGCCCTCTCGCTCGACGGCGTGGTGACGCGCGCGAACGCGGCGGCGATTCGCGAGCGGCGCGGGGGCGCGTCGCTGATCGGCTGCTCGGTCGCCGAACTGATCGCGGACGCCGACGTCCGCGATGCGCGCGAAGTGTTCTATCGCGCGACGGCCGGACGTGCGTCCAGCATCGAAGTCGACGCCTTGCGCGCGGACGGTACGCGGTACCCGGTGCTCGCCACGATGATTCCGCTCTTCTTCCGCAACGAGATCGCGGGCGTCCACCTGCTCTTCCGCGACCTCAGCGCGATCCGGTTCGCCGAGCGCGCGGTGGCGGAACAGAACGACCGGCTGCGCGAGCTGTACCTCGTCGCCGCCGGAGCGAACGCAACCGCCGAGAACCAGATCGCGGCGACGATCGACGCCGGCTGCCGTCTGCTGCGGATGACGTCGGGCGCGATCTACGACGCGGAGGCCGACCGCACGATCGCGATGGTCGGGGTGGGAATTCCGCGCAAACTGGCTCGCCTCTCGCTCGCGACCGACGGCGCGCTCGCGCTCGAGGACCTGGTGGGCTTGCGCGATCTCTCGGCGCCGGAACCTGGTGAGACTGCCCCGCTCGCGTACATCGGTACCGCGATCGAAGTCGCCGGTGCGCGCTACGGCGCGCTTTCCTTCGCGGCCGAGCGGCCGCGCGAGGTTCCCTTCACCGCCAGCGACCGCGACCTCGTGCGGCTGATGGGAGCGCTGGTCGGTTCGGCGATCGAGCGCAGCCGATCGCGCGCGCGGCTGAAGCATCTTGCCTACAACGACCAGCTCACCACGCTGCCGAATCGAACCTGGTTCACCGAGCGCCTGCGCGACGAGCTCAACCGTGCCCGCGACGGTCACGCCCGCGTCGCCGTAATGTTTCTCGACCTCGATCGCTTCAAGGACATCAACGACACGCTCGGCCACGCCTTGGGCGATCGTCTGCTGCGGTCGATCGGCGACCGGCTCACCGCCGTCGTCGCCGGCGACGGGCTCGTCGCGCGCATGGGCGGCGACGAGTTCATCGTGCTGATCCCCGGCGACCCGACGACGGCACGGTTGGACACGCTGGCGCAGCGGATCGTCGCGGCGATCGATCAGCCGTTGACCATCGACGGCCACGAACAGTTCGTCACGACGTCGATCGGGATCGCGGTCTACCCGGACGACGGCGACGACGTCGACGAGCTCGTGAAAAATGCCGACGTCGCGATGTACCGCGCGAAAGAGCGCGGCCGCAACACGCACCAGTTCTTCAACCCGGCGCTCGGAGCGTCGCTGCAGACACGTATCGCGCAGGAGAAGCTGCTGCGCAAAGCGCTGGACCGCGACGAGTTCGTGATCCACTACCAGCCGCAATTCGACATCACCGGCGAGCGGGTCGTCGCGCTGGAAGCGCTCGTCCGCTGGCAGCACCCAGAGCTCGGCCTGGTGCAGCCCGACGACTTCATCCCGAATGCCGAGATGAGCGGGCTGATCGTCGCGCTCGGCGAGTGGGTGCTGGAAACGGCATGCAACCAGCTCCGCCTGTGGCAGCGGCAGGTTCCCGAGCTGCGCCTCGCCGTCAACCTGTCGGGACGGCAATTCCACCAACCCAGCCTGGCCGCCAAGGTGCGCGACGTGCTCGACCGGACCGGCATCCAGCCCGGGCATCTCGAGGTGGAGATCACCGAGTCGGTCGCCATGAGCGACGCGGCGCTCTCGGTGCAGATCCTCGAGGAATTAGGGCGCATCGGCATCCGCCGCGCCGTCGACGATTTCGGTACCGGGTACTCGTCGCTGGGCTACCTGCGCCGCTTCCGCCTGGACTGTCTCAAGGTCGACAAGTCGTTCGTTCGCGACATATTGGTGGAACCCGAAGACGCGACGATCGTGCGGACGGTGATCGCGATGGCCCACAGTCTGGGCCTCGAGGTGTGTGCGGAAGGGGTCGAGACGATCGAGCAGCTCGCCTTCCTACGCCAGGAACGCTGCGACCGAGTGCAAGGCTTCCTCTTCGCCCGCCCGATGACGGTCGAGCAGGTGGGGGTCTTCTTGGCCGGACGCGGGATCGCGACCCCAGTAGGGTAAATGCGCGAGCGTGGACACGCTCGCTGCCGCCAGCCTCGATCGGGAAGCCATGGCGTCGCGCTACCGCGCAAACCGCCGACGGACCGCCGACCTCTTCGCCGCCATCGCGCCCGACGCGTATGAAGACGCGCCGATCCCGCTGCGCCACCCGTTCGTCTTCTACGACGGACACATCCCGGGCTTCGCCTTCATCACGCTCGTGCGCGACGCCCTCGGACGTCCGTCGGTCAATCCGGACTACGAGCGCTTGTTCAACCGAGGGATCGATCCGCGCGATCTGACCGTTGCGGCGCAGCACAAGCGCGCAGCTTGGCCGACGCGCGCCCAGATCCAGGCCTTCACCGGCGCCTGCGACGCCGCGATCTTCGATGCGTTCGCACACGCGCAGCTGGACGATCCTGCCAACCCGAGGCTTGTCCGTGCGCAAGCGGCATACAACGTTCTCGAGCACGAAGACATGCACCACGAGACGTTCACCTACATCCTGCACCGGCTCGCGCGCGAGAAACAGCGCGGCCCGCGGCAGGAGCACCGTGACACAGCTGCACCGCGACGCGAACCTATCGCGATTCCCGCCGGCCGCGCAACCATCGGCGCGCGCCGCGATGCGCTCCCGTTCGCGTGGGACAACGAGTTCGACGAGACGGTGGTCGAGGCCGGCGCGTTCGGCGTTGACGCGTACGACGTGACGAACGGTGACTATCTCGCCTTCGTGCGCGACGGCGGCCCGCCGCCGTCGAACTGGTTCGAACGCGACGGAATGTGGATGCTGCGTGGTGTCTTCGACGATCTGCCGCTGCCGCAGTCGTGGCCCGTCTACGCGACGCAGGAAGGGGCGACCGCGTTCGCGCGCTGGAGCGGCGCGCGGTTGATGACCGAGGCGGAATATCATCGCGCGGCGTTCGGCACGCCGGACGGCGACGAACGTCCGCATCCCTGGGGCAGCGACGCGCCCGACCCCGCGCGGCACGGCAACTTCGGCTGGCGCCGTTTCGATCCCGAACCCGTCGGTTCGTCGCCCGCCGGTGCGAGCGCCTGGGGAGTCGAAGACCTCGTCGGCAACGGCTGGGAGTGGACCTCGACGCCGTTCGCGCCGCTGCCCGGCTTCGAGCCGATGGCATCGTACCCGCTCTATTCGGCGGACTTTTTCGACGGCTTGCACTTCGTGATGAAAGGGGCCTCGCCCGTCACCGCGTCGACGCTCGTGCGGCGCAGCTTCCGCAATTGGTTCTACCGCGATTATCCGCACATGTACGCGACGTTCCGCCGAGCATACGACTAGACGTAGCGCGGCCCCCGGCAGGCCGGAGCGGCGCTGTTCCGGCGGTCGGACTTGCCTTGACCCACGCGTAGCCGTGCGGGGGCCCGGTCCGACGAAGGTCGGGCAGGGCCGATTGCAGCGCGACGTTTGTCACACCTCGAGGCCAGGTATTTGGTATACCAAATGGCGAATGGCGCGAAAGATATCCCCTTCATCCAGAGGGAGGCTAGCTTGGTATCAACTTCGAGCGCTCCGAGCGGCGCGCGTAACCGGTGGCTCATTCTCGCTCTGGCCATCGTGGCCATGATCTGCATCGCCAACCTGCAATATGGTTGGACCCTTTTCGTCAACCCGCTCGCGGCTGCCAACGGCTGGAAGAAAGCCGCGATTCAGTCGGCTTTCGCAGCGTTCGTGCTCGCGCAGACCTGGGTCGTGCCGTTCAACGGCTGGTTCGCCGATCGGTTCGGTCCCAAGCCGATGGTTGCTCTCGCTGGAATCCTGATCGCCGTCGGCTGGGTGATCGACGCGCACGCCGCGACGATCGGCACGCTCGTTCTCGGTGAGATCATAAGCGGTTTGGGAGCCGGGCTGGTGTACGGCACCATGGTCGGCATCGCGGTCAAGTGGTTCCCGGATCGGCGCGGCCTGGCGGTCGGCCTCACGGCCGCGGGTTTCGGCGCAGGCGCGGCGCTCACGGTCATCCCGATCGCGAACATGATCAAGGCGTCGGGTTACGCTTCGGCGTTTCAGACGTTTGCGATCGTCCAAGGGATCATCGTTTTCATCATCGCCTTCTTCCTCGCATTTCCGCGTCCGGAGGAAGTCCCGGCCGTCCCTGCCGACAATCTGGCGGCGACGCGTATGCGAAAGAACAGCTATTCGCCTGCCCAGATGCTCGCGTCGCCGGCTTTTTGGCTGCTCTACGTCATGATGGTCATGATCGCCGCGGGCCTGCTGTTCATAACCGCGCAGGTCGCTCCGATGGCGAAGGACTACGGGGTCGCGGCGATCCTTTCCCTGACGCTGCTGGTCGACAACCTGGCGAACGGCGGCAGCCGCATCCTCTTCGGGGCGATGTCGGACCGAGTCGGGCGCGAGGTCACGATGGCCATCGCCTTCTCGTGCGAAGCGGTCGGCCTGTTCGGTTTGATCTTCGCGGCGCACAATCCGGTCATGTTCATGGTCTGCGCCGCGTTGACGTTCTTGGCGTCGGGCGAGATCTACAGCCTGTTTCCCGCCGCGTGCACCGACATCTTCGGTCCGAAGTTCGCGACCACGAACTCCGGACTGCTCTACACCGCCAAGGGTACGGCATCGTTCGTCGTGCCGATCGCCGTGTGGGTCTACGCCAGCACGGGATCGTACGCAACGGTCCTCGCCGTCCTGGTGGCCTTCAACATCCTCGTCGCGGCGCTGGCGGTTGCGGTCCTCAAGCCGATGCGCGAGCGCGCGGTCGCGGCCGAGAATCAGCTCGGCGGGTTGCCCGGCGGAGTGGCCGTCGGCCCGGTCTAAGCCGCTTTCACGCACGCGAGTCGGCGTAACGAAAGAGGCCGGTCTCCCATCGGGAGACCGGCCTCTTTCGTTCGCGCCGCGGTCTTTGACTAGAGAAGTCCCGCCGCGCGGGCCCAACGATACTTGGCGCCGAGCGCCGCGACCATCGTCTCCGTATTGTACGGATACGCCGGGATGCCGTGGTCGTAGAGATATTCGCTCGCCTCTTCGACTTCGACGTCGCCGGCGAGTGACGCCACGACGGGCTTATCGATCCCTTTGGCGCGGAACTCTTCGACGACTTCGACGCAGAGTCGCGCGAAGACCATCGGTGGGGTGACGATCGTGTGCCAGTAACCCAGGATGAGCGCGTGGATGCGGTCGTCCTCGAGCCCCAGACGAATCGTATTCTGGTACGTCTTCGGCGGCTCGCCGCCGGTGATGTCGACCGGATTTCCGGACGCGCCGAAGGGCGGGATGAACTTCTTGAACGCTTCGTCGAGGTCGGGCTCGAACTTCATCAGCGAGAGCCCCGCGTCGACGACCGAGTCGGAGAGCAGAACGCCCGAGCCGCCGGCGCCGGTGATGATGACGACGTTCTCGCCCTTGGGCGTCGGCAGGATCGGCACCGCGCGCGCGAACTGCAGCAGTTCGTTGAGGCCGCGCGCGCGGATCACGCCGCTCTGGCGGAGCACGTCGTCGTACACCTTGTCGTTCCCCGCGAGCGCGCCCGTGTGCGAGCTCGCGGCGCGCGCGCCGAGTGCCGTGCGACCGGCTTTGAGCACGATGACCGGCTTCTTCTTCGACACCCGCTTGGCGACTTCTGCGAAGGACCGGCCGTCCTTGAGATCCTCCATGTGCATCGCGACGGCTTTTGTGGCATCGTCCTGCTCGAAAAACGTCAGGAGGTCGTCTTCGTCGATGTCGGCTTTGTTGCCCAGGCCAACGATCGCTGAGACGCCCATCTTCGCCGAGCGGCTGAAGCCGATAATCGCCATGCCGACGCCGCCGGATTGAGACGACAACGCGACCGAGCCTTTGACGTCGTACGGTGTGCAGAAGGTCGCGCACAGATCCTTGGGCGTGTAGTAGAAGCCGTAGATGTTCGGCCCCATCAACCGAACGTTGTACTTGCGCCCGATCTGCTGAATCTCGAGCTGCCCTTCCTCGTTGCCCGTCTCCGCGAAGCCCGAGGGAATAAGGACGGCGCCCGGGATCTTCTTCTCGCCGCACTCGATCAGCGCGGCCGCGACGAACTTCGCCGGGATCGCGAACACCGCGACGTCGACGTCGCCCGGTATGTCTTTGACCGAGGCGTACGCCTTGTAGCCGAGTATTTCGTCGGCCTTCGGGTTGATCGGATAGATCTGACCCTTGTAGCCCCCGTTGATGAGGTTCTTCATCACCGAGTTGCCGATCTTGCCGTCTTCGCTCGAAGCGCCGATCACGGCGACCGCATCGGGCCGCATGATACGATTCATCGCGCGCACGATCTCGTCTTGGCTCGGACGGTAACGCGGCTCGGGCGGGTTGAAGTCGACCAGGATGCGGACGTCGACAGCGGTCGCACCCTTCGGCGTCGCGAAGACGGGGTTCAAGTCGACTTCGCTGATCTCCGGGAAGTCGGTGATCAGCTGCGAGACGCCTTCGATAATGTCGGCGAGCGCATCGCGATCGACCGGCTCGGAGCCGCGCACGCCCTTGAGCATCTCCGCGGCTTGAATGCCATCGAGCATCGAGAGCGCGTCTTCGCGCGTCGCCGGCGCAAGCCGGAACGTGATGTCCTTGAGCACTTCGACGAGCACGCCGCCGAGACCGAACGCGACGAGCTTGCCGAAGCTCGGATCGGTGACTGCGCCGACGATCACTTCCTGAGCGCCCGTCGGCAGCATCTGCTGCACCTGGACGCCGCTGATCTTGGCGTCGGCCTGATACTTCTTCGCGTTGGCGACGATCCTGTCGTACCCAGTGCGAACCGCCTGCGCGTTGTCGACGCCGACGAGGACGCCGCCCGCTTCAGTCTTGTGCAGGATGTCGGGTGAGACAATCTTCAAAACGACAGGGAAGCCGAGCTTTTCGGCGAGCTTTGCCGCCTCGTCGGCCGAGGTCGCCAGGCCCTCTTGCGGTACGGGCAAGCCGTACGCATCGGCGACTTCTTTTGCTTCCGGCGCGCTCAGCGCGCTGCGGTTATCGGCTTTGACGCGGTCGAGGACTGCGCGAACGGCAGCCTTGTCGCGAGTTTGACGGTCGAGCAGCATCTATGGTCTCCTACAGTACGCCGGCGGCTTGGAGCTCGCGTGCATCCTTACCGTCCCAGCCGATCTCTTTGAGGATTTCTTCGTTGTGTTCGCCGAGCAGCGGCGACGCGACGATCTTGACGGGCGTGTCCGAGAGGACGATCGGACAGCCGACAGTCGTGAACGTCCCGCGCTTGGGGTGTTCCACGTCTGCGATCATCCCGCGCGCGCGCAACGACTCGTCTTCGATCAGATCTTTGGTGCTCAGAATCGGTCCGCAGGGAACGTCGATCGAGTTGAGCTTCTCGAGCACCTGGTGTTTGGTATGGGCCTGCGTCCACGCCTCGACGACGCCGAAGACCTCGTCGAGATGCTCGAGTCGCGCCTCGGGTGTGGCGTAGCCGGGATCTTCGACCAGCTCCGGCCGACCGACCATTTTTGCCAGCCCCGCCCAGACCGGCGGCTGGATGATGACGTAGACGTAGTCGTTCGGACCGCCGGGCGCGCAGCGCAGCGCGGCCCCGGGCTGTCCGCCGCCCGACGCGTTCCCCGAACGCGGGACGAAGTCGCCGAATTCCTCGTTCGGATACTCGTTCAGCGGGCCGTGCGCAAGCCGCTGTTGGTCGCGCATCTTCACCCGGCACAGGTTGAGGACCGCGTCCTGCATCGCGACGGTGACGCGCTGGCCGCGGCCGGTATGCGTGCGCTGGAAGAGCGCCGCAAGGATGCCCGCCACCATGTGGATGCCGCTGCCGGAGTCGCCGATCTGCGAACCGGTGCTGGTGGGCGGCCCGTCCGGGAACCCGGTCGTGCTCATCGATCCGCCCATCGCTTGCGCGACGGTTTCGTAGGCTTTGAAGTCCTCGTACACGCCGGGGCCGAAGCCCTTTATCGACGCGTATGAGATGCGCGGATTGATCTCGCGGATGCGCTCCCAGGTGAAGCCCTGGCGGTCGAGCACGCCCGGACCGAAGTTCTCGACCAGCACGTCGCAGTGCTGGATCAGCTTCTCGAAGATCGCCTTCCCGTCGGCGGTCTTCGTGTTGAGCGTGATGCTGCGCTTGTTGCAGTTCAGCATCGTGAAGTAGAGGCTGTCGACGCCCGGAAGGTCGCGCAGCTGACCGCGCGTGATGTCGCCGCGACCGGGCAGTTCAACCTTGATGACGTCGGCTCCGAGCCACGCGAGGATCTGGGTGCACGACGGGCCGGCCTGGACGTGCGTCATGTCCAGCACCTTGACCCCGTCGAGCGCCTTGCGCGTCGATCCCTCCGATGCCCCCTTGGGCGAAACGCCGTTCGTACTCATCGATGGGCCTACTTGTACATTGTCTGGTTCATCGTGCCGGGCGCGAACTCGTTCGGATCGATCCAAACGTTGATCAGCGCGCACTTGCCCGATTCGCGGGCCCGCTCGAGCGCGGGACGGATCTGCTTGGGGTCGCGGACCGCTTCGCCGTATCCGCCGAGCATCTGCGCGAACTTCTCGAAGTCGACGTCGCCGAGGTAGTTGCCCACGTCGCCCTTTTCCTTGCCGTACTTCATGATCTGACCGGCGCGGATCTGGTTCATGTACGAGTTGTTGCCGATGATGCCGATGAAGGGCAGGTTGAAGCGCATCGCCGTCTGCATGTCCCAGCCCGTCATGCCGAACGTGCCGTCGCCGAAGAGGCAGAGCACTTCTTTCTGGGGCTCGGCGAACTTCGAGGCCATCGCGAACGAGACGCCGACGCCGAGCGTGCCGAGCGGACCGGGGTCCATCCACAGGCCCTCGCCCTTTGGCTGCACGATGCCGCCGGCCGCGGTGACGATGTCGCCGCCGTCGCCGATGAAGCGCGTGTTCTCGGTGAGGAACTCGTTGATCTCGTAACCGAGGCGCAGCGGGTGGATCGGGATCGAGTCGTTCTTGATTTTCGGCAGGCGCGCTTCGCTCAGCGACTTCTCCTCGGCGCGGAGCTCGTCGATCCAGCCCCCTCGACCCTTCGCGCTCTCCTTGAGGCTGCTCGGCGCCGCTTGCAGCACCGCGCCGAGGATCGCGCCGATATCGCCGACGAGCCCCAGCGTGATGTCGCGGTTCTTACCGACGGTGCCGTACCCCATGTCGATCTGCACGACGGTGGGTGCCTTGAGGCGCTTCCCGTAGCTCATGCGGAAGTCGAACGGCGTTCCGACGATGACGATCACGTCGGCTTTGCCGAACGCGTAGCCGCGGGTCAGCTGGAAACCCTGCGGGTCGCCCGGGACGAACGTGCCGCGGCCGGCACCGTTCATGTAGGCCGGGATGTTGTAGGTGCGCGCGAGCTCGCGCGCCTGCGCGCCGGCGCGGCAGGTCCAGGTCTGCTGGCCGAAGAGAATCGCCGGACGTTCCGCCTTCGAGAGGATGTCGGCGAGCCTCTGTATCGAGTTCGGATCGCCGACCGACTTCGTCGACGCGCGATAGTGTCCGGGCGTCGGGATCACGGCGTTCTTGAGCGGCACGGTCCCGTCGAGGATGTCGCGGCCGATCTCGAGATACGACGGACCGAACGCTCCGTTGTGCGACTCACGGAAAGCCATGGCGCACATGTCGGCGACGCGTTCCGTCGTGACGACGCTCGAGGCGAACTTCGTAATCGGCCGCATGATTTCGACGTGCGGAAGATCTTGGAGCGAACCCATCTTGTTCTGGTTGAGCGCGCCTTGGCCGCCGATCAACAGGAACGGACTCTCGGCGCGGAAGGCGTTCGCGACGCCGGTCACGGCGTTGGTCGTCCCGGGCCCCGCGGTCACCACGGCGCAGCCGGGCTTGCCCGTGACGCGGGCGTACCCGTCGGCCGCGTGCGCGGCGACCTGCTCGTGGCGGACATCGATGATCTTGATGCCTTCGTCTTGGCAGCCGTCGTAGATGTCGATGATGTGGCCGCCGCAGAGGGTGAAGATCACGTCGATCCCCTCGTTCTTGAGGGCCTTCGCGACGAGGTGGCCTCCGGAGACCGTTTGTGCCGGCTGGTCGGCGTCGAGTTTCGGAAGATCTTTAGCGATCGGTGCAGTTTGGGCCATCGGGCTCCCCTTGTTCCTTCGGTACGGTTCGATGCGGTATGGGCGTGTGTCGCGGGTCAGAGATCGTCGTCGTTCGCGTCGACGTGCGCGGCGAGCGCCAGCGCGTGGTCGCGCACGAGCCGCTCCGCGAGCTCGACCTCGCGCATTTCGAGGGCTTCGATGATCTGCATGTGGTCGACGATGGAGCGTTCGAAGCGATGATCCTCACCGATCGTGCGGTGGCGGATCGAACGCACGTGGACCAGGATGCCTTCAGCGGTGCGGCGTAGCGTGTCGCAGCCCGCAAGCTCGATGATGCGCTGGTGGAAGCGAAGGTTCGCTTCCGAGTATTCGTCGAGCTGAGCGGCGATGCGCTCGCCGTCGAACGTCGCAAAGATCTCGCGCAGCGAGGCGATCGCGCCGGCGTCCGCCGACTGGGCGACCAGGCGCGCGGCCATGCTCTCCAGCGCGGCCCAGACAACGATGATCTCGAGCAGCTCCGCTTTGCTCTTGCGCGAGATGAAGTATCCCCGGCGGGGAATGTTCGTCACCAGGCCCTCGTGCTCCAGCCGGACCAATGCCTCGCGGATCGGCGTGCGGCTCACGCCGAGCCGGCCGGCCAGCTCGCGCTCGTCGAGGCGCAGTTCGGCATGGTCGATTTCGTAGAGATTCGTTCCCGTTATCGCGGCGCGAATTGTTTCGTACACCCGCACCGAGATGCTGGTGTCCGACCGAATTGCCACTAATTCCAACGCCGACATCGCAGGCCTCGATCGCACGGGGTATTTGGTATCCGGTATACCAGAAGCTCGGGAATTGACCGCGGCGGTGGAGATTCCTTCCATACACCGGGGCTCCTGGAGAAGGCCGCCGAGCGCTTTCACGGAGCCGGCTGAGGGCCTGGTCGGCGGCGACGCGAATCCTCTGCGTCGATGAGCGTTGACGACTGCCGGGCCGGGCATTTCAGCCGGCCGCCTTCTCGGGCTCCTCGCCGGGGTCGCGGCGTCCTGGATGCGCTCGCACAGGCGGGGTTCGCCGGCGCCGACGCACCAGTACGCGGCTGACGTGGACGGCGAGACCGATCCCCGGGCTCTGGTCGCCGGGATGTGTCCGGAACTCCGCGACGGCGAGTTCTTCTTCTGCGTGCTGCGCTCGCCCGGCGAACTTCCCGCCGGCGTCGCGCTCGGGACGTTCACCGAGGACGAGGGGACCACGGCGATCGTTCCGCGCGTTCGACGCGGAGCGCGCGGGGCTGCGCGGCGCCGGGCCGTTCCGCGCGATCACGCTCGCCGTCCATTCGAGTCTCACGGCGGTCGGGTTCACGGCCGCCGTGTCGCGCGCGTTGGCCGACGCCGGCATCCCCGCCAACATCGTCGCGGCGTTCCACCACGATCATCTCTTCGTGCCGGCGGATCGCGCCGACGACGCGCTGCGCGTACTGCTGGAGCTACGCGACCAAGTGGTTGAACTCGGCGGCGAAGGCGTCGGGGTCGAGCGTGGTCTGCGCCGCGAGGCGTGAGAGCCGCGGCTCGGTGAAGTCGGGCGCCTCCAGCCGGATCATGTATTTGCGCGCAACCTCATAGGACTCGGTCGTGACGTCGACCATGCGGACCCGAATGCGGCCCGTCGCCGGATCCAGCATCTCTTCTAGCGTGACGGGATGGATGCGCCCCCCCGCCAGCGCGATCAGCGAGCCGCTGCGGCCCGAGAGCAGGTAGCGCACCGCACCGTACCCGAGCGTGCGCGTGTACTCCGCATCGAACGGGATCGGCTTTGCGCTGCGCAGCTCGTAGCCGATGTCTTTCGGCACGACGGTCGTGTCGAGACCGATCTCGGCCAGCCGCACCCGGACGGCGTCGCGCAGCACGCTGCCGAGCGGAACGTCCGCCAGCCGCACGTGTCCGTACGCGTCGCGCGCGGCGGTGGTCACTGCGGCGAGCTCCTCAGGTGCGATGCGCTCCGCGATCCCTTCGGCGACGACCGCGACCCCATGGTCCGCGCCGGAGGCGAGCCGCTTCACGATTGCGCCGACCAGCGTGTCGACGACGTCGCGGAGTCTGATCGTCCCGTCGCGAAACTCTTCCGGGATCACCGCGATCGTCGCCCCGGCCGCCTTGCAGATGCCCAGCGCCAGCGCGCCGGACTTCCGCCCCATCGTGACGGCCAGATACCAGCGCGACGCCGTGCGCGCGTCTTCCATCAAGTTCTCGACGATCGCCGAGCCCACCGCGCGCGCGGTTTCGAAGCCGAACGTCGGCGCATTGTCGGGCAGCGGCAGATCGTTGTCGATCGTCTTCGGCACCGTCGCGACGCCGATGCGGCCCTTCGTCGCCGCGGCGATGCGGGCCGCGCCGAACGTCGTGTCGTCTCCGCCGATCGTGATCAGATAGCGCACGCCCAGCAGCGTGAGCGAACGGACGCAGCGGCGCAGCGACTCTTCGTCCTTGGCGGGGTTCGTGCGCGACGTGCGCAGCATCGAGCCGCCGGTGAAGTGCAGCCGCGAGACGTCGTCGATCTCGAGCTCGACGACGTGCGAGGTGTCGCCGCGCACCAGGTGGCGGTAGCCCTCGTAGATGCCGAGGACGCGCAACCCGCTGTTGCGCGCCTCGATCGTCGCCGACGCGATGACGCCGTTGATCCCGGGCGCCGGGCCGCCGCCGACCAGGATCGCGAGCGTGTCCTCGCCGGTCATCGCGTCTCCTCGGGGTTAGACGACGGCCGGCGCCGGCGCGGATTCCATGCGCCGCCGCAGCTCCGCGTCGAGCGCGTCCAGGAACTGCGTCGTGGTCAGCCAGGGCTGATCGGGACCGATGAGGATCGCCAGGTCCTTCGTCATCTTCCCGGCCTCGACGGTCTCGACACACACCTGCTCCAGCGTCTCGGCGAAGCGCGTCACGTCCGGCGTACCATCGACTTTGCCGCGATGCGCGAGCCCGCGCGTCCAGGCGAAGATGGAAGCGATCGGATTCGTCGACGTCTCGCGGCCCTTCTGGTACTCGCGATAATGACGGGTGACCGTGCCGTGCGCCGCCTCGGCTTCGATCGTCTTCCCGTCGGGCGTCATCAGCACCGACGTCATCAGGCCGAGCGAACCGAAACCCTGCGCGACGGTATCGGACTGCACGTCGCCGTCGTAGTTCTTGCACGCCCACACGAACGCGCCCGACCACTTCATCGCGGCGGCGACCATGTCGTCGATCAAGCGATGTTCGTAGGTCAAGCCGCGCGCGTCGAACTCGGTCTTGAACTCCTCGTCGAACACCTGCTGGAAGAGGTCCTTGAAGCGGCCGTCATAGGCTTTGAGGATCGTGTTCTTGGTCGAGAGATAGACCGGCCAGCCGCGCAACAGCCCGTAGTTCATCGAGGCGCGGGCGAAGCCGCGGATCGACTCGTCGAGGTTGTACATCGAGAGCGCGACGCCGCCGCCCGGGAACTCGAACACCGTCCGTTCGATCGGCGTCCCGCCGTTCTTCGGCGTGAACTTCACCGTCAGCGTCCCGGGCCCGGGGACGACGAAATCCGTCGCACGGTACTGATCGCCGAACGCGTGGCGGCCGATCACGATCGGCTTCGTCCAGCCGGGCACCAGGCGCGGGACGTTCTTGCAGATGATCGGCTCGCGGAACACCGTGCCGTCCAGCTCGTTGCGGATCGTGCCGTTGGGTGAACGCCACATCGACTTGAGGTGGAACTCCTCGACCCGCGCTTCATCCGGCGTGATCGTCGCGCACTTGACGCCGACGCCGTACTCCTTGATCGCACGCGCCGCGTCGAGCGTGACCTGGTCGTCGGTCGCGTCGCGATGCTCGATCCCCAAATCGTAGTACTTGAGGTCGATCTCGAGGTACGGCAGGATGAGCTTCTCTTTGATGAAGTGCCAGATGATGCGCGTCATCTCGTCGCCGTCGAGTTCGACGACCGGATTGAGGACCTTGATCTTGTTCAGGGCGGGACTCCTGGAAGGCGGGAAAGGCGACCGACCAGATTCACGCGGACGGCCTCCTCCTCCCCCGCGCGGGCACGCTCACGTCAAGTACACATATAGTCGAAGGTACTCGGCGAACGGCGCCGCGAACCGGCTCGGCTCGTACGGCGGGCATCCATGGCCGCCCCTGCTTCCCGGTTCTTTTGAGGAAAGATTTTTGAGGCACTCCTTTTGGACGACCTCGCTTGTCGGGTTTTTCGTCTGCGCCGGTCTGTCCGGGTGCAACGGAAGCAACAGCGCGCCGCCCACCGTGAATCCGACCGCGACGCCGAGCTCGGCGCCCAACACCGGCGGTCCGCAGCCGCCCACGCAGGCCGGGATCGGGATTCTCGCTCCGTCGGTGGTTGGTACCGTGACGGTCCACTACGACGGCACGGCCGGCGCGAGCGCACAGCCGACGATCGGATCCCAGAGCTTCGACACGCAGCAAGTCATCGGCGCGCATTTCGTGGCGGTTTCGCTCGCCGCGGGCCCATAACCAGGAGGCCGGGCGCCGAGGCGACCGGTCTTTCTCGTTCGAAGCAGCTCTCGATGCGCGTCGTGAGCCTGCTGCCGAGTGCCACCGAGATCGTCTACGGCGTCAGTGCCGGCGACCGGCTCGTCGGGGTGACGCACGAATGTGATTTCCCGCCGGAGGCGCGAGCGCTGCCAACGCTCACCTCGTCGCTGCTGCCGGCCGAGCTCGACGCCGCCGGGATCGACCGCCACGTCCGCGCCAGCGTCCACGCGGGATCGTCGCTCTATGGTCTGGACGACACGAAGCTCGCGGCGCTCGAGCCGGATCTCATCATAACCCAGGAACTGTGCGCCGTCTGCGCCGTCTCGTACGAGATCGTCGACCGTGCCGCGAAGCGACTGTTGGGTGATCCGCGTGTCGTTTCGCTCGAGCCCTCGTCGCTCGAGGACGTGTTCTCCACGATCGCGTTCGTCGGCGATCTCGTCGGTGCGCCCGACGGTGCGGCCGCACTGCTGGCGACGCTGCGCGAACGGGTGGAAGCGCTGCGTGCGCGCAGCGCGGCTCGTGCAGCGGCGCGCGTCCTGGTGCTCGAATGGACCGATCCGCCGATGAGCGGCGGGCACTGGACGCCCGGACTCGTCGAGCTCGCCGGCGGCGAACCGATTCTCGCCGATCCGGGCGCCAACAGCCGGGTGCTGGACTGGGACGCGATCGCGGCGGCCGATCCCGACGTCGTCATCGTCGCGCCGTGCGGCTACGATCTCGCAACGTCGGTGCGCGCCGTCGCAGCGCTGCCGCCAGCTGCGGCTCGTGCGTTCGAATCGCTGCGCGCCGTGCGCACCGGGCGCGCGTTCGTCGTCGACGGCAACGCCTACGTCAATCGCCCCGGACCGCGCCTGGTCGACACCGCGGAGCTCTTCGCCGCCGCGATCGCCGGCGACGCCGGCGTGCGGCCAGCGGCGCTCGAGCGTTGGAACGCGCGGTAGGGGCACAAAGCAGGCGAGCGGCGTATAGGCCGGCATGAGCGTCACCGATACCGCGCCTTCCACACCGATCGACGTCACGGATCACCCGCTCGTTCACGACGTCAACGCCGAGCACGCGGACAACCTCACGCCGGTCGAACGCATCTGCAAGCGCATCGCCGACTCGACCGGTGCGCCGCTCGCCTTAGGCCTGGCGATCCTGATTCAGTTCATCTGGATTCCCGTCGGGATCTTCACGAAGCTGGACCCGTACCCGTTCGCGTTCCTGCTCACGTGCTCCAACATCTTGCAGCTCATCCTGATCTTCATCCTCGCGGTCGGTCAGCGCCAATCGAGCGCCCACGCGGAACTGCGCGCCGAGCACGATCACGATTCGATTTCGCGCCTGCTCTACCACCAGGAGCTGCAGGAGAACATCTTGATCGAGATCGCGACCAAGATCGAATGCGACGTCTCCGACCTCAAGGCGGCGGTCGCGAAACTCGCCTCCGCGGACGGCAGCCCGTAGCGTTCCCTACGCGGGCTCTTCGCTGAAGCGCTGCGCGGATTCGGCGATTACGCGGCGCGCGGTCGCGGCGTCTTCCCAGCCGCCGGTGCTCGTGTGCTTGCCTTCGAGCAGCTTGTACGTCTCGAAGAAGTGCTGGATCTTGCGCAGCTGGTGCGAGAAGATCTGCGTGAAGTTGTGGACGTCGGCGTAGTCGGGCTCGCCGACGGGCACGGCGAGGACCTTGTCGTCTTGCTTCCCGTCGTCCAGCATGCGCAGCAGCCCGATCGGCCGCGCGAGCACGAGACACCCGCTGAAGGTGGGCTCGGAGACGAGGATCAGCACGTCGAGTGGATCGTCGTCGAGCGCCAGCGTGCGCGGCGCGAAGCCGTAGTCGCCTGGATAGAAGATCGGGGAGTGCAACGCGCGATCGAGCCGGAAGATGTCGAGTGATTTGTCGTATTCGTACTTGTTGCGCGAACCGCTCGGGATCTCGACGATCACGTTGATCGCGTCGGGCGCTAGTTCGCCCAGCGGGAGATTCAACCGGTTCTGGCGTGTTGCGAGACTCACCCGACCGGAATTCCGCGGATGCTGACCGCGCGCCTGGAAGTCGTTGCGAAGCCCGGCGCGCGGGCCGCCGGCATCACGCGGCGCGGCGCCGAGGTGGTGGTCGCGGTCCGCGAGCGCGCGATCGACGGCCGCGCGAACGAGGCGGTCATCCGGGCCGTGGCGGCTTGGCTGGACCTCGCTCCCAGCCGCGTCACGCTGCTGCGCGGCGCCGGCGCCCGCAACAAGCTGCTCGCCTGCGAGGGGATCGACGAGGCGGGCCTGACGCAGCGGATCGGCGCCCTCCTGGGCTAGCGGCGCTCGAGCGCTGTCTCGTTGAGACGCACGAGGCGCCACGCCCCGTCGACCCGCCGGAAGCGGGTGATCGAAGCGGTCAGGAAGCGCACCTTCGGCGCCTCGTCCTCGCCGAGCAGCACGTGCAGCAGCGCGTGCAAAGGGCCGGCGTGGGTGGCCACGAGCGCGACGCCGTCGTCGCCGACCTCGCCCACGATGCGGTCCTTCGCCCGCGCGACCCGGTCGCACAGCTCCGCGAACGATTCGCCGCCGGCGGGCGCGTACTCGCGCACCGAGGTCGCGCTCGTCTCATCCAGGTGCGGGTTCGCGGCCACGATCTGCTGCCACGTCAGACCTTCCCAGTCGCCGAAACGGAGTTCGCGCCAGTCGGGATCCAGGCGAAGCGGAAGCGCGCGCTTCCCGAGCACGATCCGCGCCGTTTCGGCCGCGCGCTCGAGGTCGCTGGCGACGGCCGCGTCGATCCGCTCGTCGGCCAGCAACGCGCCGAGGGCCGTCGCTTGCGCGCGGCCCTCGTCGTCGAGCGGGATGTCCGAATGTCCCTGAAAGCGCTGGTCGGCGTTCCAGGCCGTGCGCCCATGGCGCACGCAGAGCAGTTCCACGCTGCGCGCTATGGGCGCGCGCGCATCGATTATCCTGCGTGCGCCGAGAGCAGGTCGACCATGTCGTTGGCGTGCTCTTCTTCGACCGAGAGAATCTCTTCGAGCATCGTGCGCGTGGTCGGATCCTTTTCGCCGAAGTAGTTGACCAGCTCGCGGTAGTGCTCGATCGCGACGCGCTCCGCGACCAAATTCTCCTTGATCATCCCGACCAGGTCGAGCTCGCCCTTGCCGTACTCCGACGCCGCACGCGAAGCGAGGCCTTCCGGGTTGAAGTTCGGTGTGCCGCCGAGCTGGTTGATCCGCTCGGCGATCTGCTCCATGTGTTCCTTTTCTTCTTCCGCGTGCTCCGAGAACTGGTCCTTAGCGCCCTGGCTGTTGATGCCCGTCGCGGCGATGCTGTGCATCGTGTAGCGCAGCACGCACACGATCTCGGTGGCGAGCGCATTTTGCAGCACCTCGACGGCTTGCTTGGGGTCCAGGCCGTAGTCTTCCGTCACGGCACCCTTGTCCATTTGCTCTCTGGCGCGCCGGCGCAACTCTTTGACGTCGGTCAGGAAGGGCTGGGAATCTTTCATCGTCACCACAGGATCAACTCCGGTTCGGTAGCGCGGCTCGTGAAAATGCGTCCAGGGCGCAGGCCTAGAGTTCCCACGTGTACCCACCTCGCGAACGCTTCATCGCGGCCGCTTGCTCAACGGGACCACGATGTGACCGTCGGTCATGTCCCCGTAGACGCGCACTCGCTCCGACGCGGTCCCGTGGCGCCAGACGAACGAGGCGACGTACGCGCACAGGATCGCGTCGAGCTCATCGTCGCGGCGCTTGTAACGGTGCTTGTCGACCGTGGCGGGGAGATCGAAGTCCGGCCCGATCGCCAGCGGCGGGTCCGCCTCGGCCAGCGATCCCAGCAGCGCACGGTAACGCGTCCATTCCGCGAGCACTCGTTCCCAGCTCCGCTGCTTCTTCTTGTATGCGATGATCCGCTCCAGTCGGAACAGCTCGATCATCGCCGGGTGCGGGAAGACTTCGAAAGCCACCGTTCTGGGATCGCTTGGGCCGACGCTGCAATCGTGCACGACCCCATCTTTCTCCAGGTCCGCCAGGAGCCGGTGCGCGCGACCTCCATCGTTGAACAGCGGCAGACCGGTATTCGCCGGATACGGACCCGCGTCGTGCGCGCGGAAGTCGACCCGCAGGGCTCGTTCGCAGGAGCGCGATCCGGATTCGTTGCGGACGATCGTCGGCATGTCGATCGCGATCGCGCCCCGGTCGCCGAGCCAACGCCGGACCCAGGTCACGATCTCATCGTCACCGCGCCGATCGCTGCAGAGGGCGAGAAGCCGGCCTCCGCGGTCGAGAGCCGCGAGTCCGGACGGATTCTTCTCCGACCAGGCGAGGTCGAGTCCGAGGAAGCGCGGCTCCATGTCGGAAGTCTTCGCCGATGAAGTCGGAAGGCCGGGTCGGAATTCGCAAGATGTACAAGCTCTACATCAACGGCGCGTTCGCGCGGAGCGAGTCGGCCCGCAGCGATCAGATCGGCGGCGAGAACGTCGCGCACGCCTCGCGTAAGGACGTCCGCGATGCGGTCGTCGCGGCGCGCGCCGGCTTCGCAAAGTGGTCCGACCAGGCGCCGGCGACGCGCGGACTCGTTCTCTACCGCTTGGCGGAGATGATGGAGGCGCGCGCGGCGGAGCTTGCGGCGCAGCTCGTCCTCGGCGGGACGGTCGACGCCGGGGCGGCCGCACGCGAGGTTGCCGCGGCAATCGACCGCACCGTCTGGTATGCCGGTTGGGCCGACAAGTGGGTCGCGCTCGCGTCCAGCCGCAATCCGGTCAACGGGCCGCACTTCAACTTCTCGACGGCCGAGCCGACCGGAATCGTCGCCGTGCTCGCACCCGACGAGCCGGCGCTCTTGGGGATGGTCACCGCGGTACTGCCGGCGCTCGTGGGCGGAAACGGCGTCGTCGTCGTCGCGGGAGAGCGCGACCCGCGCAGCGCGATCGTCTTCGCGGAGTGTCTCGCGACGAGCGATCTACCCGCCGGCGCGTGCAACGTCCTCACCGGAACGCGCGCTGAACTCGGTCCCGTTCTCGCCGGCCACATGGACGTCAATGCCCTCGCCGCCTTCGGCCTCGAGGGGATCTTCGAACGCAAACTCGGTCAACTCGCCGCCGAAAACGTCAAGCGGACGCACTTCGAAGACGCACCTGCGCGCGACGGATGGTTCGACGCGCGTTACGACGACCTCGACCGCGTCGTCGCGTTCACCGAGACGAAGACCATCTGGCATCCCGCCCGCATCTAGCGGCAACACGCCGACGCGTGATGCCCAGATTCGTAGACGTACGTCGACCTCGAAGGTACGCCGATCGGCAGCTCACCTCGAACCTCGCGTGAAACGGGTTCGGCGATCATCGGGAAGATCGAGGGTTCGATCGTCGGCGCGCGGATCGGCGCAGCCGTGACGCGGAACGTCAGCGTCTCGCTCGGCTACAACCCGATCCCTTCGCACACCGAGACGATCGTTCGGCGTCAAGAAGGGCACGACCACTTGATG
Source organism: uncultured candidate division WPS-2 bacterium (assembly GCA_937927945.1). GTDB lineage: Bacteria > Vulcanimicrobiota > Vulcanimicrobiia > Vulcanimicrobiales > Vulcanimicrobiaceae > Vulcanimicrobium. The sequence goes on along the minus strand of CALEYW010000092.1, from coordinate 45,865 downwards.
GCCGACCGTCGCGCGCCCGGCAGCGGTGCGAAACTGACGGCGAGCTGGGCCTCGAACGACAAGCGTCTCATCGTCGGCGTCAGCCGCGCGGTTCTACGATTACGGAAACCTGGTCGCTCCGCAGCAGACCGCCGAAACCGACGCCGACGTGCAGTTCTTCGCGAACCGCGTGCTCCCCGGCAAGCCGTACCCTGGACTCTTGCTGCGCTATGGGCGCGCACACCTACACGAACGCTCCGCTCTACGGCGGCGTGCCACTCTTCAAATACAACCGCGCGCAGGCCGAATACGACTTCTGAGCGCATCCGCGAGGCCTTCACCCCCACGGGCGTGAAATAGGGCCGCTGGCCGCGGAGAGGTGGCAGAGTGGTCGAATGCACTCGCTTGGAAAGCGAGCATACTGTAAAAGGTATCGGGAGTTCGAATCTCCCCCTCTCCGATGTTCAGCAGTCAAAGGGCCGGCTTTTTGCGCCGGCCCTTTGCGCGCCGAGAGGGTTGTCCTCTTGCGAATCATTCGCGGCGCGATTGCGTTCCTTGGATGACGATGATCCGACGCTTTGCAGGCGCGGCCGCTCTGGCAGCGCTCCTCATCACCACATTCCGCTCACCGGCGCTCGCCCAGACGAGCCCTGCGATCCTCGTCGTCGGCGGAACGCCGGCCGGCGTCGCGGCGGCCGTCACCGCGGCGCGCGCCGGGGCGGACGTCACGCTGGTGGCACGGCGACGGGACCTCGGCGGTATCCTGACCGACGGCATGATGGATCAGTGGGATCTCAACGTCGCGCCCGACGGCGGGGCGATCGAAGGCGGAATCTTCGCGCAGATCCACGCCGCGCTGGGCGACGCGTTCACGCCGCAGGCCGCCGCGGAGGCGTTCGCCGCGCTGGTGGCGGCCGAACCGCGCATCCACGTCGTCACCGGCGCACGGATCACGGACGTCGCGACGGAATCCGCCGCCGGCGGTCGCGCCGTCCGGTCGGTGCGCTTTCGCAGCACGAGCGGCACGACGTTCGCCGTCGCGGCGCAGTACGTCGTCGATGCAACGGACGACGGTGACGTCGCTGCGCTCGCCGGCGCGCGCTTCGATCTCGGTCGCCAGGACACGGGGATCGACGAACGCACGCAAGCGGTCACGCTGATGTTCTCGCTGCGCGGCGTCGCGTGGAGCTCCGTCGCGAACGGATACGATGCGGCGAGCTACGGAGCCGGCGGGGCGACGCCGCGGCGCGCCTGGGGCTACGCGAAGCTGCTGGCCGGATATCGCCCGCTCTCACCGCAGGTGCTCGTGCGGGATCTCAACGTCGGTCACGAGCCGAGCGGCGACGTCACGGTCAATGCGATCGACGTGCTCGGCGTCGACGGACTCTCCGAACGCGACCTGGCCCGAGCGCGCGCCTTGAGCATGCGCGAGACGCCGCGTCTGCTCGCGTTCTTGCGCGACCGGCTGCCCGGCTTCGAACACGCCTCCATCGACCGCTACGCCGACGCCGTGTACGTGCGCGAAACGCGTCATTTCGCGGGCGTCGAACGCCTCACCGCGACTGACGTCTGGGGCGGCAACATCCCCGACGACACGATCGGCCTCTCGTCGTATCCCCTCGATCTGCATCCCGTCACGCCGACCGACCGTCTCGCGTACGCGCCGTCGCGGCACGTCTACGGCATTCCGTTCGGGACGCTCGTGCCGCGCGATCTGACCAACCTGATCTTGGCCTCGGCGGCGATCAGCGCGACGCACGTCGCGGCCGGCAGCGCGCGCGTCATCCCGACGACGATCGAAGAGGGCGAAGCGGCCGGAGTCGCCGCTGCGCTGGCGCAGCGCGAAGGGCAAAGCTTTCTCGCGGTGGCCCGCGACGCGAGCGAGGTCGCGGAGCTGCGCGCGCTCCTCCTGCACGACGGAGCGATCTTGAGCTATTCTCGCCACGCAGGCCGCACCTGAACCAGCAGCAAGCGGCGCTCTACGGGGCGGGGCGGGCGAGCAGCGGGCGCACGCGCTCGTAGGGCAAGTTGAAGACCGTCACGCCGCCGCGGCCGGTGACCGTGTGCGCGCTGAACAGCGCGTCGTCGACCGCCGCTTCGGTCGCGTCGGCGGTCGCCTCGAACAGCGCGTTGATGCGGCCTTCATCGGTCTCCACCGCGGGACCGGCGATCCCGCCGTCGCGCGGATAGCGATGCGTCGTCGAGAACGCCAGAAACAGATCGCCGCTCGAGACGCGCGAGGTCGAACCGGTGCGCGCCAGACCCATCGTCGCGCGCTTCGCGATGTCGCGCAGCCGAGCGTAATCGAACGGCGCGTCGGTCGCGACGACGATGATGATGCTGCCGTCCGCGGCGCGGCCGCGCACCGGCGCCACGTAGCCGGCGCGGCGCGGGAAGACCGGCTTCAGCTCGCCCGCAAGCGCGCGGCCGACCGGAACGCCGTCGATGCGCAACGTGTCCCGCGGCTGGGAGCCGATGTTGACGTTCACCAGCACGCCGAGCGTGTAGCCGCCGAGGTTCTTCGGGAGCACTCGCGAGGCCGAGCCGATCCCCGCGGCGAGACCGAATCCGATCATTCCGGTTCCGGCGCCGACGTTGCCGCGTGGGAAATCGCCGTCCTTGGCGGCGTCGAGCATCGCGACGACGTCCTCGGCGCGGACCGCACGGCGCTGGATGTCGTTGAGTGCCTGGTCGTCGCACTCGGCGACGACCGGCAGCGGAACGTCGTCGGCCCGCCCGATCTGCGGGTGCTTGGCAATCAGCCACGACACGACGCCGTCGTCGGCCCGGCCGACGTCCAGCGTGTCGGTCAATACGATCGGCACTTCGAGGAAGCCGGCTTGGTTCACCCAATGCGCGCCCGTCATCTCGCCGTTGCCGTTGAGATCGAACGTCGCGGCCGCGACGCGATCGTTCCAGGTGTCCGCGTTCGGCACGATCGCGGTCGCGCCGGTGCGCACGTCGGTTCCTTCGATCTTCGTCACGTGGGCGACGCGCACGCCGGGAACATCGGTTATCCCGTCGACCGTACCGCTCGGAAAGCGTCCGATCGCGACGGGTGAGCGCGCTTCGGCCGGCAGCATGCCGCAAGCGAGCGCGGCGAGAAGAGCGATCGTTCGGCGCATTCGCGCGACGTTCTCACTCGATGATGCGCACACCCTCGGTTTCGATCGCAGCGAGGACGCGGGTGCGATATTCGTGCACGTCGGAGCCGTCGACCACTTTGCTGCGCACGTTGAGCACGTAGTAGCGCGTGCCAAGGCGCATGGTGTAGCCCTCAAAAGCGTATTCGATCAGCGGCAGCTTGCGGCCGCGGTGGTAGGTGAGTCGGCCTTCTTCCGCCAGTGCTTCGGCGATGCGGTGCTGCTTCTCCACCGAGAGCAGGCTGTCGCGCAGCCCCGGGGTCAGCACCCGGCCCGGCGAGATGTTCGCATCGCCTTCGACCGAAAGGCGCATCAGGTAGTCCCAGTCGCCGTCGGCCATCGTTTTGAGCCGCAGGCCGTGACGAAAGCGCCGGCCCTGCGGCGAGTCGATCGAATCGGTCCACGCCCGCATCGCCGCAATGCGCACGCGGCGCCCGCTGAGGATAACGGTGACTTCGACCGCTCCGCGCCCGGCCGTGAGTGGTTCCCGGGTGAGCAGCTGCAGGCCGCCGCCGCCGAAATCGAGGCCGTAGGCGGGCTGCGCCGTTCGGCCGTCGACCGTGTAGGTCGCCGGAAAAGTCACGCGCCGGCGCGGATAGACGCGCCGGTTGGGCGCGACACCAGAGTGGGGCGGACGCGGCGAGCTCCCGGGCACTCCCTAGGCTTGGCCGACAGGGACGGCGGCCCCCGCTTGCCGGCGCAGCGCCTCGTAGGTCGCCCGCAGTTCGGCCAGTCGCTCCGGATCGATCCGCCGGCCGGCGTTCGAGCCGGCCGGGATCGGCTCGGCGAAGAATCGCTCGGGTAAGATGTCGTCGGCCGGCGTCCAGCCGAGCCGCGCGTTGATCGCGCGCTTGCGTTCCCACGTGCGCTGCGCGGCCTCGCGCAGACCGCGCGCGTCGAGCGGAACGCCGCTCACGGCACTCCACAGCGCGGACGCTTCGGTTTCGAAATCCTCGAAGCAGTCGCGCACGAACTTGCACAGCACGAGGCTGTCCCACGCAACGGCGCGATCCTCGGCTTCGATCGCGTCACGCGCGCGTTCCGCATCAGCACGCTCCTCGCTCGGGTTGCGCAGGTCGCGATCGTAGGTCGCCGCGCGATTGTGGCAAGCGCCGCGCGTGCACGTGGAGAGCCCGAGCGCATACGTCGGCAGCGTGCGCGGTTCGTAGCCCGGCAGTTCCAAGCCTTTGGCGTGCATCGCGAAGCGCTCGGCGCCGCCGCCGATCCGTTCCGACGCGGCGCGGACGCCGTCGGCGAGCACGTCGCCGAGCCCGCGGCGCTGCGCGATCGCTTCGATCGCCGGGACGAGCACGGCACCGTTGCCGAAGCGCAGTTCCGGGCCGAACGCATCGTGCGCGATCAACCCGTGTTCGGCGCACTCCATCGCGAACGCGATCGCGGAGCCGGCGGAGATCGTGTCGAGTCCGAGCTCGTCGCAGAGACCAATCGCGTCGAGCACCGCATCGAGATCGTCGACGCCGCAGTTCGGCCCGAAGGCCCACACCGATTCGTACTCGCTCGCCGCGGCGGAGCGGCGGTCACGGTCTTTGCGCACGTACAGGTGCTCACACTGCACGGGGCAGCCCGCGCAGCCGGCCCGCAGCTCGAGGTACGAGCCGCGCGATTCGCGGGCGCGCTCCGGCGTGACGCGCTCCGCCCCCTCGAACGTCGCAGCGGTGAAGTTGCGGGTCGGCAGCTGTCCCATGCGCTGCAGCACGCGCAGGTTCGCGCCGGTCCCGAGCACCCGATATTTCGCGGTTTTCGGCCCGACGGCGCGTTCGCGCAGCGCCGCCGAGATCGTCGCGGTGCGTTCTGGATCCGCGATGCGCACCTCGCCGCGGCCGCGCAGCACGACGGCTTTGAGCCGCTTCGCTCCGAACACGGCGCCCGTGCCGCCGCGTCCCGCCTGGCGGCCGTCGTTCTCCACCGCCGCGTAGCGCACGCCGCGTTCGCCGGCGACGCCGATCGCGCACACGCGCACCGAGCGATCGCCATAGCTCTCGCGCAGCGCGCGCGTCGTCTCGCGGGCCGAACGCCCGACCAGCGGCGCGGCGTCTTCGAAGCGCACGGTTCCGCTTTCGATGACGACGGTGGTCCAATCGTCCGCGATACCGGTCACCACGATCGCGGCGAGACCGCAGCGCCGCAAGACGGCGGAGAAGTGGCTGGACGAGAGGCCTTCGTTCAGCAAGCCGGTCAGCGGCGAGATCGTCGCCAGCGCGTGCTTGTTGGCCGCCGGCACCGGCGTCGACGCGAACGGTCCCGCGGCGAAGACGATCGGGTTGAGCGCGCCGAGCGGGTCGAGCGGTCCGTGCACGCGCTCGTCGATGAGGCGAACCGCCAAGCCGACGCCACCGAGCGCGTCGGCGAACACCGCGTCGTCGAGCGCGGCGCGCCGCGCCGTGCGCTCGCTCAAGTCGATCTCGAGCAGATCGCGCGGGCCGGCGTATGTCATCCGCCGCTCGCCAGGAAGAGCACGCACGGAAGGTCGTCGGCGCCGAAGCGCTCGCCGCCGCGCGGCGCGCGCCGCCCGTCGAGCAGCAGCAGGTTCGGCTCGACCAGCGCATCGCGCGCCGGCACGATCACATCCGGAACCAGGGCGGGGACCGCGTCCGCCAACGCGCGCACGAATCCCGCGTAGTCGACGGTCCCTTCGACGGCAAGCGTAACGGTCGGCCGTCCCGCCAGCGCGCGTGACATTCCGAACAGTTCGACCGTCACGACGCACCCGGCGGTTGCGGCTCGACGATGCGCACGGATCCGGCCGCCGTCGTGTCGTAGCCGCCCAAGCGTTCGACGTCGGCGCCGAAGGCCGGATCGCGCAGGATCCCGAGCAGCGCCGCGATGCGCGGCTCGTCGAGCGACGCCGCCGGAAGCGCCAGGTCGTACGGCTCGAACGCGACGGAAACGAACCCCAGACCGAACGCTTGCGCCGCGGCGCGAATCGCCAAGCCCGCATCGGCGCTGCCGTTGGCAACTAGCTGCGCGACCGCGAGATGCGAGAACTCGATGCGATCGTAGCCGGCGAGCGATTGCGCGGCGACGCCTTCCCGCGCGAGCAGCGCGTCGAGCAGGATGCGGGTGCCGGCGTCGCGCTGGCGGTTCACGTAGCGGGCGCCGCGCGCGGCAACGTCGGCGAGCGTTCGGATCGCGAGCGGATTGCCCGGCGCGACGACGATCCCTTGTTCGCGTTCGGCCAAGCGCACGAGCGCGACGGGGACCCCAGGCCCGTAGCGGCGCACGGCGACGTCGTTGTACGTTCCGCTCGGCGGATCGAGGACGTGCGTTCCAGCCAGATGCGCGGCGCCGTCGCGCAGCGCGACGAGGCCGGCGATGCTGCCGACGTGCGCCGACACCAGCTCGATCCCGAGCGCGGCCAGCCGTCCCGCCAGCAGATCGAGCGCGACGTCGTGACTGCCGATGGCGAGCAGCGTTCGCTCGATCGCGCCGAGCGGGCGCAGCGCACGCGCGCGCACGCGCGCACCGGCTGCGGCGCCTTCGCTGAAGCGCGGCACGGTGATCAGCACGTTGGCGCGCGAGAGCGAGGTGATCACGCCGGCGCCGCGGCGCAGCGGCGTGGCGACGAGCCGTCCGTCGACGCGCGCCGCGACCGCTCGTACGAATTCGTCTTCACCGAGCGGCGAGAACAGCTTGCGCGCGAGTTCGACCTCGATCTCTTGAACGTCCGCCGGCTCACGATGGCCGAGCCGTTCGAGCAGCGGCCGCAAAAACAAGTCCGCGCAGATCGCTGCGCTGACGGGATAGCCGGGGATACCGAGCAGCGGCACGCGCGCTTCGCGCGCGACGGCGAGCACGAGCGGATGGCCCGGTCGAATTGCGACGCCGTGCACGACCACGTCGCCGAACCGGCTGAAGGCGCGCGAGGTGTGATCGTCGCGACCGGCCGACGAGCCGGCGTTCACGATGACGACGTCGCTCGCGGCGATGGCGCGCGCCACGGCCGCGACGAGGACGTCCTCGACGTCCGGGACGCGCATCGTCAAGGTGAGGGTGCCGCCGTATTCGCGCACGCACGCCGCGAGCAGCACGGCGTTGGAATCGAGGATCGCGCCGGGCGGCGGCGCGTCGACGGTCACGTCGACCAGCTCGTCGCCCGTGGTGAGGATCGCGACCCGCGGCCGGCGCACGACGTCGACCTGCGCGATGCCGGCGGCCGCGCACGCCGCCAGATCGGCCGCTCGCAGCCGGCGGAACGCCGGCACGACGACGTCGCCCGCGACGACGTCTTCGCCGATCGCACGCACGTGTTCGAAGGGGGCGACCGACGCGCGGATCGCGACCGCACCGCCGGCGCGCGGTTCGATCAGCTCGATCGGGATCACCGCGTCGAACCCGTCGGGCAGCGGGTCGCCGGTGTCGACGACGATCGCTTCGGCCGCGGCAAGTTCGAGCGGCGCGGTTTCCAGCGCGCCGGCCGTGCCGGCGGCCAGAACGGCGATTCCGTCCATCGCGCACGCGTGATAGTGCGGCGACGACAAGCGCGCGATCACGGCCCGCGCCGTCACCCGCTCGAGCGCATCGGCGAGCGCCAGCGTCTCGGTCGCGCCGCCGCGCGCATCGACGCCGCCCGCGAGCAGCGCCGCGTCGAAGCGTGCGCGCGCGTCGTCGAGCGGGACGTCGTGCAGGAAAACGTTGCGGGCGGATGTTGCTTCGGGCGTCGTCACGGCACGATCACCCGCACCCGTTCGCCGGCCGCCAGACCGCTGCGATCGAGCGGGACGGCGATCAGCGCGTCGGCCCGCACGAGCGTGAAGATCAAGTTCGACGCGCCGAAGACCGGCGTCGCGCGCAGCGCACCGGCGGCGTCGCGTTCGAGCGTGCACGGCACGTAGTCTTCGCGTCCGGGCCGTGACGGCACGGAGAGGTCGAGCAGCGCGTCGACTTCGCGTTCGTCGCCGAACGCGTCGTCGTCGACGGCCTCTCCGCCAAGGTGCCGCACCAGCGGGCGTACGATGCGCCAGGCGACGACCAGAGCGCTGGCGGGATTTCCCGGCAAGCCGACGACGGGCTTCGCGCGGCACACCGCGATGACCGTCGGCTTTCCCGGCTTGATCGCGATACCGTGCGCTAAGATTCCAGGCGGGCCGAGCGCCTCCACGATCCGACCGGTGAGATCGCGCACGGAGACCGACGATCCGGCCGAGAGGACGAGCGCATCGGCTCCCTCGAGCCCGGCGCGCGCCGCGGCGAGCAGCGCGCGCTCATCGTCCGGCGCGATCCCGCACTGCACGGCGATCCCGCCGGCGCGCTCCACCGTCGCGGCGACGGTCGTCGCGTTCACGTCGCGCACCTGCGCCGGCGCCGGCGCGGCGGCGACCGGGACGACCTCGTCGCCGGTCGAGAGAATCGCGATCCGCGGCCGGGCGCGGACCGCGACCGCGGTGATGCCGAGCGCGGCGAGGCCGCCCAGGTCCGCCGGGCGCAGCCGCCGGCCGGCCGGAATCGCCAGTGCGCCGCGGACCACATCCTCACCGATCGTGAGGACGTTCTCGCCGTGCGCCGCCGCGGCCAGCACTTCGACCTCGGGGCCATGCAGGTTGGTGTCCTCCACCATGACGACGGCATCGGCGCCTTGGGGAAGCATGGCGCCGGTGTGGATGCGGACGGCGGTGCGCGGCACGACCGTCACGGCGGGGACGGTGCCGGTCGGGATGTCGCCGGTCAGTTGGAGGTAGGCGGGAGACTGCTCGGAGGCGCCGTGCGTGTCGGCCGAGCGCACGGCGTAGCCGTCCATCGTCGAGCGGGCGAACGCCGGGAGCGTCTCCGCCGCGAAGACGTCCGAGGCGTTGACCCGGCCGAGGGCTTCGCCCAGCGGGACGATTTCGGTCCTCTCGATCGGGGAACAACCCCGCGCAAGGGCGGCGAACGCCTGGCCGGGCGGAACGACGGTGAACAATTCCGAGGTGGATCCGCTCACGTTTGCTCCGGACGGCGCGTGCGAACGAGGCGAGCGCTGCTCGCCGGGCGAAATTCGCTTTTTTCCCCCGGGCCGCTACCGAGGAGTAGGTCAATTCTCACGCTACCGTATCCTTCGCAGTCCTTCGACGAACATCTGTCCAGCTTGGGACTGTCCGGCGTCGGGACCGTGTACCGCAACCAGAGCGTCGCTCAGCTGTACGAGCATGCGCTGGGGCGCGGCGAAGGCATCCTCGGCGCTGACGGCCAGCTGATCGTCGAAACCGGAAAGCACACCGGGCGCTCACCGAAGGACAAGTTCTTCGTGCGCGAACCCGGCAGCGAGACGCATATCGATTGGAGCGCGAACCAGTCGATCGACGCAAAGGTGTCCGACGGGCTGCTCGCGCGCGTCGGCGAGTATCTCGCCGGCAAGGACATCTTCTCGCTCGACTGCCACGTCGGCGCCGACCCGCGCTATCGCCTGCCGGTGCGCATCGTCACCGAGTACGCCTGGCACAGTCTCTTCGCGCGCGACCTGTTCATCGACGACGCCGATGACGCGGCGGAAACGTTTGTGCCGGAATTCACCGTGATCGACGCGGCTCAGTTCGACGCCGACCCGCAGCGCGACGGCGTCCGCTCGTCGACCTTCGTCCTGGTGAACTTCGCCCGCAAGCTGATCCTGATCGGCGGCACGCGCTACGCGGGCGAGATCAAGAAGTCCGTCTTCACCGTGATGAACTACTTGATGCCGCTGCGCAACGTGCTCTCGATGCATTGCTCGGCGAACGCCGGCAAGGACAACGACGTCGCGATCTTCTTCGGCCTCTCGGGGACCGGCAAGACGACGCTCTCGTCCGATCCGCACCGGCCGCTGATCGGCGACGACGAGCACGGCTGGTCGGCCGACGGCGTGTTCAATTTCGAAGGCGGGTGCTACGCGAAGCTGATCAAGCTCTCGCAGGAGGCCGAGCCGGAGATCTGGGCGGCTTCGCACCACTTCGGCACCGTGCTGGAAAACGTCGTCTACGATCCGCAGACGCGCAAGCTCGACCTCGATTCCGCGGCGAAAACAGAGAACACGCGCTCGGCCTATCCGGTCGACTTCCTGCCGAACTTCATCAAGAGCGGGATGGTGCAGTCGCACCCCAAGACGATCGTGATGCTGACCGCCGATGCGTTCGGCGTCCTGCCGCCGATCGCCAAGCTCTCGCCCGAACAGGCGATGTACCACTTTCTTTCGGGCTACACGGCGAAGGTTGCCGGCACGGAACGCGGTGTGACCGAACCGACCGCGACGTTCTCGACCTGCTTCGGCGCGCCGTTCATGGTGCATCATCCGACCGTGTACGCGAAGCTGCTCGGCGAGCGGATCGCCAAGCACGAGGCGAGCTGCTGGCTCGTCAACACCGGCTGGACCGGCGGCGGACCCGGCGTCGGCAAGCGCATGAAGATCGCATACACGCGGGCGATGGTCAACGCCGCGATCGAAGGGCGCTTGGAGGACGTCGCGTACGAGACCGAGCCGTTCTTCGGCCTCGCCATCCCGGCCGGCATTCCCGACGTCCCGAGCGACGTGCTCAAACCGCGCAATGCCTGGGCGGACAAAGCGGCCTACGACGCGCAGGCCAAGAAGCTCGCCGGACTGTTCGCCGAGAACTTCAAGAAGTTCGCCTCGCATGCATCGCCCGAGGTGCTGGCGGTCGCGATCAAAGCCTAGCACACGCGGCCATTCCGGCCTGTTGGTGGCAGAACGAGGGCCGCGACGCATCCAGCGTCGCGGCCCTCGTTCGTTCGTGGGCGTCTAGTGCGGATGCTGGTTGTCGTCGGGCGGGTTCTGATGGTGGCCGTGATCGCCTCTTGCGCGATCGTTGTTGCCGTGATCGCCGTTGCCGCGCATATCGTTTCCGTTATCGTGGCCGTACGCGTTGCCGTTGCCGTGTCCGTACCCGTAGGCGTGGCCGTTACCGTGGCGGTGTGTCACGTCGTATTGCCCCGTGCGCTGCGTATCGTACGCGTAGCCGTTCGCGTTCGGGTTGTAGTAGGCGGTCTGTCCCCACGGATACGTGCCGTTGCTGTTCGGATAGATCGTCTGTCCGTTCGGCATCGCGATCCGGCCGTCGCCGTACACGGTACCGCCGTTGCGGGTATAGCCGACGATGGCGTTCGCCGCTTGCCGTTTGTGCTGGTAGTTGTTGTAGAGAATGAGTCCGCCGATGAGCGCCGCCGCGCCGATCGCGGTGGTGAGCGTCGACTGCGTGCTTGCCGCTGCGGGCTTCGGCAGCGCTCCGACTGCGAGCGCAGCCGCCATGCCGCAGGCGGTGATGAATTTCGAAAGACGATGAAACATGAATGCGGGGTCCTTCCAGCGGCCTACATAGGCCGGTCATGATGTATCCTATGCCCTTGTGCCCTGAGAATTTCATAAGAAACGGAAGTTTCGCCAGCCGGGCCTCGTGGAACGGTCGGCGCGATCTCAACCAGGCGCATCGTTGAACCGTTGGAGAACGCAACCGATGGCACGAAACGGCTCCGCGGGCCACGAAGTATCGCCAGGCATGCAAACCGTTGGGCACGTTCTGGCGGAACTCACGCAGCGCGGTGCCGACGCCTTGTCCCACGGCCGCTCGTCGCTACTGCATCATCTCGCCGGCACGCACGCCATCCTCGAGCGCTGGGCGCAGCCGATGCGCGTGAGGTTGGCCGGCTTGATGCACAGCGTCTACGCAACGGACTCGTTCGCGCGCGCACTGGTCGACCCGCGCGAACGCGAGGCCGTCCGCGAGCTGGTGGGCGCGGATGCGGAGCGGCTGGTCTTCCTCTTCTGCTCGATCGACCGCCGCGATCTGTTCTCGGCGATCGCCGCCGCGCCGGACGACATCGCCTCAACGGTGCGCTTGCCGCAGCGTGACCACGCCACGCCGATCGACGTGACGCCGGCGGAGGCCGCCGATTTGCTCGTTCTTCATATGGCGAACGAGGCCGAACAGGCGGCGCGCGCCGACGGCTCGCCGTCGCCGTGGCTCGCCCGGATCTCGCAGCTCGCGGAGTGGGGCCGCGCTCGTGCCTCGATCGTTCCGCCCGTCTTCGAGGGCGGCACGCTGCACATCGAACGCGACGACGAGACGAGCCTGCTCTCGGCATACGCCGCCGCCTTCGCGAATGCGGGCGAACCGGACGCCGCGGCGTTGACGTCGACGCGTGCGGCGCAGGCGGTCGGAGAACCGCTCGTTCTCGCGGGGCTTGCCACCCTCGCCGCCGGCGACGCAGCCGGCGCCGGCGTTCTGGCCCGAGTCGGTACCGCGCTCTTGAACGCATGGAATACGCCGTGGGACAAACGCCTCTCGCTCGAACGTTGGCGCGAGCTTGCCGACGTTGCGATCGCCGCGGCGAGCGCGGATGAACGGCGCGGGGCATTCATCGCCGACCGGGTTCGCACCGCGCTGCAGGAGGCGAACACTCCCGCCGACCTCCATGCGCGGCTCGAAGCGCACGGCGTCCTCGCGCAGGCTCAGCCGTTGCCGCCGCGCTTCGCCGCGTACGTCGCGGGGCTGCGCGATGGCGCCGGGCGCGCGACGCTGCAACGCTATCCCGGTTTGACCGCGCGGCCGTGGCACGATCCGGCGGCCTTTCCGATCGTGGCGGATCTCGAGCGGCTTGCACCGCAGATCGCACGCGAATGCCGGGCGCTGCACGTCGGCGCCTTCCACGCGGAGAGCGAGAACATCGCCCGCCTCGGGAACTGGGACGTCTCGCTGCTCTACGAACGCGGCCTGCGCAACGACGAGGTCTACGCGCGATGCCCGGTGACGGCCGCGGCGATCGAACGGCATCGCATCGTGCGCGGTCCCGCCGGACTTGCGTACTTCTCGCGGCTCGCTCCGCACACGCGCATCGTGCCGCACGCGGGGCCGACGAACCTGCGCTTGCGTGTCCACCTCGCGCTCGAGGTGCCGTCCGACTGCGGGCTCACCGTCGGCGACGTTCCCGGCACGTGGACGCCGGGCCGCTGCATCGTCTTCGACGACGCGTTCGTCCACGACGCGTGGAACGACAGCGACCGCGAACGCGTCGTCTTCATCGTCGATCTCTGGCACCCCGACTTGAGCGACGACGAAGTCGCGCTGCTCGAGGGCCTCCACGGCCACGTCGCCGGCCACGCGGCAAACCTGCGCTCCTACTGGGCGCGCAACGAGGAGGCACGACGCACCATGCTCTGAACCGGCAGGGCGCGGCGGAAGCCTGTTCCGAAACGCGCCTCGCCAGGCGCGCTACGCCGGCGCCAGCACGCCGAACACTTTGAGCACGACGCGCTTCGAACGCTGACCGTCGAACTCGCCGTAGTGCACGCGCTCCCATGGGCCGAGATCGAGCGTGCCGTTCGTCACGGGCACGATCACTTGATGCCCGAGGATCATGCGCTTGAGGTGCGCGTCCGCGTTGTCTTCACCGGTCAGATGGTGCTCGTAGTCGAGACCTGTGGGCGCGAGGCCCTCGAGCCACGTCATGATGTCGTGCCACAGCCCCGACTCGTGATCGTTCACGAAGATGCTGGACGTGATGTGCATTGTGCTGACGAGCACGAATCCGTCCCACAATCCGGCCGCCGCGCGGACACGTTCCACCTCACCCGTGATGTCGCGGATCTCGTAGCGCCGCTCGGTGCGAATCGTCAGGTATTCGGTGTGCGTAACGGTCATCTCGCTCCGTATCTTGCCCGTCGGCAGGCACCGGCGGTGCATCCCATGTCGCGGCATTCGCTATCCGGTCGTAGCATGCAGATTATCGTAGGTTAAGAAAATTTAAGCTTTCCCCTGAAATGTTGCCTCTACTTTGCCGGCGTGTTTCCGATTTCTGACCAAGGCCGGTGGCGCGATGGGTGTAGCGTCCGTCGAGTGACCCGGTTTCTTCGTCCCTCTGAGGTCACCGCACCGGCATGGCGCTTTCGCGTTCCTCTTCTTCTCCGGCACCGGCCTTCGGATTCTCATCGCTGCCGGAAGCGGTTGCGCGGGTCCCGCGCGCGCTGGCTTTCCGCCACGACGTTCTCCCGCTGAACGTCGTCGACGGCACGCTCGTCATCGCCGTCCCCGATCCCGATGACGCCGAGGTTCTGGACACGCTTCGCGCCGCAACGCGGATGCGAATTCGTCCGTTGCCGATGGCGCGCGACGCAATTCGCGAGAATCTGCGGGCAGCGTACGGCGAAGCGCAGCCGCGCGAGGTCGAACGCAATCGCAGCGCCGACGCGCCCGCAGTTCGCAGCGTCGACCTCGTCTTCGCGCGTGCGATCGCCGGACATGCCAGCGACATCCACATCGAACCGATGGCCGGCGGCGGCGGACGCGTCCGCTACCGGGTCGACGGCGTGCTGCGCGAACTCGAGGCGATTCCCGCGGAGCTCTTTCCCGCCTTCTCCTCGCGGCTGAAACTGCTCGCTGGACTCGATATCGCCGACCGCCGTCAGCCGCAAGACGGACGCTGCGGCATCCCGTTCGAGCAGCGCGAAATCGACGCACGGGTCTCGTCGGTCCCCACGATCGACGGTGAGAAACTCGTCGTGCGTTTGTTGGATCGCTACGCTGCCGCCCCCGATCTCGCGACGCTCGGGATGCCGGCGGCGATCCTCGAGCGCTACCGGAGCATCGTCGCGGCACCCTGGGGCTTCGTCGTCGTCTCCGGCCCGACCGGGAGCGGAAAGACGACCACCCTGTACGCCTCGCTCGCTCAGCTCGATGCCGTTTCCCGCAACGTCGCTTCGGTTGAAGATCCGATCGAGATGCGGCTGTCGAACATCTCGCAAGTCCAAGTGAACGCGCGCTCCGGGTTGACCTTTCCGGTCGTGCTGCGCTCCTTCATGCGGCAGGACACGAATGCCGTCATGGTCGGCGAGATGCGTGACGCTGAGACGGCGGCCGTCGCGGTTTCCGCGGCGCTCGCCGGTCAGATCGTGTTCACCACCCTGCACGCGAACGACGCGCCGCGAACGATCGATCGGCTCACGGAACTGGGCGTGGCGCGGCACTCGCTGGCGGCGGCCCTCACCGCCGTGGTCGCGCAACGGCTGGTGCGGACGCTGTGCGAACAGTGCCGTGTCGTTGCGTCGATCCCGCTCGGCGTCCGTGAAGCGCTCGGCACGCAGCAAGACCATTGGTACCTCGCCGGCGGGTGCCGAACGTGCGCCGGGTCCGGATATATCGGCCGCGTCGGCGTCTACGAATTGATGGACGTCGACGATGCGGTGCGCGACGCCATCGCGAGCGGTGCTTCGAGCGTTACGGTCGCGCAGTTGGCGTCACGCAACGCCTACCGGTCGATGGCCGAGGACGCGGTGGAAAAGCTCCTCCGGGGCGTCACGACGTTCGATGAGATCGCGCGCGTCGTCGCTTGGCCCGCCCGCCGATGAGCCTCGACGCAATTCGCGTGCAAGACCTCATCGGTGGGGCACGGGGCCGGAACGCCACCGACGTCCATTTTGGCGGAAACGAACCGCCCGCACTGCGGATCGACGGACGCCTCGTGGCGACCGACGTGCGGCCGATCGAGGACGCGGCGGTGCGCGGCTTCCTGGCGACCGTACTCTGTGCCGATCAGCGTGCGCGTCTCGACGCGCGCGGGACCGCCGACGGCGCGGCTGCGCGTGAGGCTGACGGCGGACCGTATCGCATCCACGCGTACCGGCACGATGGCGGGATTCGCGTTGCGATCCGCCTCCTTGCCGTGCGGGTGCCGACATTGGACGAGCTCGGCCTGCCGAGCGCGGTGAACGCCCTCGCGCAGCGTGCGTCGGGCCTCGCGCTCTTCACCGGACCCACCGGATGCGGCAAGACGACGGCGCTCGCCGCTCTGGTCGACCGCATCAACCGCACCTCGGAACGTCACGTCGTCACCGTGGAAGACCCGATCGAGTACGTCCACCGGTCGATGCGTTCGGTCGTGACGCATACGCAGGTCGGGCGTGACGTGAGCGACTTCGCCGAGGCGCTGCGAGGCTTCATGCGGGCTGACCCGGACGTGATCGTCATCGGGGAAATGCGCGATCGCGCGACGATCGAAGCAGCCCTCACGGCAGCGGAGACGGGACACCTCGTGCTCGCCACGCTGCACACCAACGACGCAGCCCAGACGATCGACCGAATCGTCGACGCGTTTCCCCCGGATGCCCACGCGCAAGTCCGTTCGCAGCTTGCGGCCGTGCTGGCCGGCATTGCGGCGCTCCGGCTCGTGCGTCGAGAAGGCGGCGGCCGGCGCGTCGCCGCCGAGGTGATGGTCGGGACCGACGCGGTGCGCGCGCTCATCCGCGAAGGAAAGACGCACCAGCTCCGCAACGCGATCGTCACTGGCCGCGCGCACGGCATGCAGACTTTGGAGACCCACCTCTCGGAGCTGGTGATGCGCGGCGAAATCGCCCTGAGCGATGCGCAGGCCGCGACCAATCACGGCGCCGAGGTGCGCGACCTCCGGCTGAGCGCGTCGTGAACGGGACGCTGTATCGTTACCGGGCACGGACTGCGCACGGCGAACTCGTGCGCGGCCGCATCGAAGCAGGCTCCGTCGACGAGGTCTTGGACAGCCTCCGCACGCGGGCGCTTTTCATCACCGCGGTCGAGCCGGAGGCCGGACTCTCGCGAAGCGTCGCGGCGTCACTGCACGTCGGTCGCCCGTCGCGCCGGGCTTTGCTCGCATTCTTCCGTTCGTTCGCAACGTTGCTGCGGGCCGGCGTCCCGCTGCGGCGCTCGCTCGACGTCACGATCGGCCGCGCGTCCGACGGAGCGCTGGCGGAAGCGCTTCGATCGATCTTGGCCGATATCGAGCGTGGGATATCGCTGAGCGACGCCTTCGGCCGCCGGCCGCGGGTGTTTCCGCCCCTCTACGTGGCCATGATTCGGGCCGGTGAGACCGGCGGGATCCTCGACGAGGTCCTCGAGCGCCTCGCGACGATGCTCGAGCGCGAAGCGGATTTGCGAAAGAAAGTCCGCGCGGCGCTGGCCTATCCGCTCGTCGTCGTCACGGCCGCCGTCGTTTTGACCGTCTTCCTCCTGGTCCGCATCGTTCCGATGTTCGCGCAGATGTTCGATGCCTTCCACGTCGACGTGCCGCCGTCGACCCGGTTGCTCCTCGATACCGCGGCGGCCATGCAACGTCCGTCGATCTGGATCGCGGGGAGCATCGCACTCTGCGCGGCGCTCGCCGCAACGCTCTGGTCAGCACGCACCGCGCCGGGAGCCCGGCTGGCGGATCGCGTGCGGCTCTCCATCCCGATTCTCGGTCCGCTCTTGCACAAGGCGATCACGGCGCGCCTCGCGCGCATGCTCGCGACGCTGCTGCGCGCCGGCGTCGAACTGGTCTCCGCGATCGAAGTCGTTCGCCCGGTCGCCGGAAGTCCGGTCTACGAAGCGGCGCTCGAGCGTGTCGACCGGAGCGTCCGCGAAGGCGGCGCTCTGACCGCTGCGCTCGTGGCTTCCCGCATCTTCGATTCGCTTGCGGTGGCGCTCATCGGCATCGGCGAGGAGACCGGCCTGCTCGATGACATGCTGCTGAAAGTCGCCGTCTACTTCGAAGCCGACGTCGAGGCGGCGATCGCGACGATGGGTGCGGCGATCGAGCCGGCGCTGATCGGCGGTTTAGGACTCGTCGTCGGATTCATCGTGTTCTCGGTTTTCATCCCCCTCTACAGCCTCATCGGGAGCATTTCAAAATGAATGACCGGGAGCAAGCCGTCGCACGGTATTGTTCCGAACGTTCGATCGACCGTCGCAACGCCGTCGTCGGAGCGTTCCGCCACCTGTGCGTCCGTGCCGCGAAGAAGTTCAAACGGAGCGGCAACGATCGGGCCGATCTCGAGCAAGTCGCGGCGGTCGGCCTCATCAAGGCAGCCCATTGCTACCGCGCCGAGCTGCTGACGCCTTTCGAGGCGTACGCCTGGATCATGATCGTCGGCGAGCTGATGCACTACGTGCGAGATCACGAGCGTCTGGTGCGCATCCCGCGCCCGCTGCGCGCGCTCGAAAAACGATACGTCGACGCGTGGGACGCGTTCTGCGCGGAGCGGCACCGCGAGCCGGCCGCGGCGGAGATGGCCGCAGCACTGGGCGTCAGTATCGACGTCATCGCCGAACTGCGCAGCCTTCGCAGGGCGGATCACGTATCGTTGCCCGAGCCCGGCTCGTCCGGCGGTCCCGAGCGCGTCGAGCTGCTGGCCGATCGGCGCACCGGACTCGCCATCGAGGAGCGGGTCGCGATCGCTGTCGCATTGGCGGAGCTCGGCGAGCGCGAACGCGCCATCGTGCTCGGTACGTACGGAGCCGGGCTCACGCAGACCGAAATCGGCGAGCGGCTCGGCCTCTCGCAGAGTCACGTCTCGAAGCTGCTCGCGCGCGCGCTCGGAAAACTGAGCCGGCGCGTCGCGTGATCTGCCTCAGTGGAAACGGCTCTGCGCCCGTGCGACGGCGCGATACGACGGA
Organism: uncultured candidate division WPS-2 bacterium; assembly: GCA_937927945.1. Lineage (GTDB taxonomy): Bacteria > Vulcanimicrobiota > Vulcanimicrobiia > Vulcanimicrobiales > Vulcanimicrobiaceae > Vulcanimicrobium. Next base: position 27,363 of record CALEYW010000092.1, on the reverse strand, counting down.
ATGCGCTCGACGCGCGCCAGCTCGCACACGATGCGCCAGCAGCGCACCGGCAGGTTGGCGATGCGCCGCGCGAGCGGCCGGCGTTCGGGCAACGGCGCGCCGCCGTGCTCGCCGGCCGGCGCGGGATGGAGCGTTTGGGCGAGCGCGCCCACCAGCCAACGCGCGTAGACCCGCGGAGCGAAGACCTCGAGCGTGAATCGCGCCGGATTCCCGTGGCGGAGCGTGTGCTCGAGATGCCGTTCCAAGAGCACGGCCTCGGCGCGCGCGTTGCGGTCCAGCGTTGCGGCGAGCCGATCGTAGCCTTCGCGCAGCGGATGCAGCGGTGCGCGTCGCAGCACGGTGTCCCACAAAGCGAGGAGCGACGTTGCGAGGCCGCTTCGGCGCGCCGTATCGATGAGCTCATCGAGCGCCGCCGGGGCGCGGCCGTCTTCCCACCACGCCGCGAGGTCGCACAGGTCACGCACGGTGTTTTGCGGCACGAACCCGCTACGCAGCGCGTGGTGGACGGCGATCAGGACTGCGTCGACCGGATGCGCCGCACGAAACGTCGCTGCGCCGACCGTGACGTCGCCGGCCCGCGCGATGAGGCGCTCGGGCGCGAGCGCGGCCGGCGGTCGCGGCCCGAAGCGCCAGTGGATGTCGACCTCGAGCTGACCCTTGCGTAACGTGCGCGCGACGTTGTGAAGCTCTCGGCTCAGCGCGATGTCCGCCATGTGCCGCTCGAACGGCGGGTTGATCTCGCAAAAGCCGTGATCGCGGAGCAGCGCCCGCGCCGCAGCCGCATCGCACTCGCGCACCACCACGTCGAGGTCCATGGTCGTCCGCGCGGCGGCACGTCCGCCGAGCGTGCCGATTGCGCCGACGCCCTTGATCGCGATCGCGTCGATCCCCGCCGCCTCGAACAGGCACAGCACCTCTAGGCCGCGCTCGACGACCTCGCGCGAGCGCAGCACGCCGCGCAGCGCTTCGGCGCGCAGCGTCGCGAGCACGTCGGCAGGCGGCGCGCTCGCGTCGTCCAGCCGCGCGTGCAGCAGCGCGATCACGCCCCAGCGCGCGGCTTGCGGCAACGCGGTATCCCAGCCGCCGATCTCCGTGAGGCGGGCGGCGGCTCGCGCCGCGTGGTCCGCGTCCCCGACGACCAGATCAACGATCGCCGCGCGAACCTCAACGAGGGACGACGACACCCGCGACCTTGCCGTCCCGCGCTGCGGTCACCGCACGAACCGCAGCCGGCGAAACGTATCGAGCGTTGCCAAAACGTCGCTCAGCACGCGCTCCTGCGGCACGTCCATTCCGGCACGAACCAACGACGCGATCTGCGCGGGATCGTGCTCGCCGTCGCACAGGTCGAGGACGGCACCCGCCGAGCGGTTGAGGATATGGATCTTCTCGTGTTGCGGGTCGTGCACGATGACGTCGAGCCCGGTGCGGCGGACTTCGAGGCCGTCGATCGCGATCGGTTTGGACCACTCGTGCATCAGTGGATCTCCTTCGGCCGGCACAGGCGCAGCGCGCGACCCACAACGCCGCGGACGGCGAGCCGCGCGGGGCGCGCCCGCGCATAGAGCAGTCCGCGCAGACGATGGAACGCGGTGTCGATGCGCACCGCGCCGGGACGAGCGTCGCTCCAGACCGCGCTGACGCGGCCGAGCACGTCGGCGGAATCGACGTGCTCGACGATCTCGGGATACGCGTCGCCGCCGGTGACGTACCGCTCGCCGAAGCGGCGCAGCACGCGGTGCGCGACGTACGTGTCGCCGGCGCGGAAGACCAGCACGTCCCCGACGCGCGCGGGGTGCCGCAGCGCTTCGACGTCGATCGTCATCGGCTCGCCCAGGAGCGGCAGCATGCTGACTCCGCGAATCGCGAGCTTGGCCTGCCGGCCGCGCTCGACGACGACGCGCGCGAGCGCAAGCCAAACCCCGGCAGTGAGGTCAGGCGTCATCGGGCACTCAGTTCGTCGACGCGCGCGAGGACGTGCCGGGCGGTGTCCAGCGGCGTACCCAGCACGAGTTCGTAACAGGCGACGCGGCCGAACAGTGCGACGAGCGCGCACACGCGGTCGATCCCGCGCGCCCACACCTTCGCCGCCGGCTCGGCCAGGGGCAGCATCGCGGCGGGTTCGATGGCGCGGCTGCGCGGCGCCGCGTCCCGGCCGACGATCGCGAAGATCGCGCGCAACGGAGCCGGCTCCGGCAACGGCGACGCGCCGAAGAGCTCGTCGAAGCGCACGCTGTTCCAATCGGAACCGCGATGCGCCGCCAGGCGATCGCGCAGAGCGCACGCCGGCAGCGTGGCAACCAGCAGGTCGATTCCGCCGCGCCGGACATTGAGCGTGCGCGGATACGGGATCGTTCCCTGCGGCGAAGTCACGCAGCGCTCGTCCGAGTACAGCTGCGCGCCGGCGGTGACGCACGCCAGCGCGGTTGTCGATTTTCCGGCGGTCGACAAGCCGGTGATCGCGAACGCGGCGTCGTTGCGGCGTAACGCCGCGGCGTGCAGCGCGATCGTCGACGGGATCGACGAGAGCAGCATGTGCGTCGCGAAGGCGTCGGCGAAGAACGCGGTCGCGGACGGGCCCAGCGCGCCGTGCGGCCACACGTACGTTGGCCCGTCGTCGCTCCAGAAGTGCACGCGACCCGCGTCGTCCCGAACCGCATACGTCGGCCGCGCCGTCGCCTCGTCCTTGCGCAGATCGCGATAGCGCTCGTCGAAATACCGCGCGCTCGAGGGATCCTCGAAGTGCGCGCTGGCGCGGGCGTCGAGCACGCCGATGCAGACGGCGTGCCGCGCCCGCCGGCGCAGCGCGACGCGATCGGAGGCGCAGAGGTCGCCGGGAACCAGATCGGCGAGGGTGATCGTCGCGTGCATGCGGATGGCGCGAGACGGTCGCTGGCGCGCCGTCCCGCGCCGACCTCCTCAGCTCGGCTCGCCGCTGGTGCACCAGGAAGCGAGCGCTTCACCCAAAAGTGCCCGGCTGTCGAACGTCGCGACGACCGCGGGCGATTCGTATACGTTCATTGAGTCCTCCTCCATGGTTGCGTTGTCGCACGGGGTCGACCGTGCGTAGCCAGGACGATAACCTGCCGACAGAGCTCCTCCTAGGGCATTGCGGTGTCTCGAACGGGACCCTAAGGCCCACGTGCCGGGCCTGCCCGGCCAAAACGTACGCTGCCGTCCCTCGGGCGCTGCGCGCCACGTCGCGTGGCCGGCATGAACGGCTTCGCGCGTGGGCACCGCACCCGGCGCAGACAGCGGAGGCGAACGTGCAGCAAACCGATCGAGCCGATTCCGAACGCGGGTTCACCCTGATCGAACTGATGATCGTCGTGGCGATCATCGCGATCTTGGCCGGGATCCTCATTCCGAACTTCGTCAACGCCCGCGCTCAGGCGCAGACCGCCGCATGCGAATCGAACATGCGCGCGATCGCGACCGCGCTCGAACTGTACTACGCCGACAACCAAGTCTACCCGACGGCGTCCGGCGCGGCAGTGCAGCCGACGCTGATGACCGCGAACGGCGTGGCGTACCTCAACAACACGCCGAAAGATCCCGCCGCACAATCCGCAGGGGCGACATACGCTCTCACCACCACGCAGGCCGCAGGCGGCAGTCCCGCCACGTACACGATCGTGTGTCCGGGCGTGCACGTCGGATCGACGTTGGCCAAGATTTCACTGGCCGGGGGGGCGAGCGGATCGGTCTGCGGCACGAACTGCACCGCCTCGAAGGTCGAGTACGTCGCAGGCCAGGGGCTGCAGGCCGCACCGTGATCGATGCCGTCGGAGCGGGCTTGCTCGCAGTCGCGGACGGTTCCGTTTGGGCATATCCCCTCGTTTTCGGCGCCGGGATCGCGACCAGCATCGGGCCGTGTGTCGCTCCCCGGTACATCGCGGTTGCTGCGCTGGCCACCTCGGCGCGGCACCCGGGGCGTGTCCTGGCCGCGTTCGCGCTCGGGATCATCGCTGCGTACGTCGCGATCGGCTCGGCGGCGGGTCTCACGAGCGCGCTTCGCGCAGGGTCGTCGATCGTGTACGCGCTGCTCGCCGCGGCCCTCATCACGGCGGGCGCGTTCGCGCTCGTGCGCGGCGCGGAACGGCCGCACGCGCATGACGTTCGCCTTCCGGTGAGCGTGGGCGGCACGCTGCTGCTCGGCGCGGCCAGCGCCGTCGTCGTCTCACCGTGCTGCACGCCGGTCGTCGCCGGAATCGCCGGCTTGACGATGGTCAGCGGACGGCCTTTGGAGGGGGTCGCTTTGTTGACATGCTTCGCGGCCGGCCACGTCGTCCCGGCGATCCTCGCGGCCGCCTCCGGAAGGCGCGGTACGGCGATCTTCGCCCGCGCCGCCGCCACCGGCGCGTCGAACGTGGTCTCCGGCACGCTGATGCTCGCGCTCGGAACCTTTTACGGATTGCTGGCGTGAGGGCGTTCGGTCGCGGGCGCCGCTGCATCCTCGCCGCCGTCAGCCTGCTGTTCGCGGCCGCGCTGTTTCGCGCGCACGTTGCATCGGCGCTCGTGACTCGCGGTGACGATCTGCTGCGGGACGGCAACGTCGACGGCGCCGTTCGCTCGTACGCGCGCGCACGCTGGCTCGACGCCAAATCGGCGGTCGCAGCGGATCGGCTGGCGTTCTACCTGGTCCTGCGCGGCCGCGACGGCGACGCCGCGCAGGCCTATACCGTCGCCGGAGATGCGCTCTTCTTCTCTCCGCGCGATCCTCAACTGCTGGCGGATCGCGGGTTCGCTGCAGAGCGGCTCGCTCGCTGGAGATCGGCAGAGTCGAGTTTTGCGGCGGCCGGGTCGGCCGCGCACGATCCGCGCTACTACCACTTGGCGGCGCGCATGGCACAGCGCGCACACGACACGTTCGCGTTTCGGCGCGACGTGCACGACGCGCTCGCGTTCGACGCGAGCTTCGGTCCCGCGCGCGCCGCCCTGCGCGGAAGTCGCCGATGAGCGCGATCCCGGCGATGGTGTCGACCGCCGGCGCAATCCTCGCGGGCTGGGTCGACGCGCGAACGGGACGCATTCCGAACGTCATTTCACGCGGAACGGCGATCGCGGCGCTCGCCGTCGCGGCGCATACGGGCGAGGCGACGACGGCGCTGTGGGGCGTGGTTCTGGCCGGCGGTGCGATCTTCGCGCTGTACGCACTGACCCTCGGAACGGGTATCGGCCTGGGCGACGTGAAGCTCGCCGCGGCGATCGGCGCGGGGTGCGGCATACAGGCCGCAGCCGTCGCGCTCGGTTCGGCGTTCATCCTCGGCGGCGCATACGGCGCCTGGCTGATGGTGACGCGCGGCGCGCGCCGGACGGATGCGATTCGATTCGGGCCCTTTATGGCGGCGGGTACCATCATCGCCGCAGCCGCGGCGATCGTGCTGCGATGACGCGCGCGAAGACGCTGCCGCTCGGGATCGACGTCGGCCGGTTGAACACCCGGGTCGCGCTGCTCGAGCTCGATGCGGACGATCGACCGCGTCTGGTCGCGGTGGCGGTCCGCTCGACAGGCGACGATGCGGGTAGCGCTATCGGAGAAGCGCTCGGCGAACTTCGCACGCGCGAACGCCGCTGCGTCCTCGCGCTCGGGACGGATACGGCGACGCTGCAGACCGCGACGTTTCCTCCGCTGGGCCGTCGCGAACGCGAGCGGGCGGCGCGATTCGAAGCCGCGCGCCGGCTGTCGTATCCGCTTTCGGTCGCCGAAATCCGCGTCGCCTCGATCGATGCAGCGCGGTGCGTGATCGGCGTCGCGCGGCGCGACGCCATCCAATCGCGAGTGCGCGCCGCTCGGCACGCGGGACTGCGACCACTCGCGATCGATGACGCCGGCCTCGCATTGCTTCGCGCCTTTCCCACGGCCGACGCGATCGTGGACGTCGGTGACGGCGGAACGGCCCTGGTCGTGCGCGACGAACCGATTCCCGCCGTTCGGCGCTTCCCCATCGGCGGCACCGCCTTCACCGCAGCGGTCGCCGACGCACTCGGTCTCGACGTTGCGCTCGCGGAGCAGCGGAAACGCACGCTCGGAATGGCGGGCGCGGGCGAACACGTCTGCAACGCGCTGGTCGAACACGTTGCCTCCGCAATCGTTGAAGCCCGCGCCGCAGCGCGCAGCGAGATTCGCACGATCGCCCTGGTCGGAAACGGCAGCCGCCTGCCCGGCTTTGCCGAGGCGCTCGAACGCGCCGTTGCCATCCCGACGCGCCACGGATCGCTCGCGTCCGAAGCGTCGTGGGGATTGCCCGCCGACGTCGTCCGCGCCGCATCGCCCGACTGGGGGCTCGCGTTTGGGCTCTCGCTCTGGACCCTGGCCGCGTGAAGCGCTTCAACTATCTCCGTTCGAGGACGGAGCGCGCGCTCGGCATTGCTTTGCCGTCGATTTCGGACGGTGAAACGCGACGGGGATTCTGGTGGTATGCCGCCGCGATCGCCATCGTCTGCGTCGTGTTGATGGTCGAAGAGACGCGGTACCGACGTCTCGCGCACGACGGTGCCTCGCTCGCGACGCGCCTCGCGCTCACCCGAGTCGCCGCCGAGCGCGTCCGCGAGACCGAACGAGACACCGTGAGAATGCGCCGGATCGCAACGTCGATCGCGCGCGTTCGCGCCTCGGGCAGACTCCTCGCGAACGAACTCGCGACGATCGGCAATACACTCCCGGACGACGCGTGGCTGACGTCCGTACGGATCGCGCCCGGTGCCATCTCTCTCGAAGGCCGCAGCCGGCACGTCCCCGGCGTCGCCGCGTCCCTCGCGGGACTGACGCGCCTAGCCGACGTGGGACCGGTCCGTCTTCTCGCCATGCGGCTCGACGCTGCGCGCTCGGAGATGACGTATTCCATCGCGTTGGGCCGGCACCGCTGATGCTCCAGAGGCAACGCCGCATCCGGCAGGTCTCCGTGAAGCGCACGGCCTTCGCGTCGGTTTCGATTGCCGTGCTGGGAAGTCTCGTCGCCGTCAGCTGGGGCGAAGGCCGCATTGCCGACCGGACGTTCGCGAACGACGCTCTCGCCGCACAGATTGCGACTGCGGACGCGCAGCTGGCGAGGGCGCCGGCGCTTGAAGCGCAGCGGGTCGAGCTGCGCCGCCGCGTTCGCCGGAGCGCCGGATCGAGCGAGGCGCAGCCCATTACGCGCTTCGTCCGTGACGCGTCGCGGTCGGCGGCCGCGCATCACGTCGTGCTCGCGGCGCTTACCGCCGACGGTGCTCCCATGAACGCTGCGCTCACCGGAAGTGAGCGCAAAGGGGCGCCGGCCGGCCTCCCGTTCCAGCTCTCGTTGGAAGGCGAATATCGTGACGTGCTCGCTGCGTTGCGGGAACTTTCCGATCTCGGCGTCCCCGCCGCGCTCGACCTGACGTCGCTCGTCCGCACGAATCCGGAAGGCTCGCGCGCGCGTCTCACCGCGACGCTGCGCGTCGTGCTCGATGATTTCACCGCATCCGGCTTCGATGATGCTCGCACTGCGCCGATCTAGCCGGTTCTTGATCGGAGCGGCAGCGCTCGCTGCGTTCTCCGCCGCGTACGTCACGACGCCGATCGTGGCGCGCAGCCAGTCCGGTTCGCTTGCAGCGCACACGCCCGAGCAGCCATCCACCGGACCCAAGCCGCGTGCCGTCATCGTCGCGCCGCGGCGCGATCCGTTCGCCGGCGCCTCCGGTGCGCAGCGCGGCGACTCCGGCCCCGCGACGCCTCGCGAACCGGCCGCCGGCATACCATCTGTTCCCGCCGCGATCGGGCCGCTGCCGCCGAACGCCGGTGCCGCGAGCGGCCCGTTTCCGCTCGCGTCGTCGCTCCGCGTCACCGCCGTCATGACGGGCGCGCATCCGTTCGCCCTAGTCGACGAGGGCGGGACGACGCGAATCGTGACGACTGGAGACGAGTTCGGCGGCGCGGTCATCGCGTCGATTCGCTTGGACGGCGTACACCTCGGCACGGGCGCGGTCGTTCCGCTCGCCATGCCGGCCGCCACGCAAAGCCCGCCGCAGGAGGTTCAGCGGCGGAACGCAGTCCCGTCGCCGCCACTGGTGCCTGGAGGTCCTTAGGATGAGACGACTCTTGCTCGCCGCCGTCCTCACGATCGTTTTGAGCGCAGCGCCTGCGGCAGCCGCCGGGGAGCGGTTCTCGATCGACGCCCGCGACGTGGATCTCGCCGACGTCATCCGTCTCCTCGGCGCGCACGGGGACCAGAACGTCGTGGCCGACGGTTCGGTGAAGCCGCAGCGCGTGACGCTCCGTCTGCACGACGTCAGCTTCGATGAGGCGCTGGCGACGGTCGTCACGGCCTACTCCCTGCAGACGCACCGTGACGGCCGCACGATCATCGTCGGCGATTCGGCGTCGATGAACCGGCGCTTTCCCGACGAGACGACGGCCGGCGCGACGCAGACCGCCGTCTTCGCGCTCGCGCACGCTCGGCCCGACGACGTCGTCGTCGCGCTGCAAGGTGCGCTGCCGCAAGGGACGGTCGTCGTCGGCGACCGGCGCACGGGTTCGGTCCTGGTCACCGCCAACCCGCAGGCGATCGGTCGCGCCCGGCGCCTCGTCGCAGCGTTCGATGCGCCGACGTTCGGCAACGGTGGATCCATAACGACCGCATCGCTCCAGCTCCACAACATTCGTGCAACCGAGGCCGTGAAGAGTCTCAAGGGTGCGGTTCCAGACGGGGCGCTGCTGGCGGAGGACCGGCAGAACGTCCTCATCGTGACGGGGAACAGTGAGATACAAACCGCCGTTCGCACCCTACTTGCGGGCATCGACGGCCCCGGCCGGCAAGTGATGTTCGAAGTGCGCGTGGCGGACGTGCAGCCCGTGAACGATCAAACCAACGTCGGTTTCGAGTTCGCCGGAGCCGGATACGGCGCAGCCGGCGGTTCGGTCGGCCAGTTCCCGTATACGCTGACGAAGAGTTCGATCGTCGTCAACGCGCAAATCAACGCGCTGATCCAGCGCGGGCGCGCGAAGATCCTCGCCCAGCCCCGGATCGCCACGCTGAACAACCGGGAAGCATCGCTGCTCATCGGTTCGCAATACCCCGTCGTGACGGTCAACCAGCAGACCGGCTATCCGAGCGTGCAGACGATCGACGTCGGTGTTCGGCTTCGGCTGACGCCGACGATCGGTGCGGACGGCGAGATCACCGCCGAGATGCATCCGGAATATTCGCAAATTATCGGTTTCAACAACAGCTTTCCGATCGTGGCGAACCGAAAGGTCGACGCGACACTCCGGGTTCGCGATGGCGAGACGATCGTGCTCGGCGGCCTCTTCGAAGACGTCGACAACGAAACGGTGACCAAGCTGCCGATCCTCGGCGACCTGCCCGTCTTGGGCGCCTTCTTTCGCAACCGTCAGAGCTCGCACACCAAGGACGAGGTGGTCTTCTTCATCACGCCGCGCATCTTGAGCGCAGACGGACGCTGATCCGCCGCTCGAGCGCTACTCCGACCGAACGGTTTGCGCGCGCGGAAGCGCTTGTACCGTGGGCGGATGGGCGATGTGGTCGCTACCACCTCGTTCGGGTAGTTGTTGAACCAAGCCCAGCAGCTCGGCCAAGTTATACACCTGCGGAATCGTGAGCGTCACCGATGCGTCGGAAAGTCCCGTGCGGACGACGACGTGCTCGATCACCTCCAAACCATCCGGGTTCTTCTTGTAGACGACCTCGAACGAGCAGCGATCATTCGACATGGGCATGTTGGAAAAGTTCGTGTTCTTCGGTCCGAAATGCTTCAGATGGACCCAGGGTGATCATCTTGGCCGAAAAGTGCCAACGTTATGACACGCGGGCGTTCGTTCGGTCGGCACGTCCGCTGGAACGAAGACCCGAGCGCGGCGGTTGAAGCAGGCATGCTCAACGCCGCGATCCCGGGACCGCGGGGCCGGGAGGCGCTCCGCTTTCTCGGCTTCAGGTCGCCCGACGGCGTACTCGCCTATTTTGCGGAGATCGCACGGACGTACGGTCCGATCGCACAGTGGCGCGTGCTCGGGCAAACCATCGTGCTGCTCGACGACGCCGAGCTGATCGGCGAGGTGCTGCAACATCAGCAGCACCGCTTCACGCGTGATGCCGGGGCGGCGCTCCTGCGCGAGATCACCGGTGACGGGGTTCTCACCCTCGACGATCCCGCGCACGTCCGCCGCCGGCGGCTCTTGCAGCCGTCGTTTCACCGCGAACGAATCGAGCGCTATACCGAGCACATGGTCCGCGAGACCCAGCGCGTGGCGGCGACGTGGCGCGCCGGCGCGACGATCGACGTCGGCGCGACGATGATGCGCCTGACGCTCGCAGTCGTAGGCGCGTCGCTGTTCGGCACCGAGGTCGGTCCGGAGGCGGAGCGCATCGCTGCCGTCGTCGCGTCGATCGGCCGTCGCGGCGGCAGGCTTCAGCCGATCCTTGCAACGATCTCGCCGCTGCTGTTGACGCTGCGGCACCACCTGCCGCAGCACGTGCGACTCGTCTTCGGACGCGAACGTGCGCAGCTGGAACGCGTCGTCGATCCGATCGTCGCGCTTCGCCGCGCTTCGGGTGAGGACGGCGACGACTTACTCTCGACGTTGCTCGCCGCTCAGGACGAGACGGGCGCCGCACTGAGCGACGTCGATGTTCGCAACGAGCTGATCACGTTCGTCCTTGCGGGACACGAGACCACGTCGAGCGCGTTGACTTGGGCATGGTATCTGCTCGCTCGCAGTCCGCGGGCGGAGGCACGCCTGCACGCAGAGCTCGACGCCGTCCTCGGCGAACGCGATGCGACGATCGAGGATGTGCCGCGGCTCCGCTACACGGCCAACGTCTTCGCGGAGGCGCTGCGGCTCTATCCGCCGGCGGCCGCGTTCGCCCGCCGCCCGATCACCACCGTCGACGTCGGGGAGTATCGTCTCCCGCGCGGCGCGAGCGTCTTCGTGAGTCCGTTCGTCACGCACCGCAATCCGCGCTACTTCGCCGATCCGCTCGCATTCCGCCCCGAGCGCTGGGACGACACGCCGCCCCCGAGGTTCGCGTTCTTCCCCTTCGGCGGCGGGGCAAAGCTGTGCATCGGTGAGGCGTTCGCGCGTACCGAAGGCGCGCTGGTGCTCGCGACGATCGCGCGGCGCTGGCGCCTACGGGTGCCGGACGGCGAGGTTTCGCCGGCGCCCTCCGCGCTGCTCCGCCCAGGCCGGCCGATTCTCGCCGTGGCCGAACCGCGCTTCGCGGCGTGACCGCAGGCGGCCGAACACCCGTTCTTACTCGCCGTCCAGCCGCTCCCTGCGCCCGCCAGTGCTCCGGAGCTGCTCCGCAATCCGTTCGTAGTGGTCTTCGCCGCGGCGGACGGTCTTACGATCTAGGCGGCACCAGCACAAGCGATTCGTCACGCCCAGGGCCGGCACGCGACATCCCCCACGCTCGTCGTGACTTTGATCGGTGTGCCCGCACATGCAGAACCGCGCATCCATACAACGCGACCGTAGGGCCAACCACTTACGCAACGCTTACATGGGGCGCTGCCAAGATCGATCGGCGCACCCGGCGGGCAGGGCTTTGGGAGTTCAACGGGACCACGGCCGGGCCGATACCGCCTCCCTTCGCCCCGTCGCTGCCCGGTCGTCGAGGGCGGACACGAGGTCGAAGTGCGGCGTGTCGACGCGGTCAAGCGCGCGGCACCATCGAGACGAAAGGCGCGCCTCCGAGCGGTGACTTTTCAAGATCGACGCGCCCGCCACCACGCTCGCCGATTGCGAAGACGCGCTCGCGGTCGGCTGTCCCGATCCCCGGCCCGTCGTCGTCGACCGTGAGGCGCGCGAACCGTCGATCGCTCACATCGACACCGACAAAGACGGCGCCGCCCGCCCGACCGTGCTTCACGGCGTTGTCGATGAGATTGACGAGCACGAGCGTCAGGCGATCCGCATCGATCCCGACTTCGAGCGACGACAGCACCGCTATCGCGACGCCGCGCGCGTCGGCGCTCGCAACACCGCACGCCTGAGCGGCGAAGGCCTCGTTCGACTCGATCACGTCCATTTGGTCGACCGTAAGCCCAACCTTGTGCAGCGCTTTCTGCACCGCCGAAATCGGTCCGATACCCATGATTTTCGGAGACGCCTGAGCGGCCGTAGGCGACGAGACGCGCCACTTGGACGCGGCCCCATTGCACCGTGTCCGCAGTTAGACTCGGAGACGAATCAGATTATCGAACACCTGCGAGTTCCGGCATGTTCGGAGACGTATCGATGCCTTCCATCTCCTTCGAAAAGGCCATCTTCTTATTTTCCAGGAACGCCCGCGGATCGAAGGAATCGTCCGCCATCACGCCATGAATCTTCCGGCGCTGCATGCCGATATTTCCCGCATCATAGATTGGGAAGCACAGCGCCTCGCGCATGTATTTCTCGAGCGGATGACTGCGATCGTAGCTGTTTACGCCCATGATGCGCATGCATGTCGACACGACATCGACGCACATCTCACCACCGTAGATCTTCGACCACGCGCCGGGCACGTGTCCCTCACTGTCGTAGAGGTCTAAGTAGTGAGCTGCCTTCCACGATAGATATCGCGCCGCCTCGATCTTCATCGCAACATCGGAGAGAAGGTAGCCGACATGCTGATGCTGCATGATCGGCCGCGCGCCGCCGCCGGTGTGCCCCTTTGCCCATTCGAGGGTGTATTCATACGCCGCGCGTGCGACGCCGACCGCCGCAATTGCGGCAACCGGGCCCGACCATGTAAAGGCCTTGCTGATGACGAGGTCTCCGTTCCCGAGCGTGCCGGAGATCACGTTTTCCTCCGGTACGTGCACTTCTTCGAAGACGAGCGACGCATTCGAGCACAGCCGGTGCCCCATCTTGTCGATGACCTTCTCGACGCGGAAGCCCGGGGTACCTCGCGGTATGATCATCGCGCTGAGGCCTACTCTCCCGCCTTTCGCCGGATCCGTCCGCACGACGCACACATTGACGTGTGCGCCCTGTCTATCCCAACCTGCGGCGTTACACGGCCAATACTTGCGACCGTTGACGACGTATTCGCGGTCTCGATGCTCCGCAACGAGGCCCATGCCGACCGGGTGAGCCTGCGGCGCGTCGAAGTTGGCCGTGCCGCCGGGTAGACCGGCAGCCTCGCTAACGACCCAACCGGCGAGGTATTCGCCCGCCGGATCGCTTGTAGCCGGTCTGAGCCATCGTTCTTTCTCGGCTTCGGTCCCGAACCACACGACGTTCATCAAGCCCAGACCATTCACGAGAATGGTCGTCGCAAATCCCGGGTCTACCGCGCAGACTTCCTCCGCGACGAGTTGCAGGTCGAGGTTGCCGACGCTGCCGCCTCCGTACTCTTTTGGAAGAAAGCCCATGGCCAGACCGCGCTTGTACGCCTCCACATACGCGGGCTTCGTCTTCACGAAAGCCTCGTGCGGATCCGGCGTTGCATCTGCGTCCCTGACGAGTGGGGCCAGTACGGATTGCGCGAAGTCCCGAGCATTATCGCGCAACTCCTGTTGTTGATTGCTCAACGTGAAATCGATGGCCATGCGCTGCTCCCTTCGACATCACGGTTCCGAAGGACAATGATTCAAGCCTGACTCGTTGCGTGAGGTGCGCGAACAGCAATCGGCGCCGTGAGGGAATAATTGTACTCTCTCTCCCGGAGACTAACAAGGCAACGCCGTCCACATTGAACTCGCTGGCCGGAGTTGTCAATTGCGCTTCCCCGTAAGAACAACACACCTCCCGGTGAGACCGACAATTTAGTTGACACCGAGCCGGCGCTCGACCGGTCGTCCTACAGGCCGGCGGACGACGAGGGGATCTCGCTTTTGTTGACAAGCGCCCCTCGGCTGCGCACCGACGGAGCGGCAGCCGTCGGACCGTGGCACCTGGCATGCGGTGAATCGTACGCTCCCTCTTGTTTGGATTGCGCGTATCGTTCGGCGGCGGACGCTAGAGCGTTTGCAGGTTTACGGTGAGTGCTTGCCGTGGCTGTGGCGTCAAGTCCCAAAGCCAGTACAGCGTTGTAGTGCTGGACGACGGCATCGAGCGTTGGAGCGCTTCCGCCGTGGAAGTACGGCGGGTGCAACGCCAAGGCACGCAGCGGCGTGGTGCGGTACTGCTTGGTGACGGCATGAGTGAGGCCGCTGGGCAGAGAGCGTGAGCTCCGTTTACGCTCCTGGAGTCCGTGCCCGGTCACACCTTTTCCGCGAGGAGATCGGCGATGCAGCGGTCGATCTGCTCCTTCTCGTTGGGCGTCATGCAGAACATGGCGAAGTGCGCCCACAGGCTGTCGACGACGCGGAACGTGCTGCCCGGGATCAGCTTCTGCTCCGCTTCGCAGTCCTCGGGCGGGAAGAACATGTCGCGGGAAAACGGGACGACGTACGTTTTGGCCTTGATTCGGCCGAGCGCCGCGGCGAGATCCCCGTTCGTGTGGAGGCTCACGTCGCCGTGCCGCCACTTCCAGCCCATCCAGATCAGGTCGTTCGGATCCATCGGGAGGAAGTACGCCTCCCAGAACCGATGCACGAAGTCCTCGGTCGACGAGTACCCGACTTCCCGCCATGCCTCTCTTCGGTAGAACTCCTGGCTGACACCCATCACTGACCACGCCTCGGCGTGCCGCAGCAAGCCGACGCGGACGGCGTGCGGCTCGGTATAGAAGCCGCCGTTCCAGGCCGGATCGGACTTGATCGCGTTCTCGTGCATGCGCACCCACAGGTAGTCGTGCGGCGTCGTCTTCGCCGTGCCGGCAAACGGCAGCGCGCGCTTGACCATGTCGGGATACCGTACGGCCCACTCGTACGTTTGCTCCGCGCCCATCGACCAGCCCAGGACCAACTCCAGGCGCTCGATGCCGTAGCGCTCGGTGAGCAGGCGGTGCTGCGCCTGCACGTCATCGCCGATCGTGACGTTCGGAAATGCGCCCATGTCGTATGGCGGCGGCATGTTGCTCGGTGAGGACGAGAACCCGTTCGCGAACTGTCCGGGAAGGATGATGAAGTACTTGGACGGGTCGAGCGGCCGGCCCGCGCCGATGAAGATCTCCATCGCCTTCGGGGTTCCGGACCACATGTGCGGGAACAGGATCGCGTTGTCTTTGGCGGCGCTCAGGGTGCCGTGCGTCTTGTAGAGCAGCTTCGCGTTCGACAGCGTCTCGCCGCCTTCGAGCACGTAGTCGCCTAACTCGAAGACCTCGTGCGGTCCGTGTGCCTCTTCGGAGTAGTACTCGTTCGCAAGCATCTCGGCACCTCCGCTTCGGGAATTGTGCTGCTACTATAGCACCGCCCGGTATGGCCCGCGCGTGCGTCCTTTCGTGATGCGGACGCTCATTTTTTAAAGCGGACGTCCGTATGGTGACGCTGCCACGCTCCCTGGCGTGCGCGAATCAACGGATGAAACACTGTTGAAATGCAGGAGGGCGACGACGCAGGGTAAGCGCGCGGTCAGTTCGCGCGCATCACGTTTCGCACCATCATGCAGACGATGCAGTGCGTCAGTATGAGGATCTCGCCAATCGGCGGACCCTCGTCGACCTCGAGCACCGCGCGAAGCGCGTCGACGTCGATCTCGCCTACCTCGTCCATGGTGAACCGTGCCCGTCGCAGCCGCCTGGTAAGCCTCGCCAGGAATCGTTCGTGGTACGATGGACCCGTGGAGAGCCCCACGGATGCCGGGATTCCGACGGTGGCGGACCTCACCGCCGACGATTCGGCCGGCTTCGACCGCGTCGCCGCCGCGCGAAGATCGCGAAACCGGTGTCGCCGCATTGGCTGTGGCAACGCGCACTCGTCGCACGCGCTCGACGCCGGCGCGTCGATCTCGCTGGTTCGCGACACGCTCGGGCACGCGTCGATCGCGCGTCGATCTACCTGCACTCGAAGCCGAAGGACGGCTCGGGAAAGTATCTGCTGCTCTAACTGGGAGAGGTCCGCCGTCGCGTAATTTCGGCGCTCAGGGCCGAGACGAGCTCTTCCAGCGCACTCGCTGTCTTGCCGAGCTCGTCGCGCACTCCCGGACGCAGGTTGCCGTCGTCCTCGATAGCCGACAACTGCACTTCCGCTCGGTCTGATGCAGCCCTCGCGTGGCTAAGTTGGACCCGAAGCTCGTCGTCGCTGAGGCTTTCAAGGCCATCCATCCGGCGCGCTTCGCCGCGCCGGCCAACCTGTCCGCCGGGGCGGCCGCGCCCGATGCGCAGCCCGCGCGGCGTCCGCGGGCCGCGCGCCCACAGGCGGCTCCACCCGTTCCGAGCAGGTCGTCGTGTTCGCACAGCCACCGCATGGAACGAACTGCGCGATCTGCGCGCAGCGCAGCTCGTTCGGCGCCTCCGCGAAGTCGGAGTTACAGTTCGCCGCCGCATCAGGACCCCGCGTCATCGTGACGTCGAGCAGCGACGAGAAGCTCGCTCCTGCAATGCTGCTTGCCTGCAGAGCGATATATCGACCACCGAACATCAACCGCGGCCGTTCATAGGTTCTTCACTCGCCTCGGAGGATGATCAGACGCTGAAGCTCGGAGAAGCGGATGAGCTTCAGCAGGGAGGAAAGATGGCAACGTATGCGATTCTGAGCCGATTCTCGCCGTAGGCCGTTACCGATCCCAAAGACTTCAAGAAACTTGCGGAGACGGTCTCCGCGGAGATCAAGCGCCAGTGTCCGCACGTGACGTGGAGACAAAGCTTCGCGACGCTCGGACGGTACGACGCGCTCGACCTCGTCGAAAGCGAAGATCTCAAGCAGCTCGAACGTGCTGCGATGATCATCCGCGGATACGGGCACGCGGCACCGCGACGCTCGTATGCACGCCCTGGAATGAATTTATCGCGGGACTTTAGCCGCGGCGCGCGAAGGGCGTCATAGGCGGCCGTCGTTGCCGGCGTAGTCCGCCACGGATAGCGTCCCGATCAGCGTCGCCCTCGCGCCGGTCCTCGCGCAATTGTGACCACGAATTGCATGATGCCCGCGTCGCCTCTCGGCTTGTAATCCATGCCGTGGCCGAAATCTCCGTCGCCGGACCGGCGAGGGACCCCGATCTGTGACTCATCGCCGCCCAATTCAGCGTGGATCAAGACGTAAACGGCCTCAACGAATCGCTGATACGCGTCGGCCGCAAGCGTGTCCAAGGGCTCGGAGGCGCGTCGTTCAAGGGACTCGATGATCTTCTCTGCTGCTTTTTCACGTGCTGGAATGTCATCGGCATCAACCATGGGAAAATGTTCGCCGCCGGGGACCAAATGATCTTGAAACGACGGACCAGAGAACGGCAGAAAGCGCACCTGACTCGGCGCGCAGCCCGGCACGGCCGACCACGATGGCGCGGACCTCGGCGGTTCCGAGCTTCCACGACGGCGTGGTCCGGTAAGGGTCGAATGCAATGTCCGAACTCGATCGCGTTCTGCCGCTTACAGTTTCGCGACGATCTCGTCGGTCGAGCCGACCTCGCCGATGCGTGGAAAGATGATGCTCAGTGCCCGCTCATGGGCTTCGACATTCACATCGGTCATCGCATCCGCCGCAAACGTAAGGTTGTATGCACGCTCGAATGCATTGCGTGCCGTCGACTCGACGCCGATACTCGTGGCGATTCCGCACAGCACGATGTTGGTCACGCCACGACGACGGAGCTGGAGTTCGAGGTCCGTTCCATAGAAGGCCCCCCACTGGTGCTTCAAAACCAAGATGTCGCGCGCCGGATCGGCGTGGAGCGCCTCGGCATAGTCGCTAAAGCCGGGCGGCACCGACGTGATAGGCGGGGCGACTTGGACGCGCGTCTTGATCGCATCACTCATGTCCGCGGACCACCCGACGCGAACCAGAACGACCGGCAAGTTTCTCGCGCGAAAAGCATCGACGAGCTTCACCACGTTGGCGACCACCGCTTGTACCGGGTGGACCGCCGGCCTCGCGAGGATCCCTTTTTGAATGTCGATGACGACGAGAGCGGATTTAGGATCGAGTGTGGTCACAGGCATTGCGATGACCTTTCTTCGCATTGAGATGCGATGCGAGGCGTCTGAGGCACCGAGCGCTTCACGGTACGTCGGCGAGCCGTTCGAGGTTCGGAAGTGCCGAGCGAAGCCGCTGCCGCTCGGCGGCCGTGAACTCGCGGTCCAGACTCACGCGCGCAACGTACGTCGTGGCTGGCGGCCGTGATGCGACGATGGGCCGCAGACGCAGCGGATGCTTGCGGCAAAGGAGCACGTCCGTCCGCAATCGCTCAAGGCTATCGTAGCCGCGCTCGAATAGCGCGGCTACGTGACGCGTCGCCCGCACAAAACGGACGGCCGGCAGATCTTGATCGCCGTCACCGCACAAGGCAAGGCCGTGCTCGCAGAGACGGTCACTCACAGCGAAGGGATCTTGCTCGTCTATTACAGCGACCGCGTCGCGCACGGCATGGATCGCGGCCAACTCGGCGTGACCGCTCGCCACCAACTCATCATCCGCATGCCTTAGAACTTGCCGTGCCCTCCATGTCGGTGAGGCTCAGCGGTCCCGCGTCATCACTTCGCGACCGTGAATTTCCCGTTCTCGATCTGCGTGACCACGATCGAGAAGGTCGAGAGCCCGTTGTGATCGGCGCCCGACATCCGGTACGTCCCGGAGACGCCGGTGTAGGTAACATGCTCGAGCGCATCGCGGAGCAGCCCGGCGTTCGTGGACTTCGCATCCTTGATCGCCCGCGCCATCACGTAGACGCCGTCGTAGCCGAAGCCGCCGAAGATGCTGACCGGCGCGTCCTTCGGATACAGCTGCGTGAACGACGCGATGTAGTGGTCGAGAATTTTCCGCTGCGGATCGTCCTTGGGCACGGTGCCCGCGACATTGATCTTGGTCGACGCGATATAGGCGCCGTTGAGCGCCGTCCCGGCTTGGGCGACGAACACGCCGGTCGCGGCGCCGTCCGAATACAGCAGCGGCGTCTGCATGCTCAGCTCCCGATAACCCTTGAGGATCACCGCGGCACTGGGCAGCGACGTCCAGGCGACAATCGCCTGTGGATTTGCGGCCTTGAGATGCGTCAGCTGCGTCGTCGCGTCACTTGCGTTGGCGGCGATCGGCTCAACGTCGACGACATCGAATCCCGCCCTCTTCCCAGCATCCTGGAAGTGCCCGAGGCCCGTCTTGCCGTAGTCGTCGTTGCGATAGATCACGCCGACTTTCGTCCAGCCCCTCTTCTTCATGAACTCCTGCATTGTCTGCGCCGTGTGGAAGTCGGTGATCGGCATCTTGAAGATCCATTTGCGGTCGGAGACCGGCTGGATTACCTGCGCGCTCGACGCGAACGAGATCATCGGAATCTGCGCCTGGTTTGCGAGCGGCACCATCGCGAGCGACGTTTGCGTCAGCGACGAGCCGAGCAGCGCTATCGGGTGCGCGTCGAGCAGCCTGCGCACGTTGTTGACGGCCGTCGTCGGATTCGATTCGTCGTCGAGAATCGTGATTTGCAGCGGGTGGCCGTTCACGCCGCCGGCTTTGTTGATCTCGTCGACCGCCATCTGCATGCTGTCGGCCTCAGGGCGGCCCAGCGACGAGCCTGGACCGCTCTCGGACACGGTGGCACCGATGAGGTACGGTTCATTTGCCGCACCCGCCGAACGCGGCGGGGCCGCGGTGAGGGTAACGGCAAGTCCCAGCGCAAGCGCGCCCAGACGCCAGGTGATCGAACGCAACAGAGGACCCTCCTTCTATCAACGGAGCTGCATCAGGGAAGCCCGGCCGCAGATCCTCGCCGCGAGCCGCAGGATGTGTTCGATCAGCAGAATCGTGACTCCGTGCTCCGCCAACCGACGACATCGTAAAGAAAAAACGAGGCCGCGTATACACGCAGCCTCGCATGATTGGCTGCCGAGTTGGACTCGAACCAACGACCCGCTGATTAACAGTCAGCGCCGGTACCGCACGAAGCCGGGCCCCGTGAGGGAAATCGGAACGCATGATCCGCTGGAGGTGGTGAATGGAGGTAGCGCATCGGGCGTCGGAAATCCGCTAGGGATCACCCGACTGGTCGGAGTCAGACGCCCGCTCCAGTTGGGGAAAGGGGCGGCCTCACGTCGCCCAGCGTCCGCCGGGCTTCCGCTAACACGCGTGCCGGGTCTGTCGCGTTTTCCTGGATCACCTGATAGTTCGTCTCGAGCTGCTCGGCCCGCGCGCTGCCAGTCCGCTTGTACTCCGCAGCGTCCACGGCTCGCGGCGACTTCTTCAAGACCTTAACCTTGTCCCAGTTTTGTTGACTGGACGCGACTTTGGCGGTCCTTATCGCGAGTTCCAGTTCGCCGGCGAACTCCGCCGCATCTCGCTGTTCGCGTAGTAACTTGTCCATGCCGTCTGTTCGCTCGAAAAAGGCCCGCTCGACGAGAACGGTTGCCGTCTCCATCTGTGACGAAATATCTTCGTGTGGGGCTATCTCGAGCAATTTGCATATAGCGCTCGTATGTAGCGAGAATCTGAATCATCTGCTCTCGAGCGGCAATGTGACGATCGTGCAATTCGCTTGCCGCTCGCTCGATATCACGACGGCGCAAATCTTCCGTATGCTGATATTGCTCTCGCCGCGCCGCTTCCGCACTCTCGGCATCTAACCGGCGCAGTCGATTCTCGCGCCGATTATTGAAGTGTTGGATGACAACTGCCCCAATCACGGAAAGTCGGCGAGGGTAACGATAGACCACACGTTCGTCCTCATGCCGAAGGATGCAGACGCGTGCAGGGTCGATTCCGCGACCTTCGCCAACGGGACCCAGTGCAGCGCACGCACGATGAACCCGGTAGCGAGACGGTGATCCGACGTCGAAGCACGAGTGTCATGATTGACCGTCGCACATTCTCGACCGCCGTTGCGGCGGGAGTAGCCGCTCCGCTGCTCGGTATCCGCACAGATGCTCGAGCCGCCTTCCGCGTTCGCAATATCGTGTTGGTTCATGGCGCCTACGCCGATGGATCGAGCTGGTCTGAGGTTATCGTTCGCCTTCAGGCTTCCGGCATGCGGGTGACCGCAGTTCAGAATCCGCTGACCTCGCTTACGGACGACATCGCGGCCACGCGCCGCGCGCTCGCGATGCAGGACGGGCCGACCGTGCTCGTGGCCCATTCTTACGGAGGAATGGTCATCACCGAAGCCGGCGTCGCCCCCAACGTCTCCGCTCTGGTCTATGTGGCAGCTCGCGCGCCCGATGCAGGCGAGGACTATATCGCACTCGCCAAAAGATTTCCAACACCGCCTGCAAGTGCTGGCATCGTGAAGTCAGGTGCTTTTGAACAGCTGAGCGAGAACGCTTTCCTAAACGATTTCGCAAATGGCGTGGTTCCGGTCAGAGCGCATGCGTTATACGCGGTTCAAGCGCCGATTGCCGCCACGTTGTTTCCTACCGCGAAGACGACAGTCGCCGCCTGGCGATCCAAACCCTCTTGGTACGCGGTGTCGAGACACGATCGGTCAATGAACCCTGAATTAGAGCGCTATCTGGCTGCGCGCATGAAGGCGGCATCGATTGAGCTTGATGCCGGTCACCTGTCTCTCGTTAGCCATCCGCGAGAGATCTCAAATCTCATTTTGGCAGCTGCCGCACACGACAAGTGACCGCTGCGACGGCCCTGTGTGTCAGCTGCTCGAATCCGAGGCCGCCGCGTTCCTGTGAACAGCGTACCGGTTCAGACGCGTGGAACACTGAGCACAAAACGCGCACCGCCACGTGACGATTCTTCGAGTGCCATGTGCCCGCCGGCGCGCTCAAGCAACAGCCGGGCAAATGCGAGGCCGATGCCGGTTCCCTTCGCCACTGTTACTGCGCGCTCACCGAACGCGAAAACTCGATCTCGGTCAGCGGGCGCGATCCCCGGCCCGTCATCGTCGACCGTCACTCGCACGAAGCTTTTATCCTCCACATCGACGCCAACAAAAACGCCGCCACCGGCGCGACCGTGTTTTACGGCGTTATCGATCAGGTTCACTAGGACCAGCGTGAGCCGGTCTCCATCGATTGCCACGGCGACAGCAGGTGCGCCGTCGATTTCTATGTCCACGCCTCGTGCGGAAGCGTTCGCCGCGCAGGCGTCGCGCGCGGCCTCGAGCGCGTCCCGCAGCGAACCAATCGAACGCTGTGAACAACTGGCGTTCATGTCGAGCAGCCAAACCGCCGCGCAAAGCACCGCGAACGTGCAATAAGTTCGACGCGATAGCTACGTCGCCTATCGACTCAGCGCCGTACGTAGCCTCGCCCTGCAGCGTAGCCCCGCGGCCGTTCCGTTCGCCGCATCATACTGCGCTTTACGCGTGCGTTGCTCGGCCCGGGCTGTCAAAGTCGCCCTCCCGTGACAAAATGCCGCACCTAGCTGAGAACGGCCAATATAGTTGAGAACCAGAAAACCGGCTAGCCTAGAACAACACCGTCCATTTCGGTCTCCGTCGAGAAAAAGTGTCTCACAAACAGCCTGCCTGGCCCCGAGAATCACTGATTTGCGAGGGACCGGCCTCCGATGAGAAACGTGTCGAAATAGACGCCTTACGAAGAGAGCCGCGACGCGGGCTTGTCTACACTATAAGCAACCGCGGTGTATGCAGCCGCACGTACCCTTCTCGGATAATACGGAAGAGAGGTAAGCACATCCGAGGAATACGTGTCGCGCACCGTGCTGAAAGGAAGGGCTGTCTTGTCGACGCAACGCTCGGCGGCGCCTCGAGCACACCGTGCCGTTCGCATCTCCATCGTCACGCTGATTGCTGTCTGGTCCTTAGTCTTTACCGCCAGCGCTACCAGCGTGCTATTCGTGCCGCCGCCACGCACGGGGTTCAACGTCAACAACGACTGGATCGTCGATCATGTCACGCCTGGATCCGCAGCGGCCGCCGCGGGGCTCTCGCGTGGCGACCGTCTGATTCCGCCGATCCCGTACCGCTTGAGCGTTCGCAGAGAACCGGCGACGCTGCATGTCGTGCGCAACGGGATCGCGAGAACGATTACCGTAGTGCCGAGGGCCGTGCCAGTGCCGCTCGTGCGAAAAATCGTCTTTGTCGCAAAGGCGGCCGTGGCGTTGCTCTTTCTGAGCCTTGGCTCACTCCTGGTGCTGCTGCGGCCGAGTCGGATGACGTGGTGCTTTTATCTGTGGTGTGCCAACGCGCGCCATTTCAGCATCGGGGAGTATTGGCCGGGTTCTTACGCGATAGCGGCATTCGCGGGCTATTCGAGCGTTCTGCTGGCGGCCGTGTCGATTCCGCTGATCCTCGTCTTCGCCGTGCGATTTCCAAATGATCGCGCGCCCGGCTGGCGTGGAACCGCAGAACGGGTCGCCTACGTGTTCGTTGGGCTCTTCGTCGGTTATTGGATCTATTGGTTTATCGCGGACAAGCTCGGTCTACCCGAACAAGCCGTGAATGATGCGTGGAGCGCCTCCATTGCTCTCGTGTATCTTGCCACATCCATGGTTCTCGTCGGTGCATACGCGAGCAGTAAAGGTGACGAGCGCCACCGGCTTGCGTGGATCCTCGTCTTTCCGGTCGTGCTCGTGCTGCGCATCGTCTCGGTCGGGTTGCATCTGAGTGCACGATTCTCGTATCCGATCTGGATCGACGACCTGTCGATCCTGCTCGGGGCATGCGTTCCCATCGCCGTCACCTACGCGGTCATCCGCTACCGCGTGTTTGACCTCACCTTCTTCATCAGTCGTACGATCGCGTACGGTGCGCTCACCACGCTGATTGTCGGCGTCATCTCGCTCATCCACTGGTTTGTCGGAAAGCAGCTGGAGGCGACGCAACTCGGCTTCGTGGCGGAAATCGGGGCGGCGCTCGCGCTAGGATTCTGGGTCAAAGGCCTCCACCGCGTAGCGGAGCGGTGGGTCGACGCTGGCTTCTTCCGGCATCGCCATCTGGCAGAGCGACAGTTGGCTCGCACGTCCGCAGCCATGCTTCACGCCGGCTCACTGTCGGCAATCAACGACATGCTCGTGCAGGAGTCGGCGGCCGCGCTCGGCCTTGCCTCCGCCGCAGTGTTTCACGCGAGCCAGGACGGCTCGTTCCATCGTGAAGCAGCTGTCGGCTGGGCCGATTCGGACGCCCACGTCCTCACTTCGGACGATCAGCTCGTCCTTCACCTCAAAGCTGAGCACGCCGCGCTGCGTATGCACGAGTTGCGGTGGATACGCCAAGACAAGCCGACGGGCGCCGCGGAACCGACGCTGGCATTGCCGATTTTGGTTCGTCGACAATTGACGAGTATCGCTCTCTACGGCGCGCACGAACACGGCGCTGACATCGACCCTGATGAGGAGCGCAGTCTCGTTTCTCTCGCTGCTTCTGCTGCAACCGCGTACGCTCACGTTGAAGCGGAAACGTTGCGCGCTGAAAACGCTGCTCTGAGGCAGGAGATTGCTTCGATACGCGGTGGCGGCAAACGAACGGCGAGGACCTCCCGTTCGGGCAGACCGATCGCGTAAAGGCGCGACCTTCCTACGCTTGTTGGTTCGAAGCGAGGTCAGCATTCTGTGCGTGTGAAGTCGATCGGATCTCTTCGTCCCGGACTCCTGGGCGTGCTGGCGTTCGGTTTCGTCGCCGCGCTCGCGCCGGCA
Organism: uncultured candidate division WPS-2 bacterium; assembly: GCA_937927945.1. Taxonomy (GTDB): domain Bacteria; phylum Vulcanimicrobiota; class Vulcanimicrobiia; order Vulcanimicrobiales; family Vulcanimicrobiaceae; genus Vulcanimicrobium. The sequence continues at coordinate 2,826 of CALEYW010000092.1, read as the reverse complement.
CCGTCGCGCGCGTACGTTACCGACACCCCGTCGTGCGTGCGCGACACGATCTACCTCGAGAGCGACATCGACACGGCGCATGCGCGCGCCGGGGACCCCTTCGTATTCCGCACGTTCGAAGCCGCGACCCCGCCGGGCGGCGTCGAGGTCCCCGCGAATACCGTCGGATACGGTGTCGTCGCGATCTCGCATCACGCCGACCGCGGCGGGCGCGGCGGCTATGTCGTGCTCGAGACACGCTTCATCGTGCTGCCCAACGGCGATCATCTCGGCGTCACGATCGACTGGGCCGCAGCGCAGCGCGCAACGGCGACGGGCTCGTCGCAGAACGCCCCCGGTTTCCTCGGCGTGATCCCGTTCGTCGGCTACGTGCTGGGTCCGTACGGATTTCTCCACCACGGCAAGGACGTGACGATCCCCCGCGGGGCGCGCCTGCCGGTCATCCTCGGCGACGATCAGCCGACGGGCGGGTGCCGCGTCGTGCCGCTCGCAACGACGCCGCCGAAGGGGGCGCCTTCGGAGTCACCGTCGCCCGGCGCCTTCCCCTCACCTGCGCCGTCGCTGTCACCGGCTGCCTCGTTGGTACCGGCCGCGTCGCCGTCACCAGTCGCCTCGCCGCGGCGCTGAACGTTCGGCCGTACGACGTCGTCGAAGGGCAGATCGCGCACGGCCTCGTTCGGCGGGACCGGCAGAGCGCCACGACCCGCGGCAGCGGGCCGCAAGTCGAGACGGGGACCGGCAACAACCCCAACGGCGGCGGTGCCGCGGGCGGCCCCGGCAACGCAACGGCGGGCAGACCGTCCACACGACCAACGGAGCTACGCGCTCCAGCCCGCAAGCGTCTGTACGCTTTCGGGCTCGAGCATTTGTACATGGACGCAACCGGCGCGTGCACAACGCATGTTCCGCTACTGCATCGGCCGGTCGGGTTGGCTTGTTTGACGTCGCCGCAGGCGACCATCTTGCCCCCGAATTATGGACGACGATCGCGTAGTCTCCGCACGCGTCGGCGTTCGTACAGATTGTCGAGACGAAGCCGGCGTTGTTCTTGATGTCGACCACCGGCGGCGCGATGTAGAAGATCAGCCCGTTGCCGCCGCTGTGCCCAAGTGTCGGCGACTCGTATCGCGAACGGCCGTCGCGGTACTCAATCGGTTGTAAGCGAGAGCACTGAATGCGACGCGAGCCCCACTGAGGGGCTACATGGTCATGCCCGGCATCTTTACCGTGCGACGCTTTGAGCACGTAGTCCAAGCGCGCCGGCTTGGCGATCGCACCGCGTCAGTGCAGAAAGCCGCGCCGATTCAACCAGTCAATCATGACTGCCGGGTACCCTGGGGCCAGGCGCTGCGGCAGGCTGAGCTGATTGTTAAAGCCCGTCGCCGATACGGTCAAGGTGTGCCCTGCATCCTGGTAGACGTGCATCGTGAAGTCGAGCATCCCGGCGTGAGAGAAATCGAATCGCAGCGTCCGGGACGCGTGAGCTACCTCGACACTCCGATCGCGTGCTCCGTAAAGGGCGAGGGTGGGCGTCCGAACCTGCTGCAACGCGTCTGCCGGATCGTAGAGCAGCGCACGTCGCAAACCATCCGCCATCGGTCCCTGGATCGGAAAGTGCAGATTTGGCGGCATCTCGGAGTCTCGAAACCAAGGCTGAGCGCTCGCGGTAGCGTAGCTCCGGAGGGCCGCGTTCCATGACGCGCGGCCGGAAAGCGCAGCAATTACCGTATGCACGGTTTCGAGAGCCGCAGAGACCGCTGCCTCGCTGAAGTGGTCGCGGTGCATTCTCTGTGTGACCTCATAGTCAACGTTGCTTGCGATGCTCAAAACTGGTGCGCTCTTGAGGATCATGAAGGCGACGGGCCGCCGCGCAGCGACGATCGGTGCTGTCCAGCCTCCGTTGCTAAACCCCCAAATCCCCAGCCGCTTTCCATCAACATGCCGGTCTTCCCTAAATGCGTCGTATATCGCCTCCACGTCGCTTGCGCGTTGCACTGGACCGTTGAGCTGCCAGTTTCCCGAGGATTGCCCCGTTCCGCGCTGATCGTAACTGATGACGTTGATGCCGTTGAGCACGAGATAGGGGATGATGAACCCCATTTCCCGGGTCTCGGCATCATTGCCATGGATCAGGATAATCGTGGCACGCTTCTGCGTGCTCGTGTAGTAGAACGAAGCCGCGACCGTACCGTTTGGTGCATGAACGGTCCGACGTTCCTCGTTGACGCCCTTTCGCAGCGACAACGTAGCAGTGCCGGTTAGATCGCCAATGCGCTGCGTGAGAGGATCGAAATACTGATTCACGGCGGGATCCGGTTGTTCGTTTTCCACGCCTACGTAGATCACGCGTCCTGAAGAATTTCCGTAAAGTCCTGGTGGAAGGGTTCCCGCGCTCCCGACGGCCGGAGCGAGCCAGACCATGATCAGGGTCAGGGCGATGAGCGTTTTCACGCGGCAGATACAGCATGAGCGTGTACGTTGTTTCGCGGGTCGCTTCCGCAAGATGATTGCCCTCGTTGAAGCGTCCCTGAGATACCAGGAACCGCGCGTGCCCAAGGGGCAAAAGCCTTCATCCTTTTTATCCCGTTTTCGGGGTTGGCGTCCTTGGGCGCTCCGCGCCGGCGTCGTCGTAGACGCCAGGACCCACGGCCGCATCATGGCGCGATCGTCTAGCCGGAGCGCCGCGACCAGCTGTAGGATGGCGCCGAGCTCGTCGTCGACGTCAGGGGCAGGCCCGCCAGCTACGGGGTAGCCTCTGACGTCGTAGTCGTCTAGTACTACTGTGTTAGTAAATGTGCTATACTTAGTGTGTGAAACGCACTGGTG
>CALEYW010000091.1 GCA_937927945.1 uncultured candidate division WPS-2 bacterium | reverse complement strand
CATAAGCCATCCCAAATCCGCAACTGCGCAACGTCAAGTCAGACGAACTCCTAGGGCTGCCGTCTGGACTCCATGTTCGTCGACGAGGTCGCCGGACTCGAGCCGAAGCCAACCCTGCTCTTGTGCCTGGCGGTAGAGCTCGGTGCCGGGATAGGGCGCCGCAAGCGAGACTTGGATCGTCTCCGGCTCGATCTCGCACGCGTAGCGTATCGTCTCCCGTATCGTCTCCGGCGTCTCCCCGGGAAGTCCGAGAATGAACGTTCCGTGTATCGTGATGCCAAGTTCGCGGGCGTTGCGGGAGAACTCGCGCGCGATGTCGAGGCGAATGCCCTTCTTGATGTTGTTGAGGATCTGCTGGTTTCCGGATTCGTATCCGACCAGCAGCAGCCGCAGGCCGTTCGCTTTCAAGACCTCGAGCGTCTTGCGGGGGACGTTTGCCTTGGCGTTGCACGACCACGTCAATCCCAGCCGTCCGAGCCGGCGCGCGATCTCTTCGGCACGGGGCAGGTTGTCGGTGAACGTGTCGTCGTCGAAGAAAAACTCACGTACCTGTGGGAAGTACTTCTTTGCGAGCGTCATCTCGGCTTCGACGCTATCGGGACTCCGCACGCGATAGGAATGGCCGCCGAGGGTCTGAGGCCACAGGCAGAACGTGCACTTCGAGCGGCATCCGCGCCCTGTGTACAGCGACACGTACGGGTGCTGCAGGTAGCCGATCGCGTAGTTTTCGACGGTCAAGTCGCGCTTGTACACGTCGACGACGGTCGGCAGCGCGTCCATGTCCTCGATCGCCGGCCGCGGCGTCGTGAACGCGACTCGCCCGCCCTCGCGATACGCGATGCCGGGCACGTCCTTCAGCGGTTTGTGCGAAGCCACGTCGAGACACGTGTAGTCGAACTCGCCCACGGCGACCCAGTCCACCGCTGGTGCGGCGTTCATCGACTCGAGCGGCAGCACGCCGACGTGCGCGCCGACCATGCCGACCATGAGGTGCGGCGATTCCTCCTTCAACCGCGCGGCGAACATTGCGTCGTTCGGAAACGACGGCGTGCTCGTATGCACGATCACGAGCTCATAGCCCTTTGCGATCGCGGTGACGTCTTCGACGGTCAACCCGTCGGGCGGCGCGTCGATCAGACGGCTGCCCGCCACCATCGCGGCTGGTTGCGCGAGCCACGTGGGATACCAGAACGATCGAATTTCGCGGCGCGCTTGATACCGCGACCCCGCTCCGCCGTCGAAGCCCTCGAAGCTCGGCGGGTTCACGAACAGCGTCTTCATTACGTCAGGCATGTCCATCTCCGCGCACGACCGCGCCGATTCGTTCGCTCGTCCGGATCGCGCGCCGCGCGAGCGCGGCGAGCGCGGGCAGCACGCGCGGGCGCAGCAACCGCGCATCGAGCGCTGCCATCTGCGCCTCGTTCTCGCCCAGAGCGGCCTCCAGGAATTTCGCCATCGTCAAGTCGGCGAACGCCTCGCCGTCGGTGAAGACGCCGGATCCGTTCTTGGCGTCACCTCCGCTTCGAACCAGCTCGATCAACGCTCCGGCATATCCGCGCGCCGTCGCCGCCGCCTGGAGAAGCGGGAAACCATAGCCGCGGCGAACCCGCTCGTACGCGATCCAATTGATGAAAAATACGATGTGCCGGGCCTCTTCGGCCAGCACTCGCGTGAACTGCGTCACCAGCGCGTCGGGCAAGAACCGCGCTTCGCGCGCAAGCCGAAAGACGCCGAAGCCGAGAAACGAGTCCATGCACTCACGATAGCCGAAGCCGATGAAGGCGCGTTCGGTGGGCGGAAGGTCCGGCGGGTGCGTCGTCGCGGTCAATCCGTAACGCTCGACGAGCGTGCCGACCATGCGGGCGTGCCGGCTCTCCTCGGCACCCTGCAGCGCGACCGCGGCGCGAATCAACGGATCGCGCAGCGTCGCCGCAAAGTCGGTGACCATCTGCCCCGCGTTGAGCTCGACCTGAAGGGCCATGCTCCAGATCGGGATGGCCCGAAGGCGAGCGAGCGACACGTCGTCGAGCACCGGCCAGGGCAGCTCGCGAGGCTCGTAGTCGAGATGCGATCTGATGAACGTCCCGCAGAAGAGCTCCTTGTGCGCCTCCGACCCGATCCGCACGGCCGATCGCGGTGCAGCGTGGATCGCCGCGGGACCGGCGATGCGGTCCATCACATCGCTCGAACGTACTGCTGCCGTGTTTGTGAATGGGTGCACGTCACGCATGGAGTAGCGGCCCTCCGCAGGCAACGAGGCGGAGATCGTCTCGTCGGCTGAACCCACTATAACGCCTACGAAGCCGGATCGGCTGCGAGCTCAGTGGCGCTTGGTCGGTGGGCGTGCAACCCGCGACTCGGGATTCCTAGGGGCTAACTGGAACGTCGGGAGCGGAGGCTGTGCCGGGGGACTGTCCCACGCGCGCGCCTCGGATCGTGCTAAAGACCGCGGTGGCCGCCAACGCCAAGACGACAATGCGCCTCATGACTGGCTCCTAATGCATCGGAGCCGGCTGCGTCGGCGCCGGCGCCGATGCTGGCAGCGGCTGCCCGAGTGCAACCTGCATCACCGCGATCTCCTGTTGCTGCGTCACGATGACTTCCTGAGCAAGGCGCTTGAGCTGCTCGTCGTGGCCGTAACGCAGCATTGTGATGGACATGTCCACGGCGCCTTGATGGTGCGGGACCATCGCGGCGGCGAAGTCTTTGTCGGCGCCGCCCGTCGGTTTGACGTCCATCGCTGCCATCATCTTGGCCATGGCCGTATTGTTCTCGATAAGGAACGGCGCGTCCGCGAGGCTCGCCGACATCGAGGCGGCAGCGCAGACGACGCCGGCCATGAACAGCAGCGAGCTCGGATGGAAGATGGACCGTGCAAAAAGACGCATCGTGTTTCTCCTATCGCGAAGCCGCGTCAGCCGCCGCCTTCGGCACTCGGCCCGCCGGTCTGGAATGTCCCTGACGGAATGTCCATCGGGAAAGGTGCTTCTGCTGGAGCTCCTCCATCGGCGGCCCGGGTCGACCGATTCGCAGCACCGAGGGGTGCATTGATCGTGTCGGCATCGTACGCGCGGCCGTCCGCGTGTCCGACGATGGTCACCGGCGTCCCCGGCTTGAGCTGCGATCCGGTCGGATTGATGATCGTGCCCTTGTGCAGCGTCACGCTGTCGAGCGAGCCGCGGTTGTCGCGTACCGTCAAGCTCGACTTGCCGTCGATCGAGGTGACCACCCCGCTGAGCGTCGACGCGCCGACCGATGTCGCAGAGGGTTGGGTGTCGGCCAGAGCTGCGACGGGGAAGACCAGCGCGGCAACGATCGATGCGGAGCTCATAAGTCGTTTCATGGATCTAGCCTACAGCCGCGGAGGCGCGTGTCCAGCCGCTTTTTCTTGGTGCAAGGCAAAGTCGTCTTTATTGGAGATTGAAGCGATAAAACAGGCAGTAGCGGAAGGCGCGGCAATCGTGACTCCCGACCACGTCGAACGTGCGCGGTACTCCGCAAACCTGATTCCATGACCGTGCCGGCCTGGCTTCAGGGGCTCGCGATCGCTTCGCTGATACTCGGCTTCGGGTCGGCGATCCTGATCGGCATCGATGTGTCTCGGCGCCCGCAGCATATGGCGATCATGAACGCGGTCTGGCCGATCACCGCCCTGTACCTCGGGCCGATCGTCGTGTGGTGGTACTGGACGCTGGGCCGAGCGATGCCGCGCGGAAGCGCCGCAGACCACCACGAGCATCAGCAGAAGCGCCCGTTCCGGAAGGCCATGATCGTCGAAGCGTGATTGTCACTCCTTCCTCGCCTTTGGGCCGCGATCCAAGCCGACACTTGTCCTTGACCGCCTTTTGAGTCGGGCTCTTCGCGTGGATGGCCGTGATGGCTCACCTGCCGTTCCATCTCAC